>NZ_JAUNUG010000052.1 GCF_030538285.1 Corynebacterium sp.
CTCCATCTGCTCCATGCGGTAGGTGGCGTAGAGGCCGGCCTCGATGCGCTTGGCCAGGGACACCTCCTGCTCAGCGTTGAGGAGGGCGACCTTGCCGATCTGTTTGAGGTAGGCCCGGACCGAGTCAGCGGAAGCAGTGAGCTCAGCGTCCTTGCGGGCCTGACGCAGTGCGGCAGATTCGTCCTCATCCCAGACGGAGGCGCCGGTGTCCTCCTCTTCCTCTTCCTCCTCCTCGGCGGGCTCGTCGCCGAGCTCATCCTCCTCGAGGGTGGCGGCATCGAAATCGGGCTCATCGGGCTCCACGTCGTCGTCGAGCTCCTCTTCCAGACCCTCAGTCTCCGGGGCCTCCGCCTCAGCCGGCTGGGTGGCCTTGCGCGCCGTCTTCTTCGCAGCCTTCTTAGCCACCTTGCGGGTGGTCTTCTTTGCGGCCTTGCGCGCCGTCTTCTTCGCGACCTTCCTGGCCGTCTTCTTCGCCACCTTCTTGGCGGCCTTCTTCACAGGAGTGTCTGCGGTCGTCTCGACCGCAGTGTTGTCAGAAGAATCCGTGGCTGCCACGTACGCCCTTTCGCCTTGCCTACTCAAGAAAATGTGTCCGGCCCCGTAGCGGGGTAGTCAAACGACCCCCGGGGGCCTGCACTCATGCGAGGGAGCAAAAGCTCCGTCGTCGTAATCAACCGCCCAGTATAGATCAAACATTCCGGGCCGGTTCAACCACCTTAGGGTGCAACGTGTGCCGCCACCGCCATCGCCGCGCCGACAATGCCCGCCCGATTACGCAGTTGCGCCGGGAAAACCGGGGCCTCCACGTCAAGCAGCGGCACCCACTTCTCATGCTCCCGGGAAATCCCGCCACCCACGATGAAAGCCCCCGGGTTAAGCAGACGCTCGTACTCGCGCAGCACCTTCGTCACCCGCTTCGACCACTTCTTGAAGCTCAACTCATCGCGGTCCTTCGCCGCCGACGACGCCCGCCGCTCCGCCTCCACCCCGTCCAGGATGAGGTGTCCGAGTTCGGTGTTGGGGAAGACGCGGCCGTCGACAAGCAGGGCGGAACCGATACCGGTACCGAAAGTAAGAAACAGGGCGGAACCCTGCCGCGAACGGGGATCGCCGAAAGCGACCTCGGCGATGCCGGCGGCGTCGGCGTCGTTAAGCACCGAAATCTCGCGCTCCCCGAGATGCCGGGCGAAAAGCTCATGCACATCCGTGCCGATCCACGACTCATCGATATTCGCAGCCGTCCGCGCAATCTGCCCCTTGATCACCGACGGCATCGTCAGACCGACCGGGCCATTCCACTCCGCGACCTTCACGATCTCCGCCGCCGTCGCAGCCACTGCCTCCGGCGTCGCTGGCTTCGGGGTCTTGATCTTGATGCGGTCGCCGACGAACTCACCATCGTCCAAATTCACGCGCGCGCCCTTGATTCCCGAGCCGCCGATGTCAATGCCGAAGCCGATATTGCTCATGGCGCCCAGCATACAAACAGCGGGCACAATGGGGCCCATGGCTTCCCACGATCCCCATCAGCTCACCGACATCGCCGTCACCGTTGCCCGCGACGCCGCCGCCCGCATCCGCGAAAAGCGTGCCGAACTCGCAGCTCAGGCGGGCGGTGACATCCGCTCCTTCGCCACCACCAAATCCTCCGCCGTCGACCCCGTCACCATCGTCGACACCTTCGCCGAGGACTTCATCGCCGACCGCCTGCTCACCCTGCGCCCCGATGACGGCATCATCGGCGAAGAAGGCAGCGAACGGGGCTCTACCAGTGGGGTGTCCTGGATCGTCGACCCCATCGACGGCACCGTCAACTTCCTCTACGGCCTGCCCGAATACGCCGTCTCCATCGCCGCCGCCATCGACGGGGAGGTGGTGGCAGGCTGTGTCGTCAACGCCCCCCGCGACCACGTCTACTCCGCCACCCTCGGCGCCGGCTCCTTCGTCGAACGCGAGGGCGAGCGGGTGCAACTGCGCTGCAACGACGTCAGTGACCCCGCATTGGCCCTGGTCGCCACCGGTTTCTCCTACTCATCCGCCTGGCGCGCCCAACAAGCTGCACTGCTCGCGGGCATCCTGCCCCAGGTCCGCGACATCCGCCGCATGGGCGCCGCCGCCCTCGACTTCTGCCGCGTCGCCGAAGGCACCGTCGACGCCTTCTACGAACACGGACTGCACTGCTGGGACTTCGCAGCCGGCGCACTCATCGCCCGCGAAGCGGGGGCAATCGCCCACACCCCCCGCTTATCGACGCCCGGTTCCTCCGGTCAGCCCGTCTCCGTCGCCGCAGGTCAGTTGTCCGCCGCCTGGGAAAACCTCGCCGCGGAAACCGGGATCATGGCTCCGTTACAAGGCCGATAACACGCCGATGGCCAGGGAGTATGACACGGACGCAATTGTCGCTTAATATGCGCCTCGACACTACGCACATCGGCCGCAACCCCGGCCGATCCAAACGTGAAGGATGGACGAGCCATGGCGACTGACTACGATGCCCCCCGCCGCCGGGTAGAGGACGAGCTCGAGACCGATTCCCTCGAAGGACTCAAGGCCGCTGAAAGCCAGAGCCCCGGTATCGATGACGACGGCGACATCGTAGAGCCCTTCGACCTGCCGGCCGTTGACCTTTCCGGGGAGGAACTCAACGTCACCGTCGTGCCGAAGCAGGCCGACGAATTCACCTGCGCCGAGTGCTTCCTCGTCCAGCGCCGCAACCGCGTCGCCTTCACCGAAGACGACGGTTCCGAGATCTGCCTGGACTGCGCCTAGAGCTGTCGTTCACCGGGCCCCGCGGAGTGACTCCGTGGGGCCTTCGGTGATTATTGAGGCGGGGCGTTGGGGCTTGTTGGGGGCCGTCTGCCGAACGTCAGACACCCCAGGGTCGGTAGGTCCGGGGCGTCGGGCCTAAGGGAGGGTGGGTGTCTGACGTTGCGCAAAACCCGGGGGCCGTCTGCCAAACGTCAGACACCCCAAGGCTGGTAGGTCCGGGGCGTCGGACCTAAGACAGGGGGCGTGTCTGGCGTTGCGCAGAACCCGGGGGCCGTCTGCTAAATGTCAGACACCCCAGGGTCGGTAGGTCCGGGGCGTCGGGCCTAAGGGAGGGTGGGTGTCTGACGTTGCGCAAAACCCGGGGGCCGTCTGCCAAACGTCAGACACCCCAAGGCTGGTAGGTCCGGGGCGTCGGACCTAAGACAGGGGGCGTGTCTGGCGTTGCGCAGAACCCGGGGGCCGTCTGCTAAATGTCAGACACCCCAGGGTCGGTAGGTCCGGGACAACGGACCTAAGGCAGGGGGCGTGTCTGGCGTTGCGCAGAACCCGGGGGCCGTCTGCTAAACGTCAGACACCCCGGGGCCGGTAGGTCCGGAACTTCGAACCTAAGGTAGGCGGTCCGTCTGACGTTGCGCAGAGCAAGGCGCAGAACGAGGCCCCGCAGCCCAGCACGGCCCGCGCCCGGCTACTTCTCCAGGTGCGCGAGGGAGACGTCGGTCTGTTCGGGAAGGAAGGCGGTGAGCAGCTCTTCCGGGTGACGGGTGCTGACGAGCCAGTAGGGGGTGGGGTCTTCGGGATCGTTGAGAACCAGCATGACCATTTCGTGGATCCAGCCGTGGGAGATGACGAAGGCGGCGGGGTCGAGTTGTCGGCCCATGGCGTTTCGTTTCGCGGTGGCGGGCACGGCGAGGGAGCGGGACACGATGGTGTGAGGCAGGTTCGCGGATTTGGCGGAGAGCCAGCGGGTGCCGTCGGGGTCTTGTTCCACGGTGATGACGGTGGAGGACCAGCTGAGCAGGATCCATGTGGCGATGGCGCTGAGCAGGATGAGGGGGACGATAAGCCACCAGATGGTGCGGTTCTGATAGAGCTGCAGTGCGGTCAGGACCACCAGGAATGCGGCCAGGGCCCACCAGTAGAGGGGCACCCATTGGCGCTCGCGGTAGAGCGTGCGGGGGGAGGGGGTAGAAGCAGAACCGGTGTCACTCACGATTTACCACTCTAACGCATGAGTAGATTGGGGCCTGTGACGTATATGAGTGAATTCAGCCCGGTCCGTATTAAGCGACTGGACCCGGACCTGCCGTTGCCGCATCGTGCCCACCGGGGTGATGCTGGCGTCGATCTCTACAGCACTGAGGATGTGATTCTTGGCCCCGGCCAGCGGCAGCTGGTGGGTACGGGGATCGCGCTGGCTCTGCCTCTGGGTACGGTGGGGTTGATCCATCCGCGTTCGGGTCTGGCGGCGAAGCAGGGTTTGAGCATTGTTAATGCGCCGGGGACGGTGGATGCGGATTATCGCGGGGAGATCAAGGTCAGTCTCATCAACCTGGATCCGGTGACGCCGATTGAGATCACCCGGGGGATGCGGATCGCGCAGTTGGTGGTCCAGCGGGTGGAGTTGGTGGATTTTGAGGAGGTCGCGGATCTCGATGTCACGGAGCGTGGCGAGGGGGGTCACGGTTCCACCGGCGTGAACTAGCCACTAGTACAGTGGGCGGCAACGAATTTTTGAGGAGACGATGAGGCATGGCGATGTGGCCATTCGGTAAGAAGCAGGACGACGCTGGCGCAGACGGCGCTGAGTCCACATACGAGGATCCCACTCCGGAGGTCCCGGGCAGCGCGCAGGCGCAGGAAACCACCGTGGACGGTGACACCGGCCCCTTCGATGGGGATACGGTCAACATCGAGGAGTTTGATTTCTCCGATTTCTCGCTGGGCATCCTGGATTTGGGCTCGATGCGTATCCCGCTACCGAAGCGTTCTCAGGTGCAGGTGGAGATGGGGGAGCAAGGGCCGAAGATGGTGCATATTGTCACCGAGTTCGGTCGTATCACCCCGGTGGCCTTCGCCGCCCCGAACTCCGCCGGTCAGTGGGCGGAGTCCGCGGAGCAGATCACGCAGGGCATGATCGGCGACGGCCTGGACACTGAGCTGGATCAGGGTCCGTGGGGTCCGGAGGTTATCGGGCAGGGTGAGCATGGCCGGATCCGGATTGTCGGTGTGGAGGGTCCGCGATGGATGCTGCGGATGACGGCCACGGCTCCGCTGGATCGTGCGGATGAGTTACGTGATCTCACCCGCGAGATCACCGCCCGTACCTTCGTCTATCGCGGCGATGACCCGATTCTGGCGGGGAGCTCTCTGCCGGTGGTGTTGCCGAAGCAGCTGGTGGCGCAGGTGCAGCAGGCGATGCAGGAGCGCGCCCAGCAGCCTGCGCAGGTGGAGCAGCAGCAGGTCGATGAGGTGCCGGCCGATGACAGCCCCGAGATCCCGCAGGACGATAAGTGACTGAATTGACGATCACCCGGATGGCGCACGGCGGGGAAGGTATCGCTGAGCTGGACGGGCGGGTCGTTTTCGTGCGCGGCGCCTACCCGGGCGATGTGGTTGCGGTGGAGTTGACGCAGGAGAAGAAGCGTTTTGCTCGCGCACAGGTTACGCAGGTCATTAAGGCTGGTCCACTGCGGGTGGAGCAGGCCTGTCCGGCGGCTGCCGCTGGTGCGGGCTGTTGTGATTTCGGTGATCTGGATCCGGCCGCGGAAACCCAGCTCAAGGCCGATATTTTGCTCAATCAGCTGGCTCGTCTGGGCCGGGTGGACAATCCGCCGCGTCCTGAGCTGCATCCGCTGGAGCCGGTGCGGGGGTGGCGTAGTCGGGTGCGCTTGGGTGTCGATAAGCAGGGGCGCGCGGGTTTCCGCGCTCTCGGTGGGCACGAGATCATCCCGATCGCGTGTACCCAGGTCGTCCCGGAGCTTATCGACGGTCTGCTCGACCGCACCTACACCCCGGGTTCAGAGGTGGTTGCCGTCCTCGATTCCGCAGGCCAGCGGCACGTGGTGGAGACGCGCAAGGCGCCGCGTGCGCGTCGGGTGGAAAAGGTGGAGAAGGTGCTGGAGGGTTCCGGCACCGTCACCGAGCACGCTGACGGACATACTTTCCAGTTCCCGGCGACGGGTTTCTGGCAGGCGCACATCAAGGCCGCTGATGCGTATACGGGGCTCGTGCGCGCCTGGTTGGCGGATCTTCCCGCCGGCGAGGGTGTCGGCTGGGATCTGTACGGCGGTGTCGGGCTCTTCGTTCCCGCGCTTATCGACGCCCTCGGCGACAACGCCGTCATCCATTCCGTCGATTACTCGACATCGGCCCGTAGCCAGGACTTTAAGCGGGTGGAGTGGCACAACACTGCCGTCGAGAAGGCGATCGGTGGGTTGCCGGCGCCGCGTGTTGTCGTGTTGGATCCGCCTCGGACGGGCGCGGGGGATGCGGTGGTGGCGGGCGTCGCAAAGCAAAACCCGGAACGGGTCATCCACGTCGGATGTGATCCGGCGACGTTCTCCCGCGATGTCGCTGCCTGGGGCGATGCCGGTTACCGCATCACGCGCCTGGCCGTGTTGAATGCGTTCCCCGGAACGCACCATTTCGAGGTCATGGCGGAACTGTCCCGCTGAATTGGCGGCGGGTAGGATGGTCGGAACCGGTCGAACAAGGTTGTTTAAAGGAGTCGAACAGTAAACGATGGGTATTCTCAGTGGACTGTCGTCGCCCGCCGACCTCAAGGGCCTCAAGCTGGAGCAGCTGGAGCAGCTCGCGGAGGAGATCCGGCAGCTGCTCGTGGAGAAGGTGTCCGCGACTGGCGGCCACCTTGGGCCGAACCTCGGTGTCGTGGAGCTGAGTATCGCGCTGCACAAGGTTTTTGATTCGCCGCATGATCCCATCGTTTTCGACACCTCCCACCAGTCTTATGTGCATAAGATCCTCACCGGTCGTGCCGATCAGTTCGACACCCTGCGGCAGAAGGGGGGCATTTCGGGATACACCGCCCGCGGCGAATCCGAACATGATTGGACAGAGTCCTCCCATGCCTCCGCGGCGCTGTCGGTGGCGGACGGTATGGCGAAGGCCTTCGAGATGTCCGGTGAGAATCGGCACGTCGTCGCCGTTGTGGGTGATGGCGCGCTGACCGGAGGCATGTGCTGGGAGGCGCTGAACAACATCGCCTCCGGCAAGGATCGCAATGTGGTCATCGTGGTCAATGACAACGGCCGTTCCTATTCGCCGACCATCGGCGGCTTCGCCGAGAACCTTGCCCGCCTGCGGATGGAGCGCTCCTATGACGAGATCATGGAGCACGGCAAGAAGACCCTGAAATCCATGGGTTGGGTCGGGGAGCGGACTTTTGAGGCGTTGGCCTCCTTTAAGGAGGGTGTGAAATCGCAGATAATCCCCACCGAGATGTTCCCCGAGCTGGGGATGAAATACGTCGGCCCGGTCAAGGGCCATGACCTGAAATCCCTGCTTCATGCGCTGGAGTACGCCCGCACCTACGAGGGCCCCATCATCGTCCACGCCATCACGGAGAAGGGGCACGGCTACGCCCCGGCGGTCAATGACGTCGCGGATCAGATGCACGCCACCGGCATCATTGATCCGGTCACCGGCGCTGCGCTGAGCCAGGCGAAACCGGACTGGACCTCGGTGTTTACCTCCTCGGTGTTGGAGGCGGCGGAGCGTCGCGAGGATATCGTCGCCATCACTGCCGCCATGGCCGGCCCCACCGGTCTGGCGCCTTTCGCGGAGGCGTTCCCGGAGCGCTTTTTCGACGTCGGTATCGCGGAGCAGCATGCGGTGTCCTCGGCCGCCGGTCTGGCGTTGGCAGGCAAGCACCCGGTGGTGGCGATCTACTCGACGTTCCTCAACCGCGCCTTCGACCAGATGCTCATGGACGTCGCGCTCCTGAGCCTGCCCGTGACCTTCGTCCTCGACCGCTCCGGGGTCACCGGCCCCGACGGCGCCTCCCATAATGGCGTGTGGGATATGGCCCTGACCAGCATTGTTCCCGGTATCCGGGTGGCGGCACCGCGCGATGGCGCACAACTGACCGAGCTTTTCGACGCCTGCCTCGACGTCAATGACGGCCCCACCGTCATCCGTTACCCCAAGGGGGCGCTGCCCGAGGAAATCCCGGCACTCATGCAGACCGCCGACGGGGTGGACATCCTCCACTATTCTGATGACGCGTCCGAGGGACTGGATGTGCTGTTGGTGGCCGTCGGTTCTTTCGCGGAAGTGGCCCTGGGGGTGGCGGCGGCGCTGGAGGAGCGCGGCGTCAACGTCACGGTCGTTGACCCGCGCTGGATCGTGCCGGTCGCTGGCTCGCTGGTCGGTTTAGCCGATGACCACGATCTCGTCGTGGTCATCGAGGACGGCATCATCCGCGGCGGCATCGGCTCGCTTATCGACGAAGCCCTCTCCGCAGCAGAAGTTGACACCCCCCTGCGTCGCCTCGGCTTCCCGTCGATGTTCCCGATGCATTCCTCCCGCGCGGAGCTGCTCGCCGACGTCGGACTCGACCACGATGGCATCCTGAACGCGATCGAAGGCTGGATGCAGGGCCTGGTAGCCGAAGACGCCTAGAACAGCGTCTCGGTGAGGATCGGGGCGGTTAATTCGACCTGCCAGTCCCGGGCCTCATGCGCACGCAAGAGATCCGGTACCTCAAGCGGGGAACGGACCTCACGCCCGGCCGTGGCCGCCCACGCCACCGACCGCAAGGTGGCGGGCTTGAGGATGTTTTCGGTGGGGATCGCCAGCTCGGCGGAAAGCTCCTCGAGGAGGGTACGCGCCGTCGTCAAGCGTTCGAAAGATTCTGGGTACTCGTTGGCCCACGCCTGACGCGAGGGTAGGCCGCGGGGCGGGCGTTCCCGCTTCGGCCAGGTCCGCGGGTCGGAGCCGGTGGCGCGTTCGATGACCTCGCCCCAGAACCGCACCGCCGAACGGCGGCGGGCCGGGAAACCCTTCACGCGCGCCAACTCGCGGCCGGTGCGGGGGAGGGTGCGGGCGATCTCGATGAGCACCTTCGTCGGCAGGATCCGGGACACCGCGCGATCATCGGCGACGGCGATCGCCTCGCGGGCCATCCACAACTCCCGCGCCACCGCCAGCTGCTCCGGGTGCGTCAACGAAGACACACCCTTCAAATCACGCCAGGTCGTCTCCGCGGGGCCTGTGAGCCCGGCGTGGGTGGTGCGAATGTACTCAAACTCCTGACCCGCCCAATCTAGCTTGCCCTGCGCATCCAGGATCTCCGCCATCGTGTCACCCAGTTCCAGCAGCAGCTCCACATCAAGGGCCGCGTACGCTAACCAGTTCTGCGGCAGGGGACGTTGCGACCAATCCTCGGCGCCATGGCCTTTGGCGAGGTGGACGTCGAAAAGCAGGTCAATCATCGCGGCGAGATTGACATGATCGAACCCCGCCAGTCGGCCGGCGAGTTCAGTGTCAAAAAGCGAACCCGGGTAGAGCCCCAACCAGGCCAATGACGGCAGATCGGAGGCCGCCGCGTGGATGATCCAATCCTGCCCATTGAGCACCGGGGCCAACGCGCGCGTAAATTCCGGGCGCGAGCCCTCTGGATCGAGCAACAAAGTTCCCACCCCGCGCCGACGGATCTGCACGAGAAAAGCGCGATCGTCATACCGGAAACCCGAGGCCCGCTCCGTATCGATCGCCAAAGGCCCCTGGCCGGACGACAACACCGACGCCGCTGCCGAGAAATCGGCAGGCGTCGCCAGCACGCGAGGAATGCCCTCGCGGGGAGTCGTCATATCAGTCATCGTTCACCCAGCATAAACCAGGTCTAGCCCAGACGAGCGACACCCTCCGGGGGGAGACCCGCCACATTAGCCAGCACGCGGGAAAACGCCACGACATGCGGGCCGAGATCAAGGTCGGAGGCGGTCCAGGAGGCGCGCATCTCCAACTGGTGCGCGCGCGGCGGGCCACCGATCTCCCCGAAACGCACGGAGGCCGTGGCCGTGACCGTGCCCCCGAGGTTGGTGTGATCCGCGCCCGTACTGGCCAACCCTTCCGTCAACCACTCCCACGCGACATCCGGGAGCAGCGGATCAGACGCCACCTCATGGTCCATATCCGCCTGAATGTAGGCCACCAGACGCATCGCGCCCTCCCACGCTTCCTCAGCACCGGGATCGTGGAGGAGGATCAAACGCCCGAAAGCATCACCCTCGGTCTCCGCCTCATCCCACGTGCGCTCCACCTCTAAGCCGATCGCGTGGGAAAACGGTGCCAGGCGCTGCGGCGGGCGGATCGTGCCCAACGTGATCTCATCGCGGAGAGTGGCCGCATGCAATGACTCTACGGCCTGCGTGAAAGCGGCCGGGGTGCCCGAATCTTCGGTGGCCGCGCCGTTGCCGTTGTCGGCGGTCGCGCGGTTGAGCGGCGTCGGGGCATCGGGGGCATCTGAGGTGAACACGTGATCAAACTAACCACGTCGCGGGGCCGTGGGGTGGCAGGCGCGCCGTGGGTTGCCCTAGGCTGGGGCATCCAACTTATGATGGATGGCAAAGCACCGCCTTCCCATCGGAGAAAGAGGATTTTGTGAGCAAACTGAACTTCGACGAGCTCAACAGCATGCAGCGCTACACCCAGTTCGTCACCTTCCGGGCCATCCCCGGCGCCCTGGGCACCGAGCGCGATGACATCATCACCGAGGCCCGCGCCTTCTTCGACCAGCTGACCTCCGAGGGGAAGGTCGTCGTCCGCGGCATCTACGATGTCTCCGGTATCAACGCCGAAGCTGACCTGATGATCTGGTGGCACGCCGAGGAATTCGAGGACCTGCAGGCCGCCTACCAGGGCTTCCGTCGCACCACCGTGCTGGGCCAACTGCTGGAGTCCACCTGGATCGGCACTGGCCTGCACCGCCCGGCCGAGTTCAACCGCTCGCACCTGCCGTCCTTCATCATGGGTGAGGAGGCCGAGGCCTGGATCACCGTCTACCCCTTCGTCCGCTCCTACGAGTGGTACCTGCTCGACCCGAAAGAGCGTCGCCGTATCCTCTCGGAGCATGGACAGGCCGCCCGCGATTTCCCCGATGTGCGCGCCAACACTGTCCCGGCCTTCGCGCTCGGTGATTACGAGTGGATGCTCGCCTTCGAGGGCCCGGCCCTGCACCGCATCGTCGACCTCATGCACAAGATGCGCTACACCGATGCGCGCCTGCATGTGCGCGAGGAGACCCCGTTCTTCTCCGGCCGTCGTGTCGCCGATATCGGTGAGATCGCGGCCATGCTGCCTTAAGGTGAGGCTCGACCTCTGAGGTCGGTGTCCCTGAGGTGATGCAACCCCCACCGTGACGCCCCATGCGTCACACGTGACCTGGAGATTTCTCGGGCGCAGGTGGGGGTTGCATCACTTCAGGGACAAACCGGTCCCGCTCGGGGCGCGGCCCGTTGCTGGGTCTGCCATACTGCGGCCATGAACAAGGTCGGGGGGCCTGTCATCAGTACGCGCCGCGTGTCTGGGGCAGAGAGAAAACGGCTGCACAGGGCGGCAGCGAGGGCAGAGTACGTCCGGATCGCACCGGGGTATCTTGTCGAGACGCAGGCATACGATGATCTGGACAGCGAGGAACAGTCGCTGGCCCGGGTGGCCGCGCATGCCGACCGCGTGGAAAACGGGGTGGTGGTCGGCAGAAGCGCAGCGCTCATCCACGGACTGCCCGTCGTGGACCCACCGCACCTTCGGGATGCGCGGCGGGTGGAGATCGCTAAGCCGCGGGGGAGGGCATTAAGGACGGAGCACCTGCAGCACCGGTCGTTGGCGGGCGCACACAGCCGGAACCAGGAAACGGTGGACACCGAATTCGGTTCGGTGCAGGTCAGCGACGTGCTGACGACGTGCCTGGATCTAGCGCGGTGGGCGACGCTGGAGGACGCTGTCCGCTGCCTCGACCATGGCCTCGCTGCCGGGTTGTTTACCCTGGAGGACGTCGACCGGCGGGTGATGGAACTGACGCAGGTGGAGGGCATCGACCAGATCCGCCGGGCAGCGTTGCTGGCGACGGGAAGCTCTGAGAGCCCCCAGGAGTCCTCCCTCAAGGTGATTCTGTGGGAGCTGGGGATCACCCCGCCCCTGCAGCAGGTGGTGGTCTACTCCCGTCGGCGGGTGAAGATCGGGCGGGTGGATTTCTTCTTCCCGGACCTCAGCCTCATCGTCGAGTACGACGGCAAGGAGAAGTACACCCTGAACCCGGGCGCAGCAGACAAAGAGTACAGGCAGACAAAGGAGTACCTGCGCAACGGCCTGTTCGTCATCCGGCTGACGGATGCGGATCTAGACAACGGTGTCGCCGCCGAGATCATCGAGGAATTCTACCGGCCGCGGGCGACGAATGCGCTGGCCTACCCGGAGCACCTGTGGGTGCTGGAGGGCGAGGTCGCGTGGCGGGGGTGAGTTACTCCTGCGTCGGCTGCAGCGTCATTGAGATCGAGTTGATGCAGTAGCGGAGGTCAGTGGGGGTGTCATAACCTTCGCCCTCGAAGACATGGCCGAGGTGGGATTCGCAGGCGGCGCACAGCACCTCCACGCGGACCATGCCGTGGGAGGTGTCGCGGCGCTCGATGATCCGGTCCTCCGCCAGGGGGGAGAAGAAGGAGGGCCACCCGCAATGGGACTCGAACTTCTCGGCGGAGCGGAATAATTCGGTCCCGCAGGCGCGGCAGGCGTAGATGCCCTCGGTGGTGGTATTGGTGTATTCGCCGACGTGGGGCGGTTCGGTGCCAGCCTGACGGAGAACGTAGAACTCCTCGGGGCTAAGACGCTGGCGCCACTCGTCGTCGCTGATCAGCTTGAAGTCGGTCATGCGGAAAGTCTACAGATTCCGTTCGCCACCACATGAGGGCGCAGGTGGTGGTGACTACGAGGAGCAATCCCCAGCCGATGGTGGGGTGGAAGAAGTCCAGCCAGCGGGTGAGGTCAATTTCACGCCAGGAGCTGAATGATTCGGGCGTGAGGAAGAGGAAGGCGGCGACCCAGGCGGTGAAGGTGTGGAACACGCTGGTTTTCTGGAGGACGGTGAAGATCATGGGGAAGATCATCATTGAGTAGTACATCTGCCCCAGGGAGGACAGGAAGAACACGCCGGCCATGAGCAGCCCGGTGGTGGTCGTGGCCCAGAGCAGGGGATCGGTGTAACGCCAGCGCAGCAGCACAATGACGCCGACGCCGACGATAACGGCGAACAGCAGCCAGAGAGCGCTTTCCAGAAGCGACGGCATACCGAAGTAGATGGCGGCTCCGGCTAGCGAGGAGTTGGCGTAGTCGCGGACCTCGGAAAGATAGGGCACGAGGGTGGTGAGGTAATCGGCGGCCCCGGGCACGATCGGCCAGGCCACCAGGTTGAAGACCGCGGGGACGGTCAAGCCCCCGGCGACGGCACGCCAGTCGAGCTTGACGGCCGGGAGGAAGAGTAGCGGCGCAAACTGCGGTTTGATGAGGATCGCCAGGCCAATCACTATCCCCGCTAACCAGCTGCGCCCGGAAAGCAGCAGCCAGAGGTAGCCGACGAGCGCGAGCAGCAGCAGGCCGTTGATGTTGGAGAAGATGAGCGTGTTGCGCACGGCTTCGGTGAGAAATGCCAGGGCGATGGCTCCCGGCCAGATCACCCCGCGTAAGGAATGGCCGAACATCTTCGTCAGGATGCCCAGCGCGGCGATAATCGCCAGCGCGTTGACGCTGATGAACGCCGTGCGCGCCGAATCATGGTCACTGAGCCACCCCAGCGGGCTGAGTAGCAGCGTGGCACCCGGGTTATAGAGATAGTGCGGGTCAACGTGGTGGTAGATCTCGTTGTAGACGGGCACCCCGTCGAGCGAGCGCTGCACCGCGGAGTACACGGTGGTGAAGTCATCGGTGACGGAGCCGTTGAGGGCGAGGATGAAGATACGGTGCAGGACGAGAATGACCGCCAGCGGCCAGGCAACGACCCGACCGATGAGGTCGATCCGGGTGAGCGGGCGTTCGGTGGGCTCGGTCAGTGGGGTCCGGGAGACCCACAGGCTCGTCACATTCACGCGATCACCGTACCGCACGGTAACGCAGGAAAAGGGTACCGTCGGCGGTCGCCGCGTGGTGTTCCAGGTGGAGGCGGTGCTGGCCCGCATTCACGAGATGCTTATCGACGTCGCCGACAAGCACCGGAGCCACCGTGAGGTGGAGGATGTCGATGAGGTGGGCGTCGAAAAGCATCGTGTAGATCTGCGGGCCGCCTTCGACGAGGATGCGGCGGTAACCGCGGAGTGATGCCATGAGCTCGGCGGGGGAGGAGGGGGTGAGGTGGAGGGCCCCGGGAAGTGGGACATCTCCCGAGCGGGTCACCACGGCGACCTCTTTGGCGCGCGCGCCGGTGTACCCTTCGGCGCGGACTGTCGCGGCCCCGACCACGACCACATCGGCCCAATCGCGCAGGGCGAGGAGCAACTCGCGGTCGAGGTCATTGCCCAGGCCCCCGGAGACGCCATCCAGGGTGAGCGAGCCGGTCAGCGAGGTAACCGCAATGGCGCGGACCTCGGGTTGGTCGGTGACGGGGCCGATGATGTCTGCGAGCATGTTCCCAGACTAAAAGGACAAGGGCCGGTCCTGGTGGACCGACCCTTGAAGTAGTGGAGCGGATGACGAGACTCGAACTCGCGACCCTCACCTTGGCAAGGTGATGCGCTACCAACTGCGCTACATCCGCAAACGAGACCTTGTGGGTCTCTGTGCGCGATACTGGGATTGAACCAGTGACCTCTTCCGTGTCAGGGAAGCGCTCTCCCGCTGAGCTAATCGCGCAGGATCTAACTAGAGGTGGAAACGGGAATCGAACCCGTGTGCACGGTTTTGCAGACCGTTGCCTCAC
>NZ_JAUNUG010000053.1 GCF_030538285.1 Corynebacterium sp.
CCCCAGAACAGCACTGTCAACTAAGTCCTGCACCCAGACACCGTCGCCGGCTCCACGAGCAAGCAGGCCCTCACCGCACGGTGAGGGCCTTACTCCTGCGACCTCGGGGTTCGGGATCGTGCAGTAGGGATCAGTGCGATCCCGAGCATCCGGGCGCCCAAAATGAGCGATCCCGAGGGGGCGATCCCGAGCCCCGAGCCCCGAGCTCGGCGGCGGGCGGGCGGCGGTGGCGCGCGGCGCCCAGCTCAAGCCCGCTTGATCTTGTCCACGGCTTTGCCTTTGGCGAGCTCGTCGACAAGCTTGTCGGCCCAGCGGATCTGCTGCATGAGCGGATCCTCCACTTCTTCGACGCGCACGCCACACACCACACCCGTGATCCGGTCAGCATCCGGGGTCATCGCCGGCGCCTCCGCGAAGAAGGCCCGCAGGTCACCGTCGAATTCCTGCAGTTCAGAGGCGGAGTAACCGGTGAGCCACCCCAGGACTTCCGCGAGCTCCTCGACGCTGCGTCCCTTGCGTTCCACTTTGGCCACATACAGCCGGTAGATATCAGCCCAGGGGTAGTCGAACACGCGGGACATGTCAGGCGCACCGCACGATCGGCTGCGGGTCGTAAACGGTGGTCTGGGTTTCGCGGCTGATCTCGTTGCCGGAGAGGTCGCGGATGATGCGGGTGTCGGAGGTGGTGAAGCCGGGGGCTCCGCCGGAGGGGATGCAGTCGGAGCCGGAGACGCGCTGTTCGCGCGGCTGGGTGGCGGCCCAGCGGCCACCGTTGACGGATTCGACCTGGACGGTTTTCACGCCGGTGAGACGGACGGTGACGTTGCCGCCGCCGACGGCGGTTTCCAGGCGCACCGGGTATTGGGAGTTGTTGCGGAACTGCAGGTCGATGGACCCTTCGAAGACGGTGGCTTCACGCCCGGCGGGGTAGCGGGAGATGTAGTAGCTGTGCGGGGTGTGGGCGACATCTTCCATGCCAGCGAAGTAGGCGGCGTTGTAGAGGGTGGTGGCGAACTGGCTGATGCCACCGCCGACGGCCTCGCCGGCGCGGCCGTTGATGATGATGCCGGATTCGACATAGCCCTGGGCGGCGCCGCGGGGGCCGGTGTAACCGTTGAGGGAGAAGGTGTCACCGGGGGCGACGATGGCGCCGTTGACTACGGCTGCCACCTTGGCGATGTTGACGCCCGACGCCGCGGAGTAGCCGGAGGTGGTGAACTCGCCGACGGTCTGGTCGAAGGTGGCGGTCTGGGCCATGTCGGTGGTGAAGGTGGCGGGGTCATCCTCGTAGGTGGCGTCCCACTCACGGGCTTCCCCGGAGGCGAGAACGCGGTCTTCGAAGCCGTCGAGGGTTGCCTCCCAGTCGATCTGGACTCCGTCGACGCTGGGGGTGACCTGGCGTCCGCCGCCGGAGAAGGTGATGCGCGCGTTCTGCTTGGCGGATTCGGTCTCGGCGAGGGTTTCGTCGAGGATGCCCTGCGCGGCTTCGGTGTTGATCTCGGTCTTGAGTTCGCCGTCGACGGGCACGAAGGTGACTACTTCTCCCATGCGGGCGGGTTCGATGACGCCGTCGATGTCGTCGCGGCCGTGGACGGTCAGCGGCCCGGAGACGGCGGCTGCGGCATCGCCTTCGACGGCCTTCGCGACGACGTCGTCGTCGATGGCGGGCGGGGTGACTTCGGCCTCAACTTCGACGCCGTCGGGGTCCAGCCAGTCGGCGGTGACGCGTTCGCGCAGCTGGGCGGGGTCGATGTCCTGGCCGTAGATGGGGGCGGTGGCGTCGACGCGGCCGTCGATAAGCGAGACGGCGCCGTCGGCGGGCTCGGCGGTAAGTTCACCGTGGAGACGTTCGAGTTCGGGGGCCAGGGCAGTGTCGTCGACGCGGGAGACGATTTCGGCTTCGCGCGTGCTCACGAGGCCTTCGAGGCGGAGGAAGGGGTTGGCGGGTTCGGTGCCGATCTGGGCGACGGTCTCCGCGAAGTCAATGGACAGCCCGGCGGTGGCGGGCACCAGCGTGGCGGTGCGTTCCGCGGCTGAGACCTCGACGGGCTTATCGACGTTCCCGCCCAGCTCAGACTCCAAAAGCTCCTGCGCGGCGGCGGGTTCCATGCCGCCGATCTCCACGCCACCGACAGAGGTGCCGCGCGGGACATCGCCCTTGGTCAGGGCGTAGTCGACCCCGTAGACGATTCCGAACAGCGCAAAAAGGCCCACGACCGCCCCGAGAGCGATCCGCAGGCCCTTCCCGCCACTATCCTGGCTGTTTGACTGGCTCACACCGCACACATTAGTTGCCGATAGTGCCTTTGCCCAGTTTCGGTGGCCGAATCACCCGCCGGAGAGGTGGCGGGCGACGCGGTCGGCGGCGTCGTTGAGCCGCTCGACGGGAACTTCCCCGGCGGTGACGGCGGCGTCGAGGGCATCGATGGCGTCGATAAGCGCCCCTCCGGAGGAGAATAGCGGCTGGTCAGCGCCGGCTCGGACGGCGGCGACGACGGCCTGCGGCAAGGTCCAGCGGTCGGTGATGGCGCGCATCCCGGTGAGGTCATCGGTGTAGACAACCCCGTCGAAAGGCTTCCCTCCCGGATACCCGCCGGAGCGCAGCAGTTCGTAGACGGCCGGATCAAGGCTGGAGGGGGTGGCACCGTCACCGAGTCCAGGCACGACCATGTGTCCGACCATGACGGCGGCGTCGACCTGCGGCAGGGCGGTGGCGTAGGGCGCCAGATCGGTGGCGGCGATGTTCTCGTACGGCGGGGTGACGGCGAGCTGATGGTGGGTGTCGCCGCTGGCCTGGCCATGGCCGGGGAAGTGTTTGAACACGGGCGTGATGTGTGCTTCCTGCAGTCCCCGGGCGAAAGCCGCACCATACTCCCCGGCCACTGCCGGGTCCTGGGAGAAGGCACGGTCGCCGACGACGTCCAGGCCCGCGCCATCAATGTCGAGCACCGGCGCGAAATCCACGGTCACCCCGTGCCAGCGCAGCGAATTGCCCAGGTTGCGGGCGTAATCCTCCACTTCTTCCGGGCTCATCGTGGCGGCCATTTCACGCGGCGACATCCGCGGCCCGATGACGTGGGCGTGCCGCTGCACCCGCCCACCCTCATAATCGATGGACACGGAGAACGGCCGCCCGATCTCTTCACGCAGCGCGACGATATTGCGCCCTTCGGTGGTGAGCAGTTCGGGGTTGGCCCAGCTGGTGATGAAGATCCCGCCGACGCCTTGCCGCAGTTTCCACAGCGCGTCGTCGTAGTTGTCCACGCCGACGACCATGAGGGAGGCAACTTTGGCACGTTGTTCCTCCGGGGTATCGCTTATCGACGTCACCGTCGTCACCGTCTCAGTCGTGGTTTCGGTCACCGTCGGGGCGGGTGCGGGCTCACTCGAGGAACACCCGGCCAGTCCTGCGACAAGCAGGAGTGGGGGGAGAAGTCGAGTCAGGTTGAAGAGTCGCACCCTCACAGTGTGCCCGATGTCTCGTTAGAGTGGCCCTATGACGTCCCCGAATCAGTCCTCCATGCTCATCGCTTTCGACGGGTCCGCGGAGTCCCGGCGCGCGCTCACCCTGGCTGCCCGGCTGTTGGCCCCACGCCGGGTGGAGATTCTCACCGCGTGGGAGCCGGTGCACCGGACGGCGGCCCGGGCGGTGAGCATTTCCGGGTTGCACCAGGCCGAATGGGTCACGGATACAGAGCAGGAGGATGCCGCCTACCAGCAGGCGCAGGCGGCATGCCGGGAGGGAGTCAACCTGGCCGCGGACCTGGGCCTGGAGGCCCGGGCGCATCTGGTGGAGTCGGAGACCACGACCTGGTCGGCGATCTGTGAGGCGGCGCAGGAGTTGCGCCCGGATGTCATTGTCACCGGTTCGCGGGGGGCCACGGGGTGGCGGGGATTCTGGCAGTCCTCGACGACGGAAGGTGTGCTTAACAACGCCGGTATCCCCGTGTTCGTTGTTCCGCCGGAGTCAGAGGAGTAGAATTGATACCCATGTCAGCTTCCTCCGGTTCCGTCAACCGCCGTTCAGTGAGCTCCGTCATCGCTTCCGCGGTGGTCGGTGTGGCTCTCGGCGTGGTGTCGGTCATCGGTGTCGCCTCCTTCTCGGGCCAGGATTCTGTGCCGCAGGGCAATGCGGTGCCCGCCGATGAGGCCCTGCTGGGTGGCCCGGAGTACGGCACCCGCGGCTAGTTCATGCACCTTCTGGGCTGGGTCGTCCTTGGGCTGATCAGCCTGCTGCAGCCACCCGGGCAGATCGCCGCCGACACCAAGCATGATCTGGCGGTCGATCCGCTCGGTTTCCTGGCCCAGGCCACGCACGCGTGGACGGACACGTTCACGCTCGGGCAGCTGCAGAATCAGGCCTACGGTTATCTGTTCCCGCACGGGGCGTTCTTCGTGCTCACCGATCCGTTGCCGGATTGGGTGGCGCAGCGGTTGTGGTGGTGGCTGGTACTCGGGGTGGGCTATTCGGGTTTCCTGCTGCTGTTGCGCCGCTCCGGCACGGGCACGCCGGTGTTCCAGGTGCTGGCGGCAATGCTGTTCGCGCTCTCCCCGCGCACGATGACGACGTTGACGGCGATCTCCTCGGAGACTTGGCCGGTGATGGTGGCGCCGTGGGTGATGCTGCCCTTCCTTGGGCGACTGGGTTGGCGGGCGGTGGCGGCAGCAGTGATCCCGGTGGCGCTCATGGGGGCGGTCAATGCCACCGCGACGCTGGCCGCCTGCCTGCCTGCGGGGCTCGTCCTGGCGTGGCGGATCCTCCGCCGCGATGCCCGCGCGCTGCGCACGACCGCGGGCTGGCTTCTCGGCTGCCTGGCGGTGAGCCTGTGGTGGATCGGGCCGCTTTTCATCCTGGGCCGCTACGCCCCGCCTTTCACGGACTTCATCGAGTCCTCCTATGTGACCACCCGCTGGCTCAACCTCATTGAGATCCTCCGGGGCACCACCAGCTGGGCACCTTTCGTGGATACGGAGCGCACGGCCGGGTTCCTCCTGGTCAGCTCCCCGACGTTCGTGCTGCTCACCGCCGCCATTGCCGCGCTCGGCGCGTGGGGGCTGACGCTGCGCACTACCCCGCACCGCGGCCTGTGGGTGTCGATGCTGCTTATAGGCGTCGCCATCCTGGGAACCTCCTTCACCCCCTGGCTGGAGCTTCTCGACGGCCCCCTCGCCCCCTTCCGCAACCTCCATAAATTCGACCCGCTGGTGCGTATCCCGCTGCTCATCGGCCTGGCCGGACTGGGCACCCACCTGCCGCTGCCTGCGACGCTGAACCTGGGGCGTCGAGAAGCAGCCGCCGGGCTGGTGCTGGTCTGCGGGATCGCGGCCCTGGCCCCGGCCTGGTCGGGACGCCTGCTGCCGCAGGGGGCGTGGGAGCACGTGCCCGGGTACTGGCAGGAGGCGACGAACCTGCTCAACCGGGAAGCGGCGGGCACCCGCACGCTCATCGTGCCGGAGTCCTCCTTCGCCCGACAGAGCTGGGGGTGGACGCGCGATGAACCCGCCCAGCCGCTTCTTGACGTCCCCTGGGCCGTCCGCGACGCCATCCCCCTCATCCCACCGGAGGCGATCCGCGGGCTCGACGGGGTCATGGCCGTCCTCGAGCACGATCCCGTCGCGGGGGCCCGCGCCCTGGAGCGCCTGGGCATCGGCGCCCTGCTCAACCGCCGTGATCTGGAGTCCGGTGATCCCGGGTCCCTGCGCCCCCTGGCCCAGGCCACGGATACGCAGCTGCATCGCTTCGGTGACGTCGAGGTGCTCATCCTCGATCCGGCCGTCGACATGCTCTTAAGCAGCGCGGAACCGGTGCGGGTGGCCGGCGGAGGGGAATCCCTCGCGGTGCTGGACATGCTGCACGGGCCGGGGCCGCGGGTGCTCGTCGATAAGAATGCCGAGGTAGTCACCGACACCCCGGCGCTGACCGTACGCAACTACGGCTCCCTCGCAGGGGCGGTGTCCGCGCCGCTGGCCACCCGCGCCGAGGGGGCGGACGTGCGCAATAAGGTCCCCGATTACCCCTCCGCCGGGCCCTTCACCGTTGTGGAATCTCACGGCGGCACCGTGCGCGCCAGTTCCTCGGCCTCCGATGCCACCAGCTTCGGCGGCGCCGACCCGGCGCGCTCCCCCACCGCCGCCGTCGACGGGGAGGAGGACACCGCCTGGTGGCCCACCCCCGGCCCCGCCGCAGGTCAGTGGCTGGAACTGCGCCCCGCCGACACGCTCATTGACCCGGAGATCACCGTCACCACCACCGAGGACACCACGCTCGATATCAACGGCCACACAGTCGATGGCCCCGACACCTTCACCCTCCCCGGCACCCATGACACCCTGCGCCTGACCTTGAGCGAGTCGGTCGGCATCGCGGAGGTGTCCATCGCGGGGCATCCGCTGGAGCGCATCGTCACCGTCCCCGACACCTCCCCTGACGTGCGCCAGTTCCTCTTCCAGCGCCTGACGCTGGACACCGGGCACCTCATCCGCGCGTTCACCGCGCCCCGCCCCCTCACCCTGCTTATCGACGCCCCCTCCCCCCTCACCATCAACAACACCGAATACACCCCCGGCGACATCGTCGAATTGGAGCCCGGCCCGCACACCTTGCGCACGGCTGCCGAGTGGGTCACCCTCACCGAGGAAGGCTTCGACCCCTCCCCCGCCAGCCAACCGACCGGCCGGGACATCGCCCCGTCCGAGGAGCCGCGCCTGCTGATCACGGGTCGTGCCGCCAACCCCGGGCTGCAGGCCACCCTCGGCGACACCGCACTGGAACCGACCACCGTCGACGCCGCCACCCAGGCCTTCCGCATCCCCGCCGGGGCAGGAGGCACCGTGGAGATGAGCTTTGCCGCGGACAGCACCTACCGGGCCTGGTTGTTCGGCGGCGGTGTCCTCGCGCTGCTCACAGTCCTCGCCGCCGCCACCACGCTGGCGGTGGGCAGACCGCGGGCAGGGCGGCTCGGGGCGTCGACAAGCAGGGGTGTCGTGGTGCTCGCCGCCGTCACCGCCGGGCTGGTAGCGGGCTGGCCGGGACTGGCGGCCTTCGGCGCCACCCTCGTCATCCGCCGTGTCACGCTCATCCCGCCGGGAGTGCTGGCCTTCACGCTCATCGGCATCGCCGGGGCGTGGCTGGCCCGCGGAACGTGGCCGGCCGCCGACTATGCCGGGGATTCGCCGGTCCTGGCCATCCTGCTCGTCGCCGCCCTCACCAGCCTGGTTCCCGGTTCCTCCACGAAAACGAAACTGGCGGCCGAAACCGGCACCGTCAACGCCAGCGTGACCAGCAGCACCGGGAGGAAACCGCCGGAGAAATAGTCCAGCCCCAACAGCGGAAACGCCAACGACAGCAGCGCCACGTGCCACAGGAAGATCGAGTAGGACCACCTGCCCAACGCCTGCATCACCGGGTGCTGCAGCCAGCGGGCCCCCGGATCCAGCGCCTCCGGCACGACGATCGCCGCCGCGAACACCGCCCCCGCCAGGACGCGCCGGACATACTCATCTGGCTCCGGGTGCGTGAGCCCCAGCGGCCCGTACCATTCCTGTCCCGCCACCCAGGCGCTCAGCAGAGCCAGTAGCCACCACACCCACCGCACCCGCAGGGCGCGGCGCACCACCGGCGGCACCCTGCCCTCGGCCTCCGCGGCGAGCATGCCGACCACAAACCACAGGAAAGACCCCGGCAACCAGATCTGGCGGTTGACCTCCGCCTCATTCACCCACGGCAGGTACGCCCAGCCCAGCGACACCGCCCCCAGGGCCACCAGTACCAGCGCGCGGCGTGGCAGGCGCCCCACTGTCAACGCCAGCAGGGGTAACACCAGGTAGAAGGTGGCTTCCACGCTCAGTGACCACAGGTGTGTCAGGCCCGGTGCCAGCCCATCCGCCCAATACACCTGGGTGAGCGTGAGGTTGGCGGCGACCTGCTCCCCGCTCATACGGGCGGCCTCCGGCAGCAGCAGGATGACCAGGATCACGCACACCAGGTAGGCGGGCACGATGCGGCCGGTGCGGTTGAGGAGGTAGCGGGTGATCGTCGATAAGCGACGATCCGTGCGGTGCCCACGCCACAACAAAAATGCCGACAACGCGAAAAATACGGGCACAAAGAAATCGAAACGGGCCAAAACGGACCCTACTGTCGACCCCGGATCGACGCCCGTCTGGAACGCGACATGGGTGGCAATCACCCCACCGGCCGCCACTGCCCGCAGCCCTTCCAGCCCCGGAAGGTGCCGGGCCTTGTACGATGTAGACGAATCCGGAACGGCAGCGGTCCTCGTACTCATGGCCGTCACCTCCCTTTCCGGCGAGTGTATCCATAAGGAGCAACACCTGTGACACGAGGCATCCTGCGCCGCCGTCCGATCCAGCTCCTGCTGCTCGCGGCGCTCGTTTTCGTCATCGCCTCTGCTGTCCCTCCCGCCATCATCAACACGATGCGCCCCCTGAAACCGGGACAGTCCTTCACCTATGCCACCGAACCAAGCGAGACCGTCAGCCTCGTCACCTCCCATGCCGGCGACACCATCCCGGAACCCAACCGGGATCTCCCCGAATGCACCGAACCGATCACCCTCGAAACCCCGTCACGCTGCCTCTCCGCCATCATCCCTTCCCAGCAAGTCACCGCCGTCACCACCAGCGAAACAGATGAGAAGGACACCGTCTCCGTGGAGTCGGTCATGCAGGTCTGGATGATGGACACCGTCATGGCGGAAATCCGCAACACCGCCATCGTCGACGCGCACACCGTGCTGCCTATTCCCACACCCTCCGCGCAGATGGCGGTTTCGGTGCCGGATCTGTCCAGCGGTATGGCCACCGACCCCTTCGTCCGGGAAGGAATGCACCTGTTTTTCCCCTTCCCCACTCAGCGGGTGTCCTACCCGTGGTTCGACATCTCCCTCGTGGACACCGTCCTGCTTGACTACGTCGGGGAGGAGGAAGTCGACGGCATCGACGCCTATGTTTTCCACTATCGCCTCGACGGCGAGGCCCTGGATCGGGACAGCCCCAACGCTATCTCCCTGGACCCGGAGTTCGATGGGCCCCTCGACCTGCTGGAGTCCTCTGGTTTCGGCGCCCTCCACTACGCCGTGGACCGCACGCTGTGGGTGGAACCGGAGACCGGCACCATCCTCAACCAGCGTGAGTTGAACCACATCTATTTTGCCAACGACGACGCCGAAAGTACCGCGCGGGCCTTTCACGGCGACCCCGACTACTCGGTGTTTTTCAGCGACGCGCCCTGGGACGCCGACACCCGCGCCCAGCAGCACACCACCGCCAGCGAACAGCTGTCCACCATGCGGTGGTTGCAGGTATTCTCCGTGGGCTTGAAGTCTCTGTCCCTCATCCTGGTGCTGGTGGCGGTGGCCCTGCTCATCCGTGAGCGCCGGAAGGCTTAACATGCGGTGGGCTCCCCTGTGGGCCGGTGTGCTCATCGGGGTGTTGCTGTGGCCGCTGTTTCTACCCGGCCAACTCGCCCTGCGCGACATGCTCGTGCTGGATTCGCCCGCCCTGTCCGCCGGCGCGCTGGGAGTCGGTGACTTACCGGCCCGCAACGCCCCGCAGGACGGTCTGCTCGCCCTGGCCGGCCAGGTGCTGCCGGCCTCCTGGGTGGCGCGGGCCCTGCTGCTGGCCGGGGCGGTCGCCGGTTGTTATGGTGCGGTGCTTCTCGCCCGGCACCAGGGTGGTTCCCGCTTATCGACGCTTACCGCCCTCACCCTCACCCTCTGGAACCCATTCACGGTGGAACGCCTGTTACAGGGCCACTGGTCACTGGTCATCGCGGGCTGGTTGCTGCCGCTCATCGCCGCCTGCGGCCTCAGCGGGCGCACGGGGTGTCAGTGGCTAGCGGTGTGGGCGGCCTCGCTGACACCCACCGGGGCTGTGTTCGCGCTGTTCACCGCGGTGGCCACGGCCCGCCACCGCCTGGCCACCCTGGCATTCTCCCTCGCCTGCACCCTGCCGTGGCTGGTGCCCGGGCTGCTCGGCGGGAGCAGCGTGTCCGCGGCGTCGGTCGCCGCCTTCGCCCCGCGCGCCGAGGGCTTCGTGGGCACGGCCGGGGCGATCCTCGGACTCGGCGGGATCTGGAACGCCGACGCCGTGCCCGCCTCCCGCGAGGCCGGTTTCGCGGTGTTCGGCGTCCTGCTCTTCGCCGTGCTGGCCACCCGTGTCCGGCAGGTGCCGGGGCCGCTGCTGGTACTCGCCGCCCTCGGCCTCGGCGGGGCGTTGTTCTCCTGGCTGTTGCCCGAGGCCTTCGCCTTCGCCGTCACCCAGCTGCCCGGCGCGGGGCTGCTGCGCGACGCCAGCAAGCTGACCGTCCTGGCTTTGCCGGCGTATGTGGCGGCGGTGGCGTCGATAAGCAGGTTCCCGGCCGCGCTTATCGCCCTGATCCTGCTGCAGGTGCCCGATGCCCCGCGGGCGCTCGCCCCACTGGCCCCACACCATATCGAGGTGGATGCGGCGTTGGTGGAACGGGTCGCCGGCCGCGACACCCTGCTCGTGGACCAGCCCCCGCTCACCTACCGCCCCGGCGGGCAGATCATCCTCAACCCACTGCTCAAGGCGCTGCCCACCGTCGAGTCGGGGATGCTCACCGTCGATGGGGTCATCGTCGATGCACCCTCCCCCCGCTGGATGGCGGCCACCGAGGCGTGGGAGGGCCGCGACCTGGGCCGGCTGGAAGAACTCGGTATCGGCGTCATCGTCGACGGTGAGCAGATCGTGGAGACCGCCGCCCCACCGCAACCCCGCGCCCTGGGGTTGGCGCTGCTCCTCGGGTGGCTGGCTATGCCCCTAGTCGCTGTAGGAGTGCGGAAAATCGCGCGCCGGTGAGCTCCCACGAGAACTCCCCGGCCCGGGTGCGGGCCGCGGCCCCGAGGCGGGCGCCAAGCTCCGGGGTATCCAGCAATCGCTCAGTCAGCACCGTGAACTCCGCGGGTGTGTCCGCCAGCAGGCCGGTCTCCCCGTCCACGATGGAATCCCGCAGGCCACCCGCCGAGCGATAACCGATCGTGGGCACCCCGTGCTGGGCGGCCTCCATGACAGCCAGCCCCCAGCCCTCCTTCCGGGAGGGCATGAGATGGATGCTCGCCCGCGCCAGCAGCGCATGCTTGTAATCCTCGGTGACCTGCCCGTGGAAGACGACGCGGTCAGCCACACCCCGCTGCCGGGCGTAGTCGCGCAGCTCATCGTCCCACCAACCAGACCCGATGACATCGAGCACCAGTTCCCGCTCCCGCAGCGCCGCCACCACATCGATGGCATGCTCCAGCTGCTTATGCGGCACCAGGCGGGAAAGCGTCACCAGGTAGGACGTGCCCTTAGCCCGGCGCAGCTGCGGGACCTCCGCGGGCACCGGATCCACCCCGTTGGTGATGATTTCAATATCCTCTGCCCGCACGCCCAGCCCGATGAGTTCCTCCCGCGAGGCCTGAGACACAGTCACGTACGGCGCCCCCCGGTACACCCGCGGCGCGACCTGCGATTCCAGGAACCAGCCCAGCCGCGCGATGGCTGCACCCGCTACGGGCCACTGCTCCCGGTGGCAGTGGTGGGTGAGCAGCACCGTGGGCACCCCCGAGACCAAGCGCGCGAAAAAGGGGATGCCGTTCTGGGTGTCCACCACCACGTCGACATCGCCCAGGGTGCCGATCCCCAACCGCCCCAGCACAATCCCTACCCACGCCCGCGGGTACACGCTGAACTTCCCGCCGCTGCGGGAATAGCGCACCCCCTCGCGGTGGCTGCGCCGCGGAGCATCCGTGTGCCCCGCCGTGCGGTAGACCACCTCATGGCCGGCCCGCGCCAGGTACTCACCGACGCGTTCCAGGTAGCGTTCCGAGCCCCCACCCTGCGGATGAGTCGAATCGCGCCAGCACAACAGAAGGATCTTCATGGTCCCGACTAGCCTACAGGGTGTGTTCGCCCGTACCCGCCGCCTCGCGACCCTCGCCCGCTCCTGGTCCCTGCTGCGCGCCATCCGCCACGAGCAGGCACACCCGCCGCTGTTCTACCGGCCGTTGGCCCAGGACACCGCCGCGCTCCTCGACGCCCTGCTTATCGACGCCACCGGTACCAACTTGTCCGGCCGCGCCGTCCTCGACGTCGGCGGCGGCCCCGGCTACTTCGCCGAGGCCTTCGCCGCCCGCGGCGCCTGGTACGTCCCGGTCGAACCCGACGTCGGCGAAATGGCCGCCGCCGGCATCACCGTCCCCGGCTCCGTGCGTGGCGAAGGCCAGGCCCTGCCCTTCGCCGACTCCACCTTCGACGTGGCCTACTCCTCCAACGTCGCCGAACACGTCCCCACACCGTGGGCCATGGCGGAGGAGATGCTCCGCGTCACCCGCCCCGGCGGGCTGATGGTACTCAGCTACACCGTGTGGCTGGGCCCCTTCGGCGGGCACGAGACCGGCCTGTGGGAGCACTACGTGGGTGGGGAATACGCGCGGCGTCGATACGCGGCGAAGCACGGGCGGGAACCCAAGAACGTATGGGGTGAGTCGCTGTTCGCTGTCTCCGCCGCCGCGGGCCTGCGCTGGGCCCGTGCCGCCGACGCTGAGCTCCTGCTCGCCTTCCCCCGCTACCACCCCTCGTGGGCCTGGTGGCTGGTGCGCGTGCCGTGGCTGCGCGAGTTCCTCGTCTCCAACCTCGTTGTGGTACTGCGGAAGCAAGCGTGAGGTTAAGTCTGCCTGCGCCACACGCCTACCGCACAGAATCTTCATTCACAATGAAGATTGACGATTTGCATTGACCGTGTCTTCTCCCACCACGTCGCACGTGCGGGCTTGTGCAGCCCGGGCGAACACTCTCACTGCACTTGGGTATATCTGCTGTGCATGTGCACAGGGGATATCGTCAAACATGGTGACTGCCCGCCCCAGCCCCAGCCCCACCCCACAAAAAGCCCACCCCCCAGGGACCGTGGTCAACCTGGGGGGTGGGAAATCTCAGCGGGAACTACTTCTTGTTCGCCTCGATGCGCTCCTTGAGCTTGCCCAGCTGCTCGTGGACCTCGTTCGGGACGCGCGGGCCGAGGAAGGCGAGGTACTCCTCGTCGTCGGCCACGTCACGGGCCCAATCCGCGGCAGGTGCGGACAGCGCCTCCTTGACATCCTCGATCGGGGTGTCGAGGCCCTCGAGATCGAGGTCCTCGGCGCGGGCGGTCTGGCCCACGACGGTCTCCTCGGCGCCGACCTTGCCCTCGATGCGCTCGACGACCCACTTCAGCACGCGGGAGTTGTCACCGAAGCCCGGCCACAGGAAGCGGCCATCCTCACCGCGACGGAACCAGTTGACCAGGAAGATCTCCGGCATGCGGTCGCCGCCGTCCTTGCCCATGTCGATCCAGTGCTGCAGGTAGTCACCGGCGTTGTAGCCCATGAACGGCAGCATGGCCATCGGGTCGTGGCGCAGGGAGCCGACCTTCGCCTCAGCGGAGGCAGCGGTCTGACCGGAGGCCAGGGTGGCGCCGATGAAGGTGCCGTGCTCCCAGTCGTAGGCCTGGGAGACCAGCGGGACAGTGTCGGCGCGGCGGCCACCGAAGAGGATGGCGTCGATCTTGACACCCTTCGGGTCGTTGAACTCCGGTGCGGCCACCGGGCACTGGTCGATGGCGACGCAGTAGCGGGAGTTCGGGTGCGCGGCGTTGGTGCCGGACTCCGGGGTCCAGTCGTTGCCCAGCCAGTCGATGAGGTGGGCCGGCTTCTCGCCGTCCATGCCCTCCCACCAGACATCGCCGTCGTCGGTGAGGGCGACGTTGGTGAACAGGGTGTTGCCCGGCTCCATGGTCTCCATGGCGATCGGGTTGGAGGCGTAGTTGGTGCCCGGGGCGACACCGAAGAAGCCGTTCTCCGGGTTGACGGCGTAGAGGCCGTCCTCGCGCAGCTTGAGCCAGGCGATGTCGTCACCGACGACCTCGGCGGTCCAGCCCTCGATGGTCGGGGTGATCATCGCGAGGTTGGTCTTACCGCAGGCGGACGGGAAGGCGGCGGCGATGTTGTAGCTCTTGCCCTCCGGGGAGTTGAGCTTGAGGATGAGCATGTGCTCAGCCATCCAGCCCTCCTCCTTCGCCATGACGGAGGCGATACGCAGGGCGTAGCACTTCTTGGCCAGGATGGCGTTGCCGCCGTAACCGGAGCCGTAGGACCAGATTTCCTTGGTCTCCGGGAAGTGGGTGATGTACTTGGTGTCGTTGCACGGCCACGGCACATCCTCCTGGCCCGGCTCCAGCGGAGCGCCGACGGAGTGGAGGGCGTGGACGAAGTCCCCGTCGGTGCCGATCTTCTCCAGGGCCTCAGCGCCCATGCGGGTCATGATGCGCATGGAGAGGACGACGTAGGCGGAGTCGGTGAGCTGGACGCCCAGCTTCGGGTCCGGGTCGGTGATGGGGCCCATGCAGAACGGGACGACGTACATAGTGCGGCCCTTCATGGCGCCGCGGAAGACCTCGGTCATCTCCTTCTTCATCTCGGCCGGGTCGGCCCAGTTGTTGGTGACGCCGGCGTCCTCTTCCTTCTCGGAGCAGATGAAGGTGCGGGACTCGACGCGGGCGACGTCGTCCGGGTTGGA
>NZ_JAUNUG010000054.1 GCF_030538285.1 Corynebacterium sp.
CTCATAACCCAGAGGTCGTAGGTTCGAATCCTGCCCCCGCTACCAATTCACCACGGGACCCTCTCAACTTCGGTTGGGAGGGTTTCGTCGTTCCCGCCCCATAGTCAATGGGTGTCATTTCCACTACGCGCAGGGATGTTCATGTGCGTCCTGTGAACGGTTCACGTGGGGGCAACCGTCAATTTACTTTCATGGGTGAGGGTTAGTGACAGGCCTGTGCTCACAGGCATTTTGCACGCTTTTCCCCTCAACCCAGGAGAAATCCATGTTCCTCCCGTCCCTGCGCCGCCGCCTCACGGCCACCGCCGCTGCCCTCGTCGTCGGCAGCCTCGCCCTGACCGCCTGCGGAGATTCCGCTGACGAGACCACCACCACCGCCGCTAACGGTAACGGTGGGGATGACGGTGTCATCACCATCACCGGCGTCCCGGCCGAGGAAGCCACCGCGCTGGTCTCCAAGTTTGAGCTGCTCATGGAGGTCATCTCCGAGGAGACCGGCAAGGAGGTCGAGTTCTCCTCGTCCACTGACTACGCTGCCGTCATCGAGGCTCTCGTCGCTGGCCAGGCCGATATGGCCATCGGCTCCCCGTTCTCCTACGTCCGTGCCTCCAAGGCCGGCGCTGAGCTCGAGCCGCTCGGCGGTCGCATCGAGGAGGAGGGCGATGAGCCGGGTTACGTCTCTTACGCTCTCGTCCGCCCGGGCTCCGACATCCGTGAGCTGGCCGACGCCAAGGACCGCACCGTCTGCTACGTCGATCAGGGTTCCACCTCCGGTTTCCTGTACCCGTCTGCCGGCATGATTGAGGCTGGCCTGGACCCGGAGGGCGACGTCGATGCCATCTTCTCCGGCTCCCATGATGCCGCTGTCCTGGCGCTTCTCGACGAGACCTGCGACATGGCCTTCGCCTACGACTCCATGGTCGAGGTCCTTATGCCGGGCCGCGGTGAGCTCAACGAGGGTGACTACGAGGTCATCTGGGAGTCCCCGCTTATCCCGGCGTCCCCGATCTACATGAACACCGGCACCCTTGATCAGGAGACCCAGGACAAGCTGCGCACCATGTTCCGTGAGGACCGCCTGATCAATGTCGATAACCTGGTGGAGCGCGGCTACTGCGACTCCCTCGAGGATTGCACCCTGCCGGAGGACTCCTACGAGTACGCCCCGGTCGACGACTCCACCTACGACGGCATCCGTGAGGTCTGCGAGCTCACCCAGGCTGCCGCCTGCACTGAGTAAGAGACACCGATCATGACTTCTGCCACCACCTCTCCTGACGTCGAGCAGCGCGTGCCGCACCGGGTTGATCCGGAGAAGGCGCCGCTGTCGATGCGAGGCGTGACCAAGTTCTTTTCCCCGTCCACCACGGCCCTCGACGATGTCAGCTTCGCTGTCGAGGAATCCAGCTTCACGGTGTTGCTCGGACTGTCGGGTTCCGGCAAGTCCACCCTATTGCGGCTGGTTAACGGCCTGCACCTGCCCACCAGTGGCCAGGTGCAGGTGCTGGGACGGGACATCTCGGCCACGAAGGGTGGTGCGCTGCGGTCTTTGCGCCGGGACATCGGCATGGTGTTCCAGCAGTTCCATCTCGTCGGGTCGATGACGGCGCTGGAGAATGTGTGCGCTGGTGCGCTGGGTTCTCTGCGCGGGCCGCGTTTCGGCCTGGTCACGTACCCGAAGTCGGTGCGCCAGAGTGCGCTTGAGCAGCTGGAGCGCGTTGGCTTGGCCGATCAGCGTTTCCAGCGCGCCGACACCCTGTCGGGTGGTCAGCAGCAGCGTGTCGCCGTGGCGCGTGCGCTGGTGCAGCGCCCCAAGATTTTGCTAGCCGACGAGCCCGTCGCCTCCCTCGACCCCGAGTCCTCGGATCAGATTATGACGCTGATCTCGCAGATTGCGAAGGAGGATAAGCTCACGGTGCTGTGCACCCTTCACCAGGTGAATCTAGCGATGGAGTGGGGTGATCGCATCATCGGTCTGCGGCAGGGCAAGTTGGTGCTCGACGAGGCCACCGCCAACCTCACCACCGAGGAGACGATGAAGATCTATGCGTCCGTCTCCGGGGCGGGGCGTTAAGTGTCTGCCACGCTCGTCGTCGAGAAGCCGCAGGATCCGAAGACCCTGAACTCGCCGACACCGGCAGGTGTCCTGGCGACCGTCATTATGGTCTCCTTCGTCACCGCCGGTGTGTGGGCGGTGGCGGAGTTGAAGATCAACGCGGCGACGCTCATCCGCAGTTGGGAGAACGCGGTCCGCTTCTTCCGTAATGTCATGCCGCTGGACTTCCCGAGCTTGGGCGAACTCTGGGAGATGACGGCCCTGACCTTGGCGATCGTCGTTTCAGCGACAGTACTGGCGGTGGTGCTCTCACTGATCGCCGCGTTGCTGGCGGCGAAGCCGACGTCGAAAAGTCCGGCGGTACGCGCGACAGCCCGCTTCTTCATCGTCCTCATGCGCGCCGCACCGGAACTGATCCTGGCGATCTTTTTCATCCGCGTCTTCGGTTTCGGCTCGATGGCTGGCATTCTGGCGTTGGGATTGTCGTCGATTGGCATGGTCGGCAAGCTTTACGCCGACGCCATCGAGGACGCCAATGACGGCCCGCGCGAAGCCGTTGAGACTAACGGAGCGGGGCGTGTGCAGCAGATTTTCGGTGCCACGCTGCCGACTGTGATGCCGGCGATCGTCGCCACCGGCCTGCACCGTTTCGATATCAACCTGCGCAACTCGGTCATTCTCGGCTGGGTCGGCGTCGGCGGTATCGGCATGGAACTGTCGACAGCGCTGTCGGTGCGCCAGTACGATCGCGGTCTGGCGCTGGCGTTTGTGGTGCTGGCATTGTGCATCGTCACCGAGATCGTCTCCGGCATGTGGCGCTCCCGCTTGCTGGGGCGAAAGGCGGAGCCCTCGCGTTTCGGTTTCCTCTGGTTGTTCGGCAAGATGAAAGGTCGCTGGTCACACGAGCTTATCGACGCCCCCGCATCCTCCTCCCGCACCACCCCGCCCTGGGATGCCGCGCGCGTCGGACAGACACTGTTGAGCGGTGGGCTGCTGGCGGTCATCGCCCTATCGCTGTGGGCTTCCGAGATCAACTGGGGTCGTTTCTTCGAGGGCTTTGCCCGCCTGCCGGAAGTGACGGCCCGTTTCCTGCCTCCCTCGCACGGTGGCCACCTGGTGTTGCTGCTGGAGCAGTTGCTGATCACCTTCCAAATCGCCCTCGCGGGCACGCTGCTCGGCGCGGCACTGGCGCTGCCAGTGGGTGTGCTCGCGGCCCGCAACGTCGCCCCCAACCCGACGACGGCGAAGATGTTTCGTACGGTCATCGTGGTCACCCGCGGCATCCCGGAGCTGATCCTGGCGATCGTGTTCGTCATCGTCACCGGTATGGGCCCGGTCGCCGGTGCCCTGGCCCTGGCGGTGGGCGCGATGGGCCTGTTGTCGAAGCTGGTGGCCGATTCCCTGGAGGAAACGGACATCAGGGTGCAGACCGCCCTGCGCGCCAACGGCGCCACCGAATGGCAGGTGTTTTTCGGTGCGACGCTGCGGCAGGTGGCCCCGGCGGTCATCGCGCACATCATCTATCAGCTGGATGTGAACTTCCGTTCCGCGACACTGCTTGGTGTCGTCGGTGCCGGTGGCATCGGTTTCTACCTTCTCAACGCCAACCGTGTGCTGCAGTTCGAGGTGGTCACCTTCATCCTCGTGCTCGTCGTGGCAGTGGTCCTGGCGCTCGAGGCGATCGCGGTGCTGTTGCGAAACATAGTCCGCTGACACCTTGTTGACCTGTCTGCTATAGCTAACCTGACCTGCGGAAATGGGACGGCGGGGGCAGCGGGGGCGGCGCCTGGATAACCTTTCGGACACGACGCCCATGTCCCGGTGCCCTTATTGGCAACGCGTGGCATGATGTGGGGGTATTCATCCAGTTCCACCAGAAGGGGCCTCCACCCACATGCGACGGCACGCCCGTGTTAAGAAGATCATGACGGCAGCAATTGTGACTGGTGCGGTGACGTGGGCAACCCCCTCGGCCACGGCCCAAGCCCCCGAGCTGCCGGTGCCGGCCCCGGTGGAGGTGGCGTCTGCTGACCTTCTCAACGATGTCCGCGCCCAGCTCGCCGACCTCGGCGTCCACGTCCCGGGAGTGGATCCGGCGGTGACCGATGCCGTCGATGAGGCCATCGTCACCCATGTGCCCAACACCCGCCTCAAGGAGCAGGCCCCGGTCGAAGAGCCCGCGGCCGAGCAGACCCCGGAAAACCGCACTACTTACGCTGACGGCGAGGCCTGGGTGCCGGAGTCGCAGGCCGCACTGGACCAGAACTACCGCTGGACCGACCACCCGATTGACAAGGCCATGGCCGGCAAGCCTTTCACCGAGTGGATCCTGCACCGTGTGCCGGGTTCCTGGTTCGACGCCCCGCGCATCCCGGAGGAGTCGATGGAGGTGCAGAACCAGGACAAGTCCCTCTATGGTCCGGGCACCCCGATCTTCGTCGGCGATCAGATGATGTGCACCCTTGGCGTGGTCGGTACGGATGCCGAAGGCCGCAAGGTCGGCATCACCGCGGGCCACTGCGGTGACCCGGGCGACAAGGTGTGGTCGGCGGATTCCTGGCAGGTCGGCGCCTCCGGCACCGTCACCGCCAGCAACAAGCTGCACGATTACTCCGTCATTGAGCTGGGTTCCAACACCGAGATCTCCCGCAGCTACAATGGGGTGACCGTCAACAGCCTGGGCGGTCCCGTCGCGCCGGGCCAGATGCTGTGCAAGCAGGGCGTGGCCACCGGCAACACCTGCGGCCAGGTGTGGTCCGCGGATGAGCAGCTGCAGGTCTCCCAGGTGTGCGCCATGGTCGGTGACTCGGGTGCTCCCGTGCTGGCGGGCGACCGAATGGTGGGTATGGTCTCCGGCGGCGTGTACCCGGACCAGCGCTTCTCCTGTCGCACCCCGCTGCAGGGCGCGTTGTTCATGCCGACGGTGTCGACCAGCCTCGACAACGTGCTGGCGGACATGGATAACCGCGGCGGCGTCGGCGCGGGCTTCCAGCTCGCCGACTAGCCTCAAACAAGAACAGCCCTCCACCTGGAGGGCTGTTCTTTTATGCGCGGAGGGCGGTGAGGGCGGCGTCGTGAAGCAGCCCGTTAGTGGCCACGGCGTCGCCGCCATGCGGGCCATCCTCGCCGGAGAGTGAGGTGAAACGCCCACCCGCCTCGGTGACCAGCACCGACAGGGCGGCAAGATCCCAAAGGGAGACCTCGGGCTCCGCGGCGATATCGACCGCGCCCTCGGCGACGAGGCAGTAGGAGAAGAAATCGCCGTAACCGCGCAGACGCCAGGTCTCATCGCTGAGGCCGATGAAGTTCTCGCGCAGGCCGCGTTCGGCCCAGCCTTCGAGGGAGGAGAAGGAGAGAGAGGCGTCGGCAAGCTGCTCCACCCCGGAGACGCTGAGCTTCTTCGGGGAACCGCCGCTGAAGGTGCGCCAGGCGCCCGAGTCGGCGGCGGCGTACCAACGGCGCGCCAGTGCGGGGGCGGAGATGACGCCGACGACGGGTTCACCGTCGACAAGTAGGGAAATCAGGGTGGCCCACACGGGCACCCCGCGGACGAAGTTCTTCGTGCCATCGATGGGGTCGATGACCCACTGGCGCCCCTCGTGGGTGGCTTCGCCGCCGAACTCCTCACCCAGGATCGCATCGGAGGGGCGGGCCTCGGCGAGCTTTCCGCGCAGGGCCTCCTCGCACGCGAGATCCGCATCAGAGACCGGCGACATGTCCGGCTTCGAGGTGACATCCAAGTCGGTGGCCTCGAAGCGCTCGAGGGTCAGCGAATCGGCGAGGTCTGCGAGTTCGAGGGCGAGGGCAAGATCATCGGCGTAACTGGTCATGCCGACATCCTAGTCAGCGCGGACGTCACTTGTTCCACGGCGCGGGAATTCCCGGCCACACACCAGGTGACCCCGCCGGCCTCCACCTTGACACCTGTGCCCCCCGCGCCCTGCACCAACGCCAGGCCGGGCAGCCAATCCCAGTCGGCGACGGAATGCTGCACCCACACCCCGAGGGTGCCGTCGGCCACCGATGCCAGGTCGATGGACCCGGCGCCCAGCATGCGCAGGGTGGCCACCTCGGCGACGACGCGCATCCAGGCCGCCGCGCGCTCCGGCTGCGCCAGAGAGCTGGGGTGGATGTAGGTGCCCAGGCACAGCTGGTCCGCGTCCACATCCTGCAGCTTATCGACGCCCCGTCCGTCCCGCGTCGTGGGAATCTCCGGCCCGCCCATCCACGTGTAGCCCATCGCCGGGCGGTGGACCGCGCCGAGGATGAGTTTGTCCGGATCGGCGGGGGAGCCCTCCACGAGCGCCACGGCCGAGCAGTAGTAATCGGAACCAGTGGCGAAGTTGTAGGTGCCGTCGACCGGGTCGATCACCCAGGTGCGGCCCGAGGTGGAGGCTCGCTCGGCACCTTCCTCGCCGAGGATGCCGTCCTCGGGGCGCAGATGTGCCAGGGCCCCGGCGATGAAATCCTCGGCGGCGCGATCGGCCAGGGTGACCACATCGGAAACGGAGGTCTTCTGCTCAGTTTCCAGCCCCTGCTCCCGCATGCGCCACGCCAGACGGCCGGCGTTGTAGACCAGGGCCTGGGCGAGGTGCGCGTCAGTGTCCTGCTCGTGGGCGATGACGAAGGTCTTCGTGATCGCGGCGATCATGTCGTCGAGGCTGGCGGCGGGGTGCTGTTGAGTCATGCGCACCATTGTGCCCCGTGGCGTGATGGCTGTCCGGATGAGGGTTGGGCGGCGGCGGCGATAGGTATATCACCCGAGGTATATCTTCCCAGGTATCGGTCGAGTGGCCGGAGGGGCCGGGGTGCCGGGCACTCGACCTATACCTGCCGACCTCTACCTGCCGAGATATACCTTTCGGGCGTAGCGTGAAGGCATGTTGATCCTTGCGTTGTTGACCATCGCCCCGGTGGGGTTTCTGCTGTGGCGCCGGCGCGGGCAGCCGGAAGCGCCGAAACACCTCGTGCTCACCTATCTCGGCGGCATCCTCGTGTGGTTGGCCACGATGAGCTGGCCGCTGGGCCCGCACGGTGACTACCAGCCCTGGCAGGTCATCCTTGCCGGCGCCGCGATGGTGGCGCTGACCATCGCATTCGCCCTGCGTCTGCCCGGAGCGGGCGCGGCCATCGGATGGTCAGCGGCCAGCGGATTCGCCCTGGCTTGGGGTGTGTGGGCCGGCCTGCAGGACGAGACTGGACTGTGGGGCGTCGGCCTCATCATGGTGCTTCTTGGTGCCGGAACGTCGCTCGCCCTGGTGGGGTGGCTGACTGGGGTCATTGGAAGGCGGAGAACTCCATGAACCTGTTCGTGTTGGCCCCGCTGATCTGGCTCATCGGCATGATGCTCATCGCCGGGCGGTCCCTACGGGCGTGGGGCGCGCTCGTCCTCGGAGCGTTCGGTGGGCTGGCCATCTGGATGATCACCATGCCCCGGATGCTGCTCGGCCACGAATATCACTGGGCGCAGGTCGCGGCATGCGGTCTGGCGTCGGTCATCCTCGTTATCGTCTTAGGCACGAAGGTGTCCCCGAAGGGCCTGCTGCCGGCGTGGGCGACGTCCTTCGGACTGACGATCGGGTTCTTCATCGCGGAGGTGCTCCCGGATGAGACGGGGATGTCTGCGATGGGTCTCCCCTTCATCGCGGCGGGGACCGCAGTGGGCCTGGCTGTGCCAGCGGCCTTCGCGCTCGCCTTCCCGGAACCGGGGAAGGGGGCTGGAGGCGGGCGTCGAGAAGCACAGTAAGGTAGTGGGTTATGCGACCGGAACTCTCTGCAGCACTCGATGACCTCAATGCGACCCTCACCACCATCGAGAAGGTGATGGACCCGGAGGAGATGTCCGCCCGCGTGCGGGAGCTGGAGCAGCAGGCCGCCGACCCCAGCCTGTGGGACAACCCGGATCACGCCCAGCAGGTCACCTCCGAACTTTCCGCTGTGCAGGGTAAGTTGCGCAAGCTCACGGACCTGCGCCAGCGGCTCGAGGACCTGCCGGTTATGTACGAACTCGCCGAGGAGGAAGGCGAGGGGGATGAGATGGCCGACGAGGAGCTCGCGGATATGCGTACCCAGGTCGAGGCGCTCGAGGTGCAGACCATGCTCTCCGGTGACTATGACCAGCGTGAGGCGCTGATCAATATCCGTTCCGGCGCCGGCGGCGTCGATGCCGCGGACTGGGCTGAGATGCTCATGCGCATGTACACCCGCTGGGCAGAGAAGAACGGCCACAAGGTAGACGTCTACGACATCTCCTATGCAGAGGAGGCGGGCATCAAATCCGCGACCTTCGTCGTCCACGGCGATTACATGTACGGCCAGCTCTCTGTCGAGCAGGGCGCGCATCGCCTGGTGCGTATCAGCCCCTTCGATAACCAGGGGCGTCGCCAGACTTCTTTCGCGGAGGTGGAGGTGCTGCCTGTCGTGGAGCAGGTCGACTCGATCGAGATCCCGGACAATGACGTCCGTGTCGATGTCTACCGTTCCTCCGGCCCGGGTGGGCAGTCGGTGAACACCACCGACTCCGCGGTGCGCCTGACGCATATCCCGACGGGCATCGTCGTGACCTGTCAGAACGAGAAGTCCCAGATCCAGAACAAGGCGTCTGCCATGCGCGTGCTGCAGGCGAAACTCCTGGAGAAGAAGCGCCAGGAGGAGCGCGCCGAGATGGACGCGCTCGGGGCCGGCGGCCAGGCGTCGTGGGGCAACCAGATGCGTTCCTACGTGCTGCACCCGTACCAGATGGTCAAGGATCTGCGCACCAACTTCGAGGTCAACGACCCGACGAAGGTGCTCGACGGTGACATCGACGGCTTCCTCGAGTCCGGTATCCGTTGGCGCATGGCGGAGCAGCAGGCCGAGTAGTCTTTCGACCCCCACAAACGCGTATATCCCCTGTACTTGAGCACAGGGGATATACGCGTTTGTGGGGGCCTTTAGGCGCTGTAAGTCATTGGGGTGCCCGGGCCGAGCGGGATACCCAGCAGGTACCAGACGCAGAAGAAGAGGAACCAGCCCACCAGCATCGCGATGGAGAACGGCAGGGCCAGCGACATGAGCGTGCCCACGCCAGCCGGCTTGTAGTAGCGCTGCAGGAACGTCAGCGCGAGGGCGAAGTAGGGGCTCATCGGGGTGATGATGTTGGTGGGGGAGTCACCGATACGGAAGAGCATCTGCGAGACCTCGGGGGAGACACCGACGTACATCATCATCGGCACGATCACCGGGGCCATGAGCGCCCACTGGGCGGAGCCGGAGGTGATGAACAGGTTGAGCAGCGCCACCATGAGGACCAGGCCGGCGAACATGACCAGCGGTGGCAGGTTCCAGGCCTGGAGGAGTTCGGAGCCGCGGATGGCGGTCCACACGCCGAGGTTGGACCATTCGAACCAGGCGAGGAACTGGGCGACGGCGAAGAAGAGCACGAGCATGGGCAGCAGCGTCTTCAGGCCGCGGGCCATGAACTCGGGGATGTCGGCGGCGTTCTCGATGGTCTTGGCGGCGAGGCCGTAGACCAGTCCGAGGACGAAGAATGCCAGGGCGATCGGCACGGCGACAGAACGGATGAGGGGGCTTTCCATGGCCTCGCCGTCGGGTCCGGCGAGCGGGGAGCCGGGGATGAACAGCAGCGCGAAGTAGGCGGCCAGGTAGGCGACGAGGGCGACGCCGGTGATCATGAGGGCGCGGGCCTCAGTGGAGCTCAGGGAGAGATCGTCTTGGCTGTCCTCGTCACCGTTGCCGAAGGAGACCTCGTCGTAGTTGATTTTGTCGTGGTCGATGAGCTGGCGTGCTTTACGGTCGACGAAGAACTCGGTGACCGCGGTGATGATCAGCGCCAGGACGATCGCGGACGGAATGACGAAGAAGATGTTGGCGAGGGGGGAGACCTCGTAGGTGTCGTCGATAAGCTGTGCGGCCGAGGTGGAAATACCGGCCAGGAGCAGGTCGGTGATGTTGAGGACGAGGGAGGCGTTGAAGCCGGCGGAGGAGGCGGCGAAGGCGACCATGGCGCCGACGATGGGGGAGCGGCCGACGGCGTGGAAGGCCATGGCGCCCAGGGGGATGAGGATGACGTAGATGGCGTCGGAGGCGACGGAGCCCGTGACACCGGCCAGGGCGAGGGCGAAGGTGAGTGTGCGGGGGCCGACCTTGGCCACCATGGAACGCACCAGGGCGGAAAGCAGGCCGGAGTGCTCGGCCACGGCGACGCCGAGCATGACGGTGAGGATGACACCCAGCGGCGGGAAGCTGGTGAAGTTGCTCACCGCGTCGGTGACCATCCGCTGGAGGCCTTCCGGGGTGAGCAGGCTTTCGACCGCGATGGTCTCCCCGGTGTCGGGTTGTTCGGCGGTCATGCCGATGCGGGAGCCGCCCCAGCTGGTCAGCGCCACAATGCCAGCGAGGATGACGAACAGCCAGAAGGGGTCGGGGAGTTTGTTGCCGACTGTCTCGATGACGCCGAGGAAGCCGCGTGACTCCTTCTTTTTGGTGTCCTGGTCTCGTGAGGTGTCCCGTGTCGAGGTGCTCATAGTTTATCGACGCTAATGGATCCGGCAACCGTTCGCTGTACTTGGGTCGGGACAATACTGTGAATCGTCACACTCGCCCCAACTGTCACACATGGTTGGCTAAGGTGTGAGGCGTGATCACCTTCGATTCCGTCACCAAGGTTTACTCCACGTCGACCCGGCCGGCCCTGGACAATATCTCGCTCACCATTGATAAGGGCGAGTTCGTGTTCCTCATCGGCCCTTCGGGCTCGGGCAAGTCGACCTTCCTCGAGCTGATGATCCGTGAAGAAAATGTCACTTCGGGCGATATTCACTTCGCGGATTTTCATGTCAACAAGCTCAAGGGCGGGCAGGTCAACCAGCTGCGCCGCAAGATCGGCTATGTCTTCCAGGATTTCCGGCTGCTGCCGAAAATGAACGTGCGCGATAATGTCGCTTTCGCTCTGGAGGTCATCGGCCGTTCGCGCAGGCAGATTGATAAGCAGGTGCCGGAGGTCCTCGATATGGTGGGGCTGGCCGCCAAGGCCGACCGGATGCCCAATGAGCTGTCCGGCGGTGAGCAGCAACGCGTGGCTGTGGCCCGCGCGGTGGTCAACCGCCCTCTCCTGCTGCTGGCCGACGAGCCGACCGGCAACCTCGACCCTGAAACCTCCGACGGCATCATGGCGCTGCTGAGCCAGATCAACCGCGGCGGCACCACCGTGGTCATGTCCACGCACAACGCCCGCGCCGTCGATGACATGCGCCGCCGGGTGATCGAACTGAACCTGGGCACGCTGGTGCGTGACGACGCCCGCGGCGTCTACGGCGAAACCCGTTAGCGAAGGAGAAACCACATGAAACCCGGATTCGTCCTCCGCGAGGCGTTCCGCGGCCTGGGCCGCAACTTCACCATGACCATCGCCCTGATCATCACCACCGCGATCTCGCTGGCGCTGCTGGCCACCGGCTTCCTGGTGACGAAGATGACCGAGGACACCAAGGACATCTATCTCGACCGCGTGGAGGTGATGATCCAGCTCGACGAGGACATCTCCGCCAACGACGATGACTGTTCCTCGGAGGCCTGCCGCGAGGTCCGCGAGCTTCTCGACGCCGCCGACGGCGTCGAATCCGTCACCTTCCGCTCCCGCGCGCAGTCTTTCGAGCGTTTCGTCGAGGTCTTCGGTGAGACGGACCCGCAACTGGTCGCCGAGACCTCCCCGGACGCCCTGCCCGCCGCCCTGCACGTGCGCCTGGCTGATCCGCTCGACCAGGCCCCGCTGGAGCCGGTGCGCGAGCTGGAGCAGGTGGATACCATCGTCGATCAGGTCGATGACCTGCGCGGGGCCACCGACAACCTCGATGCGGTGCGTAATGCCACCTTCTTGGTGGCGGGCGTGCAGGCGATCGCGGCGATCTTCCTCATCGCGAACATGGTGCAGATTGCGGCGTTCTCGCGCCGGGACGAGATCTCTATCATGCGCATGGTGGGTGCCTCCCGCTGGTACACGCAGGCCCCCTTCGTGCTGGAAGCGGTCCTGGCGACGGTCATCGGTTCGCTGCTGGCGACGGCCGGGTTGTTCCTGGGCAAGGAGTTCGTCATAGACAAGGCCCTGCGGGGGCTCTACGAATCGCAGCTCATCGCCCCGGTGACTACCGCGGATATCTGGCTCGTCGTACCCATCGTGGCGCTCATCGGCATTGTCTTCGCCGGGGTGACCGCACAGGTGGCGCTGCGCAGCTATGTGAGAAAGTAGAAGCCATGACCTGGACCCTGGCTCTGACCGCCACCCCCTTAGGCCTCGGTGCCGCCAAGCTCGGCTCGGCCGGCACCCCAGAGATCACCGGTTTTTTCCCGGAGGTGGACCGCGCCGTGCGCCTGTCCTCCGAGGGGGAGGAGACCCGCTCCCCGGAGAAAGCCATTCTCATCATTGAATCGGATCTCAAACCCCACGAGCTGAAGTGGTACCTCGGGGAGCTCATTATCGCCGGTATCCCGGGGCACAAGGTGCAGGTACGCACTGATGTGGAGGTGTTGTCCACCGCCTCCGGGGAGCAGGCCTCCCTGGTGGAATACCCGACCGCCGCCCCGAAGAAGAACCTCTTCGGCCCGCAGCCTGACCCCGAGCCGACACCGGTGACGGTGACCTTCCCGAGCAGCGGTGAACAACGCTACGACCGGGTGGAGGTGGCGAAGCTGGCGCTGGAGCACCCCACCGCCGAATCGCTCATCCAGGTGCCGGAGCCGTCGGAGACCCCGCGGGAAATCACCCCGGACCGCAGCGTGAACACCACCCGCATGGTGCTCATTCTGGCGATCGCGCTCATCGTGGTCCTGGGAGTCGTGTTCCTTCTTTGATGTGGGAATTGGGTCTGTCGTACGGGGACAGTGGGGTGGGCTCGGCCGTCGACAAGCACCTCATGGGTGCCTTCCCGACGCTGGCCCGCGCCGTCCACGCTGCCGCCCAGCTTGGCGACGGCGCGCCCGCCCGCATCGTCCTCGTCCATCCTTCGGGGATGTCCGTCACGGATCTCGGCCGGGTGGTCGGCGAGCTCGCCATATCGGGGGTTACTGAGGATGACGTGCAGTTACTCACCGATGTCGAGGTCCTGCAACGTCTAACCGGCGACCGGGTGCTGCTTATCGACGCCGACCGCGACCTCCTCACCACCTATCCCGGACGGAGCGGAGCTTTTGATGCGGATCGGGTGGCGGAGCTCGTCGCAAAGCAACCCTATGAGACGACCGTGGCGTTGACCGGGCACCCGGAGCTGCGCGACCGCTATCACGTGGCCGTGCGCGACTACGCGCCAATGATCGTCGAGCGTCCCGCACTCGCTGCGCTGGCACTGCAGGTACCCGCCACCACCGAGCTCAGCTCCACCCCGCGCACCGCCGGAGCCCTACGCCGGCGACCCATCGCACCCTGGGTGCTCAGCGCGATCCCCGTGATCGCCGTTATCCTGCTGATTCTGCTGCTGTAACATGGTCCGGACTATGGGCAAGAAGAAAAAGACACAGGACCGCAGCGTCCTGGCCACCAACCGCCGGGCCCGGCACGACTACCACATCCTCGAGACCTACGAATGCGGCGTCGTGCTGGTGGGCACGGAGATCAAGTCGCTGCGCGAAGGCAAGGTGTCCATCGCCGACGCCTTCGCCACCGTCGACGAAGGTGAGGTGTGGCTGCGCAACCTCCACATCCCCGAATACTCCATGGGATCGTGGACCAACCACTCCCCGAAGCGTACCCGCAAACTGCTGCTCCACCGCCGGGAGATCGATTCCCTCATGGGCAAGGTCCGCGACGGCAACCGCACCCTCGTGCCGCTGCAGCTCTACCTCAAGGACGGCCGCGTCAAGCTCGAGCTTGGGCTCGCGCAGGGCAAGCAGGACTACGACAAGCGCCAGGACATCAAACGCCGCACCGAGGAACGCGAGATCACCCGCGAGCTCGGCCGCCGTGTGAAGGGCATCGCCGGGTGATTCGCGCGGCCAAACTTCACGACGTCCTGCGCGGCTCGGAATGTGTGTCAGGCCGCGGCGTGCTCGTCGACCGCCTGTGGCCGCGCGGGGTGGCCAGGGAGGACATGGAGTGGGAGTGGGAACCTTTCGTGGCGCCCTCGCCGGAGCTGCGGAAATGGTTCGGGCATGACGTGGATCGATGGGAGGAGTTCCGGGAGCGGTACCGAGCGGAGCTCGCTGCGGGCGCCGGTGAGGCTCTGGTAGGCGAGGATGATCTCACGCTGCTCTACGGCGCTGCGGACCGCGACCACAACCACGCGATTGTTCTTGCCGAGTGGTTGACAGAGCATATTAACAACAGTTAACATGGACCATCCTGCGGAAAAGTTGCACACACCCGTCCGCAGAGTACGGGGCTGATTTTGGTTTCGACTTCGTACATTAAGCCAGGGGAAGCGTGCCGGTGCAGGCTGAGGACCACCGCAAGCGTCGCAGCAAA
>NZ_JAUNUG010000055.1 GCF_030538285.1 Corynebacterium sp.
CACAAACAAAAGTACATTGGCACACTATTGAGTTCTCACACAACAACCGCACACTCTTCCCCGTCCCACCAGGTGGGATCCGGCTCTCAAGCGGCTTTATTGAACTTACACTATCGGACTGACTGTGTCAAATCCAGGCTGTGAAGTTCTTTTTTCGTTTCCGTCCCGGCTACCTCGCGGTAACCGTTCTTGGCAACGAGAAGAACTATACGAACTTTGCTTCACAGAAAGCAAATCACCATGTCAAGCCGCATTCTGGCGCACCACAAAGGGCACGGACCAGACCATCGCAACCATCACGACTAGCTCCACCAGTGTCTGGGTGACCACCACGACTGGAGCGATCGCCCCGGGCATGGCCATGGCGAAGGGAAGCACCACGAGCGAGTTGCGGGTAACACCGCTGAAGGTGGCGGAGACGCGGGCGGGCGTCGAGAGGTGGGCGCCGCCGGCAATTGCCCAGCCGAGAACAAGCATGACGGCCGCGAATAGGACGTAGACAGCTACCGGTGGAAGAAGAAGTTGCCATTCCTGTAGGGCGTCGGCCGAGTATCCGGCCATGACGACAAAGAGCGTGGCCATCATGAGCGGCGTCATAGCCCTCTCACCGGCCTGCGCCCAGAAGTCGGCCCAGCGGCTGCGCTGGGCCAGCGTCGCCAACGCCAGGGGCACGACAATAAGCAGCAGGAAGGCCTCAAGAAATGGGCCGGGTGTCATCACGCCAGAGGATCCCAGGAATAACCCCAGGTAGAGCGGCAGGAGAAGCATCTGACCGAGGAGCAGGAAGGGCGTTGCTGCCAGCAGCTGCTCACGTGCTCCCCCGGCCAATCCGCTGAAGGCGATGACGTAGTCGATGCACGGTGCCAGCAGTACAAGGAGAACCGCGGCGTAAACCACCCCGTCATCACGCAACGGCCAGGTAATCACACCCACGACCAGTGGAACGACAAGGAAGTTCAACAAGGCGAGGACGGCGAGGAGGCGGGCGTCGATACGCAGCCTTCGCAACGGGATCGATAGGAACGTGACAAATAGCAACGCCCCGAGAACCGGTGTGGTGAACGACCGGGCTACGGGGACGTCGATAAGAAGCCCGGCGATGACTGCCAGGAACAGCCAGACAATCATCTAGTGGTACACGGCAATGAGACCGTGCGGACCGTCAAGCACCTGGACCGGGGTGTTGAAGATGTCGGTGAGGATGTCATCGCGCATGACTTCCTCCGGCGACCCGAACTCGACGATCTTGCCGGCCTTGACCGCGCAGATGTAGTCGGCGTAGCGGGCCGCGAAGTTGATGTCATGCAGCACGACGATGATGGTGCGACCGAACTCCTGGGCGGCGGACTGCAGGTGCTTCATCATCTCCACGGAGTGGGCGATGTCGAGGTTGTTGAGGGGCTCGTCGAGAAGCACGTAGTCCGTCTCCTGACACAGGACCATCGCCACATACGCGCGCTGGCGCTGACCGCCGGAAAGCTGATCGAGGTAACGGTCCTCCAGATCCGTGAGGTGGAGGAAGTCGATGTAGCGGGAGATGATCTCCTCATCCTCCGCGGTGAGACGACCGTGGGAGTACGGGAAGCGGCCGAAGCCGACGAGCTGGCGGACCGTGAGCTTGGTGATGAAGTGGTTCTCCTGACGCAGGATCGACAGGATCTTGGCCAGATCCTTCGACTTCGTCGTCGTGATGTCATACTGCGCGACCTTGATGTCACCCGAATCCATGCCGAGGAGGCGGCCGATCATCGTAAGCAGCGTCGACTTGCCGGCACCGTTCGGGCCGACGAGGGCGGTGATACCACCGGAGGGGATCTCCAGGTTCACCGGTCCGATGGCGACATCGCTGTTGTATTCCTTACGGACGTTGCTGAGAGTAATCACAGTCGACCCTTTCGGAGGATGACGTAGAGGAAGACAGAACCACCGACCAGCTCGATGATGATCGAGACGACACCTTGCGCGTAGAAGACGTGGTTCATGATGAAATACGCGCCGGTGAGCACAACGAAACCAATCGCCGCGGCCATCGGGAAGAGATAACGGTGATCGTAGGTGTCCGCGAACTGGTAGGCAAGGGTCGCCACCAGGAAACCGAGGAATGTCATCGGGCCCACAAGAGCGGTCGACACCGCCATGAGCACTGAGATGAGCACCAGCGTGGAAATGGCCAGCGCCTTGTAGTTCAGGCCCAGGTTGGTGGCGGTGTCACGGCCCAGGGCGATGACATTGAGCTTCCGCGAGTTGAAGTACAGCAGGGCCGTGGCCACCACGATGAGCGGGATGGCGATCGGGTAGTACTCCGGATCTGCGTTGTTGACGGAGCCAAACAGCCGCGCGGTGAGCACATCGAACTCACTCGGGGTGAGCATGCGCTGCATAAACGTCGACACCGACCCCAGGCCACCGCCGATGACGATGCCGACCAGCAACATCGCGTGCATATTGGAATGGCGCCCCGTGAGCAGCCAGGAGTAGAGGATGAGCGACAGTCCGATCATCAACGCCAACTGCACCAGGAACGTCTCCAGCGTGCGCGCCCCGATGAGGCCGGCGGCACCGAAGAAGTAGATCGTCGACGTGTGGATCGCCGTGTACAGGGACTCAAAGCCCATGATCGACGGCGTGATGATCCGGTTGTTGGTCACCGTCTGGAAAGCGACGGTGGCCACCGCCTGGCAGATAGCCACCAGGGCCATGGCGATGACAGCGTCGGCGCGGCGCTCGGCGATGAGCCAGAACGTCTCCGTCCCGAAAGGCATCGGGTTATTCCAGGCCAGCAGACCGAAGGCGAAGAGCAGGCCGGCGGTGACTGTGGTGCCCAGCGCGATCCAGTACTTCCGCGCCGCTGCTTTAGACTGAAAAGCACTGGCATAGCGCGCAGACTGCGGCTTGATCTTCAGCGGCGGCCAGGATTCCTCGACGCGCTCGTGGCGCTGCGCCAGCGGATCCTCCTCGTGGAGGTAGTTCTCGACGCCGTCCGCGGTGGACTCGTCGACCATGTTCTCGACGTAACGCTTCTTATCCACGGCGCTGCCTCACGATCAGGGTGACGAAGACGATGGCACCGATGATGCCCAGGATGACGGACACGGGGATCTCGAAGGGAGAGATAATGGTGCGTCCGATCAGATCACACACGGTGACAATGCCGATGCCCAGCAGCCCCACCCACGGCAGGTTGGAGCGTAGGTCATCACCGCGAAACATCGAGACGATATTCGGGACAATGAGGCCGAGGAAGGGCAGGCTGCCGACGACGACCGTCACCACGCCGGTGGCGATGGCGATCAGCCCGGTGCCGATGAGCACCATGCGGTTGTAGTTGAGACCGACGTTCGTGGCCACTTCCTCTCCCATACCGGCCACGGTGAGCCGGTCGGCGAAGAAGAAGATGGCCACCACGACCAGGACAACCACCCACAGGACCTCGTACTGGCCGCGCAGGATATCGGTGAAGGAGCCGGCGAACCACACACCGAGGCTCTGCAGCATGTCGGTCTGCAGGGCGAAGAAGGTAGAGATGGAGCTGACCACCGCGCCGAGCATGATGCCGATGATCGGCACGATGAGGCTGGAGCGCAGGGACACCCGGCGCAGGAAGAGGAAGAAGACCATCGTGCCGATGAATGCGAAGATCACGGCGCCGAGCATGCGGTCCATGATGGTGGCCGCCGGGATGAAAAAGGTCACCGTCAGCAGCCCCAGGCCCGCCCACTCGGTGGTGCCGGTGGTGGTGGGCTCGACGAAGCGGTTCTGCGTGAGCAGCTGCATGACCAGGCCGGACATGGCCATGGCGGCACCTGCCAGCACCAGGGCAATGGTGCGCGGGATGCGGGTGGCGGCGAACATCTCCCAACCGTCATCGGTGGTGAGGATGTCGTACTCCCCCACCGACAGCGATGCGGCGAGCAGGCCGAGGATCACGATGATGCCGAAGATGAGCTTCCAATCGAAAAGCTTTTTCCTCGTTCGCGCGTCCCGGCGTGCCGCCGCAGTCGTTGTCATAGGTTAGTTACCTTACCCTGCCCTAAGTTGCGTTCCTACTTGGCGGCTTCGAAAGCGTCAGCCAGGTCGTTGAGGATCTCGGTGTAGGTGATGATGGACTCGTTGGTGTAGGTGTCCTCCGGCGCGTAGACGACCTGCCCCTCCTTGATGGCGGTGACGTTCTTCAGCGGATCAGACTCCTCGATGACCTGGGCGGCGGCGATGTACTCGTCGGTGTTACGGGTGTTGGTGCCACCGTCGCGGTCGAGGACGAGGATCCAGTCCGGGTTGGCGGAGGCGATCGCCTCGACGGAGATGTCATCACCCTGGTGATCATCAGAGGCGTTGTCCACCTCGAGCGCCGGGGTCAGACCGAGCATCTCGAAGATGGGGCCGTAGGTGCGGCCGACCTTGGGGGCGATGTAGCCGATGGTGCCGCCGGAGACATTGACTGCCATGACGTTCTGCTCCGGATCGTAGGCAGCCTTGGCGCGCTCGAGGGCCTCGTCAAAGTCGGCGATGAGCTGCTCAGCCTCGGACTCCTTGCCGAAGATCTTGCCCAGCTCCTCGGCCTGGCGCTTGAGCTCGGAGTCGAGGGACTCCCCCTCGCGCGGCTCAAACTCGACGATGGCGGCATCCGGGGTCAGCTTGGTGATGGCATCGTAGTGCTGGGCGAAGCGCTGACCGTTGACAATGAGGTCCGGCTGCGCGGCAGCCAGGGCCTCGAGGTTGGGCTCGCGGTGGGTGCCCAGATCGATGATGTCGTCGTCGTTCTTGTAGTTCTCCACGCTGAACGGCACGAGCTGCTTCGGCGCGGCCACCAGGTCGATACCCCAGGCGTCGAGGATCTCGAAGGAGCGGTTGTCCGTGGCGGCGATCTTCTCCACGGGCAGGGCGATTTCCTGGGTGCCGTGGTTGTCCTCGACGGTGATCGTGGTGGAGTCAGCCGCGGCGGTGGCGGTCGTCTCGGTGCCGGTGGCCTCACCATCGGAAGCGTCAGAGCAGGCGCTGAGCACGAGGGCGGAGGCCGCGACGGCGGCGATCAGGGTGTGGCGGAAACGGGCCATGATGTTGTCTATGTCCTTGTTAGTTCGGTCAGGGGGCACCAGCGTCCTGGCGAGGGTCAGAGAACCCTAGGCGGGAACAGTACAAGGCGACCCTAAGTTAGGCAAGGCTACCTTGAACATGGTCCACGCCGGAGTGCGGCATCCCACCCTGAAACCCAAGGTCAAGGGCGAGTTAGCTGTGGCTCACCTTAGCGGGCACAAGTGGTTCATGACACATATTGGAAGCTTCGGAAACCTTCCTCACCAGCGTTCGAACCCGCTGACCTGCGGATTCGAACAATGCCCCCGGGCAATGTCCGGGGAGTGCCCTAACCTGCAGCCATGACCCCCGCCGAGCACCTCCTCTACGCCCTCCCCCTCCTTGGGGAGTCGTTCATGCTGGATGACGCCGCCGAAAAGATCCGCGTCCTGGACCCCTGTGGCTGGCCCGTGCCCGCCCACCGCGACAAACTCGCCTTCCAGTTGGAGGATCTGGTGCTGGCTGGCCGGCTCGACACCGACGGCACTTACTTCCAGCTCCCCGCCCATGAGCTGCTTACCCTGTCCGAACACGGGCTCCCCGAACACCCGATCTTTGAGGTCACCGACTGGACCGTGAACCTCCGCCAGGCACTGTCGCGCAGCGCCGCGGCACTGATTCTGCTGGCCCACCGCCTGCGCCGCAGCCTGCCGCAGAACTATCCCGCAGGCTCCGCCTTCGCCACGGCCGCCGGATACCTGCTCGATTCTCCCCGTTTCCGCGATGCCGTGGCCGGCCAGGCAGAACCGCTCGTCCCCGCCTTCCTGCTGGCTGCCGCCGCCCGCGAGGCCACCCACCCCATCCGCAGTGAGGGCGCAATCCCGGTGGGCCGCCTACTGGGCTGGGAAGTCACGACGCCGGAGCTCGATCCGGTTCGCCGGGCGCTGGCCACCGATAGCGAGGCGTTGCCGGAAGCCGAATACGCCGCACTGCTGGATGGTGCGAACCCGGGGCGGTGGATCGTCGATAAGCAAGAATTGGGCCGGGCTGAGCTCTACATCTACCCCGCAGTGGAGATCCGCACTCCGATCGTGCGGGCGCAATCACCGGTGCGTGCCCTGGGCCGTTCCTACCTCTACGCATTCGAAGCCACGCAGTTCGCGAGCACTCGCGCGGCGAGCGATCCCCTGCTGGCCGACTATGATCCGCAGGTCATCGGCGGTGGACTCATGGCCACCCGGCGCGACGCTGCCCCACTGTTTCGCACGCTGGGCATCGTGGTGGAAGACGCCACCCCGCCCTTGTCGCTGCGCACACGCCTGGAAATCGCCCGGACAGAAACGGAACTGGCCGACTATTTCGCCCCGGAGGAATCGCAGATCCTCGCCGCGGCGGTGACCCTGGGGACAGCGGTGGTGATCGAATACCGGGATGAGGTGGGCGTCGATACGCAACGGATGGTCACCAACCCCACCCTGGTGAACAAATCCCTGCTGCGTGGCTACTGCCACCTGCGCGGAGACGACCGCATGTTCCGGCTGGACCGGATCATGCGGATCGCGCAGGCTCGACTACTTGTTCTTGGCCATCAGCGCCAGGCCGATGGCCAGCATGAAGACGTCCTTGGACAGTGCCATGCCCTCCTGGGAGGGGCGGATGCCGTCGGCCTCGGTGTTCTCCGGGTTGCGGAAGTACATGGAGAGCAGGCCACCGGAGAAGGCGGTGAGGGCGGCGCCGGCCAGCTTGTTGGGCACGAAGGGGGCGAGCAGGGAGGCGCCGATGGCGGTTTCGGCGTAGCCGAGCCAGGTGCCGAACTTATCGGACGGCAGCTGGGCCAGGGCCGGGATGCCGGAGGCTGCGGCCTGCTGGACACCAGCGGAGTACTCGGCGGGCATGCCGATCTTGCCCACGCCGGAGTTGGTGATGAAGGCGCCGGTCACGCCGCGGAGGATGGCATCGGAAATGAAGGACATTGATTAACTCCCTAAGTTGTTGACGTATCTACAAGGTAGCGAAGTCTTAGCACCCCGTCAAGCCGGCCAGCATAGATCACACCTCACCCTTCCCATGGTCTGGCCACACATATAGACTCGGATTCATTGGTTCGCGCTTCCCACAGAGAAGGAACAACGAATGGCCACCATCACCCTGGACCACGTGGACAAGCTGTACCCCAACGGCTACCGCGCCATCACCGACGCCAACCTCGACATCCATGACGGCGAATTCGTCATCCTGGTCGGGCCATCGGGATGCGGCAAGTCCACCCTGCTCAACATGATCGCCGGACTGGAGGACATCACCGGCGGCGAACTACGTTTCGACGACCAGGTTGTCAACGATCTCTCCGCCCGCGACCGTGATATCGCCATGGTCTTCCAGTCCTACGCCCTCTACCCGCACATGACGGTCCGCGAGAACATCGAGTTCCCGCTCAAACTCTCCCGCATGCCCAAAAACGAGATCCAGGACAAGGTCGCGGAGGTCTCCGCCTCCCTCGGCCTCGACGAGTACCTCGACCGCAAACCCGCGCAACTGTCAGGCGGTCAGCGTCAGCGCGTGGCCATGGGCCGCGCCATCGTCCGCCGCCCGAAGGTCTTCCTCATGGACGAGCCCCTGTCCAACCTGGATGCGAAACTCCGCGTCCAGATGCGCGCGGAAATCGCCCGCCTGCAGAAGGACCTCGGCGTCACCACCGTCTACGTCACCCACGATCAGACCGAGGCCATGACCCTCGGCGATCGCGTCGTGGTCATGCGCAAGGGCATCATCCAGCAGGCAGGTTCCCCGGACGAGCTCTACGCCTCCCCCACCAATCTCTTCGTGGCCAGCTTCATCGGCTCGCCGTCGATGAACTTCATGCCCGGTCGCCTCCGCGGCAACGTTGTTTCCACCGGTTTCGGAGACATCCACCTCCCGGAGGTGCTTATCGACGCCGCCTCCCACACCACCTCCGAATCCGTCATCCTGGGCCTGCGCCCGGAGGCCTTCGAGGACGCCTACCTCGTCGCCCCGGAAAAGCGCGGGACCGGCATGAGCATCTCCGCCACCCTCAACCTCGTGGAGTCCACCGGCGCCGACCGCTTCGTCTACTTCTCCCCGCCGGAGAAGGAACAGCCCACCGAGGCCGCGCAGGAAGCCGCACGCGAGGCCGGCGTCGATGAGCTCGGCGGCGAACTCGTGGCCCGCCTGACCAACGCCACCCGCGTGGCCACCGGTGACACCATGGACCTGTGGTTCACGCCCGAGTCCCTCTACCTCTTCGACGGCGAGACCGGTGACGCACTGCGCACTGATGAGGTGACAGTCCAGTGACCTCCCTGACAATCTCCCGCCGCGGCTTCCTCGGCGCGGCCGGGCTGCTGCTGGCAGGCGGGGCGCTGTCCGCCTGCGGCTCCGGCGGCGGCCAGGCGGCCGGATCCGGAGCCCTGCTCGGCGGACCCCGCCCCCTGACCATCTGGGCCTCTCAGTACGAAGTTCCCGGCCTGGAGAAGGTCGCCGAGCGTTTCCAGGAGGACACGGGTGTGAGCATCCGCGTCATCCAGCGCAACTACAACGGCCAGATGCTCTCTGACTTCCTCACCCAGGTCCCCACCGGTGAGGGCCCGGACATCATCGTCGCCCCGCACGATGTGCTCGGCCAGGTGGTCAACAACGGTGCCGTCTCCCCGATCGACCTCATCGACCCGGAGGAGAACTTCGTCGACATCGCCCTGCAGGCCGTGACCTACGACGGCCGCTACTACGGCGTGCCCTTCATCATCGAAAACGTCGCCCTGCTGCGCAACAACGCGATGACCGACTACACCCCGGAGACCTTCGATGATCTGCTCGCCGAGGGCCATCGGCTCATGGACGAGGGAGTCGCCAGGTATCCCTTCACCACCAGCCAGTCCGAGGCTTCCGGCGACCCGTACCACCTCTACCCCATCCAGTCCTCCTTCGGCGCCGAGGTCTTCGAGCGTGACGCCGACGGCGCCTATACCGCCGAGCTGGGCATGGGTGGCGAGGAAGGCCGCGCCTTCGCCAACTACCTCGCCGAGCTGGGTACCAACCGCGACCTCATCGTCACGATGACCCCGGACATCTCCAAACAGGCCTTCATCGACGGCGAATCCCCCTATTTCATCGCCGGCCCCTGGAACCTGCCGGACATCCAGGCAGCAAACATGGACATTGAGGTTCTTTCCGTGCCCTCAGCCGGTGGGCAGCCTGCGATCCCGTTCGTCGGCGTGTCCTCCTTCATGATCAACGCCAACTCCTCCTCCCCGCTCGCAGCGAGAGACCTGGCGCTGAACTACCTGTCGCAGCCCGAGGTCCAGCTCGAGCTGTTTAACAACAACCAACGTCCCCCCGCCAACATCGAGGCGCTCGACAGCATGGGCGATCCCATACTCGCCGAGTACGCCCGCATCGCCCAGGAGGACGGCGCCCCCATGCCGTCCATCCCGCAGATGGGCGCGGTGTGGAACTTCTGGGGGACCACGCAAAACGGCATCGTCACCGGTGCCGGCAACCCGGAGCAGCTGTGGGGCAACATGATCACCAACATTGAGAGGGCGATTGAATCGTGACCACCGCACTCGAACCGCGGCGTCGCAAAGCGGGCGCCGGACTGGCGATCAAGCTGCTCATCATGGCAGCCATCAACGCCTTCGGCTTCTACGGCATCGCCGCCTCCTGGCTCGCCGGGCAGTGGGGCATGCTGGTCTTTCTCGTGGCCGCGCTCATCGGCGCGAACGTCATCTACTTCTGGAATGACCGCCGCACCCTGCCGTGGAAATACCTTTACCCGGCAGCGATCATGCTGCTCATTTTCCAGGTGTTCGTGGTGATCTACACCGCGGGCATCGCGTTCACCAACTACGGCGACGGCCACAACTCCACCAAGGGCGACGCCATCACCGCCATCGAGCTCAAGTACGACGAGCCCGTGCCCGGCGCGGAAACCCGCCCCGTCGCGGTGATCAGCGGCGAGGAGGGACTCGGCCTCGCCGTGCTTATCGACGACACCGAGGTCCTCGCCGCCACCACCGGCGAGGAGTTGGCGCCCGTCGAGGCCACCGTCGAGGACGGGCAGATCACCGAGGTCTCCGGCTACGAGGTCCTCTCCGCGGAAGACGCCATGGCCCGGCAGCAGGAGGTCCTCGACGTCCGCGTGCTCTCCCCGGACGAGGGGGATGTCGTGCGCACCAACGATGCGCGCACCGCCACCACCTACCTCTCGACGATGCGTTACGACGAGGCGCAGGACGCCATGATCGCCGCCGACGGCACCGTCTACACCCCGAACGACACCGGCAGCTTCGAATCGGAGGCAGGTGAAGAACTGCTCCCCGGTTGGCGCGTCAACGTCGGCCTGTCCAACTTCACGCAGGTCTTCGCCGACTCCACCTACGCGGGACCCTTCCTGAAGGTCACCGCCTGGACGTTCGTCTTCGCGTTCCTCTCCGTCGCACTGACCTTCTTCGCGGGCCTGCTCATGGCGCTGCTGTTCAACGACCCGAACATGAAGTTCCGCGGCTTCTACCGCGCGCTGGTCATCATGCCGTACGCCTTCCCCGCCTTCCTGTCGATCCTCATCTGGGCCGGACTGCTCAACACCGACTTCGGCTTCTTCAACCAGGTGCTCTTCGGCGGCGCGGACATCAACTGGCTCGGTGATCCCTGGCTGGCCCGCTTCTCCGCCGTCATGGTCAACCTGTGGCTGGGCTTCCCCTACATGTTCCTCGTCACCACTGGTGCGCTGCAGTCCATTCCCGACGACGTGTACAAGGCCGCCAAGATCGACGGCGCCGGGGCGTGGACCACCTTCCGGAAGATCACCCTGCCGCTGCTCATGGTCGCCGTCGGCCCGCTGCTGGTGGCCAGCTTCGCGATGAACTTCAACAACTTCAACGTGATCTACCTGCTCACCGGCGGCGGACCCCGCGACCTCGACTCCCCCACCGGCGTCGGCGCGACGGACATCCTCATCAGCTTCGTCTACAAGATCGCATTCGCCTCCGGTGAAAACCAGTACGGCGTCGCCTCCGCCATCTCCCTGATGATCTTCATCATGGTCGCGGTGGTCTCCGCCATCACGCTTGTCCGCTCCAATTCCCTGAAGGAGATCGACTGATGTCCACACAGGTCACTGACACCGACTTCCAGGTCAACCGCCGCTCTCCGTGGCTGCAGTTCAAACGGGGCGGCTGGCGCCACATCGTGGCGTGGATCATCATCGTCTACGCCCTGTTCCCCATCCTCTACGTGGTCTCCGCGTCCCTGTCCTCCGAGGGCACCCTGACCGGATCCAACCAGCTCTTCCAGTCGATCGGAGCGGAGAACTACCAGAACCTGCTCACCGATGAACAGCACCCCTACATGCGGTGGTTCATCAACTCGATGATCGTTTCCTCCGTGACGGCCATCGGCACCGTCCTCATGGGTGCCGCGGCAGCATTCGCATTCTCGCGCTACCGCTTCCAGGCCCGCCGCCCCGGATTGATCGCCCTGCTCATCGTGCAAATGTTCCCGCAGCTGCTCGCTTTCGTGGCGATCTTCCTGCTCATGTTCTCCATCAAATCCGTCTACCCCTGGCTGGGCCTCAACTCCCTGCCCGGGCTGATCCTCATCTACCTCGGAGGCTCCCTCGGCTCGAACACGTTCCTCATGTTCGGCTTCTTCAACACCGTGCCCACCGAGATCGACAAGGCCGCCGTCATCGACGGCGCCTCCCACGCCCAGGTGTACTGGCGCATCGTCCTGCCCCTGATCACCCCGTCCCTGGTGGTCGTCGGCATGCTCGCCTTCGTGGCCAGCTTCTCCGACTTCCTTATGGCGCAGATCGTCCTGCAGGACCCCCAGAAGTGGACCCTGGCCGTCGGCCTCTACCAGTTCGTCTCCGTCCAGTTCGGCGAGAACTGGGGCGTGTTCACCGCCGGCGCCGTCATCGCCGCCGCCCCCGTGGTGCTGCTGTTCATCATCCTGCAACGCTACATCGTCTCCGGCATCACTGGAGCCGTGAAGGGGTAGGGGTGTCTGCCGGTGGTGGACCCTGACCGTCCAAACGGACCTGACGTTAGGTTGGCATTTCCCCAGGAAAGACCGAAAACGGGAGTTTAACGTCAGGTCCATTTGGACACCCGGATGTGATCCACGGCGGAGAATAGGGCCGTGATCGCGGCACCGCCTTCGCAAAGCCGGGGATCCGGTGGCGGCGTAATTGCGAACCGCTTCCCGCGACCCGGGCCAGAAACCCAGGTCTTCGGCACTTCGACCCCTTGTAAAATAAGTAAGATGAACACTCCAGGCGACCTCCCACTGAGCCAGCTGCGTGATGAATGCCAGACCTTCATCGAATCCCGCTTTCCCGCCGATGAGGACTTCCCAGGCGCTGCGGCGATGCTGCTTGCCGACGGGACCGTGCTGATCGGGACCGCCCCCGAGGTCGCAAACGCTGGCGTTGAGTTGTGTCATGAGACCGAGCCCTTCTGCGCCGCCTACCGCTTAGGCCAGCGCATCGTGGCGTCAATCTGCCTGTCCCGGCACACTGACGGCCGGCATCTGGTGTTCAGCCCCTGTGGCATCTGCCGGGAACGTCTGGCGATCCACGGCCCGGAGGTCCTGGTCGGCGTCGCCAGCCCCGGCGATCCCACAACCCCGGCGTGGAAGAGACTCAAGGACGTGCACCTCGACTACTGGGTGACACCGCTCATGCAGGCCGAGGAGGCCGCGGGCTGGCTGCCATCGGCATAAGAGAAACGAGAGAATTGCCAGACCAGTGTCCTTAGTCCGCGCCTGGTGATGATCTCGACGCACTGACAACGACGCGTCTCAGCTGTAGTGGAAGCGGGCCTGGAGAATGACGAGGTCGTCCCCGTCCACGAGATAGACGAGCCTGTGTTCCTCACTGATTCGCCTGGACCACGTTCCCGAGAGCATGTGACGCAATGGTTCTGGCTTTCCGATCCCGGAGGTGAGGTCCCGGAGGGCGTCATCGATCAAGCGGTTGATGCGTTTGAGATTCTGGCGGTCGGCTGCGAGCCAGTAGGTGTAGTCATTCCATCCGTTGGGTGTGAAGACCAACCTCATCGCGTCAAATCACGCTCTATGCGTTCTCCCGAGCGGGCCTGTGCCAGGCTCTCCAGCAGGTGGCGGGCATTCGCCGGCACCCGAAGCAGGTGGGCCGTCTCCTCCAGTGCGTCGTAGTCCGCCCGCGACATGAGCACCGCATCGCCATTACGCGACGTGATCTCGACGGGGGTGCTGTCCTCATTGACCTGACGGATCAAGGGAAAGAGGTTTTTGCGAGCCTCCGTCGCCGTGACTGCCATAATTCCTCCTTAATTAACCGGTACAAGATCTGGTACCAGTATGCGCTGAGTTCCCCACCGAATCAAGCGATACGCCAGTTCCTACCCGCGACCCCGGACAACACGAAGCCCCTGCCAGCGAACTGTAGGTAGCGGCCACTTTCCCACCTCCCAATCGCTACTATGAGCCCAAAGGACCACACCCTGAGAGGAGCGCACCGTGAAGTACTACTCGACCGCCACAGAGTACGGAAACGGTTACATTGTGCGTGACCATGAGGATGGGCGAACAATGGAGCTGTTCTACGGCCCGTCCGCCGAAGAGGGAACCCCCGCACGTTGGGTACCGAACGCAGCGTTTCAGAACCGTGTACGTTCCGAACGTCCCGGAGAGTGGGACGCGTATGACGGGGACAACCCGGAGCACGCCGCATGGATAGAAGTGCTCATTGAAGCGAACGCCCGCCGAGAGCTAGAGATCGAGAAGGAAGTAGCCGAGCGCCGCGCCCGCCGCCGCTCCCGCAACCAACTCACAGGCACCAGCGCCAGCGATACACCAATCCCCTAGCCCACTAACCCCGCCCTCGCAAGACCGCAACGTTGACGCAACGCTGCCGATGCCTACTTGACCTTCAAAGGATGGGTCACCACTTCCGTGGATTTGACCATCCCGGCGCGGTCGTCGTTGCGGGTCGCCATGTGGGTACCTCCCTCGCCTGTACGGGAACGCCGCCATCCATTCCCGCAAACTTTCCCGTATCCAAGTCGTCTTGCTACTGTCTGGTACCCGTCTTTGCCACATGTCAACATGGCTCCTACCAGCGTGAATATGACAAAACCCCCGGTCATTCACGACCAGGGGTTTTGCCAGTAGTGGAGCTGCCGGGAATTGAACCCGGGTCCTCCGTCACCTCGCCAGGGCTTCTCCGTGCGCAG
>NZ_JAUNUG010000056.1 GCF_030538285.1 Corynebacterium sp.
GACGTTGCCGGCGAGGAAGGTGGCGTTGGTGTCGCCGTGGACGCCGTTCTTGTAGGCGGTGACGTCGATGTTGACGATGTCGCCGTCCTCGATGACGGTGCTGTCGGGAATGCCGTGGCAGATGATCTCGTTCATCGAGGTGCAGGTGGACTTGGGGAAACCGCGGTAACCGAGCGTCGAGGGGTAGGCACCGTGGTCGCACATGTACTCATGGGCGATGCGGTCGAGCTCATCGGTGGTGACACCTGGGGCGACGGCAGCGCCGGCCTCCTTCAGCGCGTTGGCGGCGATCTTGGAGGCCTCGCGCATGGCCTCGATGACCTCAGGCGGCTGGATGAAGGCCTCGCCGATGTTCTCCTGGACCTCGTCCTTCCATACGTACTCGGGCCGCTCGATGGCATCGGGGACGGTACGGATCGGGGACATGCGGCCGGGGACGAGGGGGGAGCGTGAAGTCATGCCTGTCATGGTATCGCGCGTTCGGCGCGGCGCTGGTCGAGGGTGGTGAACATGCGGTCGGTGATGGCCACGGCCGTTTCCGAGCCGCCGCCGAGGACCACGAGGGTGGCAAAGGCGATGTCATCGTCGCGGTAGCCGGCGAACCAGGCATGCGAGCCCTGGTTGATCTCGGCCTCACCGGTCTTGCCGTGGATGGCGCCACCAGCCTGCATGCCGCGGGCGGTGCCGGTGGTGACCACCGAGCGCATCATCTGCTGCAACTGGGCGATCGCCTCCGGTGACGGAGCCGGGACGTCCTCGGAGACTTCGGTGGTGTGGCCGTCGATAAGCACGGGGACGGGGGTGGAACCGTTCGCGGCGGTGGCGGCGACGAGTGCCAGGCCGAAGGGGCTGGCCAGGTCGAGTCCCTGGCCGTAACCGGCCTCGGTGCGGTCCAGCGGGGTCTCGCCCTCGGGGATGGAGCCGGTGACGGTGTGCAGGCCGGGGATGGAGTAGTCGATCCCCAGGCCGAATTGCTTGCCGACGTCCGCCAGCTCCCCCGGTGCCAACTGCGTCGACATGTCCGCGAAGGTGGTGTTGCAGGAGGACGCGAAGGCGCGTTCCAGTGGCACGTTACCAAGCGAGAACTGGTTGTAGTTGTTGACGATGCGCCCGTAGATATTCATCGAGCCCGGGCACGGCACGATCGACCCGGTGCTCAACCCCTGGCGTTCCAGACCGGCGGTGGCCGTGATGATCTTGAACACCGAGCCCGGCGGGTACAGGCCCGACAGGGCCAGGTCGCCCTTCTTATCGGCGGCCCCGGTCTGCGCGACGGCCAGCACCTGCCCCGTCGAAGGACGAATGGCGACCAGCATGGCCTCCATGTCGGCGCGCATGTTGACCGCCTCCTGCGCGGCCTGCTGGATATCATGGTCCAGGCCGATGCGTATCGACGGCGCCGGCTGCGCCGCGTGATACTCCACATCATCGATCGGCGCGCGGTGCTCGTTGACGGCAGTGACCTTCCAGCCGTTGGCACCGTCAAGCTCATCGGCGACGATCGAGGATACGCGCGCCATGATGTCCGGGGCGAAAGATGGATCGCGGTTGACCATGGCGGCCTCGTCGTTGAGGATGATCCCCTCGATGTCCCCCAGTTCTTCCCTGGCGCGCGGGCCTTCCTGCTGGTCGATCATGGTCACCGAGTAGACCCCCGACGCCCGGGACAGCTCTTCCGCGAGCTCGGCAGCGTCAATCCCCTCGATCGTGGCGGCGATACGGGCCGCCACCGGACGGACATCACTGATCTTTCCCAGGTCGACGAGCACGCGATACTTCGTGCCCGGCTGCAGAATCTCCACCCCATCAGAGGAAACGACACTGGCCTTCGCCGCCGGCACGGGCCGCAGCTCCAGGTGCTGGTTGGCACCCAGGCGCGGATGCAGGACGGTGGGCTGCCAGCGCACGGTCCAGTCATCGGCCGTCTTGGTCAACGTGAGAGTCGTGTCGTAAGAGAGATTGCGCTCACGCGGCAGCTGCCAGTCCAGGCGATAGTGGGCGGTGGCGATGTTCTCGCGCACCTCCACATCCTCCAGCGTCGGTGTCAGGGCTTCGGCCTGCAGGCCCGCCCAGGTGGCGTCGATGACGTGCTGGGCGGTGGCGGGGGCGTCGATAAGCTCGGCGATGGTCGCGGCGTCACGCTCCGCGAGAGCCGTGAGGAAATCCTCGGCGACGGGCGTGGCGTCCAGCGGTTTCGGCGTGCACGACACTAACCCGACGGCCAGCGCCGCCACGAGCACAACCCCGCGAACTTTCCCTGTCATACGCGCAGGTTAACAGACTGCCTAGCGGGTAACCTTCACCTCGGCGCGCGCGCCCTCAACCTCTTCCAGGCCCTGCTCCTCGGCGATACGCATGGCCTCCTCGATGAGCGTCTCCACGATCTTGGACTCGGGCACCGTTTTGATGACCTCGCCCTTGACGAAGATCTGCCCCTTGCCGTTGCCGGAAGCCACACCGAGGTCCGCGTCACGCGCCTCACCCGGGCCGTTGACCACACATCCCATGACGGCGACTCGCAGCGGGAACTCCATGCCTTCCAGCCCGGCGGTGACTTCCTCGGCCAGCTTGTACACATCAACCTGGGCGCGGCCACAGGACGGGCAGGAGACGATCTCCAGCTTGCGGGGGCGCAGGTTCATCGACTGCAGGATCTGGTCACCGACCTTGATCTCCTCCACCGGATCCGCCGAGAGGGAGACACGGATGGTGTCGCCGATGCCCTCCGAGAGCAGCGCTCCGAAAGCCACCGAAGACTTGATCGTGCCTTGGAAGGCGGGGCCCGCCTCAGTCACACCGAGGTGCAGCGGGTAGTCACACTGCTCGGCGAGCTGACGGTAGGCCTCGACCATGATGACCGGGTCGGAGTGCTTGACGGAGATCTTGATGTCGCCGTAGCCGTGCTCCTCGAACAGCCCGGCCTCCCACAGCGCGGACTCCACCAGTGCCTCCGGGGTGGCCTTGCCGTACTTCTCCATGAGGCGGGCGTCGAGGGAACCGCCGTTGACGCCGATACGGATCGGGATGCCCGCATCGCCGGCCGCCTTCGCGACCTCCTTGACCCGGCCGTCGAACTCCTTGATGTTGCCCGGGTTGACGCGCACCGCGGCGCAGCCGGCGTCGATGGCGGCGAAGATGTACTTCGGCTGGAAGTGGATGTCCGCGATCACCGGGATCGGGGACTTCTTCGCGATGATCGGCAGCGCCTCCGCATCAATCGTCTTCGGGCAGGCGACGCGCACGATGTCACAGCCCGAGGCCGTGAGCTGGGCGATCTGCTGCAGCGTGGCGTTGATGTCATGCGTCTTGGTGGTGGTCATGGACTGCACCGTGATCGGGTGATCCGAACCGACACCGACGTTGCCCACCATCAGCTGGCGGGTCTTTCGACGCGGCGCGAGAGTGGGGGGCGGAGCGTCCGGGATACCAAGTCCGATGTTCATGCGCCCAACTCTAGCCGAACAGTCTGACAGGGTTGACCACGTCCGCGACGATGACGAGCATGCCCACCGTGAGCAGCACCGCCGCCATCGCGTAGGTGACGGGCAGGAGCTTCTCATAGTTCGCCGGACCTGCCGGAGATAGGCCCCGCAGGCGACGGAAGAAGTCGCGCACCTTCTCCCACAGGACGACGGCGATGTGCCCGCCGTCGAGTGGCGGCAGCGGCACGAGGTTGAACAGGGCGAGGAAGAAGTTGAGCGAGGCCAACATCATCCAGAACATGTTCCACAGGGAGCGTTCCACCAGCTCACCGCCGACGCGCGAGGCACCGACCACGCTCATCGGCCCCTCCATGTCGCGCTCCGCGCCGAAGATGGAGGCCACCACGCCGGGGATCTTCGCCGGGAAGCTGGCGAGGCCGCGGACGGTGGCGTCGAGGAGATCCCACGTGAAGGCACCGGTGGCCCCGACCGCCGCGACGGGCCCATAGGACACCCACGCATTATCGATCGGCGCGTTACTCAGCCCCACCGCACCCGCGGTGACCTCGGCGCCGGTGGCATCCAGACGCGTCACCGGAGTGACCGGGACCGTGATATCGAGGGTCTGCGCGCCGCGCTCGATGGTGAGCACGACCTCCTCCCCCGGCTTTGTCAGCACCGTGTCGCGCAGCTGCACGAAGGACTCCATCTGCTCCCCGTCAAGCGCGATGATGCGATCTCCCGGCCGCACCCCGGCCTCCCCCGCCGGGCCGACACCCGAGCAGTCTGCCAGGGTCTCCGGGCCCGTCTGGTCGGAGACACACGAGACCTCCCCGACGGTGGGTGTGGTGTCCACGTTCGGGTTGGGCAGGCCGGAGGTCACCGCCAGGCCGTAGATGATCATCACGCCGACGATGACGTTCATCACCACCCCGCCCGAGAGCACGATCACCCGCTGCCACCACGGCTTATTCACCATGGCGTGCGGTTTCTCATCCTCGGTGACCGGGTCCTGCGCGGTCATGCCCGCGATGTCACAGAACCCACCGAAGGGTAACGCCGCCAGGCCGTAAGTGGTGTGCCCGCGCCTGATGGACCACACCGTCGGCCCGAAGCCGATGAAGTAGCGGCGCACCCGCATCCCAAACGCGCGCGCGCTGAACATGTGGCCCGCCTCATGCAACGCGATGGTCACGGCGATGCCCAGCGCAAATAGGACCACCCCGAGCAGGTATGCGCTCACTTCACTCCCTCATGCTTATCGACGATCGCGTTAGCCCTGCGCCGCGCTTCCACTTCCACGGCCAGGATGTCATCGACCGACGACGGTACACCAGCGAACTCATCCGCCTTGTCCAGGACCTCCGCCACGGTGTCGACGATCTGTGGGAAGCGGATCCGCCCCGCCAGGAATGCGGCGGCCGCCTCCTCGTTCGCGGCGTTGTACACCGCCGGGAAAGTACCTCGCCGCGTGGCGACCTCGCGGGCGAGGGCGACGGCGGGGAAGGCGGCGTCGTCAAGCGGCTCAAAACGCCAATCATGTGCCTGGCTGAAATCCAGTGCCGGCTGCGCGCGGGGCACGCGGTGCGGCCAATCCAATGCCAGGGAGATCGGCAGCTTCATCGACGGCGGGGAGGCCTGCGCAATCGTCGCACCGTCACGGAAGGTCACCATGGAATGGATGATGGACTGGGGGTGGACGGTGACGTCGATACGCTCTGCCGGGATGTCGAAGAGCAAAGTCGCCTCGATAAGCTCCAGCCCCTTGTTGACCAGCGTCGCCGAATTCAGCGTGTTCATCTGCCCCATCGACCACGTCGGATGCGCCGCCGCCTGCTCCGGGGTGACATCCCACATCTGCTCGCGCGTACGCCCGCGGAATGGCCCGCCCGAGGCCGTGAGCACCAGGCGCTCCACCTCCGCCGCCGTCCCCGAATGTAGGCACTGCGCCATGGCTGAATGTTCGGAATCCACCGGCACGATCTGCCCGGGGCCAGCCTGCGCCATCACCAGATCACCACCCGCCACCAGCGACTCCTTATTAGCCAGCGCGAGAGTGGTGCCCGCCTCGATGGTGGCGAGGGTGGCCGCGAGCCCCAGCGAACCGACCAGCGCATTAAGCACCGTGTCCGCCTCCGTGTTGCGCACCAGCTGCTCCGCGGCATCCGCGCCCGCGATGACCGGACCACCCAAGGCGTCGGCTACCTCGGCGGCCGCACCGTGGTCCGCCACTGCCACCTGCCCCGGAGCCAGGCCCAACTGCCGGGCCTGCGCGATGATCAGCGCCGGGTCAGAGCCACCCGCCGCGATACCCACCACCTGAAAAAGATCCGGGTTATCGGCCACGACCTCGATCGCCTGGGTACCAATCGACCCGGTGGAGCCTAAAAGGAGAACACGTTTGGGACTATTCACAGCTTCTATTGTGTCACTGCCAAACTCGTGGGGGTGTTTTGTCGCAACCGGGGCAACTATGTGCAAAGATATGGGGCAAGTTAAACCTGCCTTCATGACAAGGAGAACAACGTGGCTGCTTCCCACGAGATCGTGCCCGAGGTTCACAAGGGAACCTCCACCCTGGACGTGCCCTCCGCCGCTTATGGTTGGAGCGAGCTCTCCCGCACCACCGTCCAGGTCTCGGGTTGGGTATCGGTCCTGATCCTGCTGGGTTACAACTTCGGTAACCACGAGGGCCACGTTGAGACCATCTGGCTGCTGAGCATCGCCGCGCTCGTCGCCATCGGTCTGCTCATCCACCTCTTCGAGCCGAAGCTCTCCCAGGTGCGCACCCTCTCCGCCCGTAACCAGCCGGTCGGCCACAAGGAGCCGGACTGGACCTACGACCAGAAGACCCTGTCGGGTTCCTACGAGAACCTCACTGATGATCAGCTCATTGCCATGAACATCGACCCGCGTCGCGTGCAGCACCTGCGCACCACCCCGGCCGTCGAGGCGAACCGCACCGCCGCCACCGGCACCGGTTCCACCGCTACCAGCGAGCTCGAGGCCCGCTAAGCAAGCGCACTTTCTTCGACCGCTCTCCTGTTGGAGGGCGGTTTTTGCGTTGGGTGCGCCTGCAGGGACGAAATTCTCATCCCCCCCCCCACAGAGCATGCACCGAAAGCGCGCACGTGCGCGCATTTCTGAAGTGTCACCGAAGTGAGCGCTCTGCGCTGCGCAGAAGCCCCCACGTTTGCTCATATCCCCCATGCATATGCACAGCAAAAATGCCCATCTGCAGTGAGAGCGCTGCCGCCGGCGCCCCTCAAGCGCGCACGTGCGCGCTTCCCGGTGACAAGGTGTCACCGATGTGATGAGACACCGGCACACACTGAGCTACCCAGAATCCCCCACGTTTGCTTACATCCCACATGCATATGCACAACAGAAATACCCATCTGCAGTGAGAGCGCCATCACCCCACCAGACTAGTTCACCCAGCGGTGGACCTTGGCGTAGATCTCCGGCAGCGAGGTCTCCACGCGGCGGACCGCTGCGCGCAATGCGAACCAGTAGAGAAGCGCAGGCAACGCAATCGCAAGCAGAACGCCGGGTACCGGCCAGCCGAGAAACGCGACAATTGCGCCGGGGACGACAGGGATCCACCCGGTGAGCAGTGAGCCGAAGGTGGCCACGAATGCTGCACCGGAGAAGCCGGACTTGTCGGCCCACGGGCTCGTGCCCGGTTGCGCGGTGGGGAAAGGATTGAATGCGGACAGCAGCAGCGCCAGGGCGGCGACGGTGATGAACATGCCCAGCGACAGGCCGACCACCAGCATGGCGCGCGCGGTGTCGTCGGCGAGGATGAGCGCGGCGATATCGAAGATGAGCAGCAGGATGAGCATCGGCGTGAGCTGTGCGAGGTGCCGGCCCAGCACGAGGGAACGGGCGGGCACCGGGGTGACCAGGTGGGTCCAGCCGGCGGGGCCGTCGTAGCCATAATCGTTGGCGGCGACGGCACCAGAGGCCAACGCCAGGAACACGATGCCCATGTAGAGGGTGAGGTCACTGGAGTAGCCCTGCACCAGCAGGATGATCGCGACGAGGGGGAAGGCAGCGATGGCTCCCAACATGCGGGGATCCCGGCGGAAGTAGCGCACGCCACGGGAGTACACCATCGCTGCAGGGGTCTCTGGCAGGCCGCGGAGGAGCACGCCTTCGGTACGCTCGCCGGTGTCCTCGCGGGTCACTTCATCGAGGGGGGCGATGAGCTTTCTGGCCACCACTGTCTGCCACCACCACACCCCGGCGGCGACGGTGAGCACGACGATGAGAAGGTGAGCGAGGGCGGTGAGGAAGGCGGCGTCGGCAAGCGCGGCGACCACTCCCCCGGCGGCGCCGACGGGTGACCACGCCAGCCAGCCACCGATGCGGTTGAGAGGGATGTTTTCAGTGCCGTAGTTGATGAGCACGTTGAAGCCGAAGATCATCGCGATGACCAGCACGCCGCTGAGCACATTCATCCGCTCGGAGGACACACGCCCCGCACCGGCGCTGAAGGTGCGTACCACCTCACCCAGCAGCAGGGTAACGACCAGGGTCAGTGGTGCCACGAGTAGCCACACGGGCCCTGACATCCACACCGCCAGCGCGGTGGTCAACACAGTGGCCACCACGGCGGTGACACCGCGGGTGCTCAACAGCGCCGCGGCGGCCATGGCGGGCAGGATCTCCCGCGCAGACACCGGCAGCGACGCGAAGTCGGCGGCCTTCAGCTGACCTTCACCAGAAGGGATGACCACCATCACCGCGATGTAACCGAGGGTGCCGATCGCGAACACACCTGCCCAGCCCCAGTCACGCTCGGCGGGGTCGAGCATCCAGACGGTGAAGGTGAAACTGGCGATACCGATGAGCGCGTAGAGCATGACCAGGATCGCCATGATCCAGGCAGCCTGATTGGCCTTCATCGAGCGTGCCCACAGGGTGCGGTGCAGACGGATGAGCAGTCCGGTCACTGTTCACCTCCACGCAGCCAACCGAAGGATCCTTCCGCGAGGTGCCCGCCGCCGACGTAGGACACGAAGGTGTCGACCAGGCTTGCACCCTGGCGTACTTCATCGACGTGCCCGGCAGCCAGTACCCGGCCCTCGTTGATGATCGCCACGTGGTCACACAGTCCCTCCACCAGTTCCATGACGTGACTGGAGAGCACGACCGTTCCGCCGCGCGCCGCGAAATTGCGGAGGATCTGCTGGATGAGCCGCCCGGAGACGGGGTCGACGGCCTCAAGGGGCTCATCGAGAATGAGGATCTCCGGATCGTGCAGCAGCGCACCGGCGAGCAGGATCTTCTTCTTCATGCCAGCGGAATAGTCGACGATGAACTTGGAGCCGGCGTCGCTGAGTCCGAGGGCGTCGAGAAGCTCGGTGGCTCGGCGCTCGACCTCATCCTGCGGCATACTGCGCAGCCCGCCGAGATACTGCAGGTACTCGCGGCCGGAGAGGCGGTCGAAGACGGGCACACCGTCGACGAGCAGCCCCATCGCCTGCTTCGCCGGCTCCGGATTTTCCCACACGTCATGCCCGGCGATCCACGCCCGCCCCTCCGTCGGCCGCGCCAACCCGGTCGCCAGAGTGATCATCGTCGTCTTACCGGCCCCGTTGGGCCCGACGATGCCGTAGAGGGATCCGCGCGGGATGTCCAGAGAAAGCTTATCGACGGCCCGGTGCTCACCGTAGACCTTCGTCAGGTCACGCACCGCCAGGGCTTGAATAGTGGGATCAATCATGGCCCCTAGGGTAGCGTCGCTACTTCTCCTCGGCAGCCAGCTGACCGCAGGCCGCCGCGATCTCCTGCCCGCGGGTGTCACGCACGGTGCACGGCACACCCTGGGCGATGACCCGGCGGACGAACTCATCCTGGCGCTCCTTCGGGGAGGCGTCCCACTTCGACCCCGGGGTGGGATTCAGCGGGATGAGGTTGACGTGCACCTTGGGGCCGAGCGCCTTATGCAGCTTCTTGCCCAGCATTTCAGCGCGCCAGTCCTGATCGTTGATATCCCGGATCAGTGCGTATTCGATGGACACGCGGCGGCCCGACTTGTCGGCGTAGTAGCGGGCGGCGTCGAGGACCTCCTGCACGCTGAAGCGGTTGTTGATGGGCACGAGGGTGTCGCGCAGCTCATCATCCGGGGTGTGCAGGGACACCGCGAGGCGCACGGACATATCCTCATCCGCCAGCTTGCGGATCGCCGGTGCCAGGCCCACCGTGGACACCGTGACATTGCGCTGCGAAATACCGAAGCCCTGCGGGGAAGGCTGCGTGATCTGCCGGACCGCCGAGACCACCCGCTTGTAGTTCGCCAGCGGCTCGCCCATGCCCATGAAGACGATGTTGCTCAGACGCGAACCCTCGGCCTCCATCGTGGCGGCTGCGGCACGCACCTGATCGACGATCTCCGAGGTCGAGAGGTTACGGTCCAGGCCGCCCTGGCCAGTGGCACAGAAAGGACACGCCATACCGCAACCTGCCTGCGAGGAGATGCAGAGGGTGGCACGGTCCGGGTAGCGCATGAGCACGGACTCCAGCAGCGTGCCGTCGTTGAGACGCCACAGGGACTTGGTGGTGTCCCCGTCATCGGTTTCAATCGAACGCACCGGAGCGAGCAGCGTCGGGAAAAGTTCCTTCGTGATGGTCTCCCGGGCATCGGCGGGCAGATCCGTCATCGTCGAAGGATCAGCCTCGAAGCGGCCGTAGTAGTGGCGGGCGATCTGATCGGCGCGGAATTTCGGCAGGCCGAGGGCGGTGATGCGCTCGATGCGCTCCTCGGGGGTGAGGTCGGCGAAGTGCGTCGGCGGCATGCCGCGCTTCGGGGCGGAGAACTGGAGGGTCACGGGTTCAGCCATAATGCCTCCCATCCTCCCACGTATCCGGGTTGTTGCCCAAGTATCCGGCGCGTTACGTGGCGGAACTCGCATACACAGCGTTGAATAATGGTATGACACGTCCTCAAGATCACGACCCCGTATACGACGCTGACCCCGTGTACGACATAGAGCCGGACCGTACCCCCGCCGTCCGCGACGAGCCGATGCCAGACCACCTCGACGAGCACCGGGACGTCCACGCCGAGGAGACCCCCGCGCCCCGCGGCCCCGTCACCGAAACCGAGGTGGAGACCAAGGTCAAAAGCTCCCTGGCCGGAGGCACGTGGGCGGCCCTGATCATTGGCGCGCTGCTGCTCATCGCCCTGTTGGTGTTTATCCTGCAGAACCAGCAGCAGGTGGAGCTCAACGTGTTGACGTGGACCTTCTCCTTCCCCGCTGGTATCGCCTACCTCTTCGCCGCCATCACCGGCGCGCTCATCATGGCACTCGTCGGCGGGGTGCGGATGCTCGAGCTGCGCCGACAAGTCAAGCGCCAGCGCAAGATGCGGGGTTAGGTTCGGGGCTCGGTGGCGCCCCCTCGGGATCGCCCGCGTGGGCTCGGGATCAGTCTCCCCGGAGAGCCCTCCCGAGTTCACGAACCCGAGCCCCGAGCCCCGAGCTGGCTAGCCGCCGAGGATGCTGAGCACCAACCAGGTGACCATCGCAGACGGCAGCATCCCGTCGAGGCGGTCCATGAGGCCGCCGTGGCCGGGCAGCAGCGTGGACATGTCCTTGATACCCAGCTCGCGTTTGAACTGGGACTCCACCAGATCGCCGAGCGTGGCACAGACAACCAGTCCCAGGCCCATGAGCGCGCCGATCCACCACGCTTCCCCCAGCAGCAGCGACACGGTGAGCGCGCCGGTGAGCACGCCGCCGATAACCGAACCGATGAAGCCTTCCCAGGACTTCTTGGGGCTCACCGCCGGTGCCATGGGGCGGGAGCCGAACATCACGCCCGCGATATAGCCGCCGGTATCGGAGGCCACCACACAGAGCATGAACGTGACGATGTACACCCCGCCCCAGATTCCGTCGGGGGAGGCGATGAGGGAGAGCATCGCCGCGAAGGAGGCGAACAGTGGGATCCAGGTGAGCACGAAAATGGCCACCGCCGTGTCCCGCAGATAGTTCTGCGGCGGGGTGGTACGTCCGTGGTAGAAAAGCCGGCCGAACATCATGAACAGCACGGCGGTGACGTAGGCGGCGACCAGGCCGGTCGTGCCGAAGGGCCAGGACAGCCACACCATGAGCTGTCCCAGCAGCATCATCGGCACCCGCGGGATGAAATACGAGTGCTCCCGCAGCCGCATGATCACTTCCCAGGTGGCCACGGCCACGGCGGCCGCCACGAGCGGGTACCAGCCGAAAGGCCCGACCCACACCGCGAGCAGCACCAAGGCCCCGAGGACGACGCTGACGCCGATGGCCGCCGGCAGGTTACGGCCGGCGGAGTTCTTCGGTTTCGGAAGATGCCCCAACGTCGCTTCAGTCACCTGGAGCCTCCTGGATTGTGGTCGAATCGTCGATAAGCATGAAGGAGGTACTAAACCTCCATCAGCTCCTCTTCCTTGCGGGACACCAGATCATCGATCTGGGAGACGTAGGAAGCGGTGACCTTGTCCAGCTCCTTCTCGGCGGCCTGGACCTCGTCCTCACCGGAGTCGCCGTCCTTCTGCAGCTTCTTCAGCTGCTCCATGCCCTTGCGGCGGATGTTGCGGATGGCGATCTTGCCGTCCTCGCCCTTGCCCTTGGCCACCTTGACCATGTCCTTACGACGCTCCTCGGTCAGCTGCGGGATGGTCACGCGCAGCACCTGGCCGTCGTTGGTGGGGTTGACGCCGAGGTCGGAGTTGCGGATGGCGTTCTCGATGTCGTTCATGACGTTCATCTCATATGGCTTGATGATGAGCATGCGCGGCTCCGGCACCGAGATGGTGGCCATCTGGGTGATCGGGGTGGGCACGCCGTAGTACTCGGCGATGACGCCGTTGAACATGGCCGGGTTGGCACGGCCGGTGCGGATCGTCGTCAGATCCTCACGGGTGTGCTCGACGGTGTGGGACATGCGGTCCTCGGACTCTAAGAGGATCTCGTCGATCATGGGTGAAGCCTTTCTGAAGGTGTGTTTACCTGCATCAATCTACCAGGATGCGGGCTAGGGGCAGCTAGGACTTGACCAGCGTGCCGATCTGCTCGCCGGCGACTGCGCGGGCGATGTTGCCTTCGGTGAGCAGGTTGAATACGAGGATCGGCATGTCGTTGTCCATGCACAGGGAGAAGGCGGTGGCGTCGGCGACCTTGAGACCCTTCTCGATGACCTCGCGCGGGGTGATCTCGTGGTAGAGCTCCGCATCCGGGTTGGTGCGCGGGTCATCGGAGTACACTCCGTCGACACCCTTGGCCAGGAAGAGGACGTCGCAACCGATCTCCAGGGCGCGCTGGGCGGCGGTGGTATCGGTGGAGAAATACGGCATACCCATGCCCGCGCCGAAGATGACCACGCGGCCCTTCTGCAGGTGGCGGGCGGCACGCAGCGGCAGGTAAGGCTCGGCGACCTGGGCCATGTTGATGGCGGTCTGCACGCGGCAGTCCACGCCCTTCTGCTGCAGGAAATCCTGCAGGGCCAGGCAGTTCATCACGGTGCCGAGCATGCCCATGTAGTCGGAGCGGGCGCGGTCCATGCCACGCTGCTGCAACTCCGCCCCACGGAAGAAGTTGCCGCCGCCGATAACCACGGCGATCTCTGCACCGGTGTTCGCCACCTCGGCGATCTGGCGGGCGACGTTCTCCACGACATCGGGGTCAATGCCGACCTCGCCGCCGCCGAACATCTCACCTCCGAGCTTCAACATGACTCGCTTGTAGCTGGTCCGTTTCGGGCTGGGGCTGGTCACCGTGAGGGCTCCTTGAGAAGGGGGCAGTTGATCGCAGTCCATCCTATCCCCTGCCCGCAAAGCGCGAAAACCGCCGCGCCCCGAGGGGCAACGGCGGTTCGTCGATAAGCGGCTTAAGCCTGGCCGACCTCGAAGCGCTGGAAGCCGGTCAGGGTGACGCCGGCGTCATCCATGAGCTGCTTCACGGTCTTCTTAGAATCAGCGACGGAAGCCTGCTCGAGCAGGACGACGTCCTTGTAGAAGCCGTTGAGACGACCCTCGACGATCTTCGGGATAGCCTGCTCCGGCTTGCCCTCCTCGCGGGTGATCTGCTCGGCGATGGAACGCTCCTTCTCCACGACCTCAGCCGGAACGTCCTCGCGGGTCAGGTAGCCGGCCTTGAGGGCGGCAACCTGCATGGCGGCGGCCTTGGCGGCAGCCTCGGCCTCTGCACCTTCACCGGTGTAGGCGACCAGGACGCCGACTGCCGGCGGCAGGTCGGAGGCACGCTGGTGCAGGTACACGGCCACGTTGTCACCCTCGAGGGTGGTGGCGCGACGCAGCTCGAGCTTCTCGCCGATCTTGGCGGACATCTCCTGCAGCACATCAGCGGCCGGCTTGCCGTCGACGTCAGCGGCGGCGAGCTCCTCCGGGGTGTTGGCCT
>NZ_JAUNUG010000009.1 GCF_030538285.1 Corynebacterium sp.
CGAGCGCCCCAGAACGACACACCGTCGCACTGGGGCGCTCGCATTCCCGATTCCACACACCACAGCGGCCGCGGTCTTATAAGGCCCGGCTTTTCGGTATAGTCGTAGTGTTGACCCGCGCTTACGCGCACACGATCCCGATCGACCAGGCGGAGGAGGCCGAGCGTGGACCTGTTCCTGGGCGGTGTCGTTACGTTTCTGGTCCTCAATTTCGTGGTCGCGCTCGTTGCTGTCTTAAGCCGTCCGCAGCGGGGAACATGGCTACTCGTCCTCCTGCTTTCCGGCACCACGGGTGCGGCGGTGGCGGCAGTACTCTCCGCGATGGATTCCGTCTCCACCCACCGCGGGGATCTGCCTCTTACGTTTACAGCTCTTGCGGCCGTCAGCGCGTTGGTGGCGGTGGTGGGATACCGGACGCGGTTGCGTCGGCAAGCGGAAGAGGAGCCGTCTTCATGATTACCGATATTCTCGGCGGAGTGATCATTTCGGTGGGGGTGGTTTTCTTCACAGCCGGCACTATTGGGCTTATCCGCTTCCCAGATGTACGTAGCCAACTCCATGCGCTGACTAAGGCGGACAATTTGGGGCTGGGGCTGGTGTTGCTCGGCGTCGGAATCCTTTCGCAATCCCTGGTGGTCGTAGCCGCGCTGCTGTTGGTCTGGGCGGTGGCGCTGGGCTCGGCGTCGATATCCGCCCAGTCATTAGCGGAGCTGGACGCGATGGAAGAGCAAGGCAGCAAAGGAGGGGCCACCGTATGACGATGGTCGATGGTGTGCTCAGCATCGCGCTCCTCGTGTCCCTTGCCGTGATTGTGGTGGTGCCGGACCGGCGGGCACAGGTGGGTTCTTTCCTGAGTTTTGGCGTCGTTATCAGCCTGATGTGGCTCCGTCTCGGCGCCCTTGATGTGGCCTACGCAGAAGCGGCATTGGGCACCGGCATGCTCAGCGCAATCCTGGTGTGGCTGGCTGTCAGGCAACCAGCGGCACCCGGGCACTCCCAGGACCCCGGAGGGCCGGCGGCTCCACGCTGGGTCAAAGCAGCAGTCGGGCTTGCCAGTGGTGCAGTGCTCACGGTGATTCTCGGGTCGCTGGTCCTGCGTGCTGATCAACTGATGCCACAGTGGGAGCCGTCCCCCGCCATGCCCGAGGGAGTGACCCATGAGATCACCGGTGTGCTGCTGGCATTCCGCGCCTACGACACGCTGCTGGAAAGTGCGGTGCTGCTGTTTGCCGGAGTGATCGCGATCGTGCTGAGCGGTGACCGGATCCCGCGCGGACCGCAGGCAGAATTGCCTCAGGTAGCCGTGTTCTTTGTGCGTATTGCCGCACCGATATTGCTATTGCTCGGGCTGTGGTTGCTCTTTGCCGGCAGTTCCTCTTCCGGTGGTGCTTTCCAGTCCGGGGCGGTGTTGGCGGCGCTGCTTATTCTGCTGCAGATGGCGGGCGTCGATATGCAGCGTACGCATCGGCTGCTGAAACCGGCGCTCATCATCGGTGTCATCGTGTTCATCGCTGCCGCGGCGCTCGGGCCGGTGGCAGGTGACGCGTGGTTTAGCTGGCCGTCAACGGGCACATTCGCGGCCATCCTGACCGTGGAGATCGCCCTGACCATCGGTATCACCGCTGGCCTGTACCTGCTCTACCTCGGACTGGAGGAATGGACGTGACTCTCATCCAGTTCTACCTCAGTCTCGCGGTATTGCTCATCGTCGTCGGTATGGTGCGAATGTTCCTGGTACGTGACCGCGTCGCGCGCCTAGTCGCCATGAACGTCATGGGCGCTGGCACCCTGCTATTCCTTATTGCCCTGGCCGCGCGCACGCAGCCCGTGGATCCGGTGCTCACCGCGTTGGTGATTACCGGCCTGGTCATCACGGTAGCGTTTAGTGCGGTGGGTGCGTTGCTCATCTCCCGGATCGAGGAGGAGAAGCAGTGACCCTCGCGCAGTTCAGCCTCGGCGGGCTCGTGCTCCTTCCCCTGCTGGCAGGCGCACTCGCCGTCTACCCGCGGCTCGGCCGACCCCTCGGGCTCAGCATGGCGGGCATCCTTCCGGTGCTGCTGGCGCCCCTGCTGATCAGCGTCACCCGCGGCCCCGTCGAGCTCACCCTCGGTGGCTACGACGCGCCCTTAGGTATCACGCTGCGTGCCGATGGCCTCTCGCTCCTATTTCTCCTGCTCACCGCCGTGGTGGGCGGGCTGGTGACGCTTGCGGCGCGGAGGGAACGCGGTTTCTGGCCGCTGTGGCTGGGCTGCTGGGCTGGCCTCAACGCGGTGTTTGTATCCGGGGATCTGTTCAATACCTATGTCGGGCTGGAGGTTGTGGGGCTGACTGCCGTGGGCCTGGTTGCGCTGGGCGGCCCGCAGGCCCGTCTGGCCGCGCTGCGCTACCTTTTCGTGGCAGTCGCTGGTTCGCTGCTCTTCCTCGTATCCGTGGGGCTGCTGGTGGCGGTGACGGGCACCCTAGATATCGCCCAGGTGGCGCAGCGGGCGAACGAGCATCCGGAGGTACTCAGCGTGGCACTCATCCTGGCCACCATCGGTCTGGGCATGAAACTGGCATTGGCCCCCATGCACGGTTGGCTCATTCCCGCGCATGCGGCCGCCCCCAGTCCGGTGTCCCCGCTGCTTTCTGCGCTGGTGATCAAGGCGGCCTTCTTTGTGCTGCTGCGCCTCTGGCTGTGGGTGGCCACCCCGGAGCTTGTTGCGGAGCTGGCGGTGCTCACCTGGATTCTCGCCGGGGCAGGTGTGCTGGCCATCGTCGTTGGTTCCGTCATGGCGCTGCGTCAAACGCACATGAAACCACTGGTCGCCTACTCCACTGTCGCGCAGGTGGGATACTTCTTCCTCTTTTTCCCGCTCATCCCGAACGCCGCCGCGATTCCCGGTGCGCTGGCCGGCACGCTGGGGCTGGCACTCGGGCATGGCATCGCCAAGGCGGCGCTGTTCCTCGCGGCCGGCTACCTCAAGGAGCTGTATGGCACCGATGAGATCGCCCGCCTGCATGGGGTGGGCCGCGACCACCCCGGCCTGATCCTGGCGATGGGCCTGGCTGCGGTGGGCTTGGCGGGCATGCCGCTTTCCCTGTCGTTTTCCGGGAAGTGGCTGCTGAGCACCGCCGCGGTAGGCAACGGCCACTACTGGCTTTTGGCCGTGGTCGTGGTGGCTACGCTGCTCTCCGCGGCCTACCTGCTCAAACTCTTGGGCCCACTGCTCGTCGAGGAGGAGATCGAGCTGGAGAGAACTAGCTCCCTACCTGCTATCGCACTCGCCCCGCCGCTGGCCTTGGGCACGCTGACCCTGCTGTCCGGCTTCGGCGGAGTGTGGTTGATGAAGCTGCTGGAGGTGGGCGCACCATGGTAGAACTGCTGGATTATGTCCCGCTCATCATGCTGCTGACCTCGTTGGTAGCGGCCTTGCTCATCTTCCCCCTCCCGGAAGGCGCGCGGCGGGTACGGTCGACGATTAACCTGGCGGCGGCCGTCGCCAAGCTGGGGTTGGTGTTCCTGCTCTTCCCCGTAGTGCTGGATGAGGGCCTGCGCCCCGAGTTCGCCGTCCCCTTCCTCCCGGGCATTGACCTGGTGCTGCGGGTGGATGAGTTCTCGCTGTTCTTCGCCACGCTCTCGGCGGTGCTGTGGCTGCTCACCACCATCTACGCCATCGGCTACCTGGGTCAGGGCCAGCACCGCTCGCGATTCTTCGGCTTCTTCAGCCTGTGCGTCACGGCGACGGTGGGCATCTCGTTTTCCGGCAACCTCATCACTTTCCTCGTCTTCTACGAGATGCTCACGTTGGTGACGTATCCGCTGGTGGCGCACTGGGGGACGGCGGCGTCGATAAGCGCGGCGCGCCTGTACCTTCGCTACACCCTCAGCGGTGGGTTAGCGCTGCTCATGGGTGTCGTCTGGCTGACCAGTTACGCCGGACCGGTCGATTTCGCCCCCGGTGGTGCGGTGGGTGTCGCGGAGCTTGTTGACGCCCAGCCCCTCGCCGCCACCCTCATCTTCGCCCTGCTCATCGGTGGTCTGGGCGTGAAGGCGGCCCTGTTTCCCCTGCACGGCTGGCTGCCCACCGCGATGGTCGCCCCCGCCCCGGTCTCCGCTCTGCTGCACGCGGTGGCGGTGGTCAAGGCGGGTGTGTTCGGCATCGTGCGCGTCATCGATGACGTCTACGGCGTCAACGTGGCCGCCGATCTCGGCGTGCTCGATCCGCTGCTCGCCGTCGCGGTGGTGACCATCCTCTACGGCTCCTACCAGGCGCTACGTCAGAGCGATCTCAAGGCGCGGCTGGCGTATTCGACGGTCTCGCAGGTCTCCTACGTCACGCTCGGCATCGCGCTCGTGTCTGTGGCGGGTGCGACGGGCGGGGTGGTGCATCTGGTGCACCAGGGTGTCATGAAGATCACCCTGTTTTTCTGTGCCGGGTTGTTCGCGGAGGAGGCGGGCGCGAAGAAGATCCCGGAGTTGGACGGCCTGGGCAGACGCATGCCGGGCACCTCCGTGGCGTTCACGGTCGGCGCTTTCGGAATGATCGGTCTGCCACCGACAGCCGGGTTCATCTCTAAGTGGCAGCTGGGACTCGGCGCGCTGGATTCCGCGCACCCGTGGGTGATCGCCGTGCTGCTGGCCTCCTCGGTGCTCAACGCCATGTACTTCCTGCCGATCGTCTACCGCCTGTGGTTCCGCGCAGCCCCGGGTGAGCGGCTGCGCGAGCCGCTGCCCCTGCTGGTTCCCGCCTTATCGACGACCGCCCTGGTCCTTATTTTCGGCACCTTCGCGTCCGCGCCGTTCATGCCGCTGGACATCGCCGGACAAGTCGCCGAGGGGGTGTTCCGATGACCTTTGATATTCCCTGGCTGCTCTTCGGCTCCACCTTCCGACTCGATGACATCTCAGCCCCGCTCGTGGCAGTGGCGACCGTGCTCTACGCCGTGGCGCTCATCGCCTCCCGCGACCGCATGCTGCGAGTATTCCTGCTGGTCAGCTACCTGGGCAACATCGGCGTCTACCTCGCCGCCGACATCATCAGCTTCTACCTGGCGTTTGCGGTGATGAGTTTCGCGGCGGTCGGCCTGGTCATCCACACGCGCACAAAAGCCGCGCACCGGGCCACCGGCGTCTACCTGGTGATGACGGTCTTAAGCGAAACCGCCCTGCTCGCCGGTCTCTGGTTGACCGGTGCCGCCGGAGGGATGCTTATCGACGCCGCCCCCACAGCCATCGCCTCCTCCGAGCATCGCGAGCTCATCGTCGCGCTGCTCATCGTCGGTTTCGGCGTGAAGGCAGGCCTGGTGCCGCTGCATGTGTGGTTGCCACTGGCGCACCCGGCCGCACCCCCGGCGGCCAGCGCGGTGCTCTCTGGAGTGATGGTCAAGGCCGGCGTCCTCGGCTGGTTACTCTTCCTCCCCGCGGGCGTGGATGTGTTCGCCTGGGTCTTGCTCATCCTCAGCCTCCTCGGGGCTTTCGGGGCCCCGCTGATCGGCGTGCTGCAGAGCGACCCGAAGGTGATCCTGGCGTACTCGACCATCTCCCAGCTGGGTTTCCTCGGTGCGGTCATCGCCGCCGGGATGCTCCTGCCGGGGGCGTCAGTGACCGCTGCGGTGGTGGTCTACGCCGTGCACCACGGCCTGGCCAAGGGGGCACTCTTCCTCGGGGTCCCGGTATGGCAGGCCGCGGCGCCGGGCGTGCGCCGCTGGATCGCCGTGGCCGGACTCGGCTGGGCGGGCCTGGCACTCGTCGGCCTGCCTTTCACCTCCGGGGCGCTGGCCAAGTACGAGGCGAAATCATCCGTCGAGGAGCACTGGGTGTATCTGCTGCTGCCGCTGGTGGCCACCGGATCGACGCTGCTGCTCGTGCGTTTCGCGTGGGCGCTGCGGCGGATGGAGATCAAGCCGCGCAAGGTCGATGAGGAGCTGCTTGGCTGGCTCACCCTCTGCGTTCTCGGGCTCGCGCTGCCGCTCGTCTACACGCACCCCACCCCTGAGCCAGGCACCCTGTGGGACATGCTGTGGCCGCTGCTGCTGGCTATACCGCTCGGCTGGTGGCTGTGGCACCGCGCGCCCGCCGAAACGCCCGTCCCGGCGGGGGACCTCGTCGTCGTGGGTGAACACGCCCTGGCCGCCACCCGCATCACCGGCGGGGCCGGGCTGGAGCGGGTACATGGGGTGACGCGCGGCGTCGCAAAGCATTGGGCTCGGGCCTTTTCCAGTGCCGGTGAACTCACCGAACGCAGTGTGGAGGGTATCGAATCCCGCGTGCGCGTATGGACCCTTTCAGGCGTGGTCACCCTGGTTTTGTTGGGCACCCTGTTGGCCTTGGGGTGGTGGATATGATCCGGCTCCTTTTCTTCGCCGGCGTGTGGCTGCTGCTTGCCGGGTGGAACGCCGACTACCTGGCGTATGGCGTGGTTAGCGTGGTGGCAGCCACGGCGCTGAGTCACGTGCTGGTTCCGCGCTCGAATCTACGGCTGCACCCGGTGGGCACCGCTCGGCTGGTGGCGTGGTTCCTGCAGCAGACCGGCATCGGTGGAGTGGACGTGGCGCGCCGGGCTATCGCGGCGAGACCGGACATCGCCCCGGAAGTAGTCGAGACGCAGGTCTGGCTGCCGGCAGGGCCCGCCCGGCAGAGCGCGATGCTGTTGATGAACCTGATGCCCGGATCCATGGTGCAGCGCGAAACAGGCGCCGACCGCGTGGAACTGCACACCCTCAGCCCCACCCTGGAGCCCGCCCGGCAGTTCGATGAGCTGCAGCGGCGCGTGGCAGCGGCGTTCAGTCTGCCCGACCAGGCAACAGGCGATGCGGAGCGCTGAAACTGCGCTGCTCACCGCTGAGCGGATCGATAAAGGACAAGCCCGTGGACACCAGGTGCAGGGGCCGGGTGTAGTCCTCCTCCGCTTCGCTGTGGATGCGGGGGTAGACGTTATCGCCCAGGATCGGCACCCCGTGCTCCCACATGTGCAGGCGTAACTGGTGGGTGCGGCCGGTCTCCGGGGCCAGGACATAGTGCGCCAACGCGGGCTGCGGACCATGCACGGCCTCCACCTGGGCTTGTTCGGCGGCGGTGAGCGGGGTGATGTCGATAAGCTTCGTCACCGCGTTGGGCTCGCCGTCGACGATATGTCCCTGGATCTCGCCGGGGACTTTGAGCATGCGGGAACGCCACACGGTGCCGGGGTGTAGCGCGGGATCGAAACGCGCGATCGCCTCATAGGTTTTCGATACCTCACGCGCGGCGAAAAGCTGCTGGTAGGCGCCACGGACCTCGCGGCGCAGGGTGCACAGCAGCAACCCGGAGGTGAGGCGATCGAGGCGGTGCGCGGGGGTGAGCTCCGGCAGCTCCAGGGCGCGGCGCAGACGCACCGTGAGTGTCTCGGTGATGTGCTTGCCGCGCGGCATCGTCGCCAAAAACGGCGGCTTGTAGGCGACCAGGAGGTCCTCATCGCGGTAGATCACATCGATCTCATAGGGGACGGGTTCTTCCGGGGCGGGCATGCGGTAGAAGAAGACGTCCTGGCCGGGGGTGAGAACATCGTCGAAGCGGAAGGGTGTGCCGCGGCGATCGACCACGAGGCCGGCGTCGAAACGCTCCTGCAACGCGCGGGCATCATCGTCCGGGTGCCGGTGGCGCTGGGTGAGGATGAGATGACCGATCCACTCCCCGGCGCTCATCGGCGGGGCATCTGCGGGGAGGCGGGCGCGGGTGGCGGTGAGGCCATCGCGGACCGGCAGCGGCGATCGCTGTCCGCGTGGGGGCTGTACTCTGAAAGACATGGACTTTGACGCAATCCTCACACCGGCCATTGAATTCTCCTCCGAGGGTATCGGAGCGGTCATGCTCAACATCGCAGAGGTCATCTACGGCTTCCTCTACCCGGCGAACTCTGAGGCCGCGCACCCCATCGATATCCCGGCCTAAATGCAGGTGAGGCCAGGCCTCCCTCCGTGCACATGTCACGGAAACTGGTTGTAACATCCCATTCGGGCGCTGTCATCACCGGCTACAATTGTTGGTGATACTCATAAAACTCATCCTCGATAAGGAAAGGGCGGATACGAGATGACTCAGGAAGACATCGTTGTCGTTGCAGTTGACGGCTCCGCAGCCTCGCACAACGCGGTCCGATGGGCCGCGAACACGGCCAACAAGCGCGGCATTCCGCTGCGACTGGCATCTTCTTACACGATGCCGCAGTTCCTCTACGCGGAGGGCATGGTGCCGCCGCAGGAACTTTTTGATGATCTGCAGTCCGAGACCATGGAGAAGATCGACGAGGCCCGTGCCGTGGCGCACGAGGTCGCGCCGGAGCTTAAGATCGGGCACACCATCGCCGAGGGCTCCCCGATCGACATGCTCCTGGACATGTCCCGCGATGTCACGATGATCGTCATGGGCTCCCGCGGTCTCGGCGGACTGTCCGGCATGGTGATGGGTTCTGTGTCTGCGGCGGTTGTCTCCCACGCCTCCTGCCCGGTCGTGGTCGTCCGTGAGGACAACACGGTCGATGAGTCCACCAAGTACGGCCCCGTGGTCGTCGGTGTCGATGGTTCCGATGTGTCCCAGCGCGCCACTGAGATCGCCTTCGCTGAGGCCCACGCCCGTGGCGCTGAGCTGGTGGCCGTGCATACCTGGATGGACATGCAGGTCCAGGCCTCGCTGGCTGGCCTGTCCGCTGCTCAGCAGCAGTGGGAGGAGGTTGAGCGGGAGCAGGTTGACATGCTCACCGAGCGTCTCCAGCCGATGACGGATGCGCACCCGGAGGTGCAGGTCCGCAAGGTGATTACCCGTGATCGTCCGGTGCGTGCACTGGTGGAGAACTCCGAGGGCGCGCAGCTGCTCGTCGTTGGTTCCCACGGCCGTGGTGGTTTCAAGGGCATGCTGCTCGGTTCCACCTCGCGTGCGCTGTTGCAGTCGGCACCGTGCCCGATGATGGTGGTCCGCCCGGAAAACGTCTAGTTTCCGCTTATCGACGTCCCGCGTCCCCCTCGGGGGCCGCGGGATGTTGTTGTTTATGTGGGTTTCCGAAGGGTAAAGATCTGTGATCTGTCGTGCAACGATCCGATTACGTTCCGTTTCCCCATTGGACGTGTCCGGTTTTCCTGTGGCACACTAGGTATGTTCAATTACGCATGAATGACTAGCAAGGAGAACACATAATGCTCGGACTCGGAATCCTCGGTTGGATCATCATCGGCGGCCTGGCAGGCTGGATCGCCTCCAAGATCAAGGGCACCGACGCTCAGCAGGGTCTGCTGCTTAACATCGTCGTCGGTGTGGTCGGCGGTCTGCTTGGTGGCTGGCTCCTCGGCCTCTTCGGTGTCGATGTCGCCGGTGGCGGTCTGATCTTCAGCTTCCTTACCTGTCTGCTGGGTGCGGTTATCCTGCTGACCATCGTCAACATGGTCACCGGCCGCAAGAAGTAGCCTCCCAAGCTCTAAGAAACCCGCCCCGAGGGGCGGGTTTTTTCGTGCCTGACTGTTAAAAGACGTACCGGTTTGTCTATATTGTGTAGGGAAGCCAGTCCCGAACAACCCCGGAAAGGTACGTCGTGGCCGCAGGTACAGCGAAGAAGAAGACGACCACCCGTCGTCGCAACCGTCCGAGCCCGCGCCAGCGGCTGCTCGATTCCGCCACCAACCTGTTCACCACGGAGGGCATCCGCGTCATCGGCATCGACCGCATCCTCCGCGAGGCGGACGTGGCCAAGGCCTCCCTGTACTCCCTCTTCGGATCCAAGGACGCGCTGGTCATCGCCTACCTGGAAAACCTCGACGAGGCTTATCGCGCGGCCTGGGAGCAGCGCATCAAGGACCTCACGGACGCCGAGGACAAGATCCTCGCTTTCTTCGACATGGCCATCGCCGAGGAACCGGACAAGGACTTCCGCGGCTCCCATTTCCAGAACGCCGCCAACGAATACCCCCGCCCCGAGGCGGAATCAGAGCACGGCATTGTCGCCGCCGCCCGGGAGCACCGCCGGTGGATGCACCAGACGATGACCGATCTGTTGAGCGCCAAGAACGGCTACCCCTCGGCCACGCAGGCCAACCAGTTGCTCATCTTCCTCGACGGTGGGCTGGCCGGGGCGCGCTTTGCCCGGGAGGTCACTCCTTTGCAGACTGCTCGGGATCTGGCGCGTCAGATGCTGTCGGCTCCGCCGGCGGATTACTCGATTTAGCCTGCTTTCTCGCTTTCCGCTTGGCGGTGAATGCGGCGATCTTTTTCACCGTGGGCCGCTGCTCGAAGCGGGCGATCTTTTCCTTGGTGCGTTCGCTCTGGACTTCTGCGCGGACCTTCTGCTTCTCTTTCGCCAAGGCTTTCGCCGCGGCGCGTTTCTCGGCGAGTTCCGCCTCGCGGGCCTCCTGCTCCTCCTTGAGCTCCGCCCGGATCGCCGGGATCTTCCACGGCATCAGCGCGCCCTTCGCCTTGCGGCCGCGAATACTCCACTTGCGGCGCCGCTTCGCGCGGATCTTCTCCTTGACCGCATCGCGTCGGGCATTGGAGAAGTCCCGGAAATCCTCACTGAGTGGGTACTTATGGTGTACCAGCGGGTAGAGGATGAGGGTCTGCACCAAGGTCCACAGGTTGTTGGCGAACCAGTAGAGGATGATCGCCACCGGCAGGGGGCCTGTCAGCGCCAGGGAGAGCAGCAGGATCGGCACGAATACCACCATGCCGATGAGGAAGCCGTTCAGCTTGCGGGCGAGAGCAGATTCCCAGTCAATAGTCTGGTAGTTGCGCCACACGGAGACCAGCATGTTCACGGTGGTGAACACGATCGCGGCGATGAGGAAAGGCATGATGAAATCCCGCACCGCCTCGCTGGTGGTGCCCAAGCGGGTGAGCGCGTCCACGGGCATGGCGATATACGCCGGCAGGGGAACGCCGCCAACGGTGGCGTCGAGAAAAGCATTGATCTCGTCGGCGTTGAGGAAACCGATCCGGGTGTCCGGGGCTACTCCCTCCAGCCCGCCCTGGGGGCGGGCCATCCGTAGGAGAACCTGGTAAAGGCCCAGGAAGACCGGAATCTGGATGAGGGCAGGCACACAACCCGCCGCCACGCTATGCCCGTGGCTTTCCTTGAGCTCTTTTTCTTTCCGCTCATACTCCAGGTAGGACTCCCGGTCCGTCTTCTCCGCGTACTCCTCCTTGAGGGCCGCCAGGGCGGGGCGCATGACAACGGTGATGCGGGCGGATTTCGCCATCGCCCAGAAAAACGGGATAAGAAAGGAACGCACCGTTAGCACGAGACAGAACATGGAGACCAGCCACGCGGTGGAGTCGTTCATCCCGAACACCGAGTGCAGCAGAAGGTGCCACAGTTTGAGGATTCCGGAGACCGGATAAATAAACGGTTCCAGCACGGTGGTAAGTCACCTGACCTTTTCTACGGTTCGGGCGTGCAGGGGTTAGACTGCAGGGAGCTTCCCGTCGATCGTAGCGTTATCCAGGAGTAAATCCCGCATGAGTCATCGCGCCAGTGATGGCCGGAACCCGTCCCGGCCGGGATTCAGCATCACCCAGTTCCTCGGTGAGTTGCTGCTCACCGTCGGCGTGGTGATCCTCCTGTTCGCCTTCTACGAGTCCTACTGGACGAATATCGCCTCTGGGCGGCTGCAGGATGAGAAGGCCTCCGCCCTGGAGGCGCGCTGGGGCGAAGATGAGGGTGAGCGGGTCAATCCCCGCCAGCGCCTGACCCCTGAGCTCGGCGAGGCTTTTGCCCGTATGTACATTCCGGCTTTCGGCTCGGATTTCCAATTCGCCATTGTCGAAGGCACCAACGACGCGGATCTCATCGCCGGGCCGGGCCGCTACGTGGAGACCCAGATGCCCGGTGAGGCCGGTAACTTCGCCGTCGCCGGGCATCGCGTGGGCAAGGGTGCGCCTTTCAATGACCTGGGCAATCTGCAGGTATGTGACGCCATCGTCGTGGAAACGCAGACGGAGTGGATCACCTACCGGGTGCTGCCGATCGAGGCTGCGGCGGATGCCCGGCGGGCGGCGGCCACCGGGTGTTTGACCCCGGAACAGGTCGAACGCGTCACGGGTGGTGAATACGCCTCCGTCCAGGGCCGCTACATCACCCTGCCGGGCGCCATCGAGGTGATCAACCCGGTGCCGGGTCTGGCCGCCACGCAGGTTGATCCGGAGATGGAGGGCCTGATCACGCTGACGACGTGTCATCCGCAGTTCTCCAACGCAGAGCGCATGATTGTGCACGCCATGGAGGTCGAGGCGACCCCGAAGATCGCCGGGCAGCGACCGGCAGTACTGGAGGAAAGCTAAATGTACGGACCCCTGTGGCGCGCCCTGCCCGGCCCCTGGCCGGTCAAGCTCATTGTTGTACTCATCCTCGTGGCGGCCGTGTTCCTCCTGCTCATGGAGGTTGTCTTCCCCTGGGTGTCCACCCTCATGCCCTACGCGGACGTGGCGGTCTAGAGCCCGAGGTTGGCGATGACCTCCTTGGCCACCAACTCGGCCTTGAGGGACTGCTCCTGGTTGCTGAACACCACCACAGCGCGGTTGTCCTTCTGCACCGCGTAGAGCGAGCCCTCCCAGTCCGGGACCATGCCGCCGCCGGCGCGCCCGCCGGACCAGCCCTCAGGTTCCTCGGCGGGTTCAGTGACGTCGATGGGTGCTGCCCAGTCCACGACCTGGATCGCGGCATCCGTATCCGGCATGTCCCGCACGATGACGCTCAGGTGCGGTCCTTCCGGGTAGGACCAGTACACGCAGGCCGGCGTGTCGAATCGCTTATCGACACCCACCCCCAGCGTCCGCTGCCCGTTCGTGTCGGATACCCACTGGGTATCCAGGTAGGGGCACTCCTCGAAGGACTCCCGTCCTGCGGGGATCTCCGGCAGCGCGTCGTGCGGCAGGCCGGAGTCAGCGGCTGGGGGTGCCTCCTCGGTGGTGGTGTGGACGGGGGCGTCGATAAGCTCCTCCTCGGCGGCACATCCGACCAGGGCGGCACTGAGGGCGAGCACGGGAAGTAGGCTGACACGCATGGAGACCAGCCTAGAGCCACGGGGGGATATCGAGAAGTTCGGGCGGACGCGCGCCCCGGATGAGGATGCGCTGACCGACGGTGTCCACATCCTCACGACTGTGCTGCTCATCGCCGCGCTGGTGTCGTCCGTCAACCTCCCTTTCGGTGAGGCAGCGCTCAACCTGCTGCTGTGCTCCGGTTTCGCGGTGCTCTACTTCTACGGCACGGCACTAGCGCCCGGGTGGCGGGAGAGCACGAAGCTCGCCTGGCTGGCCAGCCTGACCATGCTGTGGGTGCTGGCGATGCTCACCTCCCCGGTGGGCATCTACCTGGTGTTCTCCCTGTTCTTTCTTTATCTGCAGGTCATGGACGATATCCGGGGTGTCGTCGCGGTCATCGCCGCCACCTTAGCCTCGGTGTTCACGCAGGTGCCGGGCGGGCTGACCGTAGGCGGAGTGATGGGGCCGGCGGTATCCGCGGCGGTGGTTCTGGCGATCCACTACGCATTCCGGACCCTGGTACGCATCAACCGGGAACGTGAGGAGCTCATCGAACAGCTGATGGCCACCCGGACCCAACTCGCGGAAACCGAAAGGGCCGCCGGTGTGACAGAGGAGCGCCAGCGTCTCGCCCACGAGATCCACGACACCGTCGCCCAGGGTTTGTCGAGCATCCAGATGCTGCTGCACTCCGCCGAGCGGGACCTGCAGAAAACGGGACTGAGTGAGGAGGAACTCGCCAGCCCCACCCGCTTCCTCCAGCTCGCCCGCACCACCGCCAAAGACAACCTCGGCGAGGCCCGCGCCATGATCGCCGCCCTCCAGCCGGCCTCGCTGGCGGAGACCTCCCTGGAAGGTGCCCTGCAGCGCATGGCCGATGGCTTCGCCGCCGCCGGGGAGCTGAGCATCGAGGTCGGTGTCGAAGGGGAGGAACGCCAGCTGCCCATGAAGGCGGAGGCCGCGCTGCTGCGGATCGCGCAGGGGGCGGTGGGCAATGTGGCCAAGCACGCCCGCGCCAGTCGCTGCCGGGTGACGGTGACCTACGAACTTGATGAGGTACGCGTCGATATCGTCGACAACGGGCAAGGCTTCGATGTCACCGAGGTCAACGAGCGGCCCGCCGGACTGGGACATGTCGGGCTCGCTGCGATGCGCCGTCGCGCCGCCGAACAAGGTGGGGTGGTGGAGGTCGAGTCCACGCCCGGCTACGGCACCGCTGTATCTGTGGCCCTGCCCGTTCCGACTACACTCGACACAGTGAAACCGACCGAGGAAGGGGTCTGATGCTCTCATGATCCGAGTGCTGCTGGCCGATGATCATGAAATCGTCCGGATGGGGCTGCGCGCCGTGCTGGAGGACGCCGAAGACATTGAGGTGGTGGGCGAGGTCGCCACAGCGGATGCCGCTGTCGCCGCCGCCCAGGCCGGGGGCATCGACGTGCTGCTCATGGACCTGCGTTTCGGCCCCGGCGTGGAAGGCACCCGGGTGACCACCGGCGCGGAGGCCACCGCCCGGATCAAGGCCTCCATGTCCAACCCGCCGCAGGTGCTGGTGGTGACCAACTACGACACCGACGCCGACATCCTCGGTGCCATCGAGGCCGGCGCGGTCGGCTACATGCTCAAAGACGCCCCGCCGACGGAACTGCTGGCCGCGGTGCGTTCGGCCGCCGAAGGGGATTCGGCACTGTCCCCGGTCGTCGCCGACCGGCTGATGACGCGCGTGCGAACCCCCCGCACCTCACTGACCCCCCGGGAACTAGAAGTGCTCACCCTCGTCGCTGGCGGATCCTCCAACCGGGAGATCGGCCATGAGCTCATGCTCTCGGAGGCGACGGTGAAATCCCACCTCGTCCACATCTACGACAAGCTGGGGGTGCGTTCGCGGACTTCCGCCGTGGCGGCCGCCCGCGAACAGGGTGTGCTCTAAGAGCCGCTAGGCGTGGGCCGCGTCGTAGGCCTCGATGATGCTGGCCGCGATCTTGCCGCGGTCAGAGACCTCCATGTTCTTGGAGCGTGCCCACTCGCGGATCGCGCGGGAACGCTCGCGCTTCGCAGCGGCCGAGGGCCCGGAAGTGCGGGTGGTTTTAGTAGCGCCGGTGTCCTTGCGTGCGGCGTCGACCCACGGCTGGAGATCCTTGTGGAATGCGGCGGCATTCTTTTCCGAGAGATCGATGATGTAATTGTTACCGTCAACGCTGAAGCGAATGATGTTCACCTCATCGTCCTTGAGCGGTGAGTTGTCGAGGTCATCGAAATACTGGGTGATTTCACGGCGAGCCATGACTTAATTCTCCTCTATTGCGGTTATTGACATTTCTCATCTTAAACGCATTTCGCTGACAATGTGCGGACGGGTAAATGCCAATAGCCTGTAGAGAAGAAAAGGTCTCTATTAGCCGCGGGCCAGGCGATCCTGGATTTCCTGGGTCACGCCGTCAATATCGCGGGAGATGGTGGCGTGCGCGCGGCGACGCTGCTCCGGGGTCATGAATTCGGCGTTGTCGGTGGCAGAGTGCAATTCCTGCAGACGGTCCCCCACATCCTGCACGAAGCCCTTCGGCAGGTGATCATCGTCGAGGGAACGCTGAATACCGTCGATGCGGGCCTTGATCTCAGCGCCGTGGCCGGAGAACTGGGCGAGCTGATCGGCGGAGACGCCGAGGCGGCGCGCGCGGGTGTCCACGAGCTTTTCCCGGCCGGCGGTAATGGCGCGGTAAATGACCGGCAGAAGAACCGGCAGTGCAACGCGCGCAAATCCCGCATAACGCTTGAAGGTGCCGGCATTGAGGCGACCCTGCTTCATCTGCTCGAGGGTATTCTCGGCCATTTTCCGCTCGTGCTTACGCTTGGCCTTGAGGCCCTTCTTCTCTTCCTTGAGAAGGTCCTTCTCGAACTTCTGCAGAAGCTTCTCCTGCTTCAACTGCAGTTTCGCCTCTTGCTTGGCGTCATGCTTCGCGCGTGCCTTGGCGGCCTGGATCTCTGCCTTGGTCTTGGCGCGGCTCTTGCGGATCGCCTCGAAAATGCCCATGTTGATCAGCCTTAAGTAGTTGTTGTCACGTTTCGTGGTCGGGTTCAACATTACCTGTCATCGTGGGCTATGCTCACGCCATTGTGAATGCCCAGTACGTGAGCGCCGCTGATCTGGTGGGCTGCCGCTACCGGCAGGTCCAGCGGTTCCGCCACCCGGAAGTGCCGCGCACCCGCGCGGCCCACATGCGACTGGAGCGTATCGACGCCGCCCGCAACGCCGTCCACGCTTTCCTTCCGCAGCGCCCGGCGCGTGGCGATCGCCAACGCTTCCTGCGCCTCGATATCCCGCCCGTCCCCCACGAGGAAGACCCCTTCCACGCGGAGATGGCCACGCTGGAGGCCCTGGCGGCGGAGGCCACGCTGATTACTGGTGCGGTGTTCACTGGCGATGGGTGGCGCGTTGAGGTGGATATCCTGGTGCGCCGCGCAGACGGCAGCTACCTGCCGGTGATTATCTCCAACCACCGGGTAGCACGGGCCGATGAGCGCGCGAGCACTCCCGTCCTCGCCACCTCGCGCCTGGGCTTGGGGCAGCCGGTCAATGGGGCGTTTCGCTTGCGCCACCACGTCGCCGACGGTTACCGGCTGGCCCTTGCGGCCCGTGCCCTGGCGGATATCGGGGTGGATTCCGGGCTCGGTGCGGCGATCGGGCAGGACCGCAGCCGCGCGTTTCTGGCGCCGACGGCACCGCTGCAGCCAGCTGTGCAGGCCGCCCTCGACGCGGAGCTGCCGGATGCCCCGCGCCGGGTGAAGGAGTGTGCGTCGTGTCGCTTCTGGCCCTTGTGCGAGCAGGAGCTGCGCGCGGTGGATGACATTTCCCTCTACCTGCCCGGTGATCGGGCGCGGAAATGGCGGGAGGAGGGTATCACGACGGTGTCCGCGCTTATCGACGCCGACCTCGGCGACCCCTCCCGCCTCGCCCGCGCCTGGCGTCAAGGGGTGGTCCTGCTGAAGAAGGTCGACGAGGTCAGCGCGCCCCGCGCGGATGTGGAGATAGACGTGGACATGGAGGCCTACCTCGATCAGGGCGCCTACCTGTGGGGTGCCTTCGACGGGGAGAACTACCACGGCTTCGCCACGTGGGAACCTCTCGGCGGGGAGGGGGAGGCTGAGAATTTCGCCCGTTTCTGGTCCTGGCTCATGGACCGGCGGGCCCAGGCCCAGACCGAGGGGAAGAGCTTTGCCGCCTACTGCTGGTCCAACCATGGGGAAAACCACTGGCTGACCATGAGTGCCCGCCGCTTCGCCGGGCGTCAGGGCGTGCCCACGGAGGCTGAGGTGAAGGCCTTCATTTCCTCACCCGAGTGGGTGGACGTGTTCCGTCTGGTGCGTGCACAGCTGGTGGGGCCCGGTGGTCTGGGACTCAAGGTGGTGGCCCCGCAGGCCGGTTACACCTGGGACGACGGGGATTTCGACGGCGAGGAATCCGTCAACGCGCGCCGTGTCTCCCGTGGCACCGACGCCGCTGCCATGCAGGCCCGCCATCAACTTCTGCAGTACAACGAGGATGATTGCCGGGCCACCGCCGCGGTGCGGGAGTGGCTGCGGGCGGGTGCGCCGGGCGTCGAGAAGCTCTAGAGCACCCGGATGGACAACACCATGCCCTGGGCGTGGTGCCCGGCGATGGTGCAGCGGCCGTCGAGGTCAGCGGTGATGACACCGAGGTCCATCTCGACCTCCTCGCCAGGGACGAGGCGACCGGAAGTGACACCGGAGTCGAGGCGGAGATCGTGGGCGAGCTCGGGGTCGTCGTTACGCAGGCGCAGGAGCACCCGATGCCCGGACGGGACGTCGATGACGTCTGGCTCGAAGCGGTAGCCGACGGCGCGCACCTCGACCTGCGTGACCTGCTCCGCCCCGGTGCCCACAACTGTGGTGGAAGGGCTGGCCAGCCCGCCGAAAGCGCCGAGCAGTAGAGCGAGGACTGCGACCCCGGCCGTGACCTGATTCCAGGCCGGGCGCGGCTCGCTGGGGCGTGGGGGAGCTTCCGCCTGCTTTCGGATCACCGCGATCTGGGCGCGCGAGGCCCGGCGCATCAGCGGCAAGAAGGCGGCGAGTGCGCCTAGGCACAGGACGGATGCCGCGACCTTGAGCCAGGAGTTGTCGGCCGCCAGCCACACTGCCAGACCGCCGTTGACCAGGGTGACCCGGAACAATCCGGCCCGCTCCATCTCCCGGGCGCCGGCCCGCACCGCGCCGGGCCCACCCCGCATGGCGGCAGGCAACTGGTGGCTCATCACGCCCAGGAGTAGCTGGGCGGCGAACCCGACCAGCAGCGGCAGGACAGGACGGTGCCCGAAGCCGAGGGCGACGAGGGAGCCGATGAGCCACAACACGGCGGCCAGCACCGACACGGAGGCAAAGCCGATGCGGTCGCGGGGATCGCGCAGCACTTCAGCGACCTGCCGTAGCCAGCCCACCAGGCCCAGGAGCCAGCCGGCGGCGTAGAGGAAGAGGGGGGCGTCGATAAGCGGGACCGCGATGGCACCCACCGCGCCCAGCGTGAGGGCAACGAGCATCGGGGTGAAAGGCGCGGTGCCCTGCACGCGCCATATGGCTGGGAAAAGGATGCTTAACGACGCCGCCGCCGCGATACCGACGAAACCGAGGAAAGTCGCCGCCAGGTGCGCGGCCAGCAGCTCCTCTGAGGTGTCGTCGGCAAGCAGAGCGCCGAGGAACCCGCCTATCGGGAAGAAAAGCGCGGATATGACGTATCCGGCCACCAGCGGGCGGTGGCGGTGGCGACCTGCGCGCCACCATGCCCGCCCCAGGGCGAGCGCGTGCCACAGCAGGGCGAGCGCCAGCACCGCGACACCGGCGTGCGTGAGCGGGAGCAGGTCCGTGAGCTGCCCGGCGACGGTGAGCACCACGCCGAGGTTGAACACCGCGAGCCTGGCTACCAGTGGCCGCCAGGCGGTGTCCTGCCCGAGAAAGCGGCCGGTGAGGGTCTGGGACCACAAAACGATCGAGTTGCCCACGACACCGAGCGTGAACAGGTGGATGAGCACCCAGCGGTAGCCGGGGATGAAGGTGTGGGTGAGCCCGGCGAGAAGGAACAGGAGCATCCACACCGTTACCGGCCGGCTGGCGATGCGATGCCAGGGGAGCGAAGCCATACCCTGACATTAATCGCTCATTGGCGCGGATAAAACCGTGGTAAATCAGTGGCGTTTCTCGGCGCGTCCCAAGGCCAGGGCAGTGACCACGACCAGCAACAGGATCGCCGCCAGCACCAGGATGAACCCCGACCACGAGGCCGCCGCGAACACCACGCCCGTCGCCGCGCCCACCAGGGAGGATCCGGCGTAGTAGGAGAACAGATACATGCTCGACGCCTCGGCGCGGTGGCTGGTGGCCGCCAGACCGATCCAGCTCGACGCCGTGGAGTGCATGGCAAAAAACGACGCCGTGAACAGGAACAGCCCGATGAGCGCGCCGGGCAACCACCCCGACATCGTCGCCAACAGGCCGAGCAGCATGAGCGTAGCCCCGGCGACCAGCACCCGGCCGCGCCCGTACTTATCGGTCAGGGCGCCGGCGCGGGCCGAACTCCACGTGCCCGAGAGGTACATGAAAAACATCACGCCGACCAGGGCAGGGGACAGGCCGAAGTGCTCGATCATCCGGAAACCGAAGAAGTTGTACAGGGACACGAACACACCCATGCCCACGAACGCGATGATGAACAAACCGACCAGCCGCGGGTTGGACAGGTGGCCGAGCATCGCGGAGACCTCGCTGCGGAGGCCGATCTTCTTCGGCTCGAAACGCCGTTGCTTGGGCAACAGGACCGTCATGACGATCGCCATGCACAGCGCCACCAAGGAACTGGCGACCAGTGACAGGCGCCAGTCGACGATCTCCAACAGGCCCGCCGGGATGAGGCGGCCGGTCAGCCCGCCGACAGTGGTGCCGGCGATGTAGACGCCCATGGCGCGGCCCAGGTGGGCGGGGTCGAGTTCCTCCGATAGCCAGGTCATGGCAACGGCCGGCACGCCCGCGATGGCGATGCCCTGTAGGGCGCGCAGCAGGATCAACGTGGTGGCGTCGCTGGCCAACGGCAGGAGCAGACCGAGCGCGGTGGCGCTCAGGGCGGAGATGATGAGCAGGCGGCCGCGGCCGAAGCGCTCCGAGAGGATCGACATCGGCACGATGAAGATCGCCAGCATGCCCGTCGCCGCCGAGACAGTGAGCGCCGCGGCGGTGGGCGTGATGTCGAGGTCCTCGACGAGGGTCGGCAGCAGCGCCTGAGTGGCGTAAAGCGCGTTGAAGGTGGCCAGGCCAGCGGCGAGCATGGCGAGGACGGCGCGTCGGTAGTCACGGTCGGTGCGCTGCAGTCCTGGGCTCATGGCACCATCGTCGCCCACCGGGCATCATGTGTAAAATGTCGCAAACAGCTCTAGCTGATACGATTCATACATGTATGATGCGAGTGCCGCTGACCTGCGGGGATTCGTGGCCGTCGCTGAATCCGGTCACCTCACCGAGACTGCCCAGGCCCTGGGCATCCCCCAGCCCACCCTCAGTCGACGCATTCGCCGCGTCGAAACAGTCGTCGGCGCCGAACTCTTCGACCGCCTCAGCCGCCGCCTCGTGCTCAACGCCCGCGGCCGCGCCTACCTCCCGCACGCCCGCTCCGCCCTCACCGAGCTGGCCGAAGGGCGCGCCAAAGTCGCCCGCCTCATGGACCCCGAAAGCGGCACAGTGCGCCTGGATTTTATGCACTCACTCGGGACCTGGATGGTCCCTGACCTGCTGCGCGATTACCGCGCCCTCCACCCCGGCGTCGACTTCCAGCTCCATCAAGGAGCGTCCCGGGCACTCATCGACCGCGTGCTTGCCGACGCCACCGACGTCGCCCTCGTCGGCCCCCGCCCCGCCGAGGCCGGTGGCACCCTCGGCTGGCACCAACTTGAGCTTCAACGCCTGGCGCTGGCCGTCCCCGAAGGCCATCGCCTCGCCGGGCAGGGGCCCATCGACCTGCGCGAGGCGGCCGCGGAACCCTTCATCGGCATGCTCCCCGGTTACGGCACCCGCATGCTGCTTGACCGCATCGCCGCCGACCTCGACTTCACCCCGCAACTCGTCTTCGAGTCCATGGAGCTGACCACCGTCGTCGGCCTCGTCTCCGCGGGACTCGGTGTCGCACTACTCCCCCTCGACGATCCCTACCTTGCCCCGCAAGGCATCGTCCTCCGACCCCTTGATCCCCCGCAGCATCGCGAACTCGGCCTCGTGTGGCGGGCCGGGGCGCAGGAAGCCCCGCCCGTCGACCAGTTCCGGCGCTTCGTCATGGGACGCTGACATGGAAACGCCGCCGTCCCGGGCGGGAACGGCGGCGCGTCGAAAAGCAGGAAGTTACTTCGCAGCAGCGAAACGCTCTGCGACGTCCTCCCAGTTGAAGACGTTCCAGACAGCCTTGACGTAGTCAGCCTTGACGTTCTTGTACTGCAGGTAGAAAGCGTGCTCCCACATGTCCAGCATGAGCAGCGGGGTGAAGTTCACGGAGATGTTGCCCTGCTGGTCGGTCAGCTGCTGGATGATGAGGCGACCTGCGATGTGGTCGAAGCCCAGGACGGCCCAGCCGGAGCCCTGGATGCCCATGGCGACACCGGTGAAGTGTGCCTTGAACTTGTCGAAGGAGCCAAAGTCACGGTCGATGGCCTCAGCCAGCTCGCCGGTCGGCTCGCCGCCGCCGTTGGGGGACAGGTTCTTCCAGAAGATGGTGTGGTTGGTGTGTCCACCGAGGTTGAAGGCCAGGTTCTTGGACAGGGCGCGGATCTTGTCCGGGTTGGCCTCGCCGTTGCGCTCCTCCTCGAGAGCCTCGAGAGCAGCGTTGGCGCCACCGACGTAGGTCGCGTGGTGCTTGGAGTGGTGCAGCTCCATGATCTCGGCGGAGATGTGCGGCTCGAGAGCGTCGTATGCGTAGTCAAGCTCGGGAAGGGTGTAAACAGCCATGGTGATCCTCTTTCTGTTGCTAACGGTGTGCGCCATCGACTGTACAGACGAAAGGCGCGCTGCCACCATGATAGGACAAAATGGGGATTTGGCAACGAAAGTGTTGCGTAATGGCCGGGGTGCGTACCCTGGATGACATGTCCTGGATGTTTGTACGTACCCCTGCTCTGGTGCCCGCCGACGAGGCCCTGCCCGGCCGTGACACCCCGATCCTGCCGCACCCACGCCCACACATGGTCCTGGGTACGCCGCTCACTGGCCCGTGGGAGGAGGGGCAGCGTTCGGTAGTCATCGGTATCGGCTGCTTCTGGGGGGTAGAGAAGATGTACTGGGAGACCGAGGGGGTGGTGGGCACGTCCGTCGGTTACGCCGGGGGCGTCACACCGAACCCCACCTACCGTGAGGTGTGCTCCGGCAAGACCAACCACACCGAAGTTGTCCGGGTGGTTTATGACCCGGAGCGCATCCCCTTAGATCAGCTCGTGGCTATGGCCCTGGAGAACCACGACCCCACGCAGGGGATGCGCCAGGGCAACGACGTGGGCACCCAGTACCGCTCCGCCATCTACACCACGGATGAGAAGGAGGCGGAGAGGGTGCAGGGGATCGTCGATAGGTATGCCGCCGACCTGCAGGAACAGGGCTTCGGCGAAGTGACGACCGAGGTCGCCCCCCTGGACGAGTACTACCTCGCCGAGGACGAGCACCAGCAGTACCTGCACAAGGTGCCGCACGGCTACTGCCCGCACCACTCGACCGGGGTGGCCTGCCGGCTGCCGGAGGGATCATGAACTTCGCCTGGGATTTTCCGCTGCTGGCGCCCGAGGTGAGCGAGCCCCCGGCATCCCCGGTGAGCTTTCAGGTGCGCGTCGCCCTCAATGACACCCACCCGCCGGTGTGGCGTCGCCTGCTCGTGCCGGGGCCCATGGGGCTCCACGAGTTCCACCTCCTCCTGTAGTACGCCATGGGGTGGGGGCACAGTCATCTGCACAAGTTCTTCCAGGGGACGGTGTATGAGCGGCGCAAGTTCCTCACCGACTATGACCTGTCCGAGGGTTATGAGGGGATCAGCGAGTTCGAGGTGCGCGTCGACCAGGTTCTGCACAAGGTCGGTGACAAGCTGCGCTACGAATACGACTTCGGCGACGGATGGGACCACACCATCGAGGTGGAGAAGGTGCTGCCGGAGACGCTTTCGGCCCCGCGCTGCATCGGTGGCCGCAGAGCGTGCCCGCCCGAGGACTGCGGCGGTGTGCCCCGCGTTCCTTCGACTCCGAGTACCTGGATCCGGCGGAATTGGAGGAGTGGATCGCCCCGGCCTGGGACCCGGACCACTTCGACCCGGAGGAGGTCAATGAGCTTCTGGACATACGTCGCGTCCAACCGGAGAGGCCGTCTGTAGTGGTCCGCCGATCCCGCAAGACAGGGCGGCAAAGATCTTCCGCCTGTTGAGCGCGGACATCTGGACCGCCGAGCAGGTCCCACCGGCGAGTAAATACAAGGGTCGCCTGGAGTTGACGAAGCTGGGAGAGCATGCCCTGGTCGACCCCCTCCTGATCTGGCAGCAGGCCGAGCAGGCGGTGCCGGATTCCCGGAAAGAATTCGAGACCCACGCCGCGTGGTTCTACCTGGCTGCGGTCGGCGCGGAGACTCCGGCCCATGAATGGTCGGATCTGGCCCAGGGACTGCTGGGTGCCGCTGGTTGGCGGACCGATAGCCCTCTCTTCCCGGTTCCTTTCCCGCACAGTGCCACCTGCAACCTGTTAGAGCTCCTTGCCTTCGGTGCGGCCTATCAGAGTTGGCGGGTTGCGCCCCGCGACTCACTCACTGAGCGCGAGCGGGCGGTGTCGTATCTGGCACGTCATCTCGTGCTGACCACTTGATCTCGTCGAGGCTGCTTATCGACGCCGCGCTCTTCCCCGTCCGATCCACATGGATCGCGTGTAAGCCCGCCCGCCGTGCGCCGTCGACGTCGTTGGGGAGGGAGTCGCCGATCATGAGGGTGCGCTTCGCGGTGGTGCCGATCGTACGCAGCGCCGCCCGGTAGGACTCCGGCTGCGGCTTCGGGGCGCCGAGCTCCACGGTCGCGCACATGATCATGCCCTTCAGCCACAGGCCGGTGCGTTCGAGTTTCGCGCGCTGCATCTCTTCCGCGCCGTTGGTGAAAATGCCCACCTTCAGCCCGCGGCCCAGGGCCTGGCGCAGGGAGGGCAGGGCATCGGGGAAGGCCCGCCAGTTGGCGCGGTAGACGGCGAGGTAGTCCTCGTACATGGCTAGGGCCTGTTCGTCGCTGAGTTCTGGACGTCCGATGAACTCCCGGCAGCGTTCCACCCTCTGCCCCAGGTGGCTGACACGCCCCTCCTCGAAGGCCCGGAACCAGCGCCTCTCGATGTCCGCCCAGCGAGCCCACTGATCCCCCTGCAACCCGAGGGTGGCGGCCCAGGCGTTGACGCCGAGGCGGGCGGCGTGGTCATGGTCGACGAGGGTGCCGTCGAGGTCGAAGAGAACGCCGTCGAGCAGCGCGGGAAGTTGCATGGATCACACCTTATGTGAAGGTGTTCTTACCTTTATGAAGCCACGGTGAATTCTTGGCGGCACGGGCTGCACCGGTGCAGGCCAGGGCACATAATGAGCGCCGTGAGGCAACTAGGCGAGCACCAGATCACGCGACGGGGCCTACTGCAGGGCACCCTCATCGCGGGTGCCGCCGTGGCCGCCCCCAGCTCGCTGGCCCGCGTACGCGCTTCCGACGTGCAGGCCTGGAATGACGCGGACCTCGCTGCCCTCCACGCCCCGCACCCCTACACCGGCCAGGAACACCACGTGTTCATGCATGGGGTGGCCTCGGGGGATCCGGTGCCGAACTCCGTCATCCTGTGGACCCGCGTGACCCCCTCCCCGGAGTGCGTCCCCGGCTCCGGCCACGGCCCCGATGTGCTGCTGCGTTGGGAGGTGTCAGCCGATCCGGAGTTCACGCAACTCGTCCGTGCCGGCACCGCCACCGCCACCGCCACGCACGACCACACCGTCCACGTCGACCCCTTCGGCCTGCAACCCGACACGGTCTACCACTACCGTTTCACCGTCCTCGACGGTGAACACGCGGGACGAATCTCGCGGGTCGGCCGGACGCGGACGGCACCGGGGGATGGGGCGGACGTCGATAAGCTGTCTTTAGCTGTGTGCTCCTGCGCGAACTTCGAGGCTGGCTACTTCTCCGCGTACGCCGACATCGCCCGCCGCGCGGAAGCCGGGGAAATCGACGTGGTCGTCCACATGGGCGATTACATCTACGAATACGCCTCCGGGCACTACGCCGGAAAATACGGCGTCGTGCGCCCACACGTGCCCACCTGGGAAATCCGCACGCTCGCCGACTACCGCTCCCGCTACGGCAACTACCGCCGCGACGTCGAACTCCAGGACGCCCACGCCGCCGCACCATGGGTGGTCACCTGGGACGACCATGAGATCGCCAACGACGCCTGGTCCGGCGGTGCCAAAGGGCACTCCGACTTCCACGGCGACTGGGCAACCCGCCGCGACGCCGCCATGCAGGCCTACCTCGAATGGCTCCCCGTCCGCGGCACCGCCCCCTCCTGCGGCGGCCGCATCTACCGCACCCTGCGCTTCGGACGCCTCGCCGAACTGCACATGCTCGACCTGCGCTCCTACCGCAGCGCGCCGGGCATGCTCCAGCCCGCCGCCCGCAACGCCCCCGACCGCACCATCATGGGATCCGAGCAGTTCGAATGGCTCTCCGGGCGCCTGGCCACCGCCACCACCACGTGGAATCTTATCGGTACCTCGGTGATGATGGCCCCGCTCAACCTCGTCAACATCGACCCGGGGCTGCGCACCCAGCTCGCGCAGATGGTCGGCCTGGATGTCGCCGGCACCCCCGTCAACGTCGACCAATGGGACGGCTATGTCGCCGACCGGGAGCGCCTCCTCGCGCAGCTGGCCGATAGGCACCCGCACGGACGAACCGTGTTTCTCACCGGCGACATCCACTCCGAATGGGCCAACCACATCTGGCACGGCGACCGGGTGATTGCCGCGGAGCTTGTCTGCTCGTCTGTCACTGCCGCCAACGTCGATGAGTTCCTCGGTGCTGCGGAGGACAACCCCGTCTCGCAGACCGCCGAAGGTCACGTCCTCGCGCACAACCCCCACATTCGCCACGTCGACCTCGACTCACATGGCTATGCGCTACTCACCGTCCGGCCCACGGGCGTGGAAATGTCGTGGCAGCGCGTGCGCGATGTCACCGTCGCCGGTTCCCCCGTCGTTGCTGGTCCGACCATGCTTTACGACGGCGCGCAGGTCAGCTGAGAGCCCTATGTAAGATTTTCAGGCCGCGACTGATTTTGACGGAGGCTGACCTGGGGTTTTGTCGTGCGCCAGGCGCCGGGGCCCTGAAAATCTTACATCGCGGCCTCAGCGCTTGATCGAGTCATTGCGGATGAAGGCGGTGGCGCGGCGCTGCAGGTCATGGCTCATGCGGATGGCGGCGTGGTCACCGAGGACGCCGTCCCAGTACCAGAGCATCTCCGCGTGGTAGTTGTGCCCGTGGCCGCCAGGTACGGCCAGGGAGTTGAGTTGGTCTAGGCCCACCTGCCACCCGGAGACGAACGGCACCCAACGCATGCCGTGGAAGACGTCGAGACGTTGGGGGCGGGGTGCGGGGATTCCGCGCGAGCCGGGTTCGCGGAGCCAGTCGGGTTGGCGCCAGAAAAGATCACGGGACCACCAGACGATGGGGTCGGAGGCATGTTGGGCGATGACCACCCTCGGGTAAGCCCAAGGATGTCGATAGGGCATCCCGAAGTGGTCTTGTTGCAGGTGGAGCGGGGTGGCGGCGAAGCGGACGTGGCGCCCACCATCGACGGTGGGCAACCGCTCGGGAGAGCCGGCGTCGCGCGCGGCGGATAACGTGCGGATGAGGCGGGTGAAGCGGGGTGCGCCGGAGAGTAGGGCGCCATCGGTGCGCGCGAGCAGATCTGCCAGGTCCTCGAAGGCGGCGGCGGTGCCGTAGGCCCCGAGGGATTCCCCGGCCACGAAAAAGCGCGGCCGGTCGGCGGGGTCCATCTGCGCCAGGCGCTCCGAAACCGCAGATATGAGGGCACGGGCGGCGCGCACCGGGGTCTCGCGGTCGACGACATAGGCGAAGGGGGAGGGCAGGTAGGAGTACTGCATCGCCAGGGTGGCGCAATTGCCCCCGGTGAGAAACTCCACGGCGCCGACAGACCAGTCGGTGACCCAACCGGTGCCGGCGGTGGTTTGGACGACGATGGTGTCGCGTCGAAAAGCGCCGGTCCGGTCCATCTCTGCCAGCAGCAGGCGGGCGGCCCCCTCCACGGACCGCCCAGGGATCAACCCGGCATAGAGCCGGATCGGCTCGTGGACCTCCTTAAGGCCGGTGACCTCGGCGATGTCACGCGCTCGCGGGCCCAGGGACAGCACCGCCCGCCCCTGGGAACCCACCGCCGACCACGGTTCCCGCGACCAGGGAGAACCGGAGCGCTCCGGCTCCCACGGCATCATCGACCCCGGGAACACCGACTTGTTCAGCTCAAAGGCGTGCCGGGAGATGCGGTTAAGAAAGCGCCGGATGAGCACCTTGTCGCTGAGTACCAGCGCCAGCCACGTCAGACCGCCCGCGGCCAGCGGCCACGCCACCCACAGGGGCATCCACCGGGATAAGCGGGAGCCGAGGCGATCGACGGTGGCTTGGGCGGCGTCGCCAAGCAGCAGAAGCACGCCGTAACCGGCGGTGCCCACCAGGCCACCGGCGAGCGCGTGTGTGCGGCCGCGTTTGTTCACCCGCACTAGCCGGGCCTGCTGTTTCTGGCGGCGCAGGCTCGACACCGCCGCACCCACCGTGATTCCGGCCATCACCGTGTGGCCCGCGCTCGCCCAGAACCATGCACGTGGTGACCAGCGGCGTCGCAACGGATAGGTCAGCGCCGTCGCCGTCAGGTGGCCGGCACCCTGCACAAACGCCACATTCGCGGCCGTCACCCACCAGGGGCGCGGCAGCAGGGAAGGGGAGATCGCCCACCACGTGGCGATCTCCGCGCCCAGCACCCCCGCACCGAGAGTCTCCGGCAGGCGGCGTCGGCGGGCCATGCGGAAACCGGGGGTGAGATCGTTGACCACCTCCAGCCCGAAGGCAATGCCCTTGAGTGCTCCGACCGCGGCGGGGAGCAGGAAACGGCGCAGGACCCTCATAGCCGCTGATTCTGGCAGAGAACCGACGGTGGCGCAGTACACACTGCATGTCCGATCGGAAAGGGCAATAATAGAAGTAGTCCGAACCCACACGACATACTCAGACACAATCGGAAAGCTTGGAGACCCCATGCGCACTGCAGTCGGAAACAAAGTGGTACTCATCGGAGCCGGCGACGTCGGCGTCGCCTACGCCTACGCCCTGGTGAACCAGGGAACCGTCGACCACCTGGCCATCATCGACATCGACCAGAAGAAGCTCCGCGGCAACGTCATGGACCTCAACCACGGCGTCGTGTGGTCCAGCTCCCGCACCCGCGTCACCGAGGGCACCTACGCCGACTGCCGCGACGCCGCCATGGTGGTCATCTGCGCCGGCGCCGCCCAGAAGCCCGGTGAAACCCGCCTGCAGTTGGTGGACAAGAACATGAAGATCATGAAGGCCATCACCGACGAGGTCATGGATAACGGCTTCGACGGCATCTTCCTCGTCGCCACCAACCCCGTTGACATCCTCACCTATGGCGTGTGGCGCTACTCCGGCCTCGACCACCACCAGGTCATCGGCTCCGGCACGGTCCTCGATTCCGCCCGCTACCGCTTCATGTTGGGCGAGATCGCCCAGACCTCGCCGACCTCCATCCACGCCTACATCATCGGCGAGCACGGCGACACGGAGCTGCCGGTGGTCTCCTCGGCCACCATCGCCGGCGTCACCCTCAACTCCCGGGTGGAAAACGAGCCGGGATTTGCGGAACGCATTGAGAAGATCTTCGAGGAGACCCGCGACGCCGCATACGAGATCATCGACGCGAAGGGCTCCACCTCCTACGGCATCGGCATGGGCCTGGCGCGCATCACCAAGGCGATCATCCAGAACCAGGATGTCGCCCTGCCGGTCTCCGCGTACCTGGAGGGCGAGTACGGGGAGCATGACCTCTACATCGGCACCCCGGCCATCATCAACCGCGCCGGTATCGCCCGCGCGGTGGAACTCCAGCTCAATGAACATGAGCAGGAGCGTTTCGCCCACTCCGCCGCCACGCTGCGCGCCATCAAGGAGGAGTTCTTCCCGGCGCAGTGACTCAAGATGCCGAACCGCCCCACCGCAGGCACAATGTGGGGGGAACCACTGACACTGAGCGGGAGGACGGCCGTGGAAGCCAGGCTGCAGGAACTGATCACCGAGGTCGACGGACTTATCGACGCCGTGCGGGCGGAGGAAAACCGGGAGGCCGACGCGATCACGCTGGTGGCTGACAACCACCGCAACGGCGCCACCAACCTGGTGCACTACGCCGAACTGCGCCAGCACGATATCCGCGCGGTGCAGGGCGGTTTGGCTTCCATCGGGGCGACTCGCTTATCGACGGCCGAGCCCGCCGTCCTCGCCCGCCTCCAGGCCGCGCGCAACGTGCTCTCCGCCTACAACGGCGAGGCCCTGAAATACACGGGCGCTGAGGTCCGCGACGCCTTCGCACGCGCCGACGACATCCTCGAGGACCACGCCACCGCACTCTTCGGCGAATCCTCGGATGAGACCCATTCCCGCATCATGGTGACCCTTCCCACGGAGGCCGCCGAAGATCTGGACATGGTCCGCGGCTTCGTCGAGGCCGGCATGGAGCTGGCCCGCATCAACTGCGCCCACGATGGCCCCGAGGCGTGGCAGCGCATGATCGACCACGTCCACACCGCCGCCGCCGAATACGGCCGCGAGATCAAGGTGGCCATGGATCTGGCCGGCCCGAAGGTGCGCACCGGGCAGATCGCCCCCGGCCCCGAGGTCGGCCGCGCACGTGTCACCCGCCTGGACACCGGCCTGGTGCTCACCCCCTCCAAGCTCTGGCTGACGCCCAACGACGGGCCCGAGATCCCCGTTCCCTCCGACCTCCCCGGCCGCCCCGCCCTCCCGCTGCGCGTCGAACGCCCCTGGTTGGAAGACCTCACCGAGGGCGACATCATCGACCTCTACGACAACCGCGACTCCAAGCGGAAGTTCACCGTCACCCGCCTGCAGGACGGCGGCGTGCTGGCAGAAGGCCAGCAGAACGCCTACATCACCAACTCCACCCTGCTGCAGTGCGACTACACCAAGTCCCGCGTCTCCGGCGTCCCAGCCACCGAGCAGAAGCTGCGCCTCCACGTCGGCGACACCCTCATCCTCACCGACGACCCGGCCCCCGCCAACCCCGCGCCGGGCTGGACCCCGCGCATCAGCTGCACCCTGCCCGAGGCCGTCCGCGCCATCGAAGTCGGGCAGCGCGTGCTTTTCGACGATGGATCGATCGCCGGACGCGCCGTCGATAAGCGGGAAAACGGTGAGCACACCGACGTGGAACTGGAGATCGTCTACGCCGGGCCGAACGGCACCAACCTCGCCGCCTACAAGGGCATTAACCTGCCCGAGACCGTCCTCCCGCTGCCCAGCCTGACGGAGGAGGACATCGAGGCGTTTCGTTTCGTGGCCGAGCACGGGGACATCGCCAACGTCTCTTTCATCCGCGACATCGACGACGTCGCCTTCGTGCTCGACACCCTCGAGGAGATCGCCGCCTCTGCGGCGGATCCCGAGCGTGTGCGGGGGCTGGGCATCGTGCTCAAGATCGAGACCATCCCTGCCTACGAGAACCTCGCCCAGATCCTCCTCGCTGGCATGCGCCACCCCAACCTGGGTGTGATGATCGCCCGCGGTGACTTGGCCGTTGAGCTCGGTTTCGACCGCATGGCAGAAGTCCCGCGCCTCATCGCCCAGATGGCCGAAGCCGCGCACGTGCCTGTCGTCATGGCCACCCAGGTGCTGGAAAGCCTGGCCAAGTCCGGTCTGCCGACCCGCGCCGAAATCACCGACGCTGCTTATGCCCTGCGTTCCGAGGCCGTCATGCTCAACAAGGGCCCGCACATCACCGATGCCATCCGCATCCTGCACACCCTGTCCACCAAGCTGGGACGCTCCCAGCGCAAGAATCGGCAGATGTTGCGACAAATCGGCAGCTGGATGCCTGAGAATGGATAAATGGAGATCATTGCCCACCGCGGATACTCCGCGAAGTACCCCGAACTGACCGAGGTAGCTTTCGAGCGTGCCCTCGAGATGCCGATCCACGGCGTCGAATGCGACGTCCGCCTGTGCCACGACGGGGAGATGGTCGTCGTCCACGATCCCATCATCAACCGCGTCGCAGACGGCCGCGGGCGCGTGTCCCGCATGACGCTCGACGCGCTGCGGGAGTTCAACTTCGGCACCGAGGAACTGCCGCAGTCCGTGCTCACCCTGCCCCAGCTTCTGGAGATGGTGAAGGCGACCGACAAGCACCTCTACATCGAGACCAAGCACCCCTCCCGCTACGGGCCGATGGTGGAGGAACAGGTCGTGCGCGTGCTGCAGCACGCCGGCATGCTGGATGATCCGCGCATCCACGTCATCACCTTCTCGGCGGCTGCCGTGGTGCGCATGAAGCGACTGGCACCGCAGGTCGACCGCTTCCACCTGCGCCGCAAGTACGAACGCTGGGCCAACCCCCTCGACGCGCACCCCGGTAAGCCGACCGGGCTGGGAGTGTCACTGTGGCGGGCGAAGCGGCGCCCGGATCTTATTGGCAAGCAGGGGCTGCCGACCTACATGTGGACCGTCAACGAGCCGGAGGACATGCTGTGGGCGCGTGACAACGGTGTCGACCTCATGGCCACCGACGAGGTGACACTGGCGCTGGAGGTACTTGGCGGCTGAGGTATACCTCTGGGTGATGCCGCCTAAGGGTATCTTTGAGCCCATGGCCAAGAAGAACAAGAAGAACGAGAACCTGCCCGAGGGCATGAGCCGCCGCCAGGCGAAGCTCGCCGCCCGCGCCGCCGAGCGTGCCGCTCTGGAGAAGGACGCCCGCCCCTACGCCGGTATCGGCGGCGAGGCTGATCTCATCGCCCTGCAGGAGTTCGTCCCTGCCGCCACCGCCAAGGTCGCTGTCGCCGGTACCGACCGCGACGTCTACATCGCCACCGTCCTGCCCGGTGGCGCCGCCGCCCTGGTCCGTGAGGATGGCACCACGGCATTCGTGGCACTGCAGACCCGCATCCCCTCCCAGAACCCGGGCCGCGATCTGGCCTTTGCGCTGGCCTGGGTTCGCGATGCCGCCGCCGGTGCCACCCTCGAGCAGGGCGTGGCCGACGGTTCCCAGCCGGCTCTGAGCGAGCTCATCGCCGCCGACGCCGAGCTGGAGATCACCGAGTACCAGGATTTCAACTGGTGGATGCCGGAGGACACCCAGCTCGACCCCGTCACCGCGCAGGCCCTCAAGCAGGCCAACGATGCTGTCGTGGAGTCCCACCGCGTGGACACCGACATCCCCGGCGCCGTGTGGTGGGTCAACCCTGGCGGCGGCAAGGCGCACATCCGTTGGGTGCGCCCCGACGACAATGAGGACGGCCTGCTCAACGCCCTGGCGCGCGTCGCTGCCCGCGGCGAGCTCAACCTCGGTGAGGGCACGAAGTTCGCCGGTGTGTTCCGCACCCACGGCATCATCGTGCCCGTTTTCGATCTCGATCCCTCCGTCGCCCACGATTCTTACGGCGTAGAGTTGACCCGCGTCTCCGAGGCCGTCACCGCCGAGGTGTCCAACGATGAGCAGCTGAGCGCCGACGAGCGCAAGCAGCTGCAGAACATCAAGTCCCGTCAGGTGACCATCCGCTAGTCATCGCAGCTCAGAGGTTAAAAAGAGTGCGCAGCTGCGCACTCTTTTCTTATTTCATCGACTCCCACAGGGCTTGCGCGCCCGCCTGGTCCCACAGGACGACGTTGCCCACCGCGGTATCCGCGAAGCCGCCGACGGGCACGGTTTCGGTGGACACTCCGCCGCGCATGGCCAGGCCGACGCGGGCGAGGTTCCACACGTGATCGCCCTTGCCCACGGTGAAGGAGTTCGCCGTGTTCGTCACCAGAGGGAAGAACTCCAGCGGGTTGAGCAAGGTGTTGGGGGCGGTGGCTTCGTCCATGAGCGCGGCGAAAAACTCGCGCTGGCGGTCGACGCGGTCGAGGTCGCCCATCGGGGTCGCACGGGTGCGCACGTATCCCAGGGAGGTGGCGCCGTCCATAGTCTGGCAGCCGGCCTGGATGTCCAGGTTGGCCAGCGGATCGTTGATGGGCTGCTCCGGGCAGAGCTGTACTCCGCCGATGGCGTCGACAACATTCGCCAGGCCGCCCATCCCGATCTCGGCGTAGTGGTCGATGCGCAGGCCGGTGGTGTTCTCCACGGTGGTGGTGAGCAGCTGTGGGCCACCGTAAGTGAAGGCGGCGTTGATCTTGTCATCGCCGTAACCGGGGATCGTGACGTAGGAGTCACGCGGCAGGGACACCAGGCGGGCCTCGCCGACGGTCGGGATGTGCAGCAGCATGATGGTGTCGGTGCGCCCGACACCGACATCGCCGCCCGTGCCCAGGCGGTCAATGTCCTCTTGGTCGAGGCCCACGCGCGAATCGGAACCGACGAGCAGCCAGTTCGTGCCTGCGGTGTTGGGCACTCGCTGCTCTGGCAGCGCCTCGACGCGATTGAGCTGGGCGTCGGCCCACAGCATCATCGACAGCGCCAAAACCAGCATGATGGCGACTAGTGCGCCGAGGATCTTCAACGGGCCGAAAGAACGCTTCTTTCGGCGGCGGGGTGCCGGCGGTCGGTAGCTCGCCGGAGCAGGCTGGTACAGCGGCTCCTCCCGACGCGGCGGAATGTATTGCTGCGGAGCTGCTTCCCGACGTGGCGGTCGCTGCGGTTCCCGACGTGGCGGTCGCTGCGGGGCGCGCTTGCGTACCGGTCGGCCGTAGCGGTCGACCAGCGGCTTGCCATCGCGACCGAGGACATAGTCGCCGGAGTAGCGGGGGTCGGCGGAACGGCCGGGCTGGCGGCGGGGAGGGTCCTGCCGTCGGCGGGGGTCACGTTCATGCATGGGGATAAGACTAGTCCTCGGCAGACCAGGAGTCGGAATGAGCGCAAGACGGTCGGGGAGTGGCCGGATAGCTGAGTGGTGTCACAACGGTTCTTGAGGATGACATCGCTCCGCGGGAATCCCAGGTCATGTCAGAGGCGTGAAAATCTTCAAGAACCGTTGTGACATCCCTATCCGATCCCCAGCCACGTGAGGTCCCCGCCGAGGGCGGCGTAACCGACGAAGGCGACGGCGTCAATGAGGAAGTGGGCGATGATCAGCGGCCACACCCGGCCGGTCTTCCAGTAGAACCAGCCGTAGAGCACGCCCATGATGATGTTGCCGAAACCGGCGGACACCCCCTGGTAGAGGTGGTAGGAGCCACGGAGCACACTGGAGAAGGCGAGTGCCGCCGGAAGTCCCCATCCGAGCTGTCGCAGGCGGGTGAGCAGGTACATGACGACGACGATCTCCTCGCCCCAGGCATTGGCGAAGGACCAGGTGAGCAGGACGGGTATCTCGGTCCAGGGATGGGTGAGTGCTGTGGGCACCACTTCGCGGGTCAGGCCCAGGTGCAGGGCCGTGGCGTAGAAGGCGAGCCCGGGGATTCCGATGATGGCGGCCAGGCCAGCACCCCAACCGATATCCGACCAGCGCGGGCGGGGGAGCTGCACTTGCCCGGCCAGCAAGTACAAGGCCAGGGCGCCGTAGGCGAAGAGAGTGCCGGCCGAGGCCAGCTGGAGGCCGAGGTCGATCCAGGGGGCATTCGATAAGGACTGGTGGAGGGTGATCTTTTGCTCGGACAGCGGGCGGGAGTCCAGTAGGGCATCGGCCAGGCGCAGCAGCCCGCGCACCCCGGAAATGCCGAAGCTCACGGCGAGGACGATGAGGATCTCGGTCCACAGTCGCTGGCGGGTCACGTGTGCAACTCCTGGGCCAGGGCGAGGAGCTCGGCATCAGTGAGGCGGATGGAACCGAGGTGCACGCCGACGGGCGGGCGCCCAGGTAGCTCCCACGGCACGCAGACCGCGGCGGCCCCGGTCATGTTGAACAGCGATCCCCAGGGCGACCAGCGGGTCTGGGCGAGGAAGTTCTCCTCCGGGTCCATCGCCGCGAAGTGCCCGATGGGTGGCGGATCGGTGGTGGTCATGGGGGTGAGGAGGGCGTCGACGTCCCAATGGTCGGCGAGATACGGGCCGAGGCGATCGGCATGGCTGTTCGCCTGGTCCAGGCACCGTCGGGTGACGGCGCGGCCATGCGCCCGCAGCCACGCGACCAGCCCCTCCGCGGGACCCGGCAGTCCAGCAAGTTTGGCGGTGAAAATGGTGCGGAAGGCCGCAAAGGTAACCTCGGCGTCCGGATAAGGGTGGACCTCGACCACCTCGTGCCCGGCCTTGCATAGCCGCCCAGCAGCTTCGGCCACCGCCTGCAGGTGCGCCTCATCCACCGCCGCGCCCGCGAACAACGGCTCGGTGAGCACCCCGATCCGGCGGCGGCCCGCAATGGGGTTAAGGTGCAGGAGGAAGGCGGCGTCGATCAGCGAACGGGTGAGAAAGCCCTGCACTGCCAGCCGCGGCGCGGAGGGCTTGAACCCGACCACGCCACAGGCGGCAGCTGGCACGCGGATGGAGCCGCCGCCGTCGGAGGCGTGGGCGGCGGGTACCAGGCCGCGGGCGACCAGCGCGGCCGCACCCCCGGAGGAACCGGCCGGGGTTCGGCCTGGCCACAGGGGGTTATCGGGAGCGTCGAGGCCAGGTGGTTCGGTGTAGATCATCAGGCCCAGCTCGGCGGTGTGGGATTTGCCGGGGATGATGGCGCCAGCATCGAGGAGCGCGGCGGGAAGTAGATCGGTGGTTTCCGCGAGGCGGGTGCGGCGCGCGGAACCAAAGGTGGTGGGCATGCCCGCCACATTCGCCAGGTCCTTGACCGGCAGCAGCAGCCCGTGGAGAGGACCCCGCTCCACCTGCTGGTCAAGGCGCTGCGCGCGCTCATGCGCCTGCTCCAACGCCAGGTGGGAAAACCCGTCCCCGGGCTGGACCTTTGCTGCGAGATCCTCCACCTCATCCACCGCTGAGCGTTCACCGGAGCGCAACTGAGCGGCGAGGGCCAGCAGGGACATGGTCATGCGGACCAGAATACGACTAGATAGGCTGGCAGTCATGACTGAGACCACCACCGTCGCCTTCCTCGGCCCCGCGGGCACGTTCACTGAGGCCGCGCTCATCCGCTTCCAGGACGCCGGCGCGTTCGGCCCCGGCGAGGTGACGCAGCTGCCGGTCAACTCCCCGCGCGAAGCGCTCGACGCGGTGCGCGCCGGGCGGGCGGATTTCGCGTGTGTGGCCATCGAGAACTCTGTCGACGGGGCTGTGACCTCCACCTTTGACGCGCTGGTGGAAGCTGGCGGGGTGCAGATCTACCACGAGCTGGAGATCGAGATCGCGTTCTCCATCATGCTGCGTCCGGGCACCCGGCTGGAGGATGTGCAGACCTTCACCACTCACCCGGTGGCGCATCAGCAGGTGCGGCAGTGGCTGGCGGAGCATCTGCCGCACGCCCAGTTCGTCCCCGCGTCCTCGAATGCCGCGGCCGCGCAGAACGTCGCGGAGGGGCGCGCGGATGCGGCCGCCGCCCCGGATCGCGCCGCCGTACTGTTCGGGCTGGACGTGGTGGCCAAGGATGTCGCCGATGTCGCCGGGGCACGTACCCGTTTCGTGGCGGTTGGCCCGCGCGGGGTGCCTACCCCGCGCACCGGCGCCGACCAGACCACCGTTGTGTTCACCTTGCCGAATGAGCCGGGCACCCTCGTCGGCGCGCTCACGGAGTTCTCGCTGCGCGGCGTGGATCTCAGCCGCATTGAGTCGCGCCCCACGCGCAAGGCGTTCGGCACCTACCACTTCTACGTTGACCTCGTCGGACACATCGATGACACGCCCGTCGCCGAGGCCCTGCGCGCCCTGTGGCTGCGCGCGGAGGACATCACTTACCTCGGTTCCTGGCCGACCCCGGAGCGCTCCGAAAAGACGGCCGTCGACGACCACGCCCGCCTCGAGCGCGCCACCGATTGGGTGTTCGCTGCCAGGGAGGGACGGGCATGAGCGGACGGCTGATCCTGCTGCGTCACGGGCAGACCCACAGCAACGTCGCCCGCAAGCTGGATACCCGCCCACCAGGGGCGGAACTTACCGATACCGGCCGCAACCAGGCGTGGAATGTCGGTATCGAGCTCGTTGATTATTGCCAGGCCGGCGGAGGTTCCCCGGGGCGTCTCGGGGCGGTGGTGTCCTCGGTGGCATTGCGCGCCCAGCAGACCGCGCTGCTCGCCATGACTGCCTTCGAGCAGACCGCTGGCCTGCGGGAACGTGAGATCCCGATCGACGTGGAGGTAGGCCTCCACGAGATTTTCGCCGGCGATCACGAGATGCTCTCTGATGACGCTTCCCACCACTCCTATGCCACCGCTCTGCGCGGCTGGCTGAGCTCGGACGCGCAGGCGCGCATCCCGGGCGGTGAAACCTACCTCGAGCTCATGGACCGCTACCGGCCCGTCATGGAGAACCTGGTCCTGCAGCACCTGGCCACTGACCAGGACGTGCTGGTGGTCAGCCACGGCGCGGCGATCCGCACCATGGCGGCCCACGCTGCCAGCGTCGACCCGGACTTCGCCTTCGCCGGCTACCTGGGTAACTGTCGTTTCATCGTGCTGGAGCCGGGAGAGAAGCCTTTCGGCAAGTGGGACCTGATCCGCTGGGCGGACCTGGATCACCAGATCTAGCCCCAGCCCAACCTCTCCAGGTCCTCTTCCTCCATGCCGAAGTAGTGGCCGACCTCATGGAAGACCGTCACCTTCACCTGCTCCCGCAGGTCCTCCTCGGAGCGGGCGTAGCGCTTGAGGGCCTCCTTGTAGATGAAGATCGCATCGGGAAGAAAACCCGTGTGGTGGTGGGTGCGGTGCGGAAGTGACACCCCGACATACAGCCCCAGGTAGGTGGGGTGTTCCTCGTTGTAGTCCGTGACCTGGATTGCCACGTTGCGTAGCTGCCGGGCGAACTCGTCCGGAATCTGGTCGAGGGCGTCGTTGACCATGTCCTCGAAGACCTCATCGCTGACGTCCACCATCTAGGAAACTTCCTCGCGCAGGGGATTGCGCGGGGGCTGCTCGGCGGGGGGCTCGGCGTCGATGAGTAGCCCCTCCCGGGCGCTGCCAGTCAGCGTGGAGAACCCGCCCTCCTCGCGCGGGTGGAACAGTGAACAGTTCACGGAACGGGAACCGCCGATCCACGAGGCCTGCCCCAACGTGCCCCAATAGGGCTGCAAGGTGGACTGATAGAGGTTCTCCTCCTCGCCGAGATAACCGATGGCGGCCTGGGTGCACACGTCCTGCAGGTGGCGATCCTGATCTTCCACGCTCGGGGTGCCTTCCGGGAAGACTTCCGCCAAATTCACTATCGACGTGGTCTCCAGGTGATGCTCCTCTGCACAATCGACGATGCGCAGGGAGCGAGAATTGTCCACGAAGACGCACTCGCCCGGTTGCGCCACGACCGCCTGGTCCTGCTCCGCCGCGGCACCGGTGGTCAGCATCGGCAGGCCGGCCGGATCGGTGGACTGGATGCCGCACAGCATCGTGCGGTCACCCGCCTCCCACGCCTCCGCGGGCGGGAGAATCGGGGCGATGGAGTAGCGGCCCACCGGGTCGAAACGTCCACCCAAATAGCGCAGGGTGGGGGTCTGGCACAGCTCCTCACGCAACTGCGCCTGACGGGTGAGATCCGGCATTGAGGCGTTGCGACCGAACTCCGAGGACGGGTAAGTCGCCAGATCCTCGCGGGCGGACACCTCAAAACGGTGCTCGCCCTCACAGGAGGCCTGCTCGAAGTTGCTCACCGTGCCGTCCTCGGCGATATCCCAGGTCAAGCACGCGCCGACATCGGCGGTGGTGAACGGCGCAACACCGTTCTCGGTGCCGTTCTCGGGCTCGGCGACGCTGCTCACAGCGGAACCCCCGTCGGCGCCATTGGCCTGGGTGGTCGACTCCGAGACAAACCCATAGGAGCCGACCGCGACGGCGGCAGCCAGCGCGGCCACCAGGCCCGTGCGCACAGCTGCCGCGGAACGTGCGGTTCGTGTCGTCATAATCCTCGAATCCTACTCGCTCGCCCGCGTCACGCGGGTGTTCAGCCGGTAGCGGTCGGTGCGGTAGACCGAAGAACACCACTCCACCGGCACCATCCCGGAGCGGGAATACCGCACGATATGAAGGAGGGCGGTGCCGGGCGCGACGTCGAGAAGCAGGGCCTGCTGCTCATCCGCGGCGACGGCCGTGACCACCTGATCCGCCTCCGTGACCGGCACGTGATAATGCCGGTCCAGGATGGAGTACACGGAGTTGTAGACGTCATTCTCCAGCAGATCGGGCACGTGATCGGCGTTGTACCAGCCGTCATCGATGGAATAGGGCTCCCCGTCGCCTAGGCGCAGACGGCGTAAATGCGTGTGCGGGGTGACCGGGGCGGAGCCGAAGAACTCCACCACCTCCGGCGGGGCGACCGCGCGTTCCGAGAGTAGGATCTTCGACGTCGCCGACACCTCCTGTGCCTCCATCTCCGAGCTGAAGGACGCCAGATGTAGCCGCGAGACCAGCGGATTCGGTGCCACAAACGTGCCCTTCCCGCGCGCCCGCCGGAGGCGACCGCTGGCCACTAGATCACCAATGGCGCGGCGCACCGTGATGCGCGAGACGCCGTAGGTCTCCTCGAGGACACGCTCGCCGGGCAGCAGATCACCGGGGTGCAGTTGGGTGGTGCACAGCTCCTCCAGGATCGCGCGGAGCTGTGCGTGTTTGGGTTTCGGCCCGTCCGTGATCGGGGTGGCGGGCAACTGGGGGGTGGGAGACGCTGCGGCCATAGCGACCATTCTACGCCGGTGGTTATGACCAGTCACGCGCGCAGGTCACGGCACCTCGGCGGGCGCTGCGCGGTAGGCTCGTATGCGTGATTGATCTCAAATTCCTCCGCGAGAATCCCGACGTCGTCCGCGCCTCCCAGGTGAACAGGGGTGAGGACCCGGCGCTCGTCGATAAGCTCATCGCCGCCGACGAGCAGCGCCGCTCCGCGATCTCCGATGCCGACGCCCTGCGCGGCGAGCAGAAGGCCTTCGGCAAGAAGATCGGCCAGGCCGCCCCGGAGGACCGCCCCGCCCTGCTGGAGGGCTCGAATGAGCTCAAGGCCAAGGTCAAGGAGGCCGAGGAGGCGCAGAAGACCGCCGAGGCAGCGGTGGCGGAGCTGCAGATGCAGCTGTCCAACGTCGTCGAGGGGGCACCCGCTGGCGGCGAGGAGGACTTCGTCATCCTGGAGCACGTCGGGCAGCCGCGCGAGTTCGATTTCGAGCCCAAGGACCACCTTGAGCTGGGCACCTCCCTGGGGCTGATCGACATGGAGCGCGGCACCAAGGTCGGCGGCGCCCGCTTCTACTACCTCACCGGCGACGGCGCTTTCCTGCAGCTGGGCATGATGATGCTCGCCGCGCAGAAGGCCCGCGCCGCCGGTTTCCAGCTCATGATCCCGCCGGTGCTGGTGCGCCCGGAGATCATGGCCGGCACCGGCTTCCTCGGCGACCACGCGGAGGAAATCTACTACCTCGAGCGCGACGACCTTTACCTAGTGGGCACCTCCGAGGTGGCGCTGGCGGGCTACCACAAGGACGAGATCATCGACCTGTCCCAGGGGCCGGTGAAGTACACCGGTTGGTCCTCCTGCTTCCGCCGCGAAGCGGGCTCCTACGGTAAGGACACCCGCGGCATTATCCGCGTCCACCAGTTCGACAAGCTGGAGATGTTCGTCTACTGCAAGCCGGAGGACGCCGTCACCCAGCACCAGGCGCTGCTGGATATGGAGCGCGACATGCTCTCCGCCGTCGAGGTGCCCTACCGCATCATCGACATCGCCGGCGGTGACCTCGGCCAGTCCGCGGCCCGTAAGTTCGACACCGAGGCGTGGGTGCCCACCCAGAACTCCTACCGCGAGCTGACGTCCACCTCGAACTGCACCACCTTCCAGGGCCGTCGGCTGCAAACCCGCTACCGCGACGAAAATGGCAAGGCCCAGATCGCCGCGACCCTTAACGGCACGCTGGCCACCACCCGCTGGCTGGTTGCCATCCTGGAGAATAACCAGCAGGCGGACGGTTCCGTCGTTGTTCCGGAGGCGCTGCGCCCGTTCGTGGGCAAGGATATCCTCGAACCGAAGAAGTAGGGGAGTAGACATGGCCAAGCGACCGTTCACCAAGCGCGCGAGTTTCTATGTGCCGCGTGGGTTGACCGAGGTGCCCGACCACCCGGTCGAGGCCACGGAGCGCCCGTACAACGGGTTCATCATCCCGCTGGCGAAGTCGCTGATGAAGGCGCAGGGCATCCGCCTGACGGTGTTCGGCGCGGAGAATATCCCCTTGGAGGGTCCGGCGTTGCTGGCGGTCAATCACACCGGCTACTACGACTTCATCTTCGGCGGCATTCCTGCGCACTTGCGCGGGCGTCGGCTGGTGCGGTTCATGTCGAAGAAAGAGATTTTCGACGCCCCCGTCGCCGGTCCCCTCATGCGCGCCATGAATCACCTGCCGGTGGATCGTTCCGCCGGTGCCTCTTCGCTTATCGACGCCGTCGAGCGCCTCCGCGCAGGCCAGCTCGTCGGCATCTTCCCGGAGGCCACGATTTCCCGTTCCTTCGAGCTCAAGGAGTTCAAGAACGGTGCGGCGCGTATCGCCGCGGAGGCGGACGCTCCGCTCATCCCCATGGTGATCTGGGGTTCCCAGCGCATCTGGACCAAGGGGCATCCCAAGCGTCTCGGCCGCACGAAGACCCCGGTGTTCATTCGTGTCGGCGAGCCGGTGGATCCTTCCGGTGATCCCGATGCGGCGATCGCGCGCCTCAAGGACGCCATGCAGGTGCTGCTCGACCGCGTGCAGGACGACTACGCCCGGGCCTACGGCCCGTTCCCAGCTGGTGAGTTCTGGATCCCCGCTGAGGATGGTGGTTCCGCGCCCACGCTTATCGACGCCGACCGCATCGACTCCGAAGCCAAAGCCGCGAAGATCGCTAAGGCGGAAAAGAAAGCTGCCGCCAGGTTGGACCAGCGCGCCGATGCGAAGCTCGGCAATGCACGATCCTTCATTGACAAGGTGAAGGAAAAACTCAGGAGATAAACCATGGAGACACCCGGCCCGGCCCCGAAACTGGTGGCCAGTGACGTTGACGGCACGATCATTACCTCGCAGGAGCGCGTTCTGCCGCGAGTCCGCGACGTCATTGTCCGCGCTGTACAGGCGGGGACCGAGGTGGCCTTGGCCACCGGGCGTCCGCATCGCTGGATCTTTCCCGTGCTCGACCAGCTGCCCATCCGGCCGGTGTGTGTCACCGCCAACGGGGCGGTGGTCTATGACTCCGCGAATGACCAGGTCATCGCCTCCCACACCCTGACTCCTGACACGATGAGCGAGGTCCTGGAGCTGGCCCGCGAGGCTTTCCATGAAGTGGGGGGTGTGTCCGTGGGCTGCGAACGCGTCGGGCATTCCGCCTTTGACCCGGAGGAGGAGATGTTTGTCGTCGCCCCTGATTTCCTCCACACCTGGGAGGAGCAAGCCTTCGGTGTCGTCCCCGAGCACGAGGTCATCTCCGAGCCGGCGGTGAAGATGCTCCTGCGCCACGAGGGGCTCAGCGCGCCGGAGATGTTCGACATCCTCGCACCGTTCATCGATACCGACGTCGCGCACGTCACCTTCTCCATGAACGAAGGGTTGCTGGAGGTCGCCGCCCCCGGCGTGACCAAGGCGCTCGGTGTTTCGACCCTGGCCACCATGCACGGCATCGACCGCAGCGAGGTCATCGCTTTCGGTGACATGCCCAATGACATTGAGATGCTCGCCTGGGCCGGCATCGGAGTGGCCATGGGCAACGCACGCGATTCGGTGAAGGATGTCGCTGACTTTGTCACCGGCACCAACGATGAAGCCGGCCTGGCGCAGGTGCTGGAACGCTGGTTCTAGGATGAACCCATGACGGCTTCGCATCCGAAACAATATGTCGCGGCGATTGATCAGGGCACCACGTCCACCCGTTGCGTCATCATCGACGAGTCTGGCCAGGTCGTTTCCTCCGGCCAGTATGAGCACCGGCAGATCATGCCGCGTCAGGGCTGGGTTGAGCACGATGCTCTGGAGATCTGGGCGAATACCCGCCGGGCTGTGTCCAGCGCGATGGTGGACATTGACGTGTCCCCGGACCGCATCGCCGCCCTCGGTGTCACCAATCAGCGGGAGACCGCCGTGGTGTGGGAGGCCGCGACGGGTAAGCCGATTCATAATGCCATCGTGTGGCAGGACACTCGCACCGCTGGCATCGCCGGGGAGGATCCGCGTCGTTGGCTTGATCGCACTGGTTTGCTGGCGAACTCTTATCCGGCGGGTCCGAAGATCGCCTGGATCCTCGACAATGTCGATGGTGCCCGGGAGCGCGCGGAGGCCGGGGAGCTGTTGGCCGGCACTATCGATACGTGGCTGTTGTGGAACCTCACCGGCGGCGCCCGGGGTGACGATGGCCGACCCGCAGTCCACGCCACTGACGTCACCAACGCCTCCCGTACCCTGCTCATGGATCTGCGCACCTGCCAGTGGGATGAGGAACTCTGCGCCGAGATCGGGGTGCCGCTGCAGGTGCTGCCGGAGATTCGCCCGTCGCTAAGCCAGTTCGGTGCGGTCCGTCGCCGCGGCACCCTCGCCGGGGTACCCATCACCGGTGTCCTCGGCGACCAGCAGTCGGCCATGTTCGGCCAGGGGTGCTTTGAAGTCGGCGATGCCAAAAACACCTACGGCACTGGCTTGTTCCTGCTGCTCAACACTGGTGAGAAGCCGCAGTTCTCTGACCATGGTCTCCTGTCGACCGTTCTCTATCAGCAGGAAGGCGAATCCCCGGTGTATGCCCTGGAGGGTTCGGTGGCGGTCGGTGGTTCGCTGGTGCAGTGGCTGCGGGACCAGCTGGGGATCATCCGCTCCGCCGAGGAAGTGGAGCGGATCGCCGCCGACGACAACGGAGGGGTGTTCATCGTCCCGGCGTTCTCGGGGTTGTTCGCCCCGCGGTGGCGTCCGGATGCGCGCGGTGTCATCGTCGGTCTCACCCGCTTCGCCGACCGCACCCATATCGCCCGCGCCGCCCTGGAAGCCACCGCGCTGCAGAGCCGTGAGGTCGTCGAGGCGATGGTCGCCGATTCCGGCATCGAGCTGAACAGCCTGCGGGTGGATGGCGGCATGACCGCGAACGATACCCTCATGCAGCTACAGGCTGACATCCTCGGCGCCGAGGTTGTGCGCCCCAGCAACATTGAGACCACCGCACTCGGGGCGGCTTTCGCCGCGGGCATCGGCGCCGGGTACTGGTCCGGCTTGAAGGAGGTCCGCTCCCTACAGACCCCCGATCAGGCATGGGAGCCGCAATGGTCGGCGCAGCGCCGGGACGAGTTGGTCGGGGAGTGGAATCGGGCGGTGGAAAGGTCACTGGACTGGGATTAGGCCTCGACGTAGGTGGGTGGAACATCGGGTGGTTTGCGCCAGGGTAGGTAGTGGCGGGGTTCGGTGGGCTCTGGTGGGGCCTCGATAATGCCGCGGTAGGCGTTGTATCTCTCGGCGGCGGCTTGCGCCGCGAGGCGTTCCCGGCGGCGCAGGCGCCGCTGGTGGAAGGTCTGCACCCAGCGCTTCTGTTTCGGGGCCAGCGGCCCGGTGGCCTCATCGACCACCCAGCTGCCATCGGGAAGGAACCAGTACACATCCCCGGTGGGGTGATCGATGAGGTAGAAGATCTGCCGGTCAGTCTTCCGGTTGTGGTGATGCCGACACAGCATGATCATGTTCGCTGCGGTAGTCGGCCCGCCGTCTGCGTGATTGATCCGGTGGTCAGCATCGCAGGCCACGGCCTTGCGGTTGCAGCCCGGCCAGCGGCAGATCCAATCACGCCCGATGAGCAGCGCCCGGATTGCCGGGGTGGTCTCATAGGATAAGGTAGCCAGGTCCTGGGCCTCATCCATGTCCCGGGTCTTGGTGAGAAACTCCTCCAGGATGGCCGTCGATTCGCGGGTGAGGATCCCACGATCAGCGTGGAAGGCAGGGGCATCGGGGACATCGGAGGCCCGGTAGATGTTGGTGATCACCGTGGAGGTGATCTGGCCCAGGATGAGTCCGACCATGGCGTTGGCCTGGGAGCATTCCTGCTCAGCGGCGGCCTTTTTCACCGCATCCGCGATGAGGGTGCCGGTGGCCTGGTCGACGGTGAGATCAAACCGCACCTGCCCATCGGCCAGGTCTTCGACCTGCAAAAGATTGATCTGATCCTCGACCGGGGGCAGGGAGGAAAGCAGCTCACCGGGATTCTCGCACGGTGTAGGACCATCCTCGGGTGCCGGTACCTCTGGGTCAGGGATTGCGGCGTCCTCCAAGCTGAGGATGGTGGCCTTGACGGTCTTTCTGATCGTCGAGTTCGACGGGGTCAACTGGCGGGGACGCGAAGGGGTGAAGCGATCCATGAGGTCATCATCGAGGGCCTCCCAGAAGAAGTCATCGTCCTGGATTGCCACCGGCGCTTCACACACGGCACTTTCGATGGCGGAGAGCTGGTTCATATCCAGCAACCAGGTCTCCTCCACCATGGCCTTGACCTTGGGGAGGCGATCGAGGCACTCCAGGGCGTCGAGAAAGCGGGCCTGTCGGTGTTTCGGCTCACCGAGTTCGCTGTAGAGCACGGTGGAGAGCATCGTCCAGTCTTCATGGCTGAGGACATCAGTGATCGGCAGGGCTGAACGCCACATCTCATATTCGGCCCGCACCTTGGCGATCCGGTACGAGTAATGGAAGTTCTTCTCGTCCAGTACCGCCCAGGATGGCTTCGTCATGGGTCTCACCCCCTCCCGATCTAGTGTTCGATTATCCGTTCGAAACACACCTTAAACGACGCCTCGGACATGGGGGTGATTAACGGGGGTGAATTCCTGCAAAAGTGCAGGTAGCGGCAACGCAAAGCGGCCCCCGACAGTGAAGTCGAGGGCCGCTGAAGGGGGCGTCGATTAGCTCAGTTTGACGTCGACGTTGCCGTCGGCGGGATTGAAGGTGATGTAGCCACCCTCGAAGTCGACGCGGATGAGGTCGCCCTCGTTGTACTGCTCGTTGAGCGGCATGCCGAGCGGGCCCAAGTCGAAGCCCTGCGCGGCCCACAGGTCGCCGATCACACCCCAGAGAGCGCGGGCCTCGGGGGCGTCCTGTTCGTCGATGATGATGCCGTTATCAAACAGGGCGTAGGTGGTGCCGGTGGTATTGATGCCGCCGCGCGGATCGCCGAGAACCGCACCATAATTGCCGCCCACGCGGTCCACGGCCTGGGTGATCTTCGGGTCGCTGGCGAGGGTCGAGACGACGTCAAGAACGGGCTTGAGGTCCTCGAGTTTGACGTTGTCCAGGATCTGGACATCGCCAACCTGCTGGGTACCGCCCGGGAGAGATCCGTTAGAAGCCAGGAAGGCCACGGCCAGGCCAGCGAGGGTGCCGGCGATGGTGAGCAGGGCGGTAGTGTCGCCACCCGCGGCACTGCTCAGCGTGTTCACGGCCGGGTTGGACGGTGCCGGCTCGCGGTTGACCGGCGGATTCGGACGCGGCTGCGTGGTGGTCGGCGGGGTGGTCTGGGTGGTTGTCGGGGAGGTCGTCGGGGTGTTGTCCGTCAGTCCTCCGGAACGCATCTGCTCGGCCTTCTTTGCGGCGATGCTGCGGATGGTGCCCATCTGCGCGTAGCCGTACTGGCCGGGGCAGGCGTTGACGTGGGCATCGCGGTGCGCGAAGACGTTCGACAAGGTCATGGGGACGCCGCCGGTGTGCCTGGAGCCGGGGAAGCTCAGCGGGGTGTAGGAGGCGGAGCCCTGCGGATTGAAGCCTGCGAGAGCGGCCTTCCAGCCGATCATCTCACCAACGGACTGGATCATCGCCGGGGTGGTGGGGACAACATCGTAGTTGCCCATCATGGAGATGCCGAAGGTGCCATGGTTGAAACCGCCGACATGTGCGCCCTGGACGTTCTTGTCCAGCCCGCCAGCGCGGCCTTCGTAGATGGTGCCGAACTTATCGACGACCGCGTTGTACCCGATGTCACACCAGCCCAGACTGTTGGCGTGGTAGTTGTACATTCCGCGCATGATGCTGGCGGACTGGGCCCGGGTGTAGTTATTGGAGCCGGCGGTGTGGTGCACCGCGGCGGCCTGCAGCTTGGGGTCGACGGTGACGCGGCAGCGGTTGCCGGACGGCGCGCCCCAGCCGGCGCGGGAAACCACCTTGGGCATGCCGCGGGTGATGGAGTCGGTGGCCAGTGCGATGCCACCCTCGGCGGCGTTGCCGTCGATGAAGACCACATCGAGGTCCTCGGGTGCGGCGACGTCGGCGACGGGCTGGATGTCGCCGTAGTTGGTCGGCAGCGGGGCGAGGCCGGCGGAGACCGGGACCTCGACAGCCGGAACATCAACAGCCGCCTCCTCGGCGATGTTGATGTCCACCTCCGGCTCCTCCGGGGCGCCCAGGATGTCGACGCCGGTGATGGAGACCTGGACCTTGTTGGTGGGCTCGACGTAGAGGAGCTCGGTGCCGTTCTCGCCGTTGGGGCCGAGCTGGCCGATGGCCTCGGCGTCCCACCACGGGCCCCAGGAGCCGTCGGGCATTTCGGCGCGGACGAAGGCGGCGAGGTCGCGGTGATCGGTCCAGGTCAGGGCGAACATGGTGAACTGCTCGTCGCGGGTGAACTCCTTGACCGTGCGCGGGCCGGGGATGCCGGACTGGGCGGCGATGGCGGCGTCGTCGATAAGCACGTTGTCGCCGGAGGCGAAGGAATCGGTGGCCTGGAAGACCTCGACGGGGCCGGTGCCGGCGTCCTGGGTCTGGAGGATCTGGTTTCCGCCGAATGCGGCGGAGACGATGAGGGCAAGGGACAGGACTACGGCCAACGTCGGGTTGACGCTGGTCTGCCCTGTGGCGATACGGCGTCGCTGCTGCACGGTGGGGACTCCCTGGTTTGTTGCGCAAAAAATAACGGATACAGGTGTGACGTAAAGGTCACCAGTGAACTCTAGTACACATCTGCGCCCCATGATACTGGTGTGACAAGAATTAACCTTCGAGACGCCCGGCGTGTCGTGCGCGGTGTTGCAGCGGGTGGGAGGGGCGGGCGTCGATTAGCCTGAACCCCATGACTTATGACCTCATCGTTGTCGGCTCCGGACTGTTCGGACTCACCGTCGCGGAGCGCGCGGCCAGCCAGCTGGGTAAGAAGGTGCTCATCGTCGAGCGTCGCAACCACCTCGGCGGCAACGCCTACTCGGAGGCTGAGCCGGAAACGGGCATTGAGATCCATAAGTACGGCGCCCACCTCTTCCATACCTCTAATAAGAAGGTGTGGGACTACGTCAACCAGTTCACGGATTTCACCGGTTACCAGCACCGCGTGTTCGCCATGCACGACGGCACCGCCTACCAGTTCCCCATGGGACTGGGCCTGATCAACCAGTTCTTCGGCCGCTACTACTCCCCGGATGAGGCGCGTGAGCTGATCAAGGAACAGGCCAGCGAGATCGACTCCAAGGAGGCCAACAACCTGGAGGAGAAGGCGATCTCGCTCATCGGCCGCCCCCTCTACGAGGCGTTTATCCGGGATTACACCGCCAAGCAGTGGCAGACGGACCCGAAGAACCTGCCGGCCGGCAACATCACCCGCCTGCCGGTGCGCTACAACTTCAACAACCGCTACTTCAATGACACCTACGAGGGCCTGCCTGTCGACGGTTACGCCGCCTGGCTGGAGCGGATGGCGGAGCACGAGCTTATCGACGTCTCGCTCCACACCGACTGGTTCGAGGTCCGCGATGAACTTCGCGCGCAGTCCCCGGACGCCCCGGTTGTCTACACCGGCCCGCTCGACCGCTACTTCGACTACTCCGCGGGCCAGCTCGGCTGGCGCACCCTCGACTTCCATACTGAAGTCCAGCAGACCGGTGATTTCCAGGGCACCCCGGTGATGAACTACAACGATGCCGACGTTCCCTACACCCGGATCCACGAGTTCCGTCACTTTCATCCAGAGCGGGAGGATGTGTACCCGAAGGATAAGACGGTGATCATGAAGGAGTACTCGCGCTTCGCGGAGGAGGGCGACGAGCCGTACTACCCGATCAACACGCCGGAGGACCGCGAGATGCTCAAGGCTTACCGGGAGCTCGCCGCGGCCGAGGTGCGGAATAATAAGGTGCTCTTCGGAGGTCGCTTGGGTACGTACCAGTACCTGGATATGCACATGGCGATCGCGTCGGCGCTGACCCTGTGGGAGAACAAGCTGGTGCCGTTCTTTGCGGAGGGTGTGGCGCTGGAGCAGGAGCGCGGCCACTAGTTGTGCGGCGGGGCCCCGCGGGAGTAAAGTTAACTCTAGGTTAACAACGAGGAAACGCCAGGTGTTTCCAGCCCGACTGAAAGGCCCCTGATCATGGACCGTTACGCCATCGTCCGCGAGGATATGCACCGCCGGTACGGGCAGTACTTCTACGCCCGCACCATCGACGAGCTCCTTGACGAGAAGATCGCCGCCGCCGAGGCCAACGCCAAGATCGACACGTTCCTCCCTGTCATCGTTGAGCGCGAGGTCTCCGAGATCCTCGAAGAGCGCGCCGAGGCCAAGGGTCGCAGTGGCACCGCCCGCCCAGAGGTGCTCTTCGTCTGTGAGCGCAACGCTGGCCGCTCCCAGCTGGCTGCCGCCATCACCGCCCAGGCAGTGGGCGACCGCGTTTTCGTGCGCTCCGTCGGCCTGAATCCCGTGGGTGGCATTGACCCGCAGGTCATCGAGGTGCTCCAGGAGCGCGGCATCCCCACTGGTCACCTGTACCAGAAGGAGATCGTGCCCCGCACGGTGCACCGCGCGAGCGTCGTGGTGCTGCTGGGCGTCGACGAGGTCCCGGGCATCCCCGCGGACCGCATCGAGCGCTGGGACATCGCCGACCCGGCCGGTCAGCCCATCGAGAAGGTCCGCGAGATCGCCGATGACATCGAGGCGCATGTCAAGGAGCTGTTGGTGGAGCTCGGCAAGGCTGATTACGCCGCCTAGAAAGATGCTTTTCGACGCCCCCTCGTGGGGCGTTTTTCCATTGTTCCCGGCTTAAAGTTAACTCTGGGTAAACACCTTTGACCTGCGGGTTTGGGAAATCTAACGCCAAAGTCCCTGCGCGCCTACTTGCGTGTTCACCTTCTGTTCACTTAAGGTTAACGCTAAGTGAACAACACGAAAGGGTCAGAACAATGCAGAACTTCCAGTCCGTCCGCGAGGATCTCTACACCCGCTTCGGCCACCGCGCCGATTCCGCCGTCATCGACGAGATCCTCGATTCCGTCATCGACGAGCACGTCGCCACCGCGCGTCTCGCCGACTTCCTCCCCGTCCTCGTCCACCGCGAGGCCGCCGGCCGCATCGAGGACCACTTGTGGACTCACGGTGATGTCGGCACGCCGCGCAAGAGAATTCTCTTCGCCAGCCGCACCAACGCCGCCCGCGCCGTGCTGGCCGCCTCCCTGGCCCGTCACATGAGCGATCGCGGTGTGGTCGCCACCATTGCCGACACCCACCCCGAGAACCGTGAGGATGCCCTCATCGAGTGGGTCATGGATGAGCGCGGCCTGGCCGCCGACGGCGTCACCTACCGCGCGCCCCACCGCACCCTGTCCGCCTCCGATGTGGTCGTCTACCTCGACGCCGAGGAGCCGCACGACCTGCCGGGACGCACCTACGTGCAGTGGAACATCCCTACCACCGACGGCCTGGGCATCGAGCAGATCCGCACCTTCGCCGACAACCTGGAATCCCGCGTCGGTGAGCTGCTCACCGCACTCGGTGTGCCGACCCGCTCCCGCGAACTGGCCGCCTAGAAACCACGGGAGGCTCCCCCGCCGGAGAACCCGCCCGAAGAATATCCGGTCGTAGCCGAGGATGATGCCGACTGGGACGCCTGCACATCGGCCGTGTGCCAGGTGTGAATGATGCCGTAGGGGACGTAGTTCCCGTAGCCGTAACCGGGGCGCCAGGTGCTGTCCCAAAGTGCGGGGGCGTGGTGTTTGTCGCTCATCTTCACCTTGGAATCCGCGTAGAGCTTCTGCTGGGCCGCCTCCATGATGATGCGCTGCTCCGTGATGAGATCGGCGAAGTGATCCATGAACGCCGGATCCGTGAGCCGATCGCGAAGGGCGAGGACGCGGACGTCGATACGCTCGAGGCGGGCCTGTAACTCGGCGTCGTCGAGGGCGATTCCGGCGGCGAGGATATCCTCATGCATCTCGGTGAGCTCACGGCGCCGGATGTCGGCGTCACCGTGCTCCATTCGCGCCAGCGTCTCGATATTCTCCTCCGCAGCTTTCATCCTGGTGACCTGCTCGTGTGCGGTAGCCAGCGCCTTATGGCGTTTCCTGAACTCCTGATCCGGTGAATCCACCGTGAGCCCGTCAAGCTGGTCGAAGGTCTCGTTGAGGCCGAGGAATCCGCTCTTGACCTCCTCCCACTGGCCGCGCAGTTGATCATTGGCCAGGGGAGAGGTGAGCGAATGGGCGCGGACATCAATGGCCTGCAGTTCCTGCGCAACCCGCCCATAGTCCCGCTGGATGACGTCGAATTGCTCACGGGCCTTGCGGGCCTGGGAACGGCGCGTAGCGATGACCGCCCATGCGGCGGCCCCCAGACCCACTACCGCGCCACCGAGTCCGAAGACCCAGCCCACCCAGGCCGGGAACTCGGAACTCTCCCGCACTGCTGTCGGGTCGGCCACGGCACGGGCTCCCTCGAGCATGCCAGCCGCCCAATTGCCGTCGCGGAGCGGCTGCTCCATGCGGTCGAGGATGCCATCCTGGCGGCCGGTGGAGTAGAAGCTGATGGCATCGCACACGTCATCGCCGCAGTACACGCCCATACGGCGCGGGTCGAGGCCAACCGCGATAATGAGCGCGCCGGGCGCGAACTTGTCACCCTCGGCAGAGATCAGGTCGGGACGGGAGTCCTCCCCGAAGTAGCGGACGGTGTCGTTGAGGTTGTCGTCATTCTCGGGAAACAGAATGTAGGTGACGTCGGTGACCTCGGCCGGCAGCTCAATGCCCGGGGTGCGGTCGCGGAGGAGCTCCTCATCGGCAGCCGAGAGCTCTTCGGCGAGGTCAAGGACCTCGACCCGTTCGGCGGCGGAAGCGGCCGGGGCGAGCCCGAGGAGACCGATTCCGAGGAGGAGCGCGATGAGGAGGGATCTCATGGCGCCCAGGATAAGCGTTTGTTATCGGTGAGTGGGGCCCAGATTCCGCCCGCGGGGCACTACCCTTGTTCCGGAGATGAGTCGAAAGGCGGATTCACCCGACGTGAACAACACTCAACACACCCCCGTCCGCGAGATGCTGCAGCGCATCCTCCTGCCGCGCAAGGGCGAGCCGCACGATGTGCGCATGCTCTACCTCATCGAGGCCGAGCACAACAAAGAGCGTCTGAGCTGGGAGGACCGGGTTACCATCACGGTCCCCGCCGGTGCGGAGGCCTCTTTCCAGACCTACTTCAACGCTTTCCCCGCCAGCTACTGGCGCCGTTGGTCGCAGCTGGATCATGTCCTGCTGCGGATGAACATCGCCGGTCAGGCCAGCGTCGAGGTGTACCGCTCGAAGATTGACGGCACGCGCGTGGCCGTCACCGGGCAGCTCGTCACCGATAATGTGGCCGAATTCACCATCCCGCTCTCCCATTTCGAGGACGGCGGCTGGCTGTGGTTCGACGTCACCGCGGAAAAAGACACCACCATCACCGAGGCCGGCTGGTACGCCGACCGTCAGCCCGGCCCGCAGACCATGCCGGACGGCACGCAGGTCGGGCCCTTCGACAAGCGCGTCACCGTCGGCATCCCGACGTTCAACCGCCCCCACGATGCGGTCGCCGCACTGCAGGCCCTCGGCGAGGACCCACTTGTCGACGCCGCCATCGCCGCCGTCATCATGCCCGATCAAGGCACCCAGCACCCCGCCGATGAGCCCGGTTACGAGGAGGCCACGGCGCATTTCGGGGAGCGCTTCCACGAGTTCCGCCAGGGCAACCTCGGCGGTTCCGGTGGCTACTCCCGCATTATGTACGAGGCCCTCGGCGACGTGGCGGAGGCGCCGTTCATCCTCTACATGGATGACGATATCGCCATCGAGCCGGAGTCCATCCTCCGCGCCGTGCAGGTCGGCCGATACGCGAAGTCCCCGATCATCGTCGGCGGGCAGATGCTTAACCTGCAGGAACGCTCACAGCTGCGCACCATGGGTGAGATCGTGCAGGGCCATGACTTCATGTGGGGCCCGGCCCCGCACTCCACTTACGACCACGATTTTGCGAAGCACCCGCTGGGCGACGGCGAGGAGGAGACCCGCGACCTGCACCGTCGCATCGACGTCGACTACAACGGCTGGTGGATGTGCATGTTCCCCGCCGTGGTGGCCGAGCAGATCGGGCAACCCCTGCCGCTGTTCATCAAGTGGGACGACACCGAGTACTCCCTGCGCGCCGGCAAGGCGGGCTTCCCTACGGTGACCTGGCCCGGCGTGGCCATCTGGCACATGGCGTGGGCCGATAAGGACGATGCCATCGACTGGCAGGCGTATTTCCACCTGCGCAACCGCCTCATTGTCGCGGCGCTGAACCATGATGGTCCCGTCGACGGGCTGATTGCCTCGATGCGCAAGTCCACTTTCAAGCACCTCATGTGCATGGAGTACTCGACCCTGGCCATCCAGATCGAGTCGATGAAGGACTTCCTCGCCGGCCCGGATCAGCTCTTCGACATCCTCGAGACCTCCCTGCCACGTATCGCCGCGATCCGGAAGAACTACTCCGACGCGGTCGTCCTGCCTTCTGCCGCTGACCTACCCGCCGCCTCCGGCGCGCCGGGTGTGCCCACCGCGGACATCGGCGGGCGCCTGGCCAAGATCAAGAAGGTCGGCTGGCTGCTCAAGGGCCTCAAGCACTCCCTGGGCAAGGAGGACCCGCGTCACCACGAGACGCCGCAGGCCAACCTGTCTCCGGCGGAGGCCCGTTGGTTCTCGCTCTCGCGTCTCGACGGCGCGACCGTCACCACCGCAGGCAACAACGGCGTCGCCTACCGCAAGCGCGACCGCGAACTCGCCGAACGCCTGCTCAAGGAGACATGGGCGCTGCAAAAGGAGATCGCCGAGCGTTTCGACGAACTCCGCGACACCTACCGCGCCGCCCAGCCGGAACTGGTCAGCCGCGAATCCTGGAGGAAAATCTTCGAATGAGCAACCGCGAAGTTGAACTGTTGATCAAGGTCCAGGACGCGCTCGTCGATAAGCAGGGGGTGATCCCTGCAGCCACGACGTTGTCGCACTTCGGTGAGCACGCCCTCGGCTGGTTCGCGCTGTCTGGCGCGGGCGCGGCCCTCGATGCCCGCCGCCGCCGTCAGTGGCTGGCGCTGGGTGCCTCGGCGTTCACTGCCCACGCCGCCTCCGTGGTGATCAAACGCATCGTGCGCCGCACCCGCCCGCACGACCCGCGGATCAAGGTGGGGGTGGGCACGCCCTCGCGGTTGTCCTTCCCCTCCTCCCACGCGACTTCCACCACCGCCGCGCTGGTCAGCCTGTCCGACCTCACGGGGTCGAAGGCGCCGCTGCTCGGTGTTCCCGTGATGATGATCTCGCGTATGGTTCTGGGGGTGCATTACCCGACCGACACCCTGGCCGGCGCCGTCCTGGGAGCCACCACGGCCAAGGTCATCACCGCAATCGAGAGGAAGAGCGCGTGAGCGAGTCACACCCGGTCGAGGAGAAGACCGGCATCTTCTACCCGGAGCCGCACACCGAGGGGATCGACAACACCCGCAAACGGCGCCCCCCGAAGAACCTCCCGGACGCCATGATCAAGGCGCTGCGGCCGAAGCAGTGGGTGAAAAACGTCCTCGTGGTCGCGGCCCCTGCGGCCGCCGGCGCTGAGGCGCTCACCGATGGTCGCACGCTTCTCGACGTCCTCCTCGCCTTCATCGTCTTCTGCCTCGCTGCCTCGTCGATCTATCTGGTCAACGATGCCCGCGACGTCGAGGCCGATCAGCAGCACCCCACCAAGCGTTTCCGCCCCATCGCCTCCGGCATGCTGCCGGTGGGTCTGGCCTACGCCATGGCCGTCATCCTCATCATCGCGGCGGTCGGCCTGTCCTTCCTGGCCTCCTCCGGGTGGGGGCTGGCCGCGGTGGTGGCGGTCTACATCGCCCTGCAGCTGGGCTACTGCTTCGGCTGGAAGCACCTGCCGGTGATCGATATCGCGCTGGTCTCCTCCGGTTTCATGCTCCGCGCCATGGCCGGTGGTGTGGCCGCGGGGATTGAGCTGTCCCAGTGGTTCCTCCTGGTCGCCGCGTTCGGTTCGCTGTTCATGGCCTCCGGTAAGCGCTACGCAGAGCTGCAGCTGGCGGAGCGGACCGGTAAGAAGATCCGCCGCTCCCTGCAGGGATACACTGCCACTTACCTGCGTTTCGTGTGGACCTTGGCCGCCACGGCCGTGGTCATGAGCTACGCGCTGTGGGGTTTCCAGCTCTCCAACTCCGTCGAGGGGATGGCCGGTGTCTGGTACCAGGTCTCTATGGTGCCGTTCACCATCGCGATCCTGCGCTATGCGGCCGACGTCGACCGTGGTGCCGGTGGGGCGCCCGATGAGATGGCCCTGACGGACCGTGTCCTGCAGGCGCTGGCACTGCTGTGGATCCTGTGCATCGTCATGGCGGTGTACCTGGTGCCGATGCTCTAGTCCACACCTGCCCCCCTGCTAACATGAGCACCTATGACCACGGCTGCCGGAATGCGCTCGCGGGCCTCGCTGACCTTGTGGTCCGGGGCCGGCGCGGCCCTGGTGCTGGCGATTCTGGCATTCATCGGGGGGTGGCGTCGGCGCTGGATGAGCGATGACGGGCTCATCGTTTTGCGCACCGTCCGCAACCTGCTGGCCGGCAACGGCCCCGTGTTCAACGCGGGGGAGCGGGTGGAGGCCAACACCTCCACCCTGTGGCAGTACCTCATTTACCTGGCGGCGCTGGTCACCGATGCCCGCCTGGAGGTCATCGCCACTTGGTTGGCGCTGGCCTTCACCACCGCCGCCCTCGGTGTCGCCGCGTGGGGCACCGCCCGGCTCCACCGTCGACGCGCCAGCCTGATCCTCATCCCGGCCGGCGGGCTCGTCTACCTGGCGCTGCCGCCGGCGCGGGATTTCGCCACCTCCGGCCTGGAGTGGGGTTTGAGTCTGCTCTGGATCGCGGGGCTGTGGTGGCTTCTGGCCACCTGGTCGCACCCGCCCACCGGGGGACGGCATGCGAGCGCTCCCCGCGACCACATCACCTATGCCCTGGCCTTCTGGACAGGTATCTCCTGGCTCGTCCGCCCCGAGTTGGCGCTCTACGGCGGTTTGGCGGGCCTGCTGCTGCTTGTCGCGGCGACGTCCTGGAAGCAACGCGCCCTCATCCTGGCGGTGGCGCTGCCGGTTCCGGCCGCCTACCAGATCTTCCGCATGGGCTATTACGGTCTGCTCACCCCGCACACGGCGGTGGCCAAGTCGGCCGGCGACGCAGAGTGGGCCTCCGGGTGGGACTACGTCCTCGACCTCACCGAGCCCTACGTCCTGTGGGTGGCGCTGGCACTGCTGCTCGCCCTGGGGGCGGTGACGTTGTGGCGCTTATCGACGTCACGCACGCCCCTCAACCTGCGTTCCCCCGTCACGGTGACCGCCCTGGTTCTGGTGGCTGGCACCCTCCACCTGCTGTATGTCCTGCGCGTCGGCGGTGACTTCATGCACGGCCGCATGCTGCTGCTGCCCCTGTTCGCCCTGCTGCTGCCGGTGATGGTGGTGCCGTTGACGGATCTTCGCTCCACCTCGCTGCGCTACGACGGCCTGGCAGCCCTGGGGCTGGCGTCGCTGTGCTGGTGGTCGGTTACCACCACCATCAATGGCCACCCCATTGACTGGGAGACGGACTACGAGGAACTCGGCATTGTCGATGAGCGGGACTTCTGGACGTACGCCACCTTCCGCGAGAAGAATGATCCGCCGATGTTCGCCACGGACTTCCTCACGGCCAAGGCCATGAATGACTACCCGGAGACCGCGCAGCGGGCCGTCGCGGAAGACGTGGGCCTGATGACGATGTTCGGCCTCAACGAAGAAGAATTCTCCTGGACCACCGGCCCCCGTATCCCGCGCGAGTACGAGGGAGGCGATCCCACCGGGCTGGTAGGCCACCCGCCGACCCTTTTCCACATCAACTTGGGTATGACGAGCATGAACGCGCCGTTGGAAATGCGCGTGCTGGACACGGTGGGGTTGGCCACCCCCCTGGCTGCCCGCCAGCCGCGTGACCCGGACGCCCGGGTCGGGCACGACAAGTGGCTGCCTTTTTCCTGGCAGGCCGCCGACACCTCCATGCCCCTGGACTATCTGCCGCCCTGGTACGACCAGGAGGAGACGACGAGGGTGCGGGAGTCATTGCAGACCCCGGCGATCGCCGAGCTCATGGCCTCCTACCGGGAACCGATGAGCCCGAAGCGTTTCCTGAAGAACATCCGCTTCGCGCTCACCGACGGGCGCACCCTGGAGCTCAGCCTCGACCCGGATGAGGTCATCGAGGAATATGGCCCCGTTACCCCCGGAATAAGGTTGGCGTGGCCAAACAATATTTCGCCCGAGAACCCCAGGTAGACCCCACAATTGTCACAGCTAGGTAACGAAACAATGAGCTTTTCGTTACCTTTTGCTCTAGAGTGTCACGCAGTAGGGACTCGGATGTGCGTAACGGATGCGCAGGTGCGGTCGATAGTCCCAAAGTAGATACGCCAAAGCCGAGGAGAACAATGTCCGTCAACAGCGTGAGCCGCAAGGCCATCGCCCTTCTGGTCGCTTTCGCCACCGCCATCACCGTCATGGTCACCGGTGGTGCCGGTGTGGCCAAGGCTGACAACCGTGGGTGGCTGCGCCCCGACAACACCGGTCACTGTGAGTGGGACGCCGTCGCCTACTGGGTCCAGCGTTGTGACGTCTGGTCCGAGTCGACCGGCCACAACATCACTGTCCAGATCCAGCCGGCCGGCCGTGGCGGCAACGCCGGTTTCTACCTGCTCGACGGCCTGCGCGCCACCAACCACGCCAACGCGTGGACCGTGGACCGCAATGCCCCCCGCACCTACGCCGACTCCAACATCACCCTCGTGATGCCCGTCGGTGGCGCCGGTTCCTTCTACGCGGACTGGGAGAACCCGGCCACCTACGACCTGAACAACCCGGTCACCTACCAGTGGGAGACCTTCCTCACCTCTGAGCTGCCCCGCTACCTGCAGCAGCACTTCGGCGTCGCCCCGGACAACAACTCCATCGCCGGCCTGTCCATGGGTGGCACCGCGGCCCTGAACCTGGCTGCCAAGCACCCGGGCCAGTTCCGTCAGGCCCTGTCCTGGTCCGGCTACCTCACCCAGACCATGCCGGGTATGCAGACCCTCATGCGTGTCGCGCTTCTTGACGCCGGCGGCTTCAACATCAACGCCATGTACGGCACCCTCATCAGCCCCCGCCGTTTTGAGAACGACCCGTTCCTCAACATGGAGGGCCTGCGCGGCAAGGACGTCTACATCTCGGCCGCCACCGGTATCCCCGGCCCGGAGGACGCCGCCTACCCGCTCAACCTGAAGCTCTCGGGTGCTCCGCTGGAGATGCTGGCCCGCGTCTCCACCCGCCTGTGGGAGGGTAAGGCCCGCGCCAGCGGCCTCAACGTCACCGCTGATTACCCGATCACCGGCATCCACAACTGGACCCAGTTCGGTTACCAGATGGAAAAGACCAAGCCGCGCGTCCTCGACGTGATGAACGCCTGGTAACAGGCTGCGGCGAAACCCCGGAAGGAACTCCTTCCGGGGTTTTTCGTGTTCGGCACGGCGTGGCCTACGCTAAAGTCTCAAGTTCAACTTAAACTTAAGCAAGCCATACGGCGACTATAACTTCAACAACCTTTCACTGGCGTGTGACGTCGGGAACGGGTGGGCGTCGATAAGCGCACCCCGGGGGAGGGGAACCCCCGGGAACCACCCGTACCTTCACGCACCCCGGAAGTACTAGACAACCGCGACCCCCACAAGGATCCACACCATGCGCGACACCGCATCCCGTTCCCCGCAGCGCCGGCGCCACTGGCTCGCCGCTGTCGTCGTCCCGACCGCCCTCGCCCTCGGCATGTCCGTGGCACCGCACGCGCAGGCCCAGTCCGCACTGCCCGGCAGCTCCAACCTCTCGGATTCCATCCGTCCCTCCGACCCGCCGCAGCGCACGCCGATCGAAACGACCTACCCGGACATCGCCAACTTGCCGGAAGGTGTCGACGTCGAGCGCATGGAGTGGATCACCGACCGCCGTGTCGCCCTGTTCATCCGCTCCGCCGCCATGCCCGATGAGCTCATCCAGGTCCAGATGCTGCTGGCCCGCGACTGGCACTCCGCACCGAACGCCACCTTCGCCGAGGTGTGGGCGCTCGACGGCCTGCGCGCGCGTGAGGATGAGTCCGGCTGGACCATCGAAACCAACATCGAGCAGTTCTACGCCGACAAGAATGTCAACGTCATCATGCCCGTCGGCGGCGAATCCTCCTTCTACTCCGACTGGCAGCAGCCCGACAACGGCAAGCACTACAAGTGGGAGAGCTTCCTCATGCGCGAGCTGGTCCCCATCCTGGACCAGGGCTTCCGCTCCAACCAGGACCGCGCCGTCGTCGGCCTGTCCATGGGTGGTACCGCCGCAATGAACCTCGCCCAGCGCAACCCGCACATCTTTGACTTCGTCGGCTCCTTCTCCGGCTACCTCGACACCACCTCCGCCGGCATGCCGCAGGCCATCCTGTCCGCCCAGCGCGACGCCGGTGGCTACGACGGCACCAAGATGTGGGGCCAGCCCGGCCACCAGGACTGGATCGACCACGACCCCAAGTACGGCATCGGTGAGCTCAAGGACATGAAGGTCTACGTCTCCGCTGGCAACGGCCGCGATGACTTCGGCCAGGAAGGCTCCGTTGCCCGCGCCCAGGCCAACGCCGCCGGTGTCGGCCTGGAGATCCTCTCCCGCATGACGTCGGAGACCTTCGTCCGCAAGGCCCGCTCCGAAGGAGTCGAGCCGATCGTCCACTTCCGCCCCTCCGGAGTTCACGCCTGGGACTACTGGCAGTTCGAGATGGCGCAGGCCTGGCCGCACATCGCCAACGCCCTGTCCCTGTCCAAGGAAGACCGCGGTGCGGAGTGTGAGGTCGGCGGCGCCATCGCCGAGGCCACCAAGTCCGGTGTCATCGGCTCCTGTGTGACCAACGAGTACGACGTGGAAGGCGGTAAGCGCCAGGACTTCCGCTCCGGTGTGGCCTACTGGTCCCCCGAGACCGGCGCCCACGCCCTCCACGGCCGCATTAACGCCCGCTACCAGCACATCGGCGGCCCCGCCTCCTGGCTGGGCTTCCCCACCACCGGCGAGCGTGCGACCCCGGACGGCAAGGGCCGTTACGTCCACTTCGAGAACGGTTCCATCTACTGGACCCACGGCACCGGCGCCTGGGAGATCCCGGCCAAGGCCATGGACGCCTGGAGCAAGGACAACTGGGAGCGCGGCCACCTCGGCTACCCGACCGGCGCCCCGCGCGACGCTGCCGGTGGGCAGGTCCAGGAGTTCCAGAAGGGCGCCATCGTCACCACCCCGGGCGGTGCGGCCCACATCGTCCACGGTGCCATCGGCGCGAAGTACAAGGAACTGAACACCGTGGAATCCGAGCTCGGCTTCCCCAAGGGCGGCGAGAAGCCCATCCGCGGCGGCGCCTTCCAGGAGTTCGACAACGGCAACATCTACTGGTCCGCCGCCACCGGTGCCCACTACATCAAGTACGGTGACATCTTCGACCACTGGGGCACCCAGCGGTGGGAGCAGGGTAAGTTCGGTTACCCGACCGCAGACCACGCCAACATCCCGGCCGGCGGTGAGATCGTCCGCTTCCAGAACGGCACTATCCGCCAGGTCAACGGCCAAATCCAGGAGGGAGGCAACTAATTATGCGCACACGGGCGCTCATCGCCGTACTCGCCGGAGCTCTCACGCTCACCGCCTGTGGTGGTGCGACCGTCGATAATGATGCCGCCACCACTACCTCTGTCGCGCCCCTCGAACGCGCCCCGAAGCAGAGCACCACTACTTCGGAAGCGCCGGACGAGCAGGAACGGGAGACACCCAGCCGGCAGCAGCCCCGCCCCGCCGACCCGGAACCACAGGACCGCGCCGCGCGCGAGGTCGACGAGGTCCCCGAGAGCAGCTTCCCCCGTACCGCGGAGGACGTCGCCTACCTCGGAGAGCTCAGCGACGAGAAGATCGACGTCGACGGGGTGGAGGATCAGCTCATCGGCACCGCGGCCACCGTCTGCGACGGCCACGACAATGAGCTGCTCAACGCCACCCTCCCCGCCGTCGCTGGCCAGCTCATCGAGCAGGGCCGCACCGACCAGTCAGTGGAGGAGGTGACGGACATCATCGAGTCCGCCGCCCGCTCCGCCTACTGCTAGACCCGAGAAGAAACCCCCATGCGCAAGCTGTTGACCATTCTGGCGGTGCTCGCCCTCGTGCTCCTCATCGGAGTCGGGACGTTCCGCTTCCTCCAGACCACCGAGGACGTCCCGCTTCCCCCGGGCGTCCCCGAGCCGACGGAACTACTCCAACCGGAGTGGTGCCCCGACGTGGAGGTCATCGCGGCGCCGGGAACGTGGGAGTCCGCCCCTGGCGACGACCCCGTCCACCCGACCGCCAATGAGTACAGCTTCATGCTCTCGATCACCCGCCCCCTCCAGGAGCGCTTCCCGGCGGAGGACGTCAAGGTGTGGACCCTGCCGTACACCGCCCAGTTCCGCTCCATCCAGGCGCAGCACGAGATGTCCTATGACGACTCGCGCCAGGAGGGACAGTCCGTCCTGGAGGCCGAGATGGTCACCCTGCACGAGGACTGCCCCTACACCGACTTCATCCTGGCCGGATTCTCGCAGGGTGCCGTCATCCTCGGTGACGTCGCCCACCAGATCGGCCAGGGTAACGGCGTGGTGCCGGCCGACCGTATCAGGGGTGTCGCCCTGATCGCGGACGGCCGCAGGGAACCTGGTGTGGGCCAGGTTCCCGGCACCCAGGTGTCCGGGGTGGGCGCGGAGGTCGCGCTGCAGCCGCTCAACCTGTTCGTCCAACCGATCGTGCCGGGCGCCACCATGCGGGGTCCGCGCGTCGGCGGCTTCGGTGAGTTGCATGATCGGGTGTGGGACATCTGTGCCCCCAATGACAGCATTTGCGACGCCCCCCGCGAGATCGGCAACGCGCTCGAGCGGGCTCAGGCGCTGGCCTCCGCCAATGGGGTCCACGCGCTCTATGCCACCAACCCCGATGTCATTCCGGGCACGACCACCAACGCGTGGGTCGTGGAGTGGGCCACCGAGCTGATCAACCGCTGACCGGTGCCACGAGAACCCGGGCCGGCGGGTACCCTGTTTGGTAACGGAAGTATCACAAAGCGGGACTAACAGTAGGTGTGCCTGCTCTGTTAGGTTGGCACAAAGACTTTAGCCATCGAAAACATCAGAGAAGTTTCTAAGCGGCCCGTGGGTCGATGACAGAGGAGAAGTATGGACCTGCAAGCGGCGATGAGCCAGTTCTTCAACGACAAGGGCGAAATTGTCCTGGCCCCTCAGCTCACCCTCGCGGGCCTGGCTGAGCTCATGTACCAGGGCGATCTCCAGCTCGGCGGTGGCGAACGCCAATGCCTGCGTTTCTGGGACTTCTCCGAATCCCGCGAAGGCACTCCGGTCGACTTCACCCGCACCGAGATCAACACCCGCATCAAGGCCGTCGCCGCGCGGCTGCAGCAGGTGGGCAAGATCGGTGACCGTGTCGCCATCCTGGCTAACAACTCCCCGGAGTACATCTTCGGCTTCATCGGCGCCCTCTACGCCGGCATGACCCCGGTGCCGCTCTACGACCCCTCCGAGCCGGGCCACGCGGATCATCTCAAGGCCGTCTTCGCCGACTGCGAGCCCTCCTTCGTCCTCACCAACTCCGGTTCCGCCGCGGCCGTGCGCGAGCACTTCGCCGAGGTGCCCTCCCGCGAGCGTCCCCGCATCCTCTCGGTGGATTCGCTGCCGGACACCCTGGCCACCTCTTACATGAACCCGATGATGACTCTGCAGGGTCAGCAGCTCATGGCGTCCATGTCGACCATGCCGGTCGACCAGCCCGCTTTCCTGCAGTACACCTCCGGTTCCACCCGCGTCCCGGCCGGCGTGCAGCTGACCAACCGCTCCATCCTGACCAACGTGCTCCAGATCTTCACCGCCGCGCGCCTGCGTATGCCGCTGCGTCTGGTGTCCTGGCTGCCGCTGCACCATGACATGGGCATCATCCTCGCCCTTTTCGTCACCATCCTCGGCCTGCCGAACGAGATCATGTCGCCGCGTGACTTCATCCAGCAGCCCAAGCGCTGGGTGGATCAGCTCAACCGCCGTGACTCGGATGAGGGCATCTCCGTCTACACCGTCATCCCGAACTTTGCTCTCGAGCTGGCCGCCCGCTACGGCCAGCCGAAGGACGGCGAGACCCTGGATCTCTCCGCCATTGACGGCATCATCATCGGCTCCGAGCCGGTCACCGAGAAGGCCCTGAACACCTTCAAGGAGGCTTTCGGCGAGTACCAGCTGAAGGCCAACGTCCTGCGTCCCTCCTACGGACTGGCGGAGGCTTCCCTCCTGGTGACCACCCCGCAGACCAAGGAGCGCCCGGTCATCTCCTACTTCAACCGTGAGAAGCTCGCGGAGGGTGTCGTGGAGTTCGTGGAGAAGGATTCTGAGCTGGCTGTCGCCTTCGCCTCCAACGGCCAGGTGGTCAAGCCCCAGAACCTCACCATCGTGGACCCGGAGACCCGCGCCGAGCTGCCGGATGGTCAGATCGGTGAGCTGTGGGTCAAGGGCGACAACCTGGCTGCCGGTTACCTGGGCCGCGAGGAGGAGACCGCCGAAACCTTCGCCAACACTCTGGGCGAGCGTCTGCCGGAATCGCGTGTCGACGCCGCCGCCACCGACGATGGCTGGCTGGCCACCGGTGACCTGGGTGCGATCGTCGACGGCGAGACCTACATCACCGGCCGCCTCAAGGACCTCATCGTCATCGCGGGCCGTAACCACTACCCGCAGGACATCGAGTTCACCGTCATGAACGCCTCCGATCATGTCCGCCCGGACTCGCTCGCCGCGTTCTCGGTGAGCGCGGACAATTCGGAGGAGCTCGTCCTGGTCATCGAACGTGATGACAAGGCCGAGGAGTCCGGCGACGCCGCGGCCGTGGAGCAGATCCGCGCCGCCGTCACCAGCGCGCATGGCGTCACCCCGGCAGATATCCGTTTCGTCGGCCCGAACGAGATCCAGCGTTCCTCCGCCGGTAAGATCGCCCGCCGGGTGATCCAGAAGGCTTATCTGGCTGGGCGCTAAACGGCGCGTGACCAGGAGGATGTAACGATCGGTTCGGCGGCGTCGATAATGTTTCGGACGAATCTGCCGAACCACTTGCAGGAAAAGGAAGACCGTATAAATGAGTGAGAGCCAGGGACCCGCGACGATGAACGTCGAGCAGCTCCGCGGGTGGCTCCGCGACTGGGTGGTTACCGTGACCGGCCTGTCCCCGGACGAGGTCACGGACACCAAGCCGATGGAGAATTTCGGCCTCTCCTCCCGCGATGCGGTCGTTCTTTCCGGTGAGCTGGAGAACCTGCTGGGTATGCAGCTCGACGCCACCATCGCGTACGAGTACCCGACGATCCAGGCCCTGGCACAGAGGCTTATCGACGGCGAACCCACCGCCCGTTCCCGGCCGCGCATCCGCCACACCGGCACCGCGCGCACTCCCGCCACCCACGACATCGCGATTGTCGGCATGGCGGGCCGTTTCCCGGGGGCCGGGGACCTGGACGCCTACTGGTCCATGCTCGTGGAGGGCCGGGACGGGACGGGCGAGCTGCCCATTGGCCGCTGGACGGAGTACGCGGGCGAAGAGGTCATGACCGCGAAGATGGCGGAGCAGCCGCTGACCGGCGGTTACCTGCCGGACCTGGCGAGCTTCGACGCCGAGTTCTTCGGCCTTTCACCGCTGGAAGCCGCGAACATGGACCCGCAGCAGCGCATCATGCTCGAGGTGTCGTGGGAGGCCCTGGAGAACGCGCACATCGCGCCGAACACCCTGCGGGGCGAGTCGGTGGGCGTCTACATCGGCTCCTCCAACAATGACTATGGCATGCTCATCACCGCCGACCCGGCGGAGGCGCACCCCTATGCGCTGACGGGTACGGCCAGCTCGATCATCCCGAATCGTATTTCCTATGCCTTCGATTTCCGGGGGCCCTCCGTCAGCGTCGACACCGCCTGCTCCTCCTCGCTGGTCGCCGTGCACCACGCGGTGCGTGCCCTGCGGGAGGGCGACGCCGACGTCGCCCTGGCCGGTGGCGTGAACATCCTGGCCTCCCCGTTCGTCACTACCGCCTTCGGTGAGCTGGGTGTGCTCAGCCCTTCCGGCCACATCCACGCCTTCTCCGATGACGCAGACGGTTTCATCCGTTCCGACGGCGCCGGGGTTGTCGTGCTCAAGCGCGTGGCGGATGCGCTGGCCGACGGCGATGAGATCCGCGCCGTCATCAAGGGTTCCGCCGTCAACTCCGACGGGCACTCCAACGGCCTGACCGCGCCCAACCCGGAAGCCCAGATCGATGTCCTGGCCCGCGCCTACGCCGACGCCGACGTCGATCCGAACGACGTCGACTACGTCGAGGCCCACGGCACCGGCACCATCCTCGGTGACCCCATCGAGGCCACCGCGCTGGGTGCCGTCCTCGGCGAGGGGCGCGAACTCTCCCGCCCGACGCTGCTGGGCTCGGTGAAATCCAACATCGGCCACTCCGAGTCCGCGGCGGGTGCCGCCGGCCTGATCAAGGTCGTGCAGGCCATCGGCCAGGGGGTCATCCCGCCGTCGCTGCACTACGTCGGCCCGAACCGCTACATCGACTTCGATGCTGAGCGCCTCGAGGTCGTGGAGGACCCGCGCGAGTGGCCCGAGTACTCCGGCCGCAAGGTCGCCGGTGTCTCCGGTTTCGGTTTCGGCGGCACCAACGCCCACGTCGTCGTCTCCTCCTTCGACGCCGCCGACTACGAGGCAGCGCCCACCCGTCAAGCACAGCTGCCCGGCGAGGGAGCATTGCTGCCGGTGAGTGGATTGCTGCCGTCGCGGCGTCGACAAGCAGCCGCCGACCTGGCTGATTTCCTCCAGGAGCGTGACGACGCAGACCTCATCCCCCTCGCCCGCTCCCTGGCACGCCGCAACCACGGCCGCTCCCGCGCTGTGGTCACCGCAGCAACCGTGGAGGAGGCCGTCAAGCGCCTGCGCCAGGTCGCCGAGGGCAAGGTCTCGGTGGGTATCACCGCCGCCGACTCGCCCGCCGCGGTGGGCCCCGTCTTCGTGTACTCCGGATTCGGCTCCCAGCACCGCCTCATGGCGAAGGAACTGGTGGCCGCCTCCCCGGCGTTTAGCACCCGCCTGGCAGAACTCGACGAGCGCGTCCAGTTCGAATCCGGCTGGTCGATCCTGGACATCATCGGCGATGACGAGCAGACCTACGACACCGAGACCGCCCAGGTGGCCATCACCGCCATCCAGATCGCCCTGACCGACCTGCTCGCCTCCTTCGGCGCGAAGCCGGCCGCCGTCATGGGTATGTCCATGGGTGAGATCGCCGCGGCTTACGCCGCCGGTGGCCTCAGCGCCGACGACGCCATGCAGATCGCCTGCCACCGTGCCCGCCTCATGGGCGAAGGCGAGAAGTCCCTGCCGGAGGACCAGCTCGGCGCCATGGCCGTGGTGGAGCTGTCCACCGAGGCGCTGGAGGAACTCAACGCGCAGGAGACCTTCGCCGACATCGAGCCGGCCGTCTACGCCGGTCCCGGCATGACCACCGTGGGTGGGCCGCGGGAGCAGGTGACGGCGCTCGTCGAGAAGCTTGAGGGTGAGGGCAAGTTCGCCCGCCTGCTCAACGTCAAGGGCGCCGGCCACACCTCCGCGGTGGAGCCGCTGCTCGGTGAACTCGGATTCGAGACCGCTGGCATCAGTGCCACCCCGCTGCACACCCCGCTGATCAGTTCCGTCGACCGAGGTGTTATCCACCAGCCGGGGGAGACGGTCCACGACACCGACTATTGGCTGCGCATGACGCGCCAGTCCGTCTACTTCCAGGACGCCACCGAGGCGGCCTTCGCCCACGGCCACACCACCCTCGTGGAGATCGCCCCCAACCCTGTCGCCATCATGGGCATGATGAACACCGCGTTTTCCGTCGGCAAACCGGATGCGCAGCTGCTGTTCGCCCTCAAGCGCAAGGTCAGCGAAGTCGAGGCCCTGCGGGATCTGTTGGCCAAGCTCTATGTCGCCGGCGCGCCGATCGACTTCACGGCCGTCTACGGTCCCGGCGAGCTCCTGGCTGCCCCGCACATCACGTGGAAGCACCAACCTTTCTGGACCAATGCCCGTCCCGCGAGCAACCGCACCGGTGGCCTGCCGGGCCAGCGCGTGACCCTGCCCAACGGTGTCATCGCCTTTACGACGACCGCCGACCTCGTCCCCTCCGCCCTCGCCCTGCTGGAGCGCGCCGCGGAGACGGTCGAGCCGAAGGCCCAGCTCATCGCCGCCGAGGAACACCACATGCTGCCCGTCAACGGGGAGATCACCACCGTGGTCGACCGTGGCATCGGCGGGCTGAGCATCACGGTCCACAGCGTCAGTGACACCGGCGCGACCACCCTGCTGGCCGAAGGTTTCGCCACCGCCCTCGCGCTGGGGGCCCCCGCGGCTGTGCCGGGTGTGCAGGCCCCGCAGGCGGCCGAGGATGCCCCCGGCTACGCGCCGCTGTCCGATCCGCTGGAAGTCGATGAGATCCGCTGGGATCCGACCTCCGGGGAGAGCGTCGAGGAACGCCTCAAGGCGATCGTGTCGGAGTCCATGGGCTATGACGTCGATGACCTGCCGCGCGAGCTGCCGCTCATCGATCTGGGCCTCGATTCGCTGATGGGCATGCGCATCAAGAACCGCGTGGAGAATGATTTCCAGATCCCGCCGCTGCAGGTGCAGGCGCTTCGCGACGCCTCAGTCGCCGACGTCGTCCGCATCGTCGAGGAGGCCGTCGCCGCCCAGTCCGGCACCACCCCGCTCATCGAACCGGTCATGTCCGTTGAGGCGGTGGAAGAGGCTCAGGAAGATGTCCGCGAGGAACCACAGGGTGTGGGTGTGGCTCCGCGTGACGCCGCCGAGCGTATGGTCTTCGGCACCTGGGCGAGCATCACCGGCAAGGCGCCGGCGGGTGTGACGAGCCGGTTGGCGTCGATAAGCGAGGACGTGGCACGGCAGATCGCGGAACGTCTCTCCGATCGCGTCGGCGCCGAGATTGACCCGGCCCTGGTCGCCGAGGTGGACACCCTGGAACCCCTGGCCAACGTCGTCCGCGACGCCCTGGAGACCGAGGTCGAGGGCAACATCCGCGTCCTGCGCGCCCGCCCCGAAGGTTCCACGAAGCCGAGCGTGTTCATGTTCCACCCGGCCGGTGGCTCCTCCGTGGTGTTCCTGCCGCTGGCCCGCCGCCTACCCGAGGACGTTCCCGTCTACGGCGTCGAACGCCTGGAAGGCACCCTCGAGGAGCGCGCCGCCGCCTACATCGACGAGATCCGTGAATACTCCGACGGCCGTCCCGTCGTCCTCGGCGGATGGTCCTTCGGCGGCGCCCTGGCGTATGAGGTCGCGGCCCAGCTCAAGGACACCGACGTGAAGGTCGCCTACATCGCGCTGCTCGACACGGTGCAGCCCTCCGAACCGATCCCGGACACGATGGAGGAGACCAAAGCCCGCTGGCAGCGCTACAGCGACTTCGCCAAGAAGACCTACGGCCTGGAATTCCCCGTGCCCTTCGAGCTGCTGGAAACCGCCGGTGAGGAAGCCATGCTCGGCATGCTCGAGCAGTTCCTGGCCACCACCGACGCCTCCGAGCACGGCCTGGCCGCCGGTGTCCTGGAACACCAGCGCGCCAGCTTCGTGGACAACCGCATCCTGGACAAACTCGATTTCGCCCGCTGGGCGGAGGTCAAGCTGCCGGTGCTGCTCTTCCGCGCCGAAGGCATGCACGAGGGTGCCATCGAGCTGGAGCCGCGCTACGCCCACATTGACCCCGACGGTGGGTGGTCAGCTATCGTGGACGACCTTGACATCGTCCAGCTCAAGGGCGATCACCTCGCAGTGCCCGACGAGCCGGCCATCGGCGTCGTCGGCGCGCACATGGCCAAGCGGATTAATGAATTGGAGTGATCTGTGACTGACCTGTCTACCGCCGACAAGCTCGCGGATCTGCGGGCACGCCTCGACCGGGCACGTGACCCGGGTAGTGAGCGTGCCCGCGCCAAGCGCGATGAGGCCGGACACACCACCCCCCGTGAGCGCATCGCGGCGCTTCTCGACGAAGGCTCCTTCGTCGAGATCGGCGCCCTGGCGAAAACCCCCGGGGTGGAGGACGCGGTCTACTCCGACGGCGTGGTCACCGGTTATGGGCGTATCGACGGCCGACCCGTCTGCATCTACGCCCACGACAAAACCGTCTACGGTGGCTCCGTCGGCGAGACCTTCGGCCGCAAGGTCGTCGAGGTCATGGAGATGGCCATCAAGATCGGCTGCCCGATCATCGGTATCCAGGATTCCGGTGGCGCCCGCATCCAGGATGCGGTGACGTCGCTGGCCATGTACTCGGAGATCTCCCGCCGCCAGCTGCCCCTGTCGGGCCGTAGCCCGCAGATCTCCATCATGCTGGGCAAATCCGCCGGCGGTGCCGTCTATGCCCCGGTGACCACCGACTTTGTCATCGCTGTCGAGGGGCAGACGGAAATGTATGTCACCGGCCCGGCCGTCATCCGCGAGGTCACCGGCGAGGATGTCACCTCCGCGGAGCTCGGCGGCGCCCGCCAGCAAGAACTCAACGGCAATATCTCCGCCGTGCTGCCCAGCGAGGAAGACGCCTTCGACTTCGTCCGGGACCTGCTCGATCACCTGCCACTGACCTGCCATGATCCGGCCCCGGTCTTCGCCGCCCCCGCGGACGAGGACGTCGCGCAGACCCCGGAGCTCGACCTGTTCATGCCGGATGACTCCAATGCCGGCTACGACATGTCGGACCTTCTGCCCCTGCTGGGTGACGACGAGAACCTCGTGGAGATCCAGGCGAATTACGCCCCCAACCTCATCACTGCATTCGGGCGTATCGACGGCCGCGCCGTCGGCTTCCTCGCCAACAACCCCATGCACTTCGCCGGTTGCATCGACGCCGACGCCGCCGACAAGGGCGCACGTTTCATCCGCATCTGCGACGCCTACAACATCCCGCTCGTGTTCGTGGTGGACACCCCGGGTTACTTGCCGGGTGTGGAGCAGGAGAAGGCCGGCCTGATCCACCGCGGCGCCAAGCTGGCGTTCGCTCTGGTGGAGGCGACGGTACCGAAGATCACGCTCATCGTCCGCAAGGCCTATGGCGGTGCCTACGCCGTGATGGGGTCGAAGAACCTCACCGGTGACATCAACCTGGCGTGGCCGACCGCCCAGATCGCCGTCATGGGTTCTGCGGCCGCCGTGGTGATGATCCAGGGCAAGCAGCTGGCCGCGGCCCCGCCGGAGCAGCGCGACTACCTGAAGAAGATCTTCATGGACTTCTACGACGAGAACATGACCAGCCCCTACGTCGCCGCCGAGCGTGGCTACCTCGACGCGATGATCCAGCCGAGCGCCACCCGCCTGGCGCTGCGGCAGGCGGTGCGCCAGCTGGAGACGAAGGTCGAGGAAGACCTGCCGAAGAAGCACACCATCATGCCGATGTAGCCCGTTATGTAACGGAACGGTCACTGTGGAACGATGTATGAGTTGTATCTGCTTTATAACCCTCTGAAGGAGTCTCCATGCTGAGCATCGCCGCAGACCTTGCCACCGATATCCTCGGTCTGATCTTCATGATCTTCAACCAGCTCGCCCACGCCGCTGGCTAAAAGCGTCTGGTACCGCCCTGTCACCTCTTATGTGGCAGGGCGGTTTTTCATGCGGGCCACCGCGCGCCAGCCAAGAAGCAGCAGGCCGGACATCACGGTGGCGACGAGGATGAAGGACCAGTGGGGGATATCGCCGTTGCGGAAGGCCCAGATGCCCAGGCCCACGACCACGGTGACCACCCAGGTCATGAGGCCGGCGGGGAACAAGCGGTGTCCGTCGAGTTTGAGGCCCGCGATGAGTGCCCAGGACACCAGCACACCGAGGAGGAAGGGCCACCACGTGGACAGCCAGCCCGCGAAGTTCAACGGCATCTCGTCGGTCTGGTGGGCGATGCGCGCGAGGAGGGCGAAAACGGCGATGGCGACGATATCGGCGATAAGCGAGGTGGAGCGTTTCATGCCTTCCACACTAATCCGCGGCGCGCGTAGACCAGGAAGTAGACCACCCAGCCCACGGCGGTGATGAGCGCAAAAGACACGAGCCGGTAGATGAGCGCGGCGCCGGTGGCGTCGACGGCGGTCATGCCGGAGGCGACGAGGGTGGCGATGATCGCTGCTTCCACCGTCCCCAATCCGCCCGGGGTGACTTGGGCGGAGCCGGCGATCTTGGCGGTGGTGTAGGCGAGGAGGACACCGGCCACGGCGGGTGCCTGATCGCTGATGGCCCACACGCACAGGTAGAGGGTGGCCACGTCGAGCGCCCGGTTGAGCAGCGACCAGCCGGAGATGAGGGCGAATTGTCCCGGGTGCAGCCGGACGGAGTCGAGCTGGTGGATGGTGCCGGTGAAACGCCCCCGCGTCCACGCATTGAGGGTGTCAGGGTTGTTGGACGCCCAGTACACGACCCCCGAGAGCAGGGTCATCGCCGCGAGGGTGAGCAGCAGTGAGCGCACATTGACGTCTGCGCCGAGGAAGAAGACACCGGCGATACCGATGAGCACCAGCCACATGGTCGACACCGCGGAGGAGAGGATGAGGAACCAGCCGCACAGCACACGCGACGCCCCCCAGGAGCGCTGCACCTGATAGGTGAGCACCGCGGAGAACGCCGGGCCGCCCGGCAGGGTCGTGGACCAGGAGTTGGAGGCCAGGGTGACGGCGGTGGTGTCACGCAGGGGAATGCGGGTGCCGCCGGCGGAAAGAAGCAGGCGCATGACCTCCGCCATCGCCACAATCGAGACCCCGGCGGTGAGCACCGCTGCCCCCACCGCCCAGGGGGAGGCCTCGCGCAGGCGGCGTGCGCCATCGCCCAGGAAGGGCATCTGGTCGCGGAAGGCGAAGGCCAAGACGATGAGGATGGCCAGTGGGGCCAGCCACCGCACCCAGCGCCACATGCTACTTCTCAAGCTGCTTCGGCCCGCTGTCCGCCTGCAGGCGGGCCATCAACTCGCTGAAGGGGATGAGTTCGGTGTCCTCGGCAGTCGTGCGGCCACCGCGGGCGGCCTCGTCATCGGCGACGACGACGGCGTCGTCGAGAAGCAACTCTCCCGAGGGCGCCGGCACCGGCGGGACATCCTCACTGTGTCCCATCTTCTCGTAAGCGCGCTTGACGAAGGCCGGCGCCCACCAGTTGTCCTCACGCAACAGGTGCATGACGGCGGGAACGAGCATCATGCGGATGATGGTGGCGTCGATAGCCAAGGCAAAAATCATGCCGAAGGCGATGTACTTCATCATGACGATCTCGGAGAAACCGAAGGCACCCGCGACGACAATCATGATGAGCGCCGCGGCGGTGATGATCGAACCCGTTTGCGCTGTGCCGTAACGGATGGCGTCATCGGTGGATTGCCCGCGATCGCGCGCCTCCACCATGCGGGAAACGAGGAAGACCTCGTAGTCTGTCGATAGGCCGTAAACGATCGCGACAATGAGCACCAGGACAGGCGACATGAGCGGGCCCGGCGTGAAGTCGAAGAGACCGGCGCCGACACCGCCGACGAACATGGCGGTGAGAATGCCCAGCGTGGCACCCAGGCCGAGGATCGTCATGATGATCGCCTTCGCCGGCAGGATGAGCGATCCGAAGACCAGAGCCATGAGGATGAACGTGGCCACCACGATGTAGAGCGCCATCCACGGCAGCTTGTCCATGAGCGCCTCGATGGATTCGATCTCCATGGCGGGGGTGCCACCGATGTGGACGTCCACGCCTTCCGGAACGTCGAGGGCGCGGAGTTGATCAACCACACTCGAGTTGAGGTCACGGTCCTCGATGCCCGCCGAGAGCACGGTCGTGGCGTCGACGGTGCCGTGATCCGGGGTGAAAGGCGCACTCAGGCCATCAATATCGCGCAGCTGCACGAAGATATCCACCAGTTGCTGCTCAGAGGCATCGGAGACCACCAACTTGACCGGCTCGGTGCGAAACGCCGGGAAGGTGTCGTTGAAGTCATCCTGGGCGACGCGGACGTTATTGCTGGGCGGCAGGTAGGTCTCGTTGATGCCACCGAACTTCACGCCCGCCAGCGGCAGCGTCAGTGCGATGAGCAGACCCGCCACAGCGACGGTGACGAGCTTGGCGTGCTTCATTGCCCACCCCGGCACCCGGAACCAGATGGTGTCCTCCAGGCGGCGGGCGGTGCGCTTGGTGCGGCGCACGGTCCATCTATCGATGTTGCGGCCCAGCATGCCGAACAGGGCGGGCAGCACCGTCACGGACAGCAGAGCCGCCAGGCCCACCGCGGAGATCGCGCCGTAGGCCACGGACTTGAGGAAGGCCTGCGGGAAGACCAGCAGCCCCGACAGCGCCACGGCCACCATCGCGGCAGAGAACACCACCGTTTTGCCGGCGGTGGCGGTGGTGGTGCCCACCGCGTCCTCCACTGTTGCCCCTTTGTCCAGCTCCTCGCGGAAACGCGAGACCATGAACAGGCCGTAGTCGATGGCCAGGCCCAGGCCCAGCAGCGTCACCACCGACTGGGCGAACACGTTGACCTGGGTCAGGCCCGCCAGCACGGAAAGCACGCCGAGGGATCCGGCGATGGAGAGGATGCCCACGATCAGCGGCATGAGTGCCGCCACCGCAGAACCGAAGACGAACAGCAGCAGGATCGCCACCACGGGCAGGGCGATGACCTCGGCGCGGACGATGTCGCCGGCCATGCCGTCGTCGAGGGCGTCGGCGACGGCGGTGGCACCGGCGACGCGGATGTCGACGGGGAGGGAGTCGTCGATAAGCGAGTCCTCGATGGCGCGGAAGTCCCGGAGCGTTTGCTCACCATCGCCGCGCAGGCCGATGGCGGCGAAGGCGCGGGTGCCGTCGCCGTTGATCAGCTGCGCGTTGCGGGTATCGAAATAGCTGGTGACGTGCGCAATCTCATCCGGATACTCCGCCTTGAGATCCTCCAGGTGAGAGGCGATCGCGCCGAAGGTGGTCGGATCGTTGAGCGAGCGGTCCGTCGACTCGAAAAGCAGGATGACGTCGCCGGAGTTGTCGCGGCCGAATACCTCCTGCTCGATGTGCGCGGCGGCCGTGGAACTGGAACCCGGGTCGTCCCACCCCTCCTGGCTCATGCGCTCGGCCAGCTGGGTGCCGAAGATGGCGTATACCGCCAGGATCGCCGCGATGACGATCAGCGGCACCAGGCGCCGGTGGCGGAAGGAGAAATGTCCCCACTTCTCGAACATGAGCCCTCCTAGTGGTTGCGGCCGGCAAGCAGCGCCGACAGTGGGCGGAAGGGCTGCAGCCAGGCGCCTTCGTCGGGCAGCTGGTCGAGGCTGATACGCGGCAGCGGCTCACGGAACACGCCGCTGATCTCCTCGAGATCGATGAACTCGATCGTGTCGGAGGCAACCGCCCAGGAGGCGTGCTCGTGGAAACCGATGACGGTGACGGGGAGGCCGGCGTCGATAAGCTCGTCGATGGTCTCCTTGAAGTTCTGGCCGTCCGCGGAGGCGACGACCAGGCCGCGGAGCACGCCTTCTGCGTGACGACGCCGAATATGCGCCAGCATGTCCGGATCAACATCGGAGTCCTCGTCCGTCTTCGGCTTGGCGAACACCGCGAAACCGACGTTGCGCAGCGCCTCCACCCAGGGGCGGACGACATCCGCGCCACCGGGGGTGACGTTGGTGAACACGGTGGCCTCGGCCTCGACGTGGCTGCCCGTCTCGTGGGAGAGCTTGCCCGCGCGGGCCAGCAGCCAGCGGCCGATGGCGTCGAAACGTGGGCGGTGGACGGCGGTGGGGCGGCCGCCGAGGATGGCACCCAACCCCATGTCGAGGTTAGGTGCATCCCAGACGAGGAGAAGATTCTCCGGGCCGGGAGCGTCCTGGGCTCCGTAGTGGTGGGTGGATTCGTGAAGATCGCTCACGGTGGGACTCTTTTCGGTTTTAGGAATTAAGGGGTGCGCTGCCAGAGGAACTCGGTGATCGTGTGGTCCTTGTCCAGGCCCTTGCCCTCGAACTTGGTGATCACCTGGCGATCGACCAGCTGCGGGCACTCCGGCCACGGCCAACCCTGGTATTTCAGGAGCGGCTCGGCGTCGACGAGTTCGGAGATCCACGCGGCGTAATCGGCGTGGTCGGTGGCCACGTGCAGGACGCCGCCCGGCTTGAGGCGGGTGGCGATGAGGTGCAGCGTGCCGCTCTGGATGATGCGGCGCTTGTGGTGGCGGGCCTTCGGCCACGGGTCGGGGAAGAAAATGCGCACACCGTCCAGGGATTCCTCGGGCAGCATGCGGGCGAGAACTTCCACGCCGTCACCGCGGACCATCCGGATGTTGTCGATGCCGCCGCGGACGATCGAGCCGAGCAGCTTCGCCAGGCCGGGGCGATAAAGCTCGACGGCGATGATGTTGGTGTCTGCCTCCAGCGGGGCCATCGCGGCGGTGGAGGTGCCGGTGCCGGAGCCGATCTCCAGGATCGTGGGGGCGCCGCTGCGGCCGAACCATTCCTCGATATCGATGCGCTCATCTGCGAGGACACGGCCCAGGCGGGGCCAGTGTTCCTCCCAGGTGCGCTCCTGGTTCTCGGTCAGGGTGCCCCGGCGGAAGCCGACCGATCCCAGGCGCGGGTAGTCGCGTCCGTCGTCGCCGAAATCGGTCTGCAGGGGGCGGCGGTTCTCTTCGGAAAAATCAGTAATAGACATCTCACATATTCTCCCTTTGCGATGCACAAACTTCAATTCCTTCCCCAGGTTGCGCAGGCGTGCGCGGCGGGTGATCATGGGCGCACTGACATCGGGGGGAGGGCAGGTGGAGACTCCGGACATATTCATCCGCGCCGCCGACTGGGCGCATGCGCGGGATTTCGGGTGCCCGGCAGGCATCAGCCTGCGGCGCGTGCTGCTGGAACTGACCGGCCCGCCACGGGTCGGCGCCTGCACGCTCGATGGTCCCGTCGCGCTGCCCGACTGGCCGGTGCGGGAGGTCACCGTCACGTGGCCGGTGCTCAGCCGCGGCGTGGACCTGGTGTTTCTCATCCACCCCGGCCCACTCACGGCCGCCATTCGCTCACGCGTCGCGGCCGGGCCGCAGGTGGTGCGGGTGGTGCCGCAGCTGCCGGCTACTTTCCCCGACGTCCCGCTTATCGACGCCCGCCGCACCCTCCTCCGCGGCGAACTCCACGCCCTGGCCACCCGCTACCCGCACCTCGCGGCCGAGCTGCTGGCGATCGCCGGGCCCGCTGCCGCCGCCACCCGCCGCCCCCGCCTCGCGGTGATCAGCCCCGGCCCGGTCGACGTGGACCTGCCCGGCTGCGAGGTGGTGGCCGGGGACCCGCACGTCGACGCCGTCGTTGCACTCGCCCCGCCCGGCGGCTGGACCCCGGCCGATCACCCCACCCTGCTCGATGCCGCCCGCCGCGCCGGGCGCCTCATCTCCACCGCCCCGCTGCCCGCCGACATCCCCGGCACCGTGCTCCGCCCCGGACAGCCGCTTATCGACGCCGTCCACCTAGCCCTCCGCCACCCCGCCGCCCTGCCCGACCCGCGGCCCGGCGCCTGGCTGCGGGCGGTCGACCTGCTGCACCGCCGACGCCCGGCTCCCGGGCCCGCGCCCTTCCCCTGGGAGGTGGCCGCCCAGGCCGTGGTCTTCGGGGCTCTCGCCGGATTGGCCGCTGGCCGTGCCGGCCTCGGCATCGCCCTGTGTGCGGCGGTGACGGTGGCGGGGATGCGGTGGTGGACGGGGCGTCGAGAAGCACACCGGGCGTGGATCCGCGAGGAAGCCGCCCGCCACCCCCGCACACCCCAAGCCGCGTGGGTGCGGCGCCAACTGGCGAAGGAGATCTAAATGTTCCATGGACTTGAGGGACTCGACGGGGCCGGCGACCTACGCCTCGACCTCGGTGATGACCAGTACCTTCTCGAGGGGGTGCCCGGAGACTCCGTCACCCTCGCGGACGCCGGGGGGAGCACCGTGTACGCCGACCTCGACGGCGACGGGCTCATCGACCACATCTCCACCACCCACGCCGACGGCGGCTACGACATCTTCACCGCCGATCCCCACCGCGCTGCCTGGGGACTGCCGCCCGCAGAGAATCCGCCCGCCGGGAAAAACCAGAGCTGGGGATTGACCCCCGAGGCCACCCCCGAAAGTGTGGGCGCCAGGCCAGGGGTATCCCCGGAAAAAGCCGGGTGGCACTGGATCGACGGGGGATAAAAGGCGCGGTTATGACATGTGACACTGCTCGCTTGTCCGGTGAGCCTGCCGCGGCCGCGTTTAAATGGATACCCTGTAAAGAGGAAACTCTGCCGAGTGACGCAAACGTCAGGAGAACATATGACCACCGAGATCAAGGGCCTCGTCGGCCCGGCCCCGACCGATAACGAGAAGCTCCTCTCCTGGATCGCAGAGGCAGTGGAGCTGTTCCAGCCGGAGGCGGTCGTCTTCGCTGACGGCTCCCAGGAGGAGTGGGACCGCCTCACCGCGGAACTGGTCGAGGCAGGCACCCTCATCAAGCTGAACGAGGAGAAGCGACCCAACAGCTTCCTCGCCCGTTCCAACCCGGACGACGTCGCCCGCGTCGAGTCCCGCACCTTCATCTGCTCCGAGA
>NZ_JAUNUG010000057.1 GCF_030538285.1 Corynebacterium sp.
ACTGTCAACGATGTCGCGACTCATAGTGTCAACTATGTCCCGACTCATGACATGGAGCCGGCGACGGGAATCGAACCCGCACTCTCAGCTTGGGAAGCTGATGTTCTACCACTAAACTACGCCGGCATCTGCTCGCGGAGAGCTACCGATGAAGTTTAGCACCGGGGTCAGGTGGGCTCGGCCTTGGGGCCGTCGAAGCTAGTACTGGTACTGCTCGACGAGGTATGTGAACTGCTCGTCGGAGCCCACTGCGACGCCCACGAGACGCGGGCCGCCGGTCTCGACGCGAGGAGTCGCATCGAGATTCTGGATGGTGCGGTCGATGGAGTTGTGAGGGATGCGGGTGATGATGATGAAACCGGTGCCATCGATCGTCCGATCCCTGTACTGCGCGTTTCTGTCGTAGGAGAAGATTCCCTGCTTAGCGAACGCCAAGTTGAGCTCGGCGAATCTGGCTGCATTGGCGTCAATTGTGTGTCCAGAGCGAGAGAGGAGGCTTTCCGTGGCCTTCTTCAGGCGGGCTTCCTTCGACGCCAGGTTTTCGGTGGTTTGCGCGGCGGTCTGCGAGCTGCTGCCGAAGCTGGAGGCTTCGGCAGTGGCGGCGCCGACCGCCGGGACAATGAGGGCGAAGCTAAGGGCGGAGGCCGCAAGTCGGCGGAAAATGGAGGACATGTTGGTCCCTTTCGATGAGTGGGGGATGGAACACCTCGCACGATATGGGGGACCTCTGACATATGAGCCCGCCCGTTCGCAAACGTGGGCGAGGGGCGGTGACGTATGCTCGTAGACGTGCTCTTATCCGACCGTGACATCCGTGCCGCCATCGACTCCGGTGCCCTAGGCATCGAGCCCTATGAGCCGGAGAACGTCCAACCGTCGAGTGTTGACGTTCGCCTCGACCGCTTCTTCCGCGTCTTCAACAACTCGAAGTACACGCACATTGACCCGAAGCTGCAGCAGGACGAGCTGACTAGCCTCGTCGAGGTGGAGGAGGGCGACGCCTTCGTGCTGCACCCGGGTGAGTTTGTGCTCGCCTCGACGCTGGAGAAGTTCACCCTGCCGGATAATCTCGCCGGCCGACTGGAGGGCAAGTCCTCGCTGGGACGTCTCGGACTTCTCACGCACTCCACCGCCGGGTTCATCGACCCGGGCTTTTCCGGCTACGTCACCCTGGAACTGTCGAACGTGGCGAACCTGCCGATGACGCTGTGGCCGGGGATGAAGGTGGGGCAGATGGCGATCTTCAAGATGTCTTCGCCCGCGGAGGTGCCCTACGGCACGGGTTCTCTGGGTTCGAAGTATCAGGGGCAGCGCGGGCCGACGCCGTCGCGGGCCTACCTGAACTTCCCGCAGGGATAGCGGGTTTCACGCCCGGCGGCACGAGCCAGCAGCCGTATTGTCTGACGCGGCGATACCCCCTGACCACCCCCAAAAAGACGACATTCAGTTTCAGTTCAGGCCTTGTTCACCCGGCACCGGTACAAAGGTCTGTTATGCGTATGACAGTGATCGGTACCGGATACCTGGGTGCGACCCACGCCGCCTGCATGGCTGAGCTGGGGCACGAGGTTCTGGGCGTGGACGTGGATGAGGCCAAGATCGAATCGCTCAAGGATGGCGTGGTGCCGTTCTTTGAGCCCGGGTTGCCGGAGGTGCTCACCCGCAACCTGGAGGCGGGGCGGTTGGACTTCACCACCGACTATGCCCAGGTGGCGGAGTTCGCGAATGTGCACTTCCTGGGTGTGGGCACGCCGCAGGAGCGTGGTTCCTACGCAGCGGATCTGACCTACGTGTACGCGGTGATCAAGGATCTGGTGCCGCTGCTGGAGGGCGATCACATCATCTTCGGTAAGTCGACCGTCCCGGTGGGTACGGCCGATGAGCTGCAGAAGCTGGCCGATGAGCTGGCGAAGCCGGGCACCAGCGTGGAGATCGCGTGGAACCCGGAGTTCCTGCGCGAGGGTTATGCGGTGCAGGACACGATCACCCCGGATCGCATTGTTCTGGGTGTGCGTCGCGGTGAGACGCAGGCGGAGGAGATCGCGCGTGAGGTGTATGCGCGGTCGATTGCTGAGGGCACTCCTTTCCTCGTGATGGACCGGGTCACCTCGGAGCTGGTGAAGGTCTCGGCGAATGCTTTCCTGGCCACTAAGATCTCATTCATCAACGCGGTGTCGGAGATTTGTGAGATCGCGGGTGGCGACGTGACCAAACTCGCGGAAGCCATCGGGCACGATGATCGTATCGGCCGCAAGTTCCTCGGCGCCGGCCTCGGTTTCGGTGGCGGCTGTCTGCCGAAGGACATCCGTGCTTTCATGGCGCGGGCCGGTGAGTTGGGGGCGGACCAGGCGCTGACCTTCCTGCGTGAGGTCGACGCGATCAATATGCGGCGTCGTGACCGTGTTGTCCAGCTCACCCGCCAGCTGTGCGACGGCAACCTGCTCGGCCACCGCGTGACGGTGCTGGGTGCGGCGTTCAAGCCGAACTCGGATGATGTGCGGGATTCCCCGGCGCTGTCGGTGGCGGGTTCCCTGTCACTGGCGGGAGCGGATGTCTCCGTCTTCGACCCGAAGGCTATGGACAACGCCCGCAAGGTGTTCCCGACTCTGGGTTATGTCGACTCGGTCGAGGAGGCGCTGGAGGGTGCGGATGTCGTCGTCCTGGCGACGGAGTGGCAGCAGTTCCGCGACCTGGACCCGCAGGTGGCGGGTGAGCTGGTCAACAACAAGATCATCATCGACGGCCGCAACGTCCTCGACGTCGATAAGTGGCAGGGCGCGGGCTGGGAGGTCCACGCCCTGGGCCGTACGCTCTAGCGTTTCTCCGGCACTGTCCATGCTGCGATGAGCGTGGTCAGTGGCACCGCGAGGGTGAGGGCGAGGGCGCCGATGCCGGAGCGCAGCAGCTCGGTGGCGACAATATCGCTGGTCAGGGTCTGTGTCAGCGGGCGCTGCGCCACGGAAATGAGCAGCAGCAGTGGCAGGGCCGCGCCGGTGTAGGTGAGCACCAGCGTGTAGACCATCGAGGAAATGTGGTCGCGGCCGACTTTCATGGCGCCGAGGAACAGGCGCCAGGGGGAGGCGTCGGGATCGAGGTCGGCCAGTTCGTTGACGGTGGAGGACTGGGAGATGGTGACGTCGTTAAGCACGCCGAGCGCGCCGATGATGAACCCGCACAACAACAGACCGACGATGGAGACCTCGGGCAGATACAGCAGGATGGTGAGGTTGTCATCCGAACCCAGTCCCCGTAGGTGGGTGGTGTCGATTGCCAGGCGCGCCAGGGCCGCAGCCACCCCCAAGGCGATGATCGTGCCCGCCAACGCCGAGGCGGACTTCCAGTTCACCCCGTGCACCAGCGGCACCACCACAATGAGGATCGCCGCGCCCGCCACCAGCGCCAACGCCAGCGGATCTCGGCCATGTAGCAACGCGGGCAACAGGAACACTGCGATACCCACCAGGGTGATGAGCAGTCCCACCAGCGCCCGCACGCCACGCCACGCGGCGAAGACCACGATCATCAACGCGATGAGCACACCCCACACCGCCAACGACACCGTGCGCTGATAATCGCCGAAGGTGTAGACGGTCCCGTCGGGGGTGTCGGAGGAGGTCAGCAGGATGGCGTCGCCTTCTTCCAACTCCGGCTCGCCCGGCAGCCCATAGTGCACGAGCTGGGTGCGACGGCCCTCATCGGGGCCGGACGAGATCTCCACGATCGAACGTTCACAGCTCTGCCCCGACTGCTCCAGCGGGACGGTGGGGGAGCCGTCGAAGGCCCGGCCGGTAGAGGGGGAGGTGCAGGCGGCGGCGTCGACAAGCATGACCTCGCCTGTGACCTGCGTGTGATTGAGGTTGAATGTTGTGGCGAAGTCGGGGCTGACCTGCGGATCCTCCGCCGGCGGCCAGAGGTGCCACAGTCCCACCGCCGTCGCCAGCACGGACAGGACAAGAAATCCGAGGAGGAGGCGGCGCCACAGCGAGGGGGCGGAATCGGCAGCACGGTGGGAACCCATAAAAACAGACCTTAGCGCGGATAGCATGAGCATATGAGCTCACCGTTCCAGCTTTCCGACGCCCCCGTCACCACCCTGCCGGGCTTTCAGCGGGTGTTCCCGCGCGGTCGGCTGACACTCGGCCTGGCGCTGCCGCTGGTCGGTGATATTGCCCGCCAGGTCCAGCTGGTGCAACAGGCGGAGGCGGGCGGATTTGCGGCCGTGTGGCTGCGCGATATTCCCCTGCGGGTGGAGGATTTCGGGGATGTGGGGCAAGTGTGGGATCCGTTTACGTATGCGGGTTACTTGGCGGCGTCGACAAGCAGGATCGCCCTGGCGACCGGAGCTGTCGTGCTGCCGGTACGCCACCCGCTGCACTTGGCGAAACAGGCCGCCAGCATTGATCACCTCTCGGGCGGGCGTTTCCTGCTGGGCCTGGCCACAGGTGACCGGCCCGTCGAATACAAGGCGTTTGGCCTGGAGGAGGGGCAGCGGGCGGATGCCTTCCGGGAGCATCTTGACGTGATGAACCAGGCCTGGAGCACCGAAAACAAGGGTATCCGCTGGTCCAAGGGGCGAATGTGGGGCGGGGACATCGTGCCCAAACCCCTGGCGATACGCCCGCCCGTGCTCACCGTCGGCTCCTGCCTGCAGACCATGGAGTGGCACCGCGAGCACGCTGATGCGCACGTCACCTACCACCGGCCGCTACCGGTGCAGCGCAAATACCTGGCGGAATGGCGCAGCGCAGGCGTGGATAAACCCTTCGCCATGAACATCGCCCTGGACCTGCACCAGGATCCGGACGCGGAGGCCGGGCCAATCAAATTCGGGTGGAGCGTCGGCGCGCGGACACTGGTGGCGATCCTCCGCGAGCTGGAGGACATGGGCGTCGACCATTGTCTGCTAGGGCTCAAGAGGGGAAGTCGGCCAGCCGATGAAGTGCTCGGGGAGTTGATTGAGCTGGTTCTTCCGGAGTTTTCAGTGAAAGAAGCCTGATAGATTACTTTTCTGCCTGAGATTTTAATGATGAATGGAATTTCTATCGAAGATTGTGGTTAGATTTCCTGTGAGAAGAAAGCGGGTAGTGTAACGATCCGCTGTCTAGATGTGGATCTGCACACCACTATCCTCAACGGAAAAGAGAACCATAATGTCGCTACTCAGTCCCCTCGCGGGCAGGGTCACGCGTCAGCTGCAGTTGATCATCGCGCTGGCACTGGCCATCCTTCTTGTCCTCGGGTTCATGCCCGCGGTCTCTCACGCCCAGACGGAGCCGGAGACCGACGACACCACCGCTGCGGAGCTCGTCGAGCCTGGCGCGGAGGACGTTGACCCCCTCATCGACGAAGATGTAATGCAGGATGGCGGCCTGGAGCAGGCCCTGGCTGTCGCGACTGGCACGGACAATCCGAACATCGTCATCGACAACATCACCTTGACCACCGGCAATATTCCCATCCAGCAGTTCACCAGGGTGGATGTTACGTGGGACTGGCGTGCCGAAAACAGTGTGACCGACGGGGAGCAGTTTTCGCTGACTTTCCCGGAAGAGCTCGCTTTTACCCAGGACACCACTTTTGACCTCGTCGATGATGGAAAGGTGGGCGGTAGCTGCGTTGTAACTCGTGCGACTCAGACCGTCACCTGTACCTTCAATGACGCATTTGAAGGCCAGGACAACGTCGGGGGCGAACTGCAGCTCCAGACTCAGGCCGTGACGATCACTAGCCAAGAGAGCGTCGACTTCGAGCTGGGGACCGGCGCTACGATCACAGTCCCCCTTCCCGGCGAGGGCGGCATTGTTGCCGAAACTGTCGTCGTTGACAATGACATCGAGAAGTGGGGCTGGTTTGAGGGAGGTTCCCAAGGTGCGACTGCTGTCTGGACGGTAAACATCCCCGGCTCCCTTATTGCGGATGATAATCCTGAGACTTTCACGATCGAGGATGTCTTGACGTCGGATCTTCACGAATTCACCGGTTTCGTCGAATCCCGGGCCAACGTCTACGCGGACACCGGGCAGACGCAGCTCGGCGACTACGCCCCCTTGACCGGGCGGCCCGGGGTCTCGATGGTCGTCGGCGATCCGGCGACCACGGCCGAAATCACAGTCTCTCGACCGGTCGATGGCTGGAATCCGCAACACCACTACCGGGTGCGCTACCACACTCAGACGACGGAGCAGAGGGGGCTACCTGTCGGCACCGAAATCGGTAACAAGGCACAGATCCTGGAACGCGAATTCACCCGGAGCATCACCTACAGCCAGACCGGTTCCGGCACCATCCGCGGTGTCGAGCGTGGCTCCTTCGAGGTGACCAAGCAGCTGGAAGGCAGCGAGGAGGCCAAGGCGAAGATCCCGGCCAACACCGTCTTCACCGTCCAGGCCACGTACCTCCTTGATGGCGAGGAAATGACGGAGACCATCTCTGTCCTCGCCGACGGCACCCCGGTGGCCGGAGAGCGGATGCTGCCGCGTGGCACGCAGGTCACCCTCTCCGAGATCAACCTCCCGGAGATCGACGGCATCACCTTCGGGGATCCGGTCTTCAGCGGTGGTGAGAACGTCGAGATTTCTGCCGACGGAAAGAGCGCTGTTTTGACGACCATCGAAACCGACAACGTCGCCGTCACCCTGACCAACACCGTCGAGATCTCCTCCGGCTCCTTCGCAGTGACCAAGGAATTGTCGGGTCTGTCCGGTTCCTCCGCCCGCAACGATGAGTTCGAGATCGAAGCGTCGTGGACTGTCGACGGTGAGGATGAATCCCAGGTGTTCACGGTCAAGGCAGGGGAGACCTTCTCTGACTTCCCGGCCCTGCCCGTGGGTACCGTGGTCACCTTGAAGGAGACCAAGCCGGCGAACACCCTTATCGCGGAGTGGAACACCCCGGTGTTTTCCTCCGACACCCCGGGTGCAGTCACGGATAACGGTGACGGTACCGCCACGCTGATCATCCAGGAGGACTCCACTGAGAAGGCCACCCTGGTGAAGGTGACCAACTCGGCGAACCCGCCGTGGTGGTGGATCCTGGTGCCGTTGGTGCCGATCATCGGTTCCAGCATCGGTTCGTCGACGTCCTCGGGTTCCTCAGCACCGGTGCCGGATCAGCCGGGCCAGACCGTGGAGCAGCCGGGACAGCCGGGAGACATCCCGGAAGATTCCAAGGCGATCGATAAGAACTACCCGAATAAGGTGCCACCGACGGTGGGGCAGCCGGGCGTCGAGAAGCAGCAGACACCGCAGCGCACCTTGGCGCAGACTGGTGCGTCGGTGCTGGGGATTGTGGCCCTGGCGCTGGCTCTCGGGGCGGCCGGTGTGTTGTTGATCCGTCGCTCGCGCGCGTAGCCGCCGGGCGCTGAATCGGGCAGAGGCCCGGTAGGAATTTCTCCTACCGGGCCTCTCGTTACTGCTTGTAGCTGGCCAGGAAGTTGCCCAGGCGCTCGATGGCGTTGTCCAGCTGGGAGGCCCACGGCAGGGTGACCAGGCGGAAGTGGTCGGTGTGCGGCCAGTTGAAGCCGGTGCCCTGCACGAGGAGGATCTTCTCGGCGCGGAGGATGTCGAGCATGAGCTTGGCGTCGTCGTGGATCTCGTGGACGTTGGGGTCCAGCTTCGGGAACGCGTAGAGCGCACCCATGGGTTTGACGCAGCTCACGCCGGGGATCTCGTTGAGCTTTTCGTAGGCGACGTTGCGCTGGTTAAGCAGGCGTCCGCCCTCGCCGGTGAGCTGGTAGATCGACTGGCGGCCACCGAGTGCGACCTGGATCGCGTGCTGCGCGGGCACATTGGGGCACAGGCGGGTGCCGGCGAGCAGTTCGAGGCCTTCGATGAAGCCGCGGGCGTGCTCCTGCGGGCCGGTGAGCACCATCCAACCGGCGCGGTAACCGGCGACACGGTAGGCCTTGGACAGGCCGTTGTAAGTAATGGTGAGCAGATCGGGGGCGAGGGTGGCCAGGGAGATGTGCTCGGCGTCGTCGTAAAGAATACGGTCGTAGATTTCATCGGCGAGAATGAGCAGCTGGTGCTCGCGGGCGATATCGACGATGGCCTGCAGCACCTCCTTCGAGTACACCGCACCCGTCGGGTTATTCGGGTTGATCACCACGATTGCCTTGGTTTTGTCCGTCACCTTGGAACGGATGTCCTCGATCGATGGGTTCCAATCGTCTTCCTCATCGCACAGGTAGTGCACCGGCTTACCGCCGGACAGGGAGGTCGCGGCGGTCCACAGCGGGTAGTCGGGGGCCGGGATGAGTACCTCGTCGCCGTCGTTGAGCAGCGCCTGCATGGTCATGGTGATGAGCTCGGAGACACCGTTGCCCAGGAACACGTCCTCCACATCGAACTCCGGGAAGCCATCCACCAGCTCATAGCGGGTCACCACCGCACGGCGCGCCGGGATGATGCCCTTCGACGTGGAGTAGCCCTGCGCGGTGGGCAGGGCGGCGATCATGTCGCGCATGATGACGTCGGGGGCGTCGAAACCGAAGGTCGCGGGGTTGCCGGTGTTGAGCTTGAGGATGTGGTGGCCATCCGCCTCCAGCCGCTCCGCCTCCGCGGACACCGGGCCGCGGATCTCGTAGAGAACGTCCTTCATCTTGTTCGACTGATCGAACGTGCGGGGACGTCGGCGGGCGGGATTGGCGGATTCACTCATGGCCACCATGTTGCCACTACTTCTTGCCGCGCTCCAATGCCTTGTTGACGAAGTTCATGGCGTTGTTCGTCAGCTCGGCCGTCTGGGCGCGTCGTTCGGCGCGCAGCGCGGCCAGCTTGTCCTGCTCCGCCAGGCGCAACTCGGTGGCACGCAGGCGTTCCGTGGTGCGTAGTTCCTTGATGCGCTGCCGGTTGACGGCCGCGGCGCTGGGCACGTACCAGCTCTTCGGGCCAACCTTCATCACATAGAGCAGCAGAAACAGTGCCGGCAGGATGAGCCATAGAAGGCCCGCGGTGGGCGTGGCGAGCAAGACGGTGAAGGCGGTGACGCCCACCGTCGATAAGCCCATGATGCCGAGGCGGATCTTCCGGCCATCCCGGTACGCGGCCTCGATTTCCTGCGCGGAATAGAGCTTGTCCACCTGCTGGGACTGCCCGTGGAACTGGGGGATGTCGGCGAACAGGGGGTCCAGGTCGCGGCGGAAATCGGCCTGCACAATCGCCTGGCATCGTTGATCGTATTCGTCGACGCTCAGCCGCCCCTCCCCGAAGGCGCGCCCCAGGGTGGACATGGCGGCATTGCGTTCGGCGTCGCTAAGTCTCATGTCCATGTCATCTAGTGTAATGATGCTTATCGACGCCGCCCTCCGGGTTTTCCCCCATTTTCCACTTTCCGGGCAATCCCCGATGGTGCGGATGCCGGTGGTGATGACACGATCGGGGTTATGAATCGTCTTGCCCGCAACCTGACCACCTGGAAAGCCTGGTACGCGCTCCTCGCCCTGCTAGCCTTCATCATCGGCTCCCAGGCGGTGTTGATCTCCCCGCCGTTGTCCTTCATCGCCTTCGCCTTCCTGGCGCTGTTGTTTCTCGCGCTTGCTTCTCGACGCTGGCCCACCCGCCACGACCTCGGCATGACCCGCGGACTCAGCGGGCGGGATATCGCGGTGGTGCTGGCAGTCTTCGCGGTCACGCACGCGGCGTTCTGGTTGCTGGGTCGGATCGACGGCGGATCCCAGGGGGAGCAGGCTGTGAAGGTGTTCACTGACCTGCAGTTGGGCGGCCCGCTGCTGCCAGCCGTCGCGGTGGTGGTGGCCTCCGTCATCCTCGCCCCGATCTGCGAGGAAATCCTCTACCGCGGCGCCATCCTGCGCCCCATCCACGACGCCATCGCCCGCCGTGGGCGTGTGTGGCTCGGTGCCGTAGTGGGTATCGGAGTCAGCGCCGTTCTGTTCGTCATGCCCCACCTGGCCGACGCCTCCCTCAACGTCATGACCATCGGCTACCTCCTCACCGGCATCGGCTTCGGCCTGGTTTACGTGCTCACCGGCTCCCTCACCGCCGCGATGGTGGCCCATTCACTGCAGAGCATGGTCGCCTTCGGGCAGGTCCTGGTGTTCGGGCGCGGGGACGCAGACGTCCATCCGCTCCTGTGGGTCCTCGTCTTCGGCTGCCCGCTGTGGGTGTGGCTGGGATCGCAGCTGGTGCGCGTGCTGCTCCCGCGGGGGTGAGGCTAGCCGGGGAGGCTACTCCAAAATTTTTCGAGTAGCTTTCGAGTAGCTGTGTTTGCGCTGGTCCCGGGCGTGGGGAGTGTTTCGAGTAGTTTTCGAGTACTCAAAAATGGTCGGAGATTGCCCACGTAGCGCGAGGATCCCGAGCGGAGCTGCCGCGCCAGATGACGAGGTCGGCGTCGCGTAGCGCTCGTAACGCCCTCCGCGCCGAGGGCGTGCTCACACCTGCGGCATCTGCCACCTGGCCGGTGCTGAGTGGCGTGGCAGATAGTTGGAGAGTCGACAAGATTTGCTCAGCGCGAGACGGCAAAGACGAAAGCATCCGTGGGCTCAGGCGCTTTTCTGCCCTCAACTGCAGGATTACAGACCCACTGGTCTGACGGTAGACCGGATCCTGAAAGCCGACCTGGCGCATCTCAGAGAAGATACGACGGATACCCTCTCCCAACTCCTGCCCAATTCTCAATTCGGAGGCGATACGTGCAATATGCGGATTGCGGGCGAAACGAGTAATCCTCTCGGGATCGCGAGGGTCAGCGAGTCCCGGGAATCGACCTGGGCTGGAGATCGCGATACGGTCGGGGAAGATCTCGAATCGAATATGGTCGCCCATCAAGCTGTATGAGCGGTGGATGGCTGCATTAACCAGGCCCTCCAACCACGCATTCGGAGGAATGAGAGACTCGTCGACGAAGGATCCTTCGCTACCGAGCCGCCGAACTCGGGGGATCAGCTCGAGGATCTTCTCCCGTGCCGCAGTGATCTGATCCGGAATGGTCCCCTCGAACCTGTGGTCTTCGAGGAGCTGTTGTTCTCGGCCTGGGAGGCGATCGGCTTCGTTCCACTTCAAGACCCTGACATATGCGCTGGGGAAGTCACGCTGCGGATTCGTGCCGAACAGCAGAAGAGCAGCCACCGTCGGGATGTGATCCCGGGTCAGGAGGTTACGTGCACGCAGCGCATCAATGGAGCTTCGAGAGCCGATTCTTTCAGCAAAATCAGCCAGCTTCTCCGGGTCTAGGTCTTCCAGGGTGGAATCACGGGCGGGGGTGGCGTCGAAAAGCTGCTCGCCCTTGGAATAACGCAGCTCCAAAATGTCATCCGCGTTCAATCTGTGCGACTGGTCCCCGACCCGGAGATAGCACTCCCCACTCCTGAGGTAATGCACCCGGGAACCCGGCTGAACATTAAGCAGCAGGACGAATCCGTCCGGCAACTCGTGAACCTCAATCGAGCACTGCACAGTCGGATCGGTGTGTTCCAACGGGGTCTGACGGATGGAGTTCTCCTGCTTGGTGCTCGGGTGACCATCGTAGGAGCGGTCTGTAATCCCTACGGCGATAGTGCCGCCATCGGCATTGGCCATAGCGACGATTGTTTTCGCCAGATCCTTTGGTTGGATCTTGAAGGACTTGCGCTCGAACCATTGGTCCTCGGCACGGGTGAGCAGGTCCGCGGGGGAGAACGGTTTCATGGACACTACTCTACTCGAAAATTTTTCGAGTAGCTTTCGAGTAGGTGCGTTTGCGCTGGTCCCGCGTGTGGGAAGTGTTTCGAGTAGCTTTCGAGTAGCTGTATCAAACGCCTGGGGTATGTGTATTTCTGCTGTTCTTATGCATGGGGTAAATCGTCGAACGTGGGGTGTGTCTGGGCTACTGCTCGTCGTCCTTCGGCTGGGGCGCAGGAGGCGGGGGAACCGCGGAGCCCGGGGCCGGCGGCACAGCGATCCCCGGAGCAGGAGGGACAGCAAATTTAGGTGCCGGGGGAGCCGGGGGCGCGGCTGGAGCAGGGGGCACCACGGGAGCGGCCGGTGCGGGTGGCACTGCAGCGCCGGGAGCTGGGGGAACGGCAGCCCCGGGGGCCGGCGGGGCGGGAGGGACTGCTGGCGCTGCGGGGATCGAGGGTGGAGACGGCGGAGCGGGAGGCGCCGCGGGAACCGCAGGAGCAGCAGGTTTCGGAGCGGCCGGCGGTGCAGGAGCAGCCGCAGGCTCAGCAGCAGGCTCAGGCTTCGGCTTCGGGGTGCGCTTCGGGCGGGTGATTTCGCCGAGGAAGTGGGGTTCGCGGGGCTCGGGGAGGTGGCCGTCGATTAGCACGGAATCGCGGAGCATCTGGGCGACGTCGCGGACGACGGGGCGGTCGGGGGCGTCGGTAAGCGCTTTCACGCCGCCGGTGAACATGGTGTTGCAGAAGGGGCAGCCGGTGGCGATCTCCTCGGCGCCGGTGTTCAGGGCCTGTTCGGAGCGGAACTCGTTGACGCGGCGGCCGATGGTTTCCTCCATGTACATGCGCGCGCCGCCGGCGCCGCAGCAGAAGGCGTCCTCGCGGGCGGGGGAGATCTCCACCAGCGACGCCCCGGAGGCTTCCACCAGCTCGCGCGGCGGGTCATAGACCTGGTTGTGGCGGCCGAGGAAACAGGGGTCGTGGTAGGTGACCGGGCGGCGATTCTCCGGGCCGCGGGGGACGGGCGTGAGCAACTTCTCGCGGACCAGGCGGTTGAGTAGCTGGGTGTGGTGGAAGACGTCGAAGTGGCCGTCGAAATCCGGGTACTCGTTGCGGATGGTGTTGAAACAGTGCGGGCAGGTGGTGATGATCTTGCGCTGACCGGCGGGAATGCCGTCGAAGACGTCGTTGAGGGTATTGATGTTCTCGGTGGCGAGCATCTGGAAGAGGAACTCATTACCCGCGCGGCGGGCGGGGTCACCGGTGCAGGTCTCGCCGGTGGACAGGACCG
>NZ_JAUNUG010000010.1:0-20964 GCF_030538285.1 Corynebacterium sp.
ACGTCTCCGATGCGGCGAAGTCCTGGCTCGGCGAGCGCGGCTACGACCCGGCCTATGGTGCCCGCCCGCTGCGTCGCCTCATCCAGCAGGCCATCGGTGACCGCCTGGCCAAGGAGCTGCTGGCCGGTGATATCCGCGACGGTGACACCGTCCACGTGGATGTCGCCGAGGGTGGCGAGTCGCTGGACGTGACCCGCGGCTAGTCGAACGGTATGCAAAACCTGACCTGAACAGAGGTCAGGTTTTGCATTTCGCCTGTTCAGGCGCTGGGGAGCTCACATCGCCGGTGACATGTTGCAGACCGCCATCTACCCTCGGGCCCATGGCTGAGAACAAGGACCCCATCAAAGACCGAGAGCTTTACGAGTCGCTCCGCGAGGACGGTGCGAGCCAGGAGAAGGCCGCGCGCATCGCCAACGCCGCCGCGAACTCCTCCCGCGAGGAGGTCGGACGCCGGGGCGGCAATGCGGACGCCTACGAGGAGTGGACCGTCGATGAACTCCAGGAACGCGCGCGTGAACTGGACATCGAGGGCCGCTCGACGATGAACAAGGACGAGCTCATCAAGGCTCTACGAGACCACTGAGGGCATCCCGGCGATGTAGGCCACCTGCGCGAGGTGCTCGATGGCGTCGATAAGGATCGACGTCATGCGCACGTGCCGGGTGATCGGCTCCCCGTCGTAGGTGTCGATGATTTCGCCCCAGTCGCTCACCCCGCTGATGTACTGGTGGGCGGCGCCGAGGGTCGCGCCGATGTACTCGATGAGCACCGTGAAGTCCTCGACCTGCACGGATGCGGCCTCTGAGTGGCTGTGCCCATAGCCGAGGGTGTCACCGATCTCGCCGAGGCCGACACGCTCCCGGAACTCCTCCCACACCTCCGCGCCGCCGCTGAGGTGCGCGAGCTGCATGTCGATCTCCCGGCCGGTGTGCCACAGCAGCCAGGCGGGGGAATTGGGGTGCCCGCCGGGGTGGGAGTTAAGTTCGGCTGGGCTGAGTTCCCGGAGGCGGGGCAGGGTGAGCGCGGTGCGGGCGAGCAAGTCGAGGAGGAGTGTGGTCACGGTATCTCGGTCCATGCGGCCAGGCTACTCGGATCCGTACCATGGACCCATGAACGGCAACGCATCGAAGACGGTCGCGCTCATCCTCGCGGGAGGGCGCGGCAGCAGGCTCTCCCCGCTGACGGACGCGCGCCCCAAACCAGCCGTCCCCCTGGCCGGTTCCTACCGGCTTATCGACGTCGCGTTGTCCAACCTCACTCACTCCCAGATCCGGGATGTGTGGATCGCCGAGCAGTACCGCCCGAACCTGCTTAACCGGCATCTCGCCGGTGGGCGGCCGTGGGATCTGGACGGCACCCGCCACGGGCTGCGCCTCCTCCCACCGGGGGAGGGGGACACAGAAGATGGGTTCTCGGAGGGCAACGGGCACGCACTCTTCCAGCAGCTAGAGGCGGTGGAAGAGTTCGGCGCGCAGACCCTCATTGTGCTCAGCGCGGACCACCTTTATCAGCTGGACCTGCGCCCGGTGCTTGATCAGCACGTGGAGCTGGGCAGTGACGTGACGATCATCACCACCGAGATCGCCGAGGATCCCTCCCGCTACGGGGTGGTGTCCACCAAGGACCAGGATGTCACTGCCTACGACTACAAACCCGCATCCCCGCCAGGCCGCGTCGTGGCAACCGAGGTCTTTATCTTTGACGTCGCGGCCCTGCGCCGTGCCTGCCGTGATCTGCTCCCCGCCGGCTCCGACGGCTCTGAGCTGGGGGATTATGGCGAGACGATCATCCCGCACATGGTGGACAACGCCACGGTCCACGAGTACCGCATGGACGGCTACTGGCGGGACCTGGGCACCATTGACGCCTACTTCCGGGCCCACATGGAGCTCATCGAGGGCACCGGGATCGACCTGCACCGCCCGGACTGGCCGCTGTTGACCAACCTCTCCCAGTCGGCCCCGGCGCGGATCGCCCCGGACGCCGAGATCAACAACTCACTGGTCTGCCCGGGCGCGGACATCGCCGGCACCGTCGAGCACAGCCTCATCGGGCCCGGTGTGCGCGTGGAGAAAGGCGCCACCGTCCACCGTTGCGTCCTCATCGGGGATGTCACCGTCCCGGCGGGCGCGCACCTGGAATCCGTCATCGCCGACCACGGGGCCAGCATCCCTACCGGCCGCACCGGGCAGACGAAGCCGGGGCCGGGGAACATCACGGTGCTCGTCGATAAGCACACTGACGAGGGCGATGCCCTGACGCCTTAACCTGCGAGGTCCTGGCTCGTGGCCGCGTAATGGTCGCTGAGGCGGCGGTAGGGGCGGGAGAGGAAGGCCAGCAGCACCACGACCAGCATGATGATGCCGGAGCCTAGGAACATGAGCGCCATGCCGCGGGTCTCGCCGGGGCCGAGCAGCCAGCCGAAGATCTGCGCGCCGGGTCCGGCCATCCACGGGATGACATAGGCCTGAGCGATGAGCGCGACGGCAATGGTCGACAGCGGGTTGGCGGCCATCTCCACCGCCATGGCCAGACCGAAGACGCGACCCTGCTGGCGGAAGGGCACCACCCGCTGGAGGATGGTCTGCTCGGCGGCCTCGGCGGCGGGGATGGTGAGCATGAAGATGAAGATGCCGCCCGCATACAGCCACCACCACTCGCGCAGGCCGAAGACCATGCCGATGAGCGCGACACCGATGTTGACCAGCAGCAACGTGCGGACGGGGTTGGTGCCGAGACCGACTTTCGCCACGATGGCACCGCCGGCGATGAAACCCAAGCTGGTGACACCGAGGACCAGCCCCCAGATCTGCGGGGAGAACAGTTCCAGGCCGTAGGGGTCCATGAGGGCGGTGTACACCCCGCCGATGAGATTGTTGAAGCTGGAGAAGAGGATGAGCGCCAGCAGACCCGGCACCGCCAAGATGACCGCCCAGGATCCACGCAGGTCAAGGCCCTTGCTCACGGGCGCCGCCTCCGGGGTGGCCGCGCCGGGGTCCCCCGTCGCTTCCGCGGCGGTGACGATGCGGTGCTCGGGGATCTGCACCGGCACGAGGTGCACCAGCGCGACGACGGTGAGAGCCAGGGCAATCCACATCGTTAACTCCATGCCCAAGTATCCGATGGATACTCCGGAGAGGATCGAGGTGGCAAAAAACGCCGCCCCCTGCACGGCCCCCACCAGCCCGTTGGCCTTGTCGCGGCCGTCCTCGGGCACTAGCAGCGTCACCACGGTGGACAGGGCGATGTTGCGCATGTGCTCCACCACGGCTCCGATGAGGACGAGGGCCGCGAAGATCAGCAGTGCGGGGTCGGAAGCGGAGACCTCGCCTGGTGTCACCCCGATGACCCACACGCCGGCGGCGGCCGCGAAACAGATCAGCGTGGTCACCGCGGCGAACATCATGACGTTTTTCTTGCGGTTGTGGTCGACGACGGATCCGAAGAAGATCGACCCGACGGCGATGAGTCCCATGTACAGGCCGTTGAGCACGCCGGCGAGTCCGACGTTGCCGGTTTCCAGGTAGACCCAGAACGTCAGCGCGAACCAGAGGTAGCTGGTGGTGACGTTGGCGATCAGGGTGTTGATCAGCACGTGGCGGAAGTTGTTCACCAGGGGAGAATACACCCTGCCGGGCGCCCATGACATCTGTCATACAGATCGCTGACAAACGCCCCTACCAGCGTCAACGCTCCCCAGCGACGATAGTGGCATGACTACTTCAGCAGCCATCACCGTCCACGGTCTCACCCACCACTACCGCACTGGCAAAACCACCTTCATCGCTGTCGATGACGTGTCGTTCCACGTGGAACGCGGCGAGGTCTTCGGCCTGCTTGGCACCAATGGTGCGGGTAAGACCACCACCCTGGAAATCCTCGAGGGGCTGAGCGCCGCCACTCACGGCGAGGTCCGCGTGTTGGGCCTCGACCCCGTCGCGGATCGCCAGCAACTGCGCCCGGACCTGGGCATCATGCTCCAGTCGGGCGGCCTGCCCAGCCAGCTCACCGTCGCCGAGACGCTCCGGATGTGGGCCGGTACCTGTTCCACGCCGCGTCCCGTCGAGGACGTGCTTATCGACGTCGACCTCACCCACCGCGCCACCATCAAGGTCGGTTCCCTGTCCGGCGGCGAGCAACGGCGCCTCGACCTGGCGTGCGCCCTCATCGGCGATCCGGCGCTGCTGTTCCTCGACGAACCAACGACCGGGCTCGACCCGGAATCGCGCCACAACGTGTGGAATCTGCTCGACGCCCTGCGGGAGCGCGGGGTGACCATGCTGCTGACCACGCACTATCTCGAAGAGGCGGAGGCGTTGTGTGACCGGATCGCCATCATGCACGCTGGCCGCATCCGAGTGGAGGGGACGCTCGAAGGTCTGGTCTCGGCTGTCCCCGCGACCATCACCGCCACCCTCCCGGAGCATCACCCGCCGCTGCCGGAGATGCCGGGGGCCTATGTCTCCCGTGACGGTAGCCGACTGACTATCTCCACGAACCAGCTCAGCCTCGACAGCTTCCGCCTGCTCACCTGGGCCGCCCACGGCGGTGTAACCCTCGAGCATTTCGCCGCCCGCCCCGCCACCCTCGAGTCAGTGTTCCTCGACATCGCCGGCGCCGAGAGCCTCACCGTCTAAAACACCGTCTAAAGAATCAAGGAGAATCCCGTGTCCACTCTCACCCGCACCCGTTCCCTGGCACGTGCCGAGGGCCTGCAATTCACCCGCAACCGCACCATCGTCGGCATGGCGATCATCATGCCGCTGCTTTTCCCGCTCGCCATGTTCTTCCTCTACCTGCGCATTGATACGCCGTGGATGGCCACGGCCAGTGCTCTGGAGGTGTTCCTCGCCTTTGCGCTGCTCTTCGTCCAGTTCTATGCGGTGTTGTCCATGGCGACGACGCGCCGCGATGAGAAAGTGCTCAAACGCCTGCGCACCGGCGAGGCCACCGACCGGGAGATCCTCGTCTCCCTCTGCCTGCCCGGCGCGGTGCTCCTGCTGGTGATGAGCATCATCTTCACCGTCGTGCTGCTCGCCACCGGGGCGCCACTGCCCGTCAACCCGCTGCCTGTCGTGGTGGCGTTGGTCCTGGGCATCGTGCTCAGTTCGGCGCTGGCGCTGCTCACCTCGGCGTTCACCAGCAACGCGGAGGCGGCCCAGGTCACCTCGATGCCGGTGTTCCTCCTGGTGTTGGGCTCCATGTCCGCCTTCCGCTTCCTCATCGAAGGTCCGGCTGCCGCCGTCATTGACCGCACCCCCTTCGCGCTCATCCTTGACCTGGCGCAGCAGGGTTGGTTGGGGGCTTTCTCCCCGGACAGTCCGGTGCTGAGCGCCGGGGAGGTGTTCGCGATGTCGTGGCAGAAGATGCTTCTGCTGACCCTGTGGACCATGGTGGCGGTGTGGGCGGCGAATCGCTACATGCGCTGGGACTCCCACCGTTAGGCTGGGCACCGTGAAGTCGACCACTCACCTGCGTCACCCCGTCCGCTCGTGGCGGGGTCTTGGTCGGGCCGCGAAGTTCCTGCTCTACACCCGCCTGTCCATCCAGTTCACGGTGATCGCACTCCCGCTGTTCTTCCTCCTCCCGGCCGCTGGCGCGGAGAGCATTCCCGCCTGGTTGTTGGTACTCATGGTGTCGGTGGTGCTCGCCGCCGTCACGGTCAGCGCCGTGGCGTTGGAGCTGCAGCCGGCCCTGAATCTGGAGCCGCGCCGGGATCACCGCCCGTGGTTCCGCGGCGGGTTGCTGGCCCTGGTGGCCGGGCTGGCGATCACGATCGTGGGGGCCCTGGCACCCGTGGCGCCGGGACTGCAGATGGCGTCGGTATTCCTGGCGATCGCCGTGGGGCAGTGCCTGAGCCTGGCGTTTCTGCCTTTTACGCGGGGACGCTGGTGGTGGGTGCTGGGGCTCACTGTCATTCTGGTGCTCACGTTCGCCGACGGCGTGGGCTCTGATCCCGCCATCATCTACCTCATTGTGCTGCCGTCGCTCCTCGCGTCGGTGACCATCATGTCGGTGTGGACCGCGGGCGTCATGCGGGAATCGGAACGGGCCCGCCATCTGGAGGCCGAGCTCAAGGTGAGCGGGGAGCGGCTGCGTTTCGCGCAGGAACTCCATGACACGCTTGGCCAGCACCTGGCGGCGATGTCCATTAAGGCGGAGTTGGCGCAGAAGCTGGCGGAACGCGGCGATGGGCGCCTGGCCGATGAACTGGCCGATCTGCGCGCGCTTGCCGCGACCTCCCTGTCGGAAATGCGCGAGGTGGTCCAGGGCTACCGCTCGGTCAACCTCGCCACGGAGGTCGAGGGCGCACGTTCCCTGCTTGCCGACGCCGCCATCCCCCTCACCGTCACCGGCGACAGCCTGGATGTTCCCGCGCCGCACCGCGAGATGGCGGCGTGGTTCGTCCGGGAGGCCACCACCAATCTGCTGCGCCACGCCGACGCCAGCACCGCCACGCTTAGCCTCACACCACAGGCGGTGACGATGATCAACGACGGGGCGCACGGGGACGTCGGTAAGCCGGGTGGACTTGATGCTTTGCGACGCCGCGGCGCGCACCTGGAGACCACCCGCGACGACGGGGTGTTCACCGCCACCCTCAACCTGGAGGAAACATCATGATTCGGATCGCCATCGTGGACGATGAATCGCTTGTCGCGCAGTCGCTGGGCACCCTGCTCGGGTTGGAGGAGGACCTGGAGGTCGCCGTCGTCGCGGCCTCGGGGGAGGAACTCATCGACTGGTGGCGGCGCGGGCAGCAGGTCGACGTGTGCGTCTGTGATCTGCAGATGGGTGGCATCGACGGAATCGAGACGGCCCGCCGGATCTGGGACATATCCCCGCAGGTGCAGGTGCTCATCGTCACCAGCCACGCCCGCCCGCGGGCGCTCAAGCAGGCCCTGGCCGCCGGGGTGCTGGGATTCTTGCCGAAAACAGCGACGGCCGCCGATTTCGCCACCGCCGTGCGGGCGGTGCACGCCGGACGCCGCCACATCGACCCGGAACTGGCGGCACTGACGATCTCCGCGGGGGAGTCCCCACTCACCGAACGCGAGGCGGAGCTGCTGGAACTCGCCGGACAGGGCGGGTCGGTGGAGGACATCGCCGCGGCGGCGTATCTCGCGCCGGGCACGACGCGGAACTACCTGTCCTCGGCGATGAGCAAAGTGGGGGCGCAGAACCGATTCGAGGCCTATACCCGGGCGCGGGAGCACGGCTGGATCTGAGACCCGGGCACGTCGGCCCAACCCCACCTAATATCGAGATATATGAGCACCTTCGTAAGCGCCGACTCTCTGCGGGACGACATCTACCACGGTCTCAACCAGACCGTCCTCGCCTCCTACTGGGCCCCGGGTGAGGGTGCGGGCTACAAGCGTTATGAATCCGAACACATGCCCACCGCGCTGTTCTGCGACCCGGCTTATGCCCTGGCCGGGATCCCCAGCTCCGACGGTGGCCGTAACCCCCTGCCGGAGGCCCACTACCTGCAGGACTGGTTCAGCCGCTGGGGGTTGGAGGAAAACAGTCGCGTGGTGGTCTATGACGAGGGGCCGGGCCTGCTGGCGGCCCGCGCGTGGTGGATCCTGCGGTGGGCGGGCATCGATGATGTGCAGATCCTCGATGGGGGGCTCAAGCGCTGGGACACACTCGGCTACCCGATTGTCGGCGGGCCGGGGAACTTCGCCACCTCCGATGGTGGGGCGGTGCGCGTCGGTGCTCTGCCCGTCGCCGACATTGATGATGTCCGCGATCACCTGGCCGGGGGAGGGGTGCTGGTGGATAACCGCGATGCGCGCCGTTTCGCGGGCCGCCGCGAGATCCTCGACCTTAAGGCCGGCCATATCCCGGGCGCGCTGAACATCCCGGTGAAAGACCTGCTCCACGAGGATTTCACCATCCGCAGCAAGGAGGAGGTCCGGGAGCGTTTCGCCCGGGAGGGCATCACGGACGCTTCCGGGATCATCGTCTACTCCGGTTCCGGTAACCACTCGGCCCTGGCGATCGCCGCCCTGGAGTACGCGGGGCTGGGGTGCCCGACGCACTATGTGGGCGGCTGGTCGCAGTGGTCGGCGGATCCGACGAACCCGGTGCAGCGGGGCTTCTGATTTTTCGACCTTCCTGGCACTACGCTCGGAGGTGATGTCGACTCTTGCCTTTATCCTCGCAGCGGCCGCCGCCGGTGGTGCCGCGGCGTTGTGGCGTCTGGATGGGCGTCGGCAAGCACCCGCCCCGGATCCCGAGCGTCAGCGCCCCAGCCTGCACCTGCCGGGTGCGCTGCGCCGTGAGCGCCGCGCCTGGGCGGAGGGGAAGGGTTATGATTTCGCGCGCCACGATGACTGGCTCAACGACGAATGGTCCCGCGGCGCTGCTGCTTCCGGGGCGGTAGCCCGGGACATTGTCAGTGGTCAGGCCTATGGTCACGAGATGTTGCTCATGGATATCGGCGGCGTCAACGTCATGGCCATGCGCCGCGGCGCGAGCTCGGATGTGGTCCTCGATGCCCGCCGTGGCGGCCTCGGACAGGAATCCTCGGCGGATCTTTTGGAGGCGTTCACGCTCGGCGAGTTCACGGTGTTGGCCACCGATATCGGCGTCGCCGAAAGGCTTATCGACGAACGCGTCACCACCGCTTTCGAGGTGTTCCCCGAGGTAGTCACCGCCGTGTGGATCGAGGCGGACTGGGTGCTGGCCCAGACCGCGAAGGGTTCGCACCAGGAGGACTGGGAGGCGATGCTCGCCCCGCTGGCCATGCTTGCCGACGCCGCGCGTGCCCTACCCCCGAAGGCCACCGCCGCGCAGACGCTCGACATGGAGGATCTGGATCCCACCCGCCAGATGCCCGGGCCCCCGGAACCGGGTTTCGGGGTGCTCGCCGTCGCGCGGGAAGGTTCGGATGGTGCGGAGCGCCCCCTCGTGCAGCGGCCCGAGGAGCCGCTGGATCTGCCGACCCGCCGCCAGGTGGTGGCCCGGGGTGTTGTCGAACCCCGGGACGTCGGGGCGGATGAGGTGGAGGCGATCGCGGACGGCGCCGAAAAGCCCGAGAGCCAGATGCGCGGGGCACGCATGCCGCGTGACCTCAGCGGCGGCTCCTCCCTCTTCGACGACTAAGATTTTCGCTCTAGCCCCCGCATAACCAAGGAGAAACCCTATGAGCCGCACCGATGTTGACGCCACGCAGCTGGCGAAGCTGGCGGAACTGGTCAAGGAACTGGCGATCGTCCACGGCAAGGTGACGCTGTCTTCCGGCAAGGAGGCCGACTACTACGTCGACCTGCGCCGGGCGACGCTGCACAATGAGGCATCCCAGCTCATCGGCGCCCTCCTGCGCCAGCTCACCGCGGACTGGGACTACGTCAGCGTGGGTGGGCTCACCCTGGGTGCAGACCCCGTGGCTACCGCCGTCATGCACGCTGCGGGCCGCCCGATCGACGCGTTCGTGGTGCGCAAGGAAGCCAAGAAGCACGGCATGCAGCGCCGCGTGGAGGGCCCAGACGTGGTGGGCAAGAAGGTGCTCGTCGTGGAGGACACCACCACCACCGGCAACTCCCCGCTCACCGCCGTCGCCGCGCTGCGTGAGATCGGCGCCGAGGTCATCGGTGTGGCCACTGTCGTCGACCGGGACACCGGCGCCGATGAGGTTATCCGCGCTGAGGGCCTGGAATACCGCTACCTGCTGGGCCTTGATGATCTCGGACTCTAACCCTGGTCCCACCGAGTGGGGTGAAGGCCGGCACGGCGTCGGCCCGTGGGAGGGGGCGTGGCCCGACGGGGAGCACTTCGATCCGGAACTGCTCGCCGAGGGTGATCGGCGCAACGTGGTCGACGCCTACCGGTACTGGAACAGGGAAGCGATCGTGCGAGACGTCGATAAGCGGCGCCACCCGCTGCATGTGGCGATCGAGAACTTCGAGAATGACGCCAACATTGGCACCGTCGTACGCACCGCCAACGCCTTTGCCGTGGACACCGTGCACATCGTCGGGCGGCGGCGCTGGAACCGGCGCGGGGCCATGGTCACCGACCGCTACCAGCACCTCATGCACCACCCCGATGTGGAATCGCTGCTCGGGTGGGCGCTGAGTAATGATCTGACGGTCGTGGCCATCGATAACACTCCGGGATCGGTGCCATTGGAGACAGCGCAGCTGCCGCGTGAATGCCTGCTGCTGTTCGGCCAGGAAGGGCCCGGGATCACCCCGGAGGCCGCGGAAGGCGCGCTCATGACGTGTTCCATCGCGCAGTTCGGGTCGACGCGCTCCATCAATGCCGGCGTGGCGGCGGGTATCGCCATGCACGCCTGGATCAGGCAGCATGGAGATCTCAGTCACGCCTGGTGATCTGGGCGTGACTCAAACGCAAAGGAATCGTTATCATGGTGTGACACTTCACGGATGCAGCATGGGAGCGAAGTAACAGACGTGCAGGAAACCTGGGCGCACCGCGCCGACCTGGCGGAATCCGCCATCAACGAACGCCACGGCTCACGCCTGTGGGGGCTGCCGCGCACCAACTTGGCTGTGGTCAGTTGGCCGCCGGCCACCAAGGAACGCCTCTTTCAGCGCTGGCACTACTGGTGGCAGGCCCATTACCTCGACTGCCTCGTCGACGCTGCGCAACGCCGTCCCACCCGGGCGCGGCGGCGCACCATCGCCAACACCATCACCGGCATCCGCCTGCGCAACCTCGGCCCCCTGACCCAGAATCGCTACTACGACGACAAGGCGTGGCTGGCGCTGGCCCTACGCCGCGCCGGCGCCCTCAACCAGGTCGCCATGCCGAAGGTCCTGCCGAAGCTGGAGCACAACCTCGTCGACGGCATCGATTCCCTCACCGGTGTCCTTCCATGGCGCAGCGGGGAGACGTTCTACAACGTGCCCTCCAACGGTCCGGCCGCCATCATGATGGCCCGCACGGGCCGCCTGGAGGAGGCGCGCAGCATCGTCGAGTGGATCCACGAGCACCTCATCAACGATGACGGCCTGGTCATGGACGGCATCCGCATGCGGATGCACGGGCCGGAACTCGTCGAGAACATCCATCCCTACTGCCAGGGAGTCACCCTCGGCGCGAACCTGGAGATCGCCCTCGCCCTGCGCAAGAAGGCCGGCTTCGCACACGGCGACACCATCTCCGGGCTGGCCGATGCCGAGGCCGTCGACGAGGCCATGCCGTACATCACCCGCATCCGTGCCCTCGTGCAGGCCGTGGCGGTGCACATGGCCACCCCCTCCGGGGTCATCGACTGGACCACCGGCGACGGCGATGGCGGCCTGTTCAAGGGCATCCTCGTGCGCTACCTCGCGGACGTAGCAGTGCGCCTGCCCTCCGATAACGCCGCGAATCGGGCCGCGAAGAAGATCGCCGCCCGCCTGGTGCTGGCTTCCGCCGAATCCGTGTGGAACCGGCGCCTGGAGGTCGATGGCCTGCCCGTCTTCGCCACCGACTGGACAGCCGATGCCCGTCTGCCGCACAACTTCGGTCTTGCCCCGTCGACCCTGCCGGAAGCGCTCGGCGTCCTGCGTATCGACGAACGTGACCTCTCCGTCCAACTCTCCGGCTGGATGCTGCTGGAGGCTGCCGCGCGCGTGCTGGCAGAATCGGACACCCGCAAGTTGTAGGCCTGCCCGAATCGGGGGGAGTGGAGGCTGGCGAATCCGCCGCTGGCGCGAGCGCGGAAACCCAAAGGCGGGCATACTGGTATGCGGACCTGTTTGAACTACCCGGAGGATCACCCTATGCCTATCGCGACTCCTGAGATCTACAACGAGATGCTCGACAAGGCCAAGGAGGGCGGTTACGCCTTCCCGGCCATCAACTGCACCTCCTCTGAGACCATTAACGCTGCCCTGAAGGGCTTCGCCGAGGCTGAGTCCGACGGCATCATCCAGTTCTCCACCGGTGGCGCCGAGTTCGGTTCCGGCCTGGCCGTGAAGAACAAGGTCGCCGGCGCGGTCGCCCTGGCCTCCTTCGCGCACGAGGCCGCCAAGCACTACGGCGTCAACGTCGCACTGCACACCGACCACTGCCAGAAGGAGGTGCTCGACGAGTTCGTGCGCCCCCTGATTGCCATCTCCCAGGAGCGCGTCGACGCCGGCGAGCTGCCGCTCTTCCAGTCCCACATGTGGGACGGTTCCGCCGTGCCGATCGACGAGAACCTCGAGATCGCCCAGGAGCTGCTGGAGAAGTCCCGCAAGGCCAACATCATCCTCGAGATCGAGATCGGTGTCGTCGGCGGCGAGGAGGACGGTGTGGAGGCCAAGGCTGGCGCCAACCTCTACACCACCGCAGAGGACTTCGAGAAGACCATCGATGCCATCGGCACCGGTGAGAACGGCCGTTACCTGCTGGCCGCCACCTTCGGCAACGTCCACGGCGTGTACAAGCCGGGCAACGTCAAGCTGCGCCCGGAGGTCCTCCTCGAGGGCCAGCAGGTCGCCCGTAAGAAGCTGGGCCTGTCTGACGACGCCCTGCCCTTCGACTTCGTCTTCCACGGTGGCTCCGGCTCCGAGAAGGAGAAGATCGAGGAGGCGCTGCGTTACGGCACCATCAAGATGAACGTCGACACCGACACCCAGTACGCCTTCACCCGCCCGATCGTCTCGCACATGTTCGAGAACTACAACGGCGTGCTGAAGATCGACGGCGAGGTGGGTAACAAGAAGGTCTATGACCCGCGTTCCTACCTCAAGAAGGCGGAGCAGGGCATGGCTGAGCGCGTCATCGAGGCCTGCCAGGACCTGCATTCTGTGGGCAAGACCGTCAAGTAGTCTTTCCCCACTGGTCAAGCCCCGCCCTGTGCGGGGCTTTTTCCTTTTCACTACTGTGAGACCTCATGGCGAAGTTGAGAATCGGCACCCTGGAGCGTCTCCGGCAGGTGGAAGGATCCCTGGAGGCGCGTGTTCTGCGCGTACGTAAGCGCCTGTTCGCCATCCTGCAGGCGGCGGTGGCTGCGGGTCTGTCCTTCTGGGTGGCTCAGTCTATGTTGGGCCACCCCCTGCCGTTTTTCGCCCCGATCACCGTGGTCATCGTTCTCGGATTGGCCGGGGGTGAACGCATCCGTAAGGCGCTGGAGCTGTCCTTCGGCGTCATCGTCGGCGTCGGCTTAGGCGATCTGCTAGTCCACTACACGCCGGACGGGGTGTGGATGATCCCGCTGGTCGTGGGCACCTCGTTGCTGGTGGCGTCGTTTTTGTCGAAATCCCCACTGGTGAGCAACCAGGTGGCGATCGGTTCGATCCTTATCGCCACGATCCTCCCACCGGGCACTGAAGGCGGTGGTCCTGACCGTATGCTCGACGCTTTCGTCGGCGCCGCCATCGGCCTGCTCACGCTCGCGTTGCTGCCGTCCTCGCCTTTGAATTCGGGGCGTCAGGAAGTCTCGAAACTGCTGGGTATCGTTTCGTCCGTGCTTGACGACGTCGCCGTCGCCCTCGACACCCGCGACGCCCATGCACTCGATAAGGCGATGGAGGCCGTGCATAACACGCAGGCCGACATCAACAACATGGTCTCCGCGGCCGCCCATGGCCGGGAGATGGCGGTACTATCACCGCTGCTGTGGGGTTCACGTCGCCGGGTGCGCTCGCTGGAGCGGATCCTGCCGGCCGTGGAGTACACGATGCGCAACGCCCGTGTCCTCGCCCGCCGCGCGCTGGTGCTGTGCCAGGACGGCGACCGGGTGTCCGTGCGGTTGATCAACATCGTCGATGAGCTCGCCGATATCGCCGCCGAGCTCTCCGATGTCTTTGACGTTCGCACCTCCTCCAATGAGGCCCAGGACATTCCCGGATTGGTGCGTCGCCTGCAGGTCATCGGTGCGCGCTCCGGCATGGACGCCATCAGCGAGAAAGCCGTGCTCTCCGAGTACGTCATCCTCGCCCAGGCCCGCTCCATCACCGCCGACCTGCTTGAGGTGAGCGGCTGGTCGCGGGAATCCGCCCTGGCGGCCCTCGCCCCGACCTCCGCCACCCCGGCCCGCCCACCCGAGCTGTGGCCCGGGGTGAGCGGGGAGTAGTGGCGAAACCCCCGTCCACCTTTCGGTGAGCGGGGGTCGCGGTAGGGTCAGCGCTTAGTAGTTGGAGCGCGGGATGGGCTGGTCGCCGTCACCGAGCGGGCGGCCGTCAGCGTCGACGTTGCCCAGATCACGCGGGTCATGCTGCTCGCGCAGGGAGTGATCCTGGTCGGCGGTGAGATCTTCACCGCGTTCGACGTGGACCTCTTCACGCTCCACGGGAACCTCGACGGTCTCGGTGGTCCGGACGCGGTACTTGCGCAGGCGGGTCTCGCCGGGGCGCAGGTCACGCTCCTCGTGGCGCTCACGGTCACCGTCGCGGTCGCGGTCCAGGTGGGCATCATCGGCGTGATCGCGCTCGCCGGTCTCGTAGTCGCGGAGCTGCTCGCGCGGCTCGTCGCTCATGCCGTGGGCGCTGGTACCGCGGGCGGCACGGTCCTCGGGGGTGCGGTCGAGGCCGAGCTCGTGGTCGGACTCGGCGCGCAGGCGGTCGGCGGAGTGATCGCCGGTGGGGCGGTGATCACCGAAGCCGTGGACGTCAGTACCCTCGGCGACACCGGCGGCACCGGTGGCAACACCCGGGGCGACAACCTGGTCGCCCGGCATGCCCTGCGCGGCGGTCGGCTCGACACCGTCACGCTGCAGGTCGGCCTCGCGGCGATCGTCGTCGAAGCGGTGCGGCTCGTACTCCGTCTCGTTCGGGGTGCCGTCCAAACCGAAGTGACGGTAGATGGTGGCGTGGTCCTCCTCGGAGAGGTGCGCATCGTCGCTGATGTTCGGCGCATCCTGGATGCGGTCCTTGGAGAAGGCGAGCTGCAGGTTCTCACCGTCGAGACGGTGGCCGCGCAGCGGCACGATCGACGAGCTCATACCGAACAGGCCGTGGCCGACCTCGACGAAATCCGGCTGACCGGTGGAGTCATTGACGTAGACCTCCTTGACGGAGCCCAGCTTCTCACCGTCGCGGTCATAAGCGGTAGCGGTGGTGAGGTCCTGAATGTTGCGGTTCATAAGAACGTGTCCTTTCGGGTTGATGTGGTAACCCGAGCCTAGGAACACCACCCGCTTTCGGCCACGAAAGTGCGGTCCGCGGCAGCGCGCCTTGAAAAAACCTACGAGAGAGTTACAATTGCCGCGCTGTCCTGGGAACATGCTCCATTAATAATGGATTCCGCTGGTCAATCCCTATGGCCTGGCCACGCTGCGACGCTGCCGATTTCTGTGACGGCGACCACAGAAGGGGGCGTCGATAAGGAAAAAGTCAAATGTGAGTTTAATCACATTAAGGGCGAATGATCTGCAGATCCCGCAGGTGACGGTAAAAAGTCGAGCGCTCCAGCGGGCGCTTGTGGCGTACCCCATCGATGGTCACGGCCAGGGCCGGGCCGCCGGCCTGCACAGCGCGGCCGGTCGCCAGGGAATCCGGGTCCACCGGCGTCGAACCGGACAGGCGGTGTGCGAGGCGCTGCCGGAAGCTCAGCTTCAAGTTCTCCGGCTCGCGCATGCGCACGGCGGCGATGCCGGGGGCGTCGAGCATGGGGACGAGGCGGGTGCCGAAGACGCCGTCGAAAGCGACGTCTTCCCGGCCCTCATGGCGGATGAGGACATGATCGTTGACGATGACCTCGCCGGTGATCTCCCCGCCCTCCCATTCTGTGATCGTGGCCGAACCTGCGACGGCCAGGCCCAGGTCAGTGCGGATAAGCGGTACCGGACGCACCGCACCCGACAGGGCGATGCGCCACGGCGAATCCAGCCCCCAGTTGGCAGCCGCGACAGAATCACCCACCGGAATAAACCCGACCTGCGCCCACAGGTAATCTCCCCGCATCATGCGGGTGAGAACGGCCGACAGTGCCGCATCGGAACCCACGACGATGATGCGCAACTTCTCCGCCAGATGCGGGGCCTGCGGGGCCAACGCCGGCTCCGCCAAGTGCGCGACATCCGGCTGCTGCGCGATCTCATCGAGCGAGGGCGTGGGATCAGTCGGGAGCATCTCCGCCGCGATCGCATCAAGGGGGGTGAGGTCACGGCGGCCGGGGATCGCCGGCACGCTCACGACAGTGCCGGGAACCTTAGTTGGAACATCAACATCGCCACAGCGCAGGATCACCACTCGCATGAGGGTTGATCCTACAACCCGTAGTAGAATGGTAAGCCGTCTGTGGCTTTCAAGGGCCACGCGTTCCCGAAACTTGAGCGGAAGTGACCCAATAATGGCTGCAATCGTGATCGTCGGTGCCCAATGGGGCGATGAGGGCAAAGGTAAGGCCACCGACATCCTCGGCGGCGAAGTCGACTACGTGGTCAAGCCCAATGGCGGCAACAACGCCGGCCACACCGTCGTCGTCGGCGGCGAGAAGTACGAGCTGAAGCTCCTCCCGGCCGGCGTGCTCTCCGAGAACGCGGTGCCGATCTTGGGCAACGGCGTGGTGATCAACCTCGAGGCCCTCTTCGAGGAAATCGACGGCCTCGCCGCCCGCGGCGCCAACCCGGAACGCCTGCGCATCTCCGCCAACGCCCACCTTGTCGCCCCCTATCACCAGGTCCTGGACCGCGTGCAGGAGCGCTTCCTGGGCAAACGCGCGATCGGCACCACCGGCCGCGGCATCGGCCCGGCATATGCCGACAAGGTCTCCCGCGTGGGAATCCGCGTGCAGGACATCTTCGACGAGTCCATCCTCCGCCAGAAGATCACCTCCGCGCTGGACGTGAAGAACCAGGTCCTGGTCAAGATGTACAACCGCAAGGCCATTGACCCGGAAGACATCGTCGACTACTTCCTCGGCTACGCCGAGCGTCTGCGCCCCATGGTCATCGACGCCGACCGCGTGCTCAACGAGGCCCTCGACGAGGGCAAGCGTGTCCTCATGGAGGGTGGCCAGGCCACCATGCTCGACGTGGACCACGGCACCTACCCCTTCGTCACCTCCTCCAACCCGACCGCCGGTGGCGCCTGCGTCGGCTCCGGCATCGGCCCGACCCGCATCACCAGCACCCTGGGAATCATCAAGGCGTACACCACCCGCGTCGGCGCCGGCCCCTTCCCGACCGAGCTTTTCGACAAGTGGGGCGAGTACCTGCAGACCGTCGGCGGCGAGGTCGGTGTGAACACCGGCCGCAAGCGCCGCTGCGGCTGGTACGACTCGGTCATCGCCCGTTACGCCTCCCGCGTCAACGGCTTCACCGACTACTTCCTGACCAAGCTTGACGTGCTCACCGGCATCGGCGAGATCCCGATCTGCGTGGCCTACGAGGTCGACGGGAAGCGTTTCGACGAGATGCCCATGACTCAGACCGACTTCCACCACGCCGAGCCCGTCTTCGAGACCATGCCCGCCTGGGACGAGGACATCACCGGCTGCACCACGTTCGCGGAGCTGCCCCAGAAGGCCCAGGATTATGTCCTGCGCCTGGAGGAGCTCTCTGGGTGCCGGATCTCCTACATCGGCGTTGGCCCAGGCCGCGATCAGACCATCGTGCGACACGATATCCTCAGCTAGAGCCGGGAAAACTGGGGAAGGGCTGAGAATTCCTCAGCCCTTTTCGCTTATCGACGGCCGCGTGGTCAGACCCGGTAAGGGGCGGGGGTAACCTGTGGCCCGAATGTTGTGAAGATCACACTCTGGGGAGGGATTTGGGAAGCTTTAGTATCCCCAATAGCTATACATATGATCTTTCTTAAGTCTGAACGGAATGAGTCATATGCAAAGGTTTTAGTGACGGCGAGTAAAAGTCGGTGGTGGGGAGGGTGTGTGGGTCGCGTGCGGAGTGCGTGAAAGTAAATACATCTGACAATCGCAATTAGGGCTGCACGCTTCCTGGGTGATTCCTGTAAGTGTCCCTGGGAATCGTGGGAGCGTGACGCGTCATGTTGTGTGATCTCTGTCAATTTCCTCGGGGGTGGGGGCACTTTTGTTTGTGGGCCAGCTGGGGGCGGTGGACATATCCTCTTTTTGAGCAAGATGTGGGAAAGAAACGGTAACGATTCGGTCGCACGGTTCCCGCATCAACGCTGCGCCGTGTCTCGGTGAGCGAGGCGCATTATCACCTTCTCGAGAGGAAACCCATGCAGAACCCCACCAGTCGTCCGAGCGGTAGAAGGTACCGCCGGGGCATCTCGATTGCAGCGGGCGTGCTGTCCGTCGCGATGGTCTCGCCCTTCGTCTCGCCCGTTGTTTATCCCCAGGCTGCCCCTGTGGCTATGGCGCAGGAGCTTGCCCCTGCTGTCACAGGCTCCAAACACTCCACCGGTGTGTGGGAGGGGGCGCATACCGTCAATGGATACGTATTCATCGATCGCGGTAGTGGGTCAAAGCACTACAATGCTGACTTCGGCGATGAGTACATCGATGGAATCCAGGTTAGCGGCTACTGGATCGACGAGGACGGCGCCAAGTCCCCCGTGTACCACACCTTCTCAGGCGAAGGTGATCTGGCGTCGGGGCATTTCTCGCTTCTCTTCGAGGAGTGGGTGGATGCCAACGGAGTTCGACATACCTTCAATGCCCCGCTGAGCGGTGAGCAGGTCAGCATCTGGGCCACCCTCCCGGATGGATCGCAGTACCAGATCTCTTTCCAGGATGCCTACCCTGTTGGTGACGGAAACAAGCGTTCCCGTGCGATCTGGCTGCCGGCATACGACCGTGTGGACAACTGGCACATTGCTTTGCAGGACAAGCCAGATCCCTCCTGGCTTTCTCTAGAGAACCCGACCGGGCCGCAGAATGATGCGACGTACCCGGGCCAGAACGGTGGTCACATCACGGGCACAGTTTTCTGGGATCCGTGGACCAACCCCGCCGACTTCCTTTACCCCTCGGTCAATGCCAACCGCGGAGACATGCTCGCCGAAGGAATCACTGTGGTGGGCTCTTATGTGCAGGATGAGGTTGCTCGACGCTTCGACCAGTGGAAGCGGGACAACTCCAACTGGGCAGGTGTCGCCCAGTACACGATTCCTCAGTTCCAGGCTGCCCAGAAGCAGATCATGGAGGCCTACACCGCGGAAACCGGAAAGCCGGCCATTGCGGAGACCGTGACATCCGTTACCAATGCCCAGGGCGAGTACAAGCTGCAGTTCCAGGGGTTGTGGGGCAATAGCCACACGAATAGGGGCATCATGCGGGAGAACTGGAACGGGCAGGGCGTCTGGGGAGACCTTGTGAGCGATCCGGGTACCGGTTCCTGGGTTGCAGGCAACTGGTACTCCAAGCACATCAACTCTGATTACATGTACGTGTACCCGGTCATGCCTGAAGGTGTGTCCGCCACCATGTCATCTTTCCAGAGCGCCATGTTTACTTCTCCGGTGGACGTCACCATTGGTCAGGGCAACGCGCTCGCGCTGCAGACTTTCACCCCGATCAACTTCCCCCTGTACGCACTGGACCCCAAGTTCGACGTCACCCCCTTTGATTCGGTATCTAACCCGGCCATGCCGGGCGACACCGTCCAAACGACGTCGTCAGGTCTCGTCCCCGGACAGACCTACTACATCCAGTGGCAGAGAAGCACACCTGATGGTCTGGTCAATGTTGGCGAGCCGTGCGAGGCGGTCGCAGGCCCAGACTCCTCCGTTCCTTCTTGCCCGCTCACAGTTCCTGAAGATCTCACCGAGACCACGATCTACTCGGCGACCCTCTACCAGCCGGCCGGTGACGAAAGAAACGTCTACGGCGTGGACTCCTTCGCCGCAATTCCGAATGAAGCAGAGACCCCGCTTGGTTCGCTCGGAGACCCCTACACTGGTTCCTTCACCCAGGACGTCCCGGCAGGTGCCTCCGTCACCTACTCCGCCGCTGGTCTTCCCAATGGCCTGAGCATTGACCCGAACACCGGTGAGATCACCGGCACTCCGGTCGTGGCAGAAGACGGCACCAGCCCGGTCGGCACCTCCGAGGTGGTCATCACCTCCACCATCACATATGCAGATGGCAATACTGGAACCGTTGAGCGCACCGTCGAGATCTCGATCACCGACACCGAGCTTGCTGACGCCACCCTCGGACAGCCCTACACCCAAGAAGTGGCACCCCAAGGCCTCCCGGCTGGCGCCACCGCATCGGGTATTTCCGTTGAGGGTCTGCCTGCAGGTCTGACCTTCGATCCAGCCACCAACACGATCAGCGGCATCCCGTCAGAGGTTGGCGAGTTCGAGGATGTGGTCATTTCTTACACCGTGACCCTGGAAGACGGAACCGAAGTTACCCACCAGGACACCGTTTCGATGTCTGTTGTTGGTGACCTCGCGGCAGCGTACGCGCCGATTTACGAGGGCACCGTAGCGGAGCCGGCCGTCGTCGCGTCCTCTCAGCCCCCGACCTTCGACAACGAATTTACCGAGGAGGTCGAGACCGAAGCAGCTCCGGAAGGCACCACCTTCGCCGCAGGCGAGCTGCCGGCTGATTACACGGTTGGCACCTCCGTTGATACGCTGCTGCCCGGCCAGGTTTTCGTTGACCCGCAGACCGGTGTTGTCTCCGTCAGCCCGCTGCCGAGTGGCGGCGAATCAATTCTCGAGATCCCGGTGATTGTCACCTACGCAGACGAGACAATCGACGAAGCCACCGCGATCTTCAACGTCGGCGCCGATCAGGCAACCATGCTGGTCCCGATCTACCAGGAGACCTCCGCACAGCAAGGCGGGGAAGAGGTAACGGTCAACGCACCCCTGGATCAGAACGGTGCTCCCCTTCCGGCTGGCACCAACTTCGTTGCCGGTGATAACTTCCCTGACTGGGCCACGCTCAATCCTGACGGCTCCATCATCGTTGCCCCTGGTGCCGACGTCCCCGTCGGCCCCGTCGATCTTCCCGTCACCATCAACTACCCGGATGGTTCCACGGAGGAGATCTTCGCGATTGTCACTGTGACTGATGGGGTCGCGCCGGTGATTTCTCCGATTGAGGATGTCATTGGTACTGAGGGTGCGCTGATTG
>NZ_JAUNUG010000010.1:21064-76335 GCF_030538285.1 Corynebacterium sp.
ATGAGGCGGGTAACGCTTCTACCGAGACGTTCACGATCACTGTTGAGGCGGCTGATACCACGGCGCCGGTGATTTCTCCGATTGAGGATGTCATTGGTACTGAGGGTGCGCTGATTGATCCGGTCACTGTGGTGACCGATGATCCGGATGCGACGGTGACGGTGGAGGGTCTGCCGGAGGGTGTGACCTTCGATCCGGCTACCGGTGAGATCACGGGTACTCCGACTGTTCCGGGTACGTATGAGGTGGTTGTGACGGCTACGGATGAGGCGGGTAACGCTTCTACCGAGACGTTCACGATCACTGTTGAGGCGGCTGAGACGACTCCGGATGAGCCGAGCATCAACCCGGGTACCGCTGTCGATGAGGTGCCGAATGATGGCACTGGCAAGGTCCTGGATGACACGATCACTAACCCGACGGATACCACGGTTGGTACGGTGGTTGACCAGGATGGCAACCCGATTGAGGGTGCCACGGTGGATATCGATGCTGATGGCACGATCACGGTGACGGTGCCGGAGGGTACTGATCCGGGTGATGCTGTTGTGGTGATCACTGATGGTGATACTGAGGTTGGCCGTATCCCGGTGGAGATCGTGGATACGACTCCGACTCCGGAGGCGCCGAGCATTAACCCGGGCACGGTGGTCGATGAGATCCCGGCCGGTGAGCCGACCGACCTCGATGACACGGTGACCAACCCGACCGACAACATGGGTGGCACTATCACCGACGAGAACGGCAACCCGATCCCGGGCACTGTCGTGGTCGATCCGGATACCGGTGTCATCACTGTGACGGTGCCGGGCGACACCCCGGCCGGCCCGGTCACCATCCAGATCACCGATGATCAGGGCAACCCGGTCGGCGATCCGATCAACGCCACCGTCACCACGGACACCCCGACGGAGACGATTGCTGACACCCTCAACCCGTCTTACCCGACGGGCACCACGGTTCAGCAGGCTCCGGAAACCCCGGTTACCGTTGCGCCGACTGAGAACGGCAACCCCCTTCCTGCTGAGCAGGTTGCAGGGTTTACCCAGATGGCAGGTTGGCCGGCTGATGCTGGGTGGGCTTCTCTTGATATCACCACCGGTGAGATCACCCTGAACCCGACCCTGGCTGTCGCTCCGGACACTTACGATTTCCCGGTCCAGGTGCGCTACACCGACGGCTCCACGGATCTCCTCGTCCTGACTGTCGAGGTCACAGAAGCTCCGGAGATCAACTCCGAAGCGGACCTCAACCAGCCGGTGTACAACGCGGACTCCGAGGTCGTCCAGGGCGGGGCCATCGTTATCCCGGCCCCGGCCAACGCTGATGGAACTCCGCTGCCGGTCAGTGAGGACGGTCTGACTCAGACTACCTTCGATAGGACCGCCGATACCCCGGCGTGGGTCATTGTCAACACCGATGGTTCTCTGGCGGTTAACCCGCCTGCGGATCTTCCCGCTGGCGAGTACCTGATCCCGGTTCTGGTCACCTACCCGGATGGCTCCACCGAGACCATTACGGCCCCGGTGACTGTCACTGAGGTCGCTGACACGACTGCTCCGGTCATCGCCCCGATCGCGAACGTCACCGTCACCGAGGACGAGCATATCGCTCCGATCACCGTCTCGACGGATGATCCGGATGCGAACGTGACTGTGGCCGGGCTTCCTGAGGGTCTTACCTTCGATGCGGTCACCGGTCAGATCACTGGTACCCCGACTGTTCCGGGAACCTCCACGGTGACAGTTACGGCCAGCGACGATGCGGGTAACTCTTCTACCGCAACCTTCACCATCACGGTGGAGGCTGCTGAGACGACTCCGGATGAGCCGAGCATCAACCCGGGTACCGCTGTCGATGAGGTGCCGAATGATGGCACTGGCAAGGTCCTGGATGACACGATCACTAACCCGACGGATACCACGGTTGGTACGGTGGTTGACCAGGATGGCAACCCGATTGAGGGTGCCACGGTGGATATCGATGCTGATGGCACGATCACGGTGACGGTGCCGGAGGGTACTGATCCGGGTGATGCTGTTGTGGTGATCACTGATGGTGATACTGAGGTTGGCCGTATCCCGGTGGAGATCGTGGATACGACTCCGACTCCGGAGGCGCCGAGCATTAACCCGGGCACGGTGGTCGATGAGATCCCGGCCGGTGAGCCGACCGACCTCGATGACACGGTGACCAACCCGACCGACAACATGGGTGGCACTATCACCGACGAGAACGGCAACCCGATCCCGGGCACTGTCGTGGTCGATCCGGATACCGGTGTCATCACTGTGACGGTGCCGGGCGACACCCCGGCCGGCCCGGTCACCATCCAGATCACCGATGATCAGGGCAACCCGGTCGGCGATCCGATCAACGCAACCGTCACCACGGACATCCCGACGGGCTCCATCGCCGACAACACCACCCCGGTGTACATCGGTGGCGATGCTCAACCGGGCACCACGGTGACCATCCCGAACGTCGGCGACGCACTGCCCGCCGGCACGACGGTCACGGTCGATGAGTCCAACCTGCCTGATGGCTGGGAGGTCTCGGTGGGTGCCGATGGCACCATCACGGTCACTGTCCCGGATACCGCCCTGCCGGGTGAATCCGTGACGCTGCCGGTCACCATCACCTACTCCGACGGAAGCGTGGACACCGTAATGCCGGCTGTCAACGTCGCCGACGAGACCGGTGTGGTCCCGGGGGGTTCGAGCAGCGGCCGCTGCATCCTGACCGGTATGGCTGTGGGTCTCCCGTTGCTGTTCCTGATCCCGGTTGGTCTGGCGGATCAGCTCAACATCCCGGGCATGAACCCGATGATCAATGAGATCCAGCGTTCGCTGCAGGCATCTAACACGCAGCTGCAGAACAACCTGGGTATCTACAACGGTCCGCAGGCTCAGCTGATCGACCAGATCGGCGCGGAGCTGGGTCGTAACGAGGCGGTCCGCGGTGCTGGCCTGGTCCTGCTGGGTCTCCTCGCCGGCAAGCTGCTTCTCGACGCTTGTGCTCCCGGTTCTGCCGGTAGCTCCCTGAGCAGCGTGAGCTCGCTCAGCAGCACGGATGACGGTTCTGCCGTCTCCGACGAGTAGTTAGTTCGGCTGAAGCGCCCGGTTCCCTTCCTACAAGGGGGCCGGGCGCTTTCGCATGTCCGGGCTACCTGCGGGTTAAGATCGGACCATGACCTCACCCACCATCCTCCTGCTCGGGGAATCCGAGGAACTCGCGGCTGCTTTTCGACGTCTCGGTGCCCACGTCCACATCGCCCCCGCGGAGGTGGCGGGGGATGGGGAGGCGGTGCGGGGGATCGTCGATAAGCAGGGCGTTGACCATGTGGTGCCATTGACGGCCCATGTCGACGTCGCCGCACTGCAGGCCTTGGAGGAGGCGGGTATATCGGTGACTCCTTCGGCGCAGGGTTGCCGGTTGACGGTGGAGCGGGATTCGCTGCGCACGGTCGCCACCGAGGAGCTGGGCCTGCCGACCACTGCCTATCGTTTCGCGGACACGCGGGAGGAGTTCGCGGAGGCGGTGGCGGAGATGGGGTTTCCGTGCATCGTGAAGCCGGAGACTTTCGGCTCCGGGCACCGGGTCCTGCGCAGCCCGGAGGACGCACAGTGGCATGACCGGCGCGTGATGGTGGAGCGTTTCATCGATTTCGACCACGAGCTGACCCTGCTGGCCGTGCGCTCGATCGACCCGGGCACCGGGGAGCTGGCCACCTGGTTCTGTGCGCCTGTCGGGCATACCCACTCCGGTGGGGAGCTGGCGGAGGCGTGGCAGCCGATGGAGGTTAACCAGGTGGCACTGGAGAATGCGCGATCCCTGGCGGCGCGCATCACCAATGCTCTCGGTGGGCAGGGACTGTTCGCGGTGGAGATGTTCGTTGCGGGGGAGGATGTCTACTTCTCCGCGGTTACCCCCCGCCCCCATGATTCCGGTGCGGTGACCTTGTGTACACAGCGCTTTTCCCAGTGGGACCTGCACGCCCGCGCGATTCTGGGCCTGCCGATTGACACCACCCTGGTGTCCCCGGGCGCCTGCACCGTCATCCGAGAGGATCTGGATCTGGCGCGGGCCTTATCCGTCCCGGAGTCGGATGTCCGCCACTACACGGATTTCCCGCCCCTGGCCCTGGCCACCGCGGATACCGTTGATCAGGCGCGTGACCGGGCCGTTCAGGTGGCGGCCAGCACCATCGGCTGACGCTGAATGCCACCCAGCTCGAAGGGCTCGCCCTCGGCCCGGAAGCCGTGGCGGGTGTAGAAATCGATCAGCGGGGCCTGCGCGTCGAGGACGATGTCCCGGTCGGGGAAGGTTTCCTTGGCCATGTTCACGGCGGCCTCCATGAGCTCAGTGGAGATGCCTGTCCCGCGGCCGGCGGGGGAGAGGCAGATGCGCCCCAGCTTGGCTTTGCCGTCCTCATCGATCACGCGCGCTGCACCGAGAAACGGCATGGGGCGTTCGGAGAGGTCATAGGCCAACAGGTGGCGGGAGGAGCCGTCGAGGTCTACGTCCTCGATATCGGTATGCGCCCATCCCTGCTCGGTGACGAAGACCTCGGCGCGGAGCTTGAGCAACGCGTGGATCTCGGAGGCGGAGAGGTCGAAGAAGCGGGACACGATGAAGTAGGTGTTCACACCCCACACCGTATCCGTGAAACTAGCTGCGTGCGCGGCGCATAGGCTGGTGGGGGACGCCGGCGTCGTCGAAAAGCGAGCCGAAGGCGTGGAAACCGTAACGCTCGTAGTAGGGGACGAGGGGGGCTTGGGCGTCGAGAAGCATTTCGCGCCCGGCGCCGAGTTCCAGCGCTTTAGCCATGATCTCGCCCGCCACCCCGGTGCCGCGCGCGGCCGGGACCAGGCAGAAACGGCCGAACTGCCAGGCATTGCCGACCGGGAATAACCGGGCCGTGCCGAGCAGCTGATCCCCGGACCAGGCGCAGATGTGCACAGTGTCGGGTAGGGCGTCGGTGTCGTCGATCTCGGCGTAGGTGCAGGCCTGCTCGTGGACGAAGACGTCGACGCGGAGCTTGTACAGCGCATGTACCTGCAGTGGACTCAGCTCGGTGAGCGGCCCGGCAGTGAGCACGCTAAGCCTCCGGCTGGGAGGAGGCGATCATCTCATCCCACTCGACGATCTTCTTGCGCTCTCGGCCCTCGGCCTCACCGAGTGCGCGCTCAGCGGCGTCCAGGTTATGCCAACCATCCCAGGTGGTCACGGCGATGCCGCGCTCCTTGAGCAGGTCGAGGATGGCGTCGGCCTCTGGGCGGGTGGGGGCGTCGAGCAGGCCGGCCGCGAAGTCCTCCAGCAGCATGCCGGTGGTGTCCTTCGCATCGGACTTCGTGTTGCCGATCAGGCCGACCGGACCGCGCTTGATCCAGCCGGTGGCGTACAGGCCCTTGACCGGAGCTTCCGTGGCGGGATCGAAGACGCGGCCACCATCGTTGGGGATCACGGCGGCCTCATCATCGAAGGGCACCCCCTCAACAGCCTCGGAGCGGTAACCCACGGCGCGGTAGACGGACTGCACCTCCCAGGTGGTGAAATCGCCGGTGCCGCGGACGCTGCCGGTGCCGTCGAGCTCAGTGCGCTCGGTCTTCAGGCCCACGACATGGCCGTCCTCGCCGAGGATCTCCACCGGGGACTCGAAGAAGTGCAGGTAGAGCTTGTGCGGGGCACCCTTCGGCTCGCGGATGGCGTAGCCCTCCAGGGTCTGGCACACCAGATCCACGGACTTGGATTCGCGGCGGGCGGCCTCGGAGGCGGCGTCGTAATCGATGTCCTCCGGGTCCACGATGACCTCGACGTTGTCGGAGTGATCGAGCTCCTTGAGCTCCAGCGGCGTGAACTTCGCCTGCGCCGGACCGCGGCGGCCGAAGACGTGGACCTCCTTGACCGCGGAGCGGGACAGGTTCTCGTAGACGTTGTCCGGGATCTCGGTCACCTTGAGCTCATCCGCCGTCTTGGCCAGGATGCGGGCGATATCGAGCGCGACGTTACCCACGCCGATGACACCGACCTTCTCCGCCGTGAGATCCCAGTTGCGGGCGAAATCCGGGTTGCCGTCGTAGAAACCGACGAACTCGCCGGCACCGAAGGAACCATCCAGATCAGAACCAGGGATGCGCAGTTCGCGGTCACCGGTGGCGCCGGTGGAGAAGACGATCGCGTCGTAGTAGTCACGCATCTCGTCGACGGTGATGTCCTTACCGATCTCAATGTTGCCCAACAGGCGGATCTCCGGCTGATCCAGCACCTTGTGCAGCGACTTCACAATGCCCTTAATGCGCGGATGATCCGGCGCCACACCATAACGGATGAGGCCGAAGGGGGCGGGCATCCGCTCGAAAAGGTCGACGGTCACATCCTCCCCGGACTTCACCAGCAGATCCGAGGCATAGATACCGGCGGGGCCGGCACCGACAACGGCGACGCGCAGGGGGCGGGACATGATGATGGGACATCCTTTGTGCTCGGGGCAGACTTTCCTGTCCATAGTACTGACCTCTTTCTACGTCGCCGCATTCCCTCACGGGGGTAACGCAGGGGTGTGCCCCAGGGCACTGTTTCGCGGTGGATTCGCGGAAATTTGCAGGATTGTCACGCGGGTTGGGGAGGTGACCCACGCCTCGTGCCGCGGCGAGCGGGCACAATTCCAACCCTCCTGTGGGCTCGCGTGATGGCGGGGTGTTTATGCGGGTTTTCCAGGTCTTTGTTGTGCTTATCGACGTCCGCGTGGCCCCTTCCTTCCCTCTCGCCTTCTTGTGGATTGTCCGGTTATGTCGTGTTAAGTCTGAAAATTCCTCGCGGTACCAGTGTGGCGGAGGCGACATCCGTTATAGAATGGCGACCGATCCCACACGAGCGGCGATCTGTGTTGCCCCGGACACCCCGCTCAGCGACAGAAAGGTTACGCATGTCTGACCCTCGTTCAGCACTGCTCAGTGTCGTCAACCGCAACTTTGACGGTGTCGACGTTGACGGCCTCGCCGCTTCCCTCGGCCTGAGTGTCCGTCGACTCGACGACCACGAGCCCAAGGTCGGCTCCATCGTCACCGCCGGCATCCTCGACGACGGCCCCGCCCTCGTCGTCGGTACCGGCAACCTGCAGTTCGACGCCGAGATCGCCGCCGCCCTCGGACTGCCCATCATCCTGCTGACCGATGCCAAGGGCGCCCACGTCCAGCTGGCGGAACGCCAGATCAAGGCCGTCGACGCCGTCCTCGCGGCAGCTGTCACCGAGGACGGGCTGCGCGACGTCGTCAAGCTGCAGGAAGCCCTGAAGATCTCCGTCTCCCCGGTCATGTCCCCGCCCGTCTTCGAGTCCTGGCTGCTGGAGCGCGCCAAGGAAGCCAAGGCCCACATCGTCCTCCCCGAGGGCGAAGACGACCGCATCCTCCTCGCCGCCGGCCAGCTCCTGGACCGCGACATCGTCGAGCTGACCATCCTGGGCAAGCCCGACGAGATCAAGAACCGCTCCGGCGAGCTCGGCGTCGACCTGGGCAAGGCCCACATCGTCGACCACCTCACCTCCCCGCTGCTCGACGAATTCGCCGCCGACTTCGCCGAACTGCGCAAGTCCAAGGGCGTGAGCATCGACGAGGCCCGCGAGACGATGAAAGACATCTCCTACTTCGGCACCATGATGGTCCACAAGGGCCTAGCCGACGGCATGGTCTCCGGCGCCGCCAACACCACCGCGCACACCATCAAGCCCTCCTTCCAGATCATCAAGACCACCCCGGACGCCTCCGTGGTCTCCTCGATCTTCCTCATGGTCATGCGCGGCCGCCTCTGGGCCTTCGGTGACTGTGCCGTCAACCCGAACCCCACCGCCGAGCAGCTCGGCGAGATCGCCGTCGTCTCCGCCAAGACCGCCTCCCAGTTCGGCATCGACCCCCGCGTCGCCATGCTGTCCTACTCCACCGGATCCTCCGGCTCCGGCCCGGACGTGGAGCGCGCCGTGGAGGCCCTCCACAACGCTAAGCGCATCGACCCCTCCCTCAAGGTGGACGGCCCGCTGCAGTTTGACGCGGCGGTGGACCCGGGCGTCGCAAAGAAGAAGATGCCCGACTCCACCGTCGCCGGCCAGGCCAACGTCTTCGTCTTCCCCGACCTGGAAGCCGGCAACATCGGCTACAAGACCGCCCAGCGCACCGGCTCCGCCCTCGCCGTCGGACCCATCCTGCAGGGCCTGAACAAGCCCGTCAACGACCTCTCCCGTGGCGCCACCGTCCCGGACATCGTCAACACCGTCGCAATCACCGCCATCCAGGCCGGAGGAAAATAAATGACCTACGCACTCGTCCTGAACTCCGGTTCCTCTTCCATCAAGTTCCAGATCCTCGACCCCACCGCCGATGCCGCCGACGAGCCCTTCGTCTCCGGCCTTGTCGAGCAGATCGGTGAACCCGCCGGCAACATCGTCGTCAAGATCAACGGCGAAAAGCACACCTCCCAGGCCCCGATCCCGGACCACTCCGCCGGCCTCGAGATGGCCTTCGCCATCCTCAGCGAGCACGGTGCCGGCCCGACCGACGTCGACATCTCCGCCGTCGGCCACCGCGTCGTCCACGGCGGCAAGGTCTTCTCCAAGCCCGAGCTCATCAACGACCAGGTCGTCGAGATGATCCGCGACATCATCCCGCTCGCCCCGCTCCACAACCCCGCCAACGTCGACGGCATCGAGGTCGCCCGCCAGATCCTCCCCGACGTCCCCCACGTAGCCGTCTTCGACACCGGCTTCTTCGCCGACATGCCCCCGGCCGCCGCCCTCTACGCCATCAACGCCGAAGTCGCCGGCGAAAACGGCGTCCGCCGCTACGGCTTCCACGGCACCTCCCACGAGTTCATCTCCGGACAAGTCCCCGCGCTGCTGGGCAAGGACCCGAAAAACGTCAACCAGATCGTCCTCCACCTGGGCAACGGCGCCTCCTGCTCCGCCGTCCAGGGCGGCCACGCCATCGACACCTCCATGGGCATGACCCCCCTGGCAGGCCTGGTCATGGGCACCCGCTCCGGCGACATCGACCCCGGCATCATCTTCCACCTCTACCGCACCGCCGGCTTAAGCATCGACGACATCGACACCCTGCTCAACCGCAAGTCCGGCATCAAGGGCATGTCCGGTGTCAACGACTTCCGCGAGCTGCGCCAGATGATCGAGGACGGCGACACCGACGCCTGGTCCGCCTACAACATCTACATCCACCAGCTGCGCCGCTACATCGGCTCCTACATGATCGCCCTCGGCCGCGTCGACGCCATCACCTTCACCGCCGGTGTCGGCGAGAACGCCAAGTTCGTCCGCGAGGACGCCATGGCCAACCTGGAGATGTATGGCATCCGCATCGACCCGGAGCGCAACGACCTGCCCAACGACGGTCCGCGCGAGATCTCCACCGATGACTCCGCCGTGAAGGTCTTCGTGGTGCCGACCAACGAGGAGCTGGCCATCGCCCAGAAGGCCACCGCACTCGCAGGTCTGTAATACGTGAGGTGAGCCCCCGGTGCTTCGGTGCCGGGGGTTTTGGCATTGGTGCGGATTTGGTACCACCTCGGGGTTCCCACGTGGATAAGGGCCCGAGCTTTGGGGTTTGCCCAGGTCGCTGCTTGAGGCCAGGCCCTTATCCGCGTGGGAACCCCGAGGGGAGTTGAGCGCGCTAGGCCGGTGCCGGTTAGGGTGGCGGCATGACACGGGTCGGGGGACCTCTCATCGACATCTCGGGGATGTCGGAGTGGGAGGCGAGGCAGGAATTCAAGAAGGCACGGCACATTAAGCTCGCGAAAGGCATCTACGTCCGCGAGAGCGACTGGGCTCGGCTGGATATTACGAAACGCGCCAAAGCGCAGATCGTGGCATCGGTGGTCGCGACGCCCAAAACTGTCGCGGCAGGGCAATCGGCCGCGATACTCCATGGCCTCCCGTTGGTGGGGCAGTTGGATCACCACGCGGTGGAGCTCGGGGGCTTCCGCGCCACGAAAGGTGGTCGGCGGCGGTATGACCACGTGTACCGGCATCTGTCGAAGGGGCAGGTGGCGGCGGCCGAAAAAGTGCAGACTCCGTTCGGCCGCGTCCTGGTTACCACCCCTGCGGCGACGGGTTTGGACCTGGCCCGTTGGCATCAGCTGTCGCTCGGTGTCCGTTGTCTCGACAGTGCCCTGGCGCAGAAGCTGATGGTCCCCGCTGACATGGACGCACCTTTAAAGCTCGCCGCTGGTTGCGTGGGTATCGAGGACATGCGAAATGCCACTCGCCTGGCCTCGCCTTGGTCGGAGAGCCCACGCGAATCGGACATGAAGGTCGCGATGTGGAAAGCCGGACTGCCGCCCCCGCTCCAGCAGGTGAATCTGTATGACGCGTACGGGAAGTTTGTGGCGCGACTGGACTTCTTCTGGCCGGATATCGGCTTCGGTACGGAGTATGACGGTGGGGGAAAATTCGCTGGCGAGTACGGAGTTCCGGTGGTGATCGCTGCGCGAGAGGATGTGGAACGGCAGCACCGGATCAGCAATCTAGGGGTGAATAACTTCCGGGTGAATCATCGCACCGCGCGGACCGGCGCGGCGATGCGGAACCTCGCGGCGGCGTACCGGCGGGTGGCGGAACGCGGCGTGCCGCTCGACCCTGCACTGTGGAGATGCGTGGGTGGGCCGGCATGGTCCACCTCGAGGTTTCCACGCGGATAAGGGCCTGGCCTAATTAAGCGACCTGGGGAAACCCTAAAGATCGGGCCCTTATCCACGTGGGAACACCGAGAGGGAGGGGACCAACCCTAGAACCACGTCACCGGTCGCACCTGGTTCGCCAGATCCACCAGCGCGTACCGATGCCGGGAGAACGGGGCCTGCCGCGCCTGCTGCCGCAGGGTATAGGCCAATCCATACCGCAGGCCTCGCTGGGTGAAGGCATATTCGAAGAGGTCATTGGGGGAGGCCGCGGACTCCACGGAGGCGTCCCTCAAGAAGTTCAACCCGGCGGACATGACGGCGATCTTGATCTGGAGGAAGCGGGGTTCGTTGGTGGGGATTTCCTCCAGGCGGCGGGCGGCGCGGCGGATGCGGGATTCGGTAAGCGTGCCGGAGATGAGCTGCAGAATGGTGGTCAATTGGGCCATGCGGTGGTGGCGGGAGGCCTGGGGCACGCGGTCGAGCGCGGCGACGGACATCTCGATCTGCCCTTCGGCCATGAGCTGGCGCGCCAGGCCGAAGGCGGAGGAGACGGTGGTGGGGTTGGTGGCCCACACCAGCCCATAGAGCCCCATGGCGTTGAAGCGCAAGAGCGCCGGGTCCTGGGTGACGTGCAGCCAGGTGGGGTTGATGGTGCCGAAGGCTTCGGGGTCGACGGCGTCCAGGCTGGTGCTCAGCAACGATGCCGCCCGCGCGACCTTCTCGGGAAGTAGCGCGGAGTGGTGATGTCCCAGCTGCTGGAGAATAAGCTCATCGACTGCCGCCAACGCCAGTTTCGGCGCGGACTCGCCGGGCAAAATGTCGAGAACTTGAGCGAAGTGCTTTTGGGCGGAGACGTAGTCGTCGAGAAGCAGGGCGGTGACGCCGGAGTACCACTGGAACCTCCAGTCGTGCCCGAGCCGGCCTTCCAGGGAGGATAGCCAGGAGCGGGCTTGGCCGGTGAAGCCGAGGTCAAGCATGGCGCGGACCACGCCGAGGGGGATTTCAGCGGATTGCTCGTACTCGGGGGTTTTCATGGCCTGGCGCAGGGTTTCCAGGGCTTCCTGGGGTTCGGTGTAGGAGGAGCCGGAGAGCATGCCGGCGCCGACGTCCGAGCGGTCGATGAGTGGGGCGGGGAGGGCGGAGACGACCTCGGGGGAGGTGATTCTTACGGTGCGGTCGATGCCGTCGATGAGTTGGTCGGTGCGGAAGACCAGGTGTTTGGTGCCAAAAGTCGTACGCTGTGGGGAGAACAGGGAGTGCTGGGCGGGGAATTGTTGTCCGGTGCGGATGGCGATGACTTCGCGCAGGACTCCGTAGAGCTGGGTGGATAGCTCGTCGATATCGCGGAAGCGTTGGGTGGGGTCGGGGTCGGTAGCACGGCGCAGCAGGCGGTAGAAGCTCAAGTGTTTGCGGAACAGCGGCTCCGTCGAGGGGGAGGGGATACCGGGGAGGTAGGCGCCGCTGTCGTCCTTGGGCAGATGGACGGTCAGCGCAGCGAGGGTGCGGCCGATGGTGTAGATGTCGCTGGCCACGGAAGGCCCCTCGGAGGCGACTTCGGGGGCCTGGAAACCCTTGGTGCCGTAGATGAAGCCGAAGGCGCCGATGCCGGAGACGGCGCCGAGGTCGATGAGTTTTACCTGGTCCTCGGTGACGATGATGTTGTCGGGTTTGAGGTCGTTGTAGACCACCCCGCGGGAATGCAGGTAATCAAGCGCGGGGAGCACCTCGATGAGGTAGCCGATGGCAAGGTCGATGGGCAGGACGTGGTTGTCGCGGGAGTTGCGGCGGGTGCGCAGTGAGGGCCCGCCGACGTATTCCATGACGATGAAGCCGCCGGGGACGCGGGGATCGTCGATAAAGTTGTAGATCTTGACGATGCCCGGGTGCGTGATATCCGCCAGGAATTCGCGTTCGGCGACGGCCGCGCCCATCTCGTCGGCGGATTTCTCCGATTGCATGCCTTTGAGCACGACGAGGCGCCCGGAGACGAAGTGGTCGTTGGCCAGGTAGATCCAGCCCATGCCGCCGTGGGCGATGACGCCGAGGATCTCGTATTGCCCGGCCACCACGTCGCCGGGGTTGAGGTGGGGGGCGGGGATGCCCTTCTGGGCGGCTTCGGCGGGGTCGCGGAGTGCTTCTTCGGGGCGGGCAGGGAGGATGAAGGGCAGATCGACCATGCCGTCGGCGACGCTGCGCATCCCGCGTTCGGCACCGCGCCGTTCGCGGAAGGTGGATAGGGCGAGTTGCCGAGCGCGGGCGGAGGTGTCATCTCTTATCGACGCCGCCGTCGGCGCCGTATCCGGCCCCGTCGCCGCCATCGTTCCGACGGTGGCGGTTCCCTGGTCGCGGAGGTTGTCGAGGTCGGCGATGAGGGCGTCGAGGCCGGCGTCGACACTGTCATCGTCGTCGTCGGCGAAGGGGTCGAAGTGGACGGCCTGGGTGCCGGGGTCCTCGGGGAGTTCGGGCTTGGTCACGGTTGCTCCTCTTGCTCCGGGACGGGGGGTTCCTCGGGGCGGTAATGCAGGGGCGGGGGCCCGGAGGTGGCGAGGTAGACGGCGAACCAGCGGTCGTAGAGCCGCCACCACGTGCCGTCACTGATGACGCGTTCGATGGTGGAATTGACCTGTCGGATCAACCCTTCGGTGTCCACGCGCTCGGAGGGGCGGGCCATGGCGACGGCATAGGATTCGGCGGCCAGGGATTCGCCGACGATCTCGGTGTAGGGGTCTTGGGCGGCGATTCCGGAGAGGATGGTGTCGTCGGAGAGGATCGCGTCAGCCTGGTTCTGCTGCAGGGCAACCAGGCAGTCCGCCCAGCTGCGGGTCTTGAGGATGCGGGACTCCGGGGCGTGCAGGCGGGCCTTCTCCAGGGCGGTGGAGCCGTCGGTGACGCACACGGTGCGGCCGGGGAGTTGGCTGATACCGGTGATGGCGGAGTTACGCATGACCAGCAGGCGGGAATCGGTGGTGAGGTAGGGGGTGGAAAACGCCACCTCCTGCTGCCGGGAACGGGTGATGGTCATGGTGCGGATGATGAGGTCGACCTCGTGGTTGGCCAGCGCGGAGGCCCGGTTGGCGGATTCGACGAAGCGGAAGTCGACGCGCTCGGGGTCGTCGAAAATATCGCGCGCCATTTCCTTGGCCAGGTCGACCTCGAAGCCTTCGAGCTCGCCGGTGACGGAGTCTCGGAAGGAGAGCAGATTCTGGGATTGGTCGACGCCGACGATGAGGCGGCCGCGTTCCATGATGTGCCCCATCGTCTGGGTGAGGTCGGCCTCGGTAACCCAGGGGCGCAGGGAGCCCTCGATGTCCCAGGTGTTGATCTCTCGGGGTTCTTCCACCCCGGGTGCCTCCACGGAGGATCCGGCAGGCAACGGCGGGCCGTAGTGGTGGGCGATGGGGCGCTGCGGGGCGGGTGGGGCGTCGTCGGTGGCGCTGCGCTGGAACTCCAGGGTGGGAAGGGAACACCCGGCCAGCGTGCCGGCCAGCACTAAGGCGAGTAGGCGGCGCATCACAGGTACTCCTGCAGGCGGGGGCGCACGCCGATCCACACGGCGAGGATGGCGAGCACGCTGAGCAGCAGCACGGCGGTGGAGACGAGCTGGGTGGCGGCCAGGCCGTCGTTGATGAAGGCGCGCATGGAGGAGCGGGCGTCGGCGATGAGGCGGGACAATGCCCCGTCGAGGCGGTCGTAGGAGGCGGCGGCGGTGGGTGGGGTATCGGGCACCAGCGTGGTGGTGGTGGCCAGGCGGACTGCCTCGGGGTAGTCGCCGGAGTTCATGGAGACGACGAAACGGGCGTGGGCGCCTTCCCAGTCCTGCAGAGCGGAGCGGGCTTCGCCGATCTGGTCTCGGTTGGCTTCGGAGGCCAGCGGGTTGTGGCCTTCGGCCTGCTCGAAGTCGGTGAGGGCGAGGTTGATGGCGTCGGCGGTTTCGGCGAAGGAGGTGGAGGTATCGGCGACGGATTGGCGGCGCACCAACGCCAGGGTTTCCAGGGTGCGGGCCTGTTGGGCCTGGATACGGGAGGCGGTCAGCGAGTCCCAGGGCATGGATGCCTCCTCGAAGCCGCGAGTGCCGGCCTGCCAGGTGGAGAAGTTGGAGGCGGAGACCCACAGGATGGCGATGAGCATGAGCCCGGTCGCGGTGAGGAAGCCGCGGTTGAGGCGGCGCCGGGTCATCCGCCACAGCAACCATTGGGCGATGAGCAGGAAGAACACGGCGGCGAACAGGCCGGACAGGGGCACCCACTGGGGGCGGGTGAGTTGGTGTTGCTGGTCGCGGACGTTGGAGGAGGTGGCGGCGAAGAGGGTCGCGGCGTCGGGAAGAATCTGTTCACGCATGAGCGAGGAGGCCTCCGCCATGTACGCCACGCCGACGGGGTTGCCCATGCGGTTGTTGGTGCGGGCGGTTTCCACCAGCCCGGTGTAGATGGGGATCTGTCTTTCGATGTCGGCGATGAGCTGGAGGGATTCCCGGTGGGAAAAAGGCACGCCGGCGGCGGATTCGGTGGCGGACATCATGGCGCGGTCAATGGCGGCGTTGTAGCGGGCACGGGTGCCGGCGGATTCGACGCCAGCCTGCACGAAGCCGGTAGTGGCGATGGTGTCTGCCAACGATAAGGAGGTGTACAGGTTGTGCGCGGCGTAGCTCATCGGCTCGGTGGTGGTCAGCAGGACGTCGAGCTCCTGCTGTCGGTCCGAGGAGGACTGGGACATAGACCAGCCGGCGGCAAAGATCGCCACCGACAGGACGACGGTGATGCCGACGAGTTTGCCGGGGGTGGTGGCCAGGAAGGCGAAGATGCGGCGGAACCACAGGTAAGGCACCGCGAAGGTGTCCATGATGCGGGCGGTGGCGCCGCGCCGGCGGTGTTCCTCATCGGAGGTGACTTCGTCGAGCCAGTGGTCGCGGGTGTCCTCGGGGACGTCGGCGCCGTCATCGTCCGGGATGCTTATCGACGCCCGCGTCGAACCGTTTCCGGGTGTGCGCAGGCGGGTGCGACGATAGTGCATGAGCGTGCCCGTCGGGCCGGAGCCACGCTCGGGGTTCTCCGTCGCGCCGGTCATTGCCACATGATAACCCGCTGAGTGTGTCGTGCGCCATGAGATAGGCTCGGGGCCATGATCGGTGACGGAAATGGTTGGGCGCAGGGCCCCGGGGTGAAGGTGTGGGGTCGTTTCGGGGCGGCCGGGCTCATGCTGCTCGCCGACTCGCACGTCCTCATGCAGCACCGTGCGTTATGGACGAATAACGGTGGGACGTGGGCGCTGCCGGGTGGGGCGCGGGACTCGCATGAGACGCCGCGCGAGGCCGCGATCCGGGAGGCCGCGGAGGAGTGTTCGCTGGAGCCTTCACTCATTGAGGTGATGCACGAGGAGGTCACGGCGGGGCCATACCCGGGGGACGGGTGGACGTATACGACGGTCATCGCGCGGACCACGACTGGCGAGCCGTTGAAGACTTTTGCCAATGAGGAATCTTTGGAGTTGCGGTGGGTGCCGTTGGGGGAATTGGAGGAATTGCCTTTGATGCCTGCCTTCGCAGCATCCCTCCCGGCTCTCCTTCAGGTGATTGACAGGTTGCCTTGGCAAGATTGTCTGCATGATCCACGTTGAAGGGCTGACCAAGGATTATGGTCAGGTCCGCGCTGTCGACGATCTCTCTTTCACGGTGCAGCCGGGCATCGTCACCGGCTTCCTCGGCCCGAACGGGGCGGGCAAGTCGACGACGATGCGCATGATCGTCGGGCTTGATACCCCGACGGCCGGAACCGCTATGATCGACGGCCGCCACTACCACGAGTTCCCTCGCCCGCTCACGCAGGTGGGCGCGTTGCTCGACGCCAAAGCCGTCCACCCCAACCGCTCCGCCGCCAATCACCTGCGGTGGCTGGCGCAATCCAATGGCATTCCCACCCGCCGCGTCGAGGAGGTGCTCGACCTGGTCGGGCTGTCGGGGGTGGCCAAGAAGAAGGCCGGGGGCTTCTCTCTCGGTATGGGGCAGCGCCTGGGCCTGGCGGGGGCGCTGTTGGGGGATCCGCGGGTGCTAGTCCTCGATGAGCCGGTCAACGGCCTCGACCCGGAGGGGATTCGCTGGGTCCGTGGGCTGCTCAAAGCTCTGGCGGCGGAGGGGCGCACGGTGCTGATCTCCTCGCACCTGCTCTCGGAGATGGCGTTGACGGCCGACCGCCTGGTGGTCATCGGGCGGGGTCGTCTGGTGGCGGATACGAGCACGGAGGAGTTCATCAGGCAGCACTCCGTGCAGACTGTGGTGGTCCGCGCCAGCGACACCGCCGGCTTGGCGGAGCACCTGCGCGCGGCGGGCCTGGACGTGACCACCGTCAACGGTCACGGCCTGGAGGTCAACGATTCGACGACCGAGCAGGTCGGTGAGCTGGCGTTTAGCGGCGGTTTCCAACTGCGGGAGCTGAGCACGCGGCAGGCGTCCCTGGAGGATGCGTTCATGGACTCAACCGGTGGCGCCGTGCAGTACCAGGCCCGGCAGGATTAGGAGAGAGATGTTCCTGAATACTCTGGCCGCAGAGTTCACCAAGCTGCGCACGACCAGATCCTTCTGGTGGACCAGCGCCCTGTTCATCCTCATCGGGTTGGCCTGGGCGGGAATGAGCGGAGCCAGCACGATGGAAGCCGACGGCGGTTTCCCCACCCTGTGGGCCCCGACCGTGGCCACCGCGGTGTACATCATCGGTTTCCCGGTGCTGATGATCCAAGCGGTCATGCTGATCACCACCGAGTACCGCTATCACCTGCAGGCTGCGACCTACCTGGCCACCCCGCGGCGCTGGACAGTGGCGTTGGCGAAGCTGCTGTTATACGCGGCCTTTGCCGCCGCGCTGACGTTCGTGGTGGTCTTCTTTGGTTTCTTCCTGGCCAAGGCGCTGGCCCCGGATTCGGCGGCGGCACTGTTCCACCCGCTCGAGGACCCGGACGCGCTGCGCATCATGTGGGTGTATCCGGCGGCGGCCGCACTGGTGGTCATGATCAGCCAGGGCATTGCCCTGCTCCTGCGGCAAACGGCAGGCACGGTCGCGCTCATGCTCATCTGGTTCATGGGTCTGGAGCAGATCTTCCGGCTGGTGCCCAAGTTCGGCTCCGACATCGTCGGATACCTGCCCTTTGAAAACCTCAACGCCTTCGTCAATGAGCTCTCCCTCGATGGGGTTGGTTGGGGCCCAGGCGGTTCCGGCGGCTACTTCGTCGCCTGGGTGATTGCGGCCTGGGTAGCGGGTGTGGTGGTGTTGACGCGCCGTGACACTTAAGACAGCAGCGTGTAGGCCAGGATGACCAGCGCGGGCAGCGCGAAGTAGAAGGCTGCCATGGTGGCGGCGGCAGTGAGATACCCGCGGGTGGCCAGTCGGCCGGACAGCTCCGCCAGGCGGATGAGCCATTCCCGCAGCGGCGGAAGAATGAGCACCAGAAGAGTGCCCAACACGTTGAAGGACACGTGGACCAGGGCTGCCTGCACCGCCAGAGCACCCATCGGGCCGGGCACGGCGAGCGCCGCCAACAGTGACATGAGGGTGGTGCCCACGTTCGCGCCGAGGATGATCGCCAGGGCTTCGCGCAGTTTGATGGCCTTCGACACCGCGAAAGGCAGCAGCGAGGACACCGTCACCGAGGACGCGTTGACTGCCATCGTCGTCAGCAGGCCCGACAGCACCCCCAAGGCGTCGGAGGTGCCGGTGGAACGCTCCAGCAGGGTCCGCGTGGTGGCGGCGGTGAGGATCGCCAGCTGCGCGTTGATCACCCGCACCGCGGCGAGGATGAGCAGAGTGCCCACCAGGATCGCCACCACCGCCGCGGCACGCGGCGGAAACAGTGAGCCGAGGAAACCGGCGGTGCCGACGGCGTCGATAAGCGGGGAGAACATGTCCGACAATTCGCGGGCGGTGTCCGTCGCCCCGTCGCCCACCACCGAATCGGAGACCATGCCCACGAACGTGCGAAGCGGATGAAACACCAGCTCCAGGACGAAAGCGAGCGCCACCATGAGGGCGTTGAACCACGTGTGCAACGAGGCTGAGGTGAAGGCGCGGCAGAAACTGCGGCGGTGGCCGAGGTAGCTGAACGCCACGATCTGCGGGGTGATCGTGGTGCCCAGGTTCGCGCCGAGGATGATCGGGATCGCCACCTCCACGGAGATGCCGCCGGTGCCCACCGCGGTGATCGTCAGGGCGGTGATCGTCGTGGAGGACTGGATCGACGCCGTGGCGATGATGCCGATGAGCAGGCCGATGAGCGGATTCGTCGCCAGGCCGAAAAGGCGGTTGACGGCGGGGGCGCCGATGTCGAAGGCACCGTCGAGAATGAGGTAGACCGCCAGGAACAGCACGAACACCGCCGCGGCCACCACCGCCCAGCGCACGAAAGCGCCCAGCGGGGATAAGGCGACGAAGTCACGTTCCGCCGGGATCTGCTTGGGGTTGATGAAGTGTTGGGTGCCGGGGAGCGAGTGGTCCACGGTCATGGGCGCACTCCTTTACTTCCATGTCACCTAACAGACAACTGACGTCCACCTGAATCTATCACCTGCGCTAAGGTCACCGGAATGCGTCTCACGCTCCCGCTGCTGATGGCACTGGCGCTGCTCTCAGCCTCCGCGCCCTTCGCTATCGACATGTACCTGCCGGCGTTGCCGCAGATCACCGCCGACCTGGCCACCACCCAGCCGATGGTGCAGCTCACCCTGTCGTCGTTTCTCGCCGGATTAGCTGTCGGGCAGCTGCTCATCGGCCCGCTTTCCGACGCCCTGGGCCGCCACCGCCTCATGCTCATCGGCACGGTGATCGCGTTAGCGGCGGCGGTGTTCGCGGCCGTGGCCCCCAGCATCGAGATGCTCATCCTCGCCCGCCTCATCCAGGGGCTGGGCTCGGGGGCGGCGATCGTGTTATCCCGCGCCGTGATCCCCGACCTGGCGGTGGGACCGGCCGCCGCGCGGGCCTTTGCGCTGCTCATGACCATCCAGGGCGTGGCCCCCATCCTCGCGCCCGTGCTCGGCGGGTTGCTCACCGAACCGCTCGGCTGGCGCGGGCTGTTCTGGGTGCTCGCCGGGTTGGCCGCGCTGCAGGTCGTGGTGGTGCTCACCGTCATCCGCGAATCCCGCCCGCCGGAAAAACGCAGCCCGGCGACGGTGCGCGGCATCCTCGGCAACTACGCCTACGTGCTCGCCAGCCCCGGCTACCGCGGCTACCTGTTCACTTTCGCCGCGGCCTTTTCCGCCATGTTCTGCTACATCTCCGCCTCCCCCTTCCTCATGCAGGAACAACTGGGGATGTCGGTGCGTGGCTATGCCACCATGTTCGCCGTCAACGGGGTCGGCATTATCGCCGGCAGCCTGCTCAACGGCCGCCTCATCGGCAAGATCCCCACCGAAAAGCTGCTGCTCGCGGCGCTGACGATACAGCTTGTGTCCACGCTGTTGCTGCTGGGCGTCGTGGCGTGGCAGCCGTCAAAGTGGCTCATCATGGGGCTGCTGTTCGTGGCGATCGCCAACATCTCCATCGTCATGGGCAACACCACCGCGCTGGGCACCGGGCTGGTGCGCGAACGCGCCGGGTCGGCCTCCGCGCTCATGGGCGCTGCCCAATTCGGCATCGCCGGGCTGGTCAGCCCCCTCATGGGGCTGGGATCCGATGCGGGCGTGACCATGGCGCTGGGCATGGCCGCCTGTTTTGCGGTGGCCTTGGGTGCGGCGGTCTATGCCACGCGGGTTACTGCAGCGCCGACGTCAGCTTCATGACATTGTCCACGTAGCGTCGCAGGAAACTCCGGTCGTTCCACTCCTCCAGGGTGAGGCGGCGGGAGACGGCGAGGTAGGCGTCGGCAAGCTCATTGAGATCGCCGAGCAGGTCGCCGCGCACGATCATCAGCGTCGCCTCGTAGTTGAGGCCGAAGCTGCGCATATCCATGTTCGAGGAACCGACCGTGCCCATGGACGTGTCCGAACCCGGGTCCGCGATATTGAACTTCGAGTGCAACACATAGGGGGCGGGGAAAAGGTGGATGCGCACCCCAGCCTCCAGCAGCACCTGATAGTAGGAGGACTGCGCGTGGTGGACCATGAACTGGTCCGATTTCTCCGACACCAGAAGATCCACCTGCACGCCGCGGTAGCAGGCCGAGGTGACGGCCTCCAGGAGAGACTCGTCGGGGATGAAATAGGGTGAACACAGCACCAAGCGCTGCTTGGCGGCGTGGACGATGGAGTTGAACATCCGCAGGTTCGGCTCCGTCGTATAACCCGGGCCCGAGGGCACCAACTGCACAATATTGTCGGAAGTCCCCGGCTCCGGGCAGGAGGGATCGAGGGCCTCGTGCTCCGGTGGGGGATCCACATCGAGGAGCTCATTGGTTTCTGCGTACCAGTCCACCGCGAAAAGGAAGGCCATCGACGCCACCACCGGGCCCGAGACCTCCACCATCGAATCGACCCACTTGCGGCCCTTCCGCACATTCGCGCTCATGAGGTAGGAACGGTCAATCATGTTGATGGAGCCCATGAAGCCGATGCGGTCATCGATAATCAGCAGTTTTCGGTGATTGCGCAGGTCAGGGCGGCGGAACTTCCAACGCCACGGCTTGAGGGGGAGCATGAGCTGCCAGTCGACGCCGATATCCGTCAGGCGCCGGCCCAGGCGGAAATATCCCGGATACTTCAGCGAGCCGATCTGGTCGAAGAGATAACGCACCTTCACCCCGCGGTCGACGGCGCGTTCCAGGGCGCGGAAGAACGGGTCGGTCGTGTCATCCCAGCTGGTGATGTAAATCTCGACGTGGACGTGATCCTGCGCCTTATCGACGGCCGCCGCCATCCGCAGGATCGTCTCTTCATAGTCACCACAGACACCCTGGTTATGGGCGATGACAGCCGGCAGGTTGGTCAGCCGCCGGTTGAGTTTGACGATGGACTGCATCTCTGGCCGCAGGTCACAGTTCTCCGGCCAGTCCGGCACATGGGCTTGGACGTCCTCGATCATGACGTTCGCCTCCCGCTGGATGCGGTGGCGACGCCGGTTGATGTACGGCGAACCCATGAGCAGGAACAGCGGCAGCCCGATGAAGGGCAACAGCAGAATGGCCAGCAGCCAGGCGGTGGAGGAACTGGGGCGACGGCCCTCGGGGACCAGGCCGATCGCGATGATCTTGATGGCGTAGTCGATGATGAGGCCGGCCAGCTGCCAGCCATTGAGGTCGAGGGCGAAGGTCACTTAGCGGACCTCGTCGAAGGTGGCCTTGTTGTAGTCCACCACCACCGGCGCGTGGTCCGAGGCGCCCTTACCGGAACGCTCCTCCACGTCGACGAAGGCGGAGGTGGCCAGTTTCGCCAGGGCGGGGGTGGCCAGCTGAAAATCGATGCGCATGCCCTCGCCCTTCTGGAAACGCATCCCCTTGTAATCCCAGTAGGTGAAACGTTCGGCGGCCAGGGGGCGGGTGACTTCGCTGAGCCCGGCGTCGATAAGCCTGTCGAAGGCGATCCGCTCCGGTTCGGTCACATGGGTCTTGCCGGCGAAAAAGCCGATGTCCCACACGTCCTCATCGAACGGCGCGATATTGAAATCGCCCAGGTAAACGGCCTTTTCCGTGGTGTCGTGGCGGACGTGCTCGGCAAGTGCCTGGAGCCAGCGCAGCTTGTAGTCATAGTGCGGGTCGGCGATCTCGCGGCCGTTGGGCACATACAGGCTCCACACGCGCACCCCGCCACACGTCGCACCGATGGCGCGCGCCTCGACGGCCTGCTCACTATCCGGGTTCTTGTCGAAGCCCGGCTGGCCCGGAAACTGCTTATCGACGTCCCCGAGCCCCACCCGGGACACGATCGCCACCCCATTCCACTGGCTGGTGCCAGCGTGGGCGACCTCGTAGCCGGCGGCCTCGAACACGGCGTAGGGGAACTTCTCATCCGTGCACTTCGTCTCCTGCATCGCCAACACATCCACGTCATGGCGGTGGAGAAAATCGGTGATCCGCTCCGCGCGCGTGCGCACAGAATTGACGTTCCAGGAGACGATCCGCATGCAGTACACACTACCTGCGGTTAAGGGGCAGGTCAGTCCTCGGTCGCGTTGATCATCCACAGCACCCCGAACTGGTCGCGCACCTGCCCGTAGTGGTCACCCCACGGGGCCTGCTCGAAGGGCATCTCCACTTCGGCGCCACCGGCGAGGAACTTGTCGATGATGTCCTCTGCCTCGGCGACGGAATCGAACTGGAGGAGCAGGGAGTAGACGTCGGAGCGCAGGCTCAAGGCGTCGGGTTCCATGGCGTCCCCGCCAGCCAGGCTCAGAGTGTCGGAGATAAGGGTGGCGTGGGCGACGGCGTCTGCGGGCGGATCGAAGGGCAGGCCCTCCATGGGCATGTCACCGTAGATGAGGAGTTCGAGCTCCCCGCCGAAGATGGACTCGTAGTGCCGGAATGCTTGCGCGGCGGTGCCGGGGAAGGAGATGTTGGCGCTGAACTGCATGGACATGGCTGCTCCCAACGTTGTATGTGGTTTGCATCACAGTATAGGCCTGGGTGGTGGGGTCGGGCAGAACGTGCCGGGGAAAGTGGCCACGGATGGGTATTTCTCCTGTGCATAAGCACAGTGGATATGCACCAACGCAGTGCTGGCAGCCTCAGTCCTCCAGCCGCGCGTAGCGGTGCCGATGGTGCTCGATGAACCCGAGCTTCGAGTACAAGGCCCGGCCCGCCGCATTCGACGCAATGACCTGCAGATAAGCGTCAGTCGCGCCGCGGGAGGCGCCCCAGGCGAGCATTTCGGCGCCGAGACGGGTGCCGAGGCCGCGGCGTCGATAAGCTTCCGCCACCTCGACGGCCGAATAACCGAGCCACACGCGGCCATCCTCGGAGGATGTGAGCGTGCCGCGGGTGATGGCGACGGTCTCCCCGGCGGGGGAGAGGAGGCGGCCGAAGCCCATCTCGCCGTCGATCTGATCCTGCAACAGGCGCAACGCGTGGACGGGCAGGGGCTGGCCGCGGAAGTGGTAGAGGGCGAGCCAGTCATCGTCGGGCTGGTCGTCGATGCGGAAGGTGTACTCGGCCTCCGGCAGCTCCAGGGGGCTGAGGTACCGGGTCATCACGATGATCTCCGGGCCCAGCTCCCAACCACCGGCCTCGACGAGCTTCTCCGCTGGCGCGCCGATGCGCTCCGGGATGAGGACTTTCACGGGCAGCGAGTGGCGCTCATAGAACGCCCGGATCTCCTCCAGCGGCACCACCCCGAACCCTGCCGAGCGGCCCAAAGGCGCAGCCGAGTTGGAGCGCTCCGTGATGCCGTCACCAGCGCGCATGAGCCACTGGCCATCGCGCGTCCACGTGTGCTCGATGCCGGGGAAAGCCTTCGCGGTGGCCACCTCCACGGCACGGATATCCGAATTGCGGATCCGGCGCGGGGAGAGCTTTTTCACCACCTTGATCAGCTCATCCGGCACCTCTAGGGGCTCGGCGGTGGAGACGAAACCGCCGACGGACTGCGGGCGCAGTACCAGCGGCGACACACTCACCACGTGCCCGATGACATCACTGAGGTGCCCGGGGGTGTCGGGGAGGAGGCGGCGCACGACCACGCGGTCGCCCACCGCCACCTCATCAGAGCGGAAGATACCCATCTAGTGCCCGAAGGGGTCTTCGTCCTCGCCCGGCATCCAGGTCAGGCCGGGCTGCGTCCACCCGTTGGCCTTGATGGTCTTCTTGGCCTGGCGCTTGTAGCGGCCGATGAGGACGTCCGTGTAGAGAAAGCCGTCGAGGTGGCCGACCTCGTGCTGCAGGCAGCGGGCGAAAAATCCGGTGCCCTCGACCTCGATCTCCTTGCCGTCGGCGTCGAGGCCGGTGACTTTCGCCCAGGAGGCGCGGCCGGTGGGCCAGCCTTCGCCGGGCACGGAGAGGCAACCTTCGTCCTCGGTGCCGTCGTCGGCGGGCATGGTCTCGGGGATCTCGCCGGTTTCTAAGACGGGGTTGATCACGCAGCCGGTGTGCTGGACGCCGTCGTCGTCGGGGCAGTCGTAGACGAAGAGTCGCAGGCCCACGCCGATCTGGTTGGCGGCCAGGCCGACGCCGTTGGCCACGTCCATCGTCTCGTACATGTCGGCGACAAGCGTCTGGATCTCCTCTCCGGCGATATCGGCGGGGTCGACGGGGCTGGTGGGGTTGTGGAGCACGGGGTCGCCGTGGATCACAATCGGGCGGATCGTCATGTTCTACAGTTTAAGCATGTCCGGCCTGAGTGATTCCGATGCCCGCCTCCTCGCCTTCGAGGAGCGCGCGCCGCGTTCGGCGGGCGCGAAGGAGGAGCTTATTCGCGCGGAGTTGGGGATGAGTCCGGTGCGTTATTATCAGCGCCTTAATGTGCTTATCGACGTCCCCGCCGCCCTCGCCGCCCACCCCGTCCTGATGGGGCGTCTGCGGCGGATTAGGGACAGGCGGGCAACGGAGCGTTCCGGTGCTTTAGACTGACCCCTGTGACGCATGTGAATCCGGAGAATGAGAACGAGCCCACCACCGACACCCCGGCCGCTTCCGGCCTGCCGTTGCGCGGCCTGGCGATGGTGCTCATCGCTGTTGCGGTGCTGCTGGTGATGTGGGGCCTGTACGCCATGACGCAGAATAATGATTCTGCAGATCAGGCCGCCCCTGAGACCACCGCTGAGGTGGTGGCGACTCCTGAGGAAACCGCCGCGGAAACCACGGAGGAAGCCCCCGTCGAGGAGGAGACCACCGCCGCGGAGACCACCCCAGAGGAGCCGCCGGCCCCCGCCCCGGCTGAGGAGCCCGGGCGCCTCAACGTGCTCAATAACTCGACCGTGCCGAATCTGGCGGCGGATGTCGCCGATCAGCTGCGCGGCGATTTCGAGGTCGGCGAGGTGGGCAACATGGCCGACCATATCCTGCCGGAGAACACCGTCTTCTTCCAGCCCGGCAACGCCGAGGCGGAGCAGCGCGCCCGTGAGTTGGCCGATCGGGTCGGTGGCGTGGCCCGCGAGTACGAGGGCTTCCTCCCCGACGGCACCGATGGCCGCAATGATCTGACCCTGGTGTTGGTGAATCAGGTGGCCCTCTAATGAGGGTGGAGCCGATCCCCTTCCGTCGTTCCCTGGCGCCGACGCTCGGGGTGGAGTGGGAGGTCGCGCTCGTCGACCCGGTGACCCGGGATCTGGCGCCGAAGGCCGAGGAGGTCATCGACCTCGTCCAGAGCAGCAATCCGGAGGTGCATCTGGAAAAGGAGTTCCTCCAGAACACCGTCGAGCTGGTCACCGGCGTGCATGAGACGGTGCCGCAGGCGATTGCCGAGTTGGCGCATGGGCTCAACGTGGTCCGCGACGCCGCCGATTCACTGGGTCTGCGCGTGTGGGCATCGGGTTCCCATCCGTTCTCGGATTGGCGGAAGAATCCGGTGAGCGCGAAGATGGCGTACGCGGAGATCATCAACCGCACCCGCTACTGGGGTTCGCAGATGCTCATCTGGGGCATTCATGTGCATGTCGGTATCTCGCATGAGGACCGGGTGTGGCCGATCATCAACGCGCTGATGACGAAGTACCCGCACCTGCTGGCGCTGACCGCCTCCTCCCCGGGGTGGGACGGCATCGACACCGGCTACGCCTCCAACCGCACCATGCTCTATCAGCAGCTGCCCACCGCCGGTCTGCCGTATCAGTTCAGCAGCTGGTCGGAGTGGGAGAGTTACATGCATGACCAGGGGATTTCCGGGGTGATCAATCACACCGGGTCGATGCACTTCGATATCCGTCCGGCGCCGAAGTGGGGCACGGTGGAGGTCCGGGTCTCCGACGCCACCTCCAATCTGCGGGAGCTGGCCGCCGTCGTGGCGCTCACCCACTGCCTGGTTGTCCACTATGACCGCATGCTGGACCGCGGGGAGACGCTGCCCACTCTGCAGCCCTGGCATGTCGCGGAGAATAAGTGGCGGGCCGCCCGCTACGGCATGGACGCCCTGGTGATCACCTCCCGCGACACCGATGAGCGCTGGGTCACCCAGGAGCTCAGCGATTTGGTCGACGAGCTCGCCCCCCTCGCCGAGGAGCTCGGTTGCCTGCATGAACTCCTCCTGGTCCCGGAGATCCTCGAGCGCGGTGCCGGTTATCAGCGCCAGCGCCGCATCTTCGAGAAGACCGGCAGTTGGAGCGAGGTCATCGACGCCACCTGTGCGGAAATGGAGGAGTTGGTGCCCCGTGACTGATCTCGTCCTCGTCCCCACCGCGGGCCGCATGCCGGATACCTGGACCGAGGTCATCCGGTTACTGCCCGCTGATCTCAAGCCCCGGCTGCCCAATCTCATGGCCGACAAACTGGAGTCCTACCTGGACAAACACGAGTTGCGCCGCGTCGTCCTCGTCGGCCACGGCACCGGTGCCCTCGCGGCGCTTGAACTCGCCCGTTCGCAGCCGCAACGCGTCAGCCACCTCGTTCTCGCGGGGCTGCCGGACTCGCGGGTGGGGAAGTTCTTGTTGCGTCGCCGGGGCATTGATGTGCAGGATCTCCAGGTCGCCATGCCGACCCTGCTTATCGACGCCCCCTACGACAACGATCCCGCCGGCTTCGTCGCCGAGATCCGTTCCTTCCTCGCCTCCCACACCAGGTAGCCGAGGATAAACGCGACGCCGAAGCCCGTGTAGGCCAGGCGCCACACGGGATTGGGGTGGCTGATCCACGGACCGGGGTAGGCGAGTGCCGGCCACAACACGCCCGAGACATAGGGCAGGAGCATCACAAAAACCACACCACTGGTGAGCAGGGCGCCGAGCTGGGCGGTGAGGAAACCGCGGGCGTCGAAAAGCGAGGCGATGCCGGCGATGACGGCGACGGCCAGCGGGACGATCCACACCCAGTGGTGGAACCATGAGAACGGGGAGACCAGGCAGGCGCCGATACCGGTGAGTGCGATGGCGAGGGTGCGGTTGTCGCGGCGTAGCGCCAGCCAGGCGGCAGCCGCCGTGAGGGCGGTGACCACCAGGGCCAGGACCAGCCACAGCCAGGTGGAGTCCGCCCCCAGGCGCACGAGGACTGACCTGATGGACTGCGCGCCGGGATTCTCATGGACCCCGACGCGCTCGGAGTCGAAGATCGCTGAGCGCCAAAAGGCACCGGCATCCGGGACGATGACAAAGCCGGCCACCACGGTGGCGACAAAAGTCGCCGCCGATACGCCGGCGGCCACAAAGCGGCGCTGCACCAGGAAGATGATGACGAAAAACGCCGGGGTCAGCTTCAGCCCCGCTGCTATGCCGACGCCGATGCCCGCGAAACGGTGGTGACGCGGCAGGACATCTGCGGCCACCAGCAGCATGAGAATGAGGTTGATCTGCCCGTAGTGGAAGGAGCCACGGATCGGCTCCGTGGCGAACAAACCCACCGCCAGCAGGACCGCGAACAACCCCACCGGGCGGCGGCGCTCCGTGAAGCACATGAGGATGACGGCGATGAGGGCCACGAAGTTGCCGGTCTGCCAGATGATCGTGGCGATCTCGGGATTGAGGCTGGCTAGCCAGCCGAAGATACCGGCCGCGAAAGGTGGGTAGGTGAAGGGGAGGTCGCCGAGGAGGGGGGCGTCGTAAAGCAACCCACCCTCGTTGAGGCGTTGCCCGGCCAGCAAGTAGACCTGCAGGTCAGTGGGGACATGCAGGCCCAGATCCCAGCCATCGATGACGTAGGACTCCTTGTACGCCATCCACGCGCCCAGCCACAACAGCGCCGCTATCAGAGTGGGGGCACCGAGCAGCGCGGGGCGGTGGGGCATGGCTACCTAACGTCGGCGGATGGAACGATCGGCGGGGGCGTCGTTACGTGACATATCCTGTGATACACCATAAAGGCCCTCACGGCGGGAGACGCGACCGAGACGTTGCGCGGTGACGGGGGAGGTCATGCCGGCGAAGATCACCAGCAGGATGAGCACACCCAGGTCGCCACGCTCCGCGATACCGAAGGACGGATCGCCCGTCACCTTGAGCAGTGCACCGAGGATGGTGAGGATCAGACCCGTGGTCTGCGGCTTGGTGATCGCGTGAATGCGCGACATCGTGTCCGGGAAACGGACGACGCCGACCGCCGCCGAGAACACCAGGAACGCGCCGGTGATGATGAGGACGAGTGAGGCAACGTCCGCGAACAGTGTGTATGACATTTAGCTACCGTCCCTCTTGCGGAAGCGGGCGACGGACACCGAGGCAATGAAACCGAGCAGCGCGATAACCAGCATCGCGTTGGCGACGGTGGTGTCCAACGTCCAGCAGATGTAGGTGGCCAGGGCGCACTGGAGCATCGCGACGAAACCATCGAGGCCCAGCATGCGGTCCATCGAGTTCGGGCCGACGATGATCCGCCACGTCATGATGATGAACGACACGGCGAAAAACGCCGCCGGGATGAGCAGGAAGGTGGTGTAGAGCTCGTGGTTCATGCTCAGTTCCTCTCGAAGATGCGGATCATGCGGCGCTCCAGGGTGGCGATGGTCTCGATCTCGCGGGCCAGCGCGGCCTCGGTGCCGGCGTCGAGCAGGTGGACCGTCCACGTGCGGTTGGCGATGTCGATGTCACTGACCGCACCACCCGGCTGCAGGTTGTACAGCACCGTGGCAAAGGAGAGGACCAGCTCATTGGACACGCGCATCGGCACCGTGACGATCGCCGATTTCGGCGGTGCTGCCGGGCGCAGCGCCAGCCACGCCACCTTCACCGACGCCACGGCGAGGTCCTTCAACCAGCCGAGCATGTGCCAGGCCAGCAGGCCCCAGTGCACGCTCAGGCCCGCGATCGGCATGGCCGGCAGAGGCAGGCCGAAGATGATGAGTGAGCCGACCAGCAGGCCCGAGATGATATTCGCCCACGTGAACTCGCCCATGAGCAGACACCACATGACGGTGATCCACACGATGAACCACGGGCGGAAACGGCGACGGACTCCGGAGATCATGACTGCTCCTCCTCGGTGGGGGCTTCCGTGGCGGTCTGGACGGCGGGCCGCGGCTCGGGCAGCTGGTGGTCGCGGTTGCGGAGGGTATCCGAACCATCGTCCAGGCGCTGCTGATCAAGGGTGCGGCTCGGGATATCCGCGGTGGTGCCCAACACGGCGGAGCGGTAGATGTTCACATCCTGGGCACTCTCGGCGGCGCGTCCGGTTACACCGGCGATGGGGCCGGCGAGGACGGTGACGGCCAGGGAAGCGGCGATCAGCGTCGTGGTGGAGGCGACCATGCCGACGGGCATACGGCCGACATCATCACGCTCGACGAACTCGACTTCGTCGGTGACATCCGCCAGCGGTGCCGGACGGGCCATGGCGACGTTGCCCTCGGGGGCATCCTTGCGGTCGCGCCAGAAGCCCTTGGACCACACGAGCACCATGACGTAGAGGGTGAGCAGGGAGGTGACCACCGCGCCGCCGATGAGCAGCCACGCCATGAAACCGCCGACATTGGCACCGGCCTCGATGAGGATGATCTTGCCCAGGAACCCGGAGAACGGCGGGATGCCACCCAGGTTGAGGGCGGGGATGATGTAGAGCACCGCGATGATGGGGGCGGTGTAGGCCAGGGAGCCGAGGCGTCGCAAAGAAGAGGTACCCGCCTGGCGTTCGATGAGGCCGACGACGAGGAACAACGCGGTCTGCACGAGAATGTGGTGCACGGCGTAGAAGATCGCCCCGGACAGGCCCTGGGCGGAACCCAGCGCGATGCCGAAGATCATGTAACCGATGTGGCTGACCAGGGTGAATGACAATAATCGTTTGATGTCGTTCTGCGCCATCGCGCCGAGGATACCCATGATCATTGTCGCCAGACCCACCCACATGAGCAGGCCGTCGAGTGAGCCGTCGGTGAACACCACCGAGCGCATGCGGATGATCGAGTACACACCGACCTTGGTCAAAAGGCCCGCGAACACGGCGGTGACCAGCGAGGGGGCGGTGGGATAAGAGTCCGGCAGCCAGGCATCCAGCGGGAACACGGCGGCCTTGATGCCGAAGGCGACGAGCAGGGTGCCGAAGATGGCGGCGCGGGTGCCGGAGGGAACATCCTCCATGCGCAGGCCGATCTGCGCCAGGCTCACGGTGCCCACCGCGGCGTACACCATGGCCAGGGCGAAGAGGAAGATCATCGAGGAGACCATCGAGACCATGACGTAGGAGACACCGGCGCGCACACGCGAAGGCGAGGCGCCAAGAGTGAGCAGCACGTAGGAGGCGACGAGGAAGACCTCGAAACCGACGTAGAGGTTGAACAGGTCACCGGCCAGGAAGGACATGTTCACGCCCATGCTCAGCAACATGTAGGTGGGCAGGAACACGGCGACCGGTTCGTCCTTGCCGCCGTCACGGACACCCTGGCTGATGGCGTACCACATGACGCAGAACAGCACGACGGAGGAGACCGTGAGCATGACGGCGGACAGGCGGTCAGCGACGAGCGTGATGCCAATCGGTGCATCCCACCCGCCGAGCTGCACCGTCTGGATGCCCTCCAAGTCGACGACCATGACCATGGAGGCGGTCAGGCCGATGAGGACCAGCAGGGTGCCCAGTGCGATGGTGCGCTGGATGTGCGGGTGACGTCCCGCGAGCAGTGCCAGGGCCGCGGCCACCGCCGGCAGGATCACCGGCAGAGGGATGAGGAAAGGCATGTACGGCATCAATGTGTCAACGAAGGGGGTGATCGTCTCACTCATCGACTTCTCCCTTCACCGGAGCTTCGAAGGACTTCGGGCCGAAGGCATCGCCCTCGGAGGTGACGCGACCGGTGTCCGGGTCGTCGGAGGCGTCATGGTCGGGTGCGGCGCTCGCCGTGGCGGGGCGCGCCGCGATGGCGGCATCCTCGAGGTCATCCTCGATGACATCCGCGGTGCGGTAGCGGTACTGGCGGTAGGCCAGGGTGAGGATGAACGCCGTCAACGCCATCGCGATGACGATCGCGGTGAGGATCATCGCCTGGGCGAGCGGGTCCGCGACCTGCTCGTCAGGATGCTGCAGGGAGGTGCGTCCCATGATCGGCGGGGCGCCGGCGGAGCCGCCCGCCTGCAGGATGAGCAGGTTGGCGCCGTTGCCGATGAGCATGATGCCGAGCATCATCTTCGTCATCGCACGGTCGAGCACGAGGTACACGCCCGCGGAGATGAGGGTTCCTGCTGCCAGCAGCAGGACGAGGTTGGCTACCATCTACTTGTCTCCTTCCGGGCTGGTGGTACTCATTGCTTTGCGACGCTCCGCCGCCCGCGCCATCGACCGTGCCCTATCGCGGGCCCGCTGCTTGCGCATCTCTTCCTCTTGGTCGAGCTGGCCGCCCAGGGACGACAGGATGTGCATCATGAGGCCGACGACGATGAGGTAGACGCCGGCGTCGAAAAGCAATGCCGAAGGCATCGACATGTTGCCGATCAACGGCAGATCCACCGAGTCGTACCACGACGTCAGCGGCGGATGGCCGAGGAACATCGGCCAGATCGCCGCGGCTGCCGAGAGGATGAGACCGGTGCCCAGGATTCGGCCCGAATCGACTGGGAGCGCCTCCTCCAACTCCGCGCGACCACCCGCGACATAACGCAGGGTGAACGCGAGTGCAGCGACGAGGCCGCCGGCGAAACCACCGCCCGGGGCGTTGTGCCCGGCGAAGAAGAAGTACATCGACAGGGCCATCATCGACGGGAAGAGGATGCGGGTGGCCACATCGACCATGAGGGAACGGTTCTGCGCGCGCTCGGTCTCCACTCCGGCGGCCAGCCAGCGGCGGCCGGTGACGGTGAGGGTCGGGCGGCGGGAGGAACGGTTGAAGGAGCGGGTGCGGTAGATCAGCGAGGCCACACCGGTGGCCGCGATGACCAGCACTGACACCTCGCCGAAGGTATCCCAGGCACGCAGGTCGACGAGCAGGACGTTCACGGCATTCGCACCGTGGCCGATGTCCTGCGCCAGATCCGGCATGAACGTAGAGATCGGCACGTGGACGCGGGCGTTGATGGCGAACATCGCCACCACGGTCACCGACAGGCCTACCGCCACCGACAGCCACGCGCGGATCCGGTTCGCCTTCGCCCCCGGGGACCACTCGGTGTTGGTCGGCAGCTTGCGCAAAACCAGCATGAAGATGACCATGAGGACCGTCTCCACCAGCGTCTGCGTCAGCGCCAGATCCGGGGCACCCTGCAGCGCGAAGATCACAGCCAGGGCGTAACCGGTGACACCCACGAGGATGACACCCGAGAGGCGGTTGTCCATGCGGGTGGCGGTGATCGCCGCGACGATGATGATCGCCGAGGCCAACGCCTGCCACGGCGAATCCCACAGCACCATGCGTACATCGGGGCGCTCGCCGATGACGAGCACCACCATCGGCAACACGATGAGCACCGTGAAGATGATGCCCAGGTTCACTGCCAGCGAACCACGCTGGGTGGAAGCCGTCAGACGCAGGGAGATGGTGCGCAGGTAGTTCAGCACCGAATCGTAGGCGGCGTCCGCGGAACCCAGGGCGGGCTCCTCGAACTGCGCCTTGGCAATGAGGTTGCGCTGCCAGTGCAGTGCCAGACCACCGAAGATGATGACGATGGACAGCAGCAGCGGGATGGTGAACCCGTGCCACAGCGCCAGGTAGATGCTCTCCTCGCCCGGGGCCAGCGGCAGGACATTGTCCAGGTGCGTGGTGATCGCGTTCGACAGCGGCAGCGGGTAGATGCCGAAACCGACGGTGCAGGCGGTGAGGATGAGCGGGGCGATCCACAGGGTCGGGCCGATCTTGTGCATCTTCGCCACCGCCTCCGAGGTGCCGCCCCCGGACGCATGGTCCGCGGGCTTCGTCGCGAACGCACCGTAGAGGAAACGCAGCGAATACGCCATGGTCAGCGCGGAGCCGAAGACGACGGCCACGAGCATGAGGTTGCGCGGCATACCCACCAGCAGCTCCTCCTGCATGACTGCTTCCAGGGTGGACTCCTTGGCCACGAAGCCGAACAGCGGAGGCATGCCCGCCATCGACAACGCAGAGATGAAGGCCAGCGTGGTGATGAAAGGCTGCTTTTTCCCCAGGCCGGAGAGCTTGCGCAGATCTCGGGTGCCGGCGGTGTGGTCGATCGCGCCGACGATCATGAACAGCGTCGCCTTGAACAGCGAGTGCGCGAACGTCAGGGCCAGGCCGGCCAGCATGGCCTCCCGGGAGCCGACAGCCACCACCGCGGTGATGAAACCCAGCTGCGAGACCGTGCCGTATGCCAGAACCAGCTTGAGATCCTTCTGGCGCAGCGCCATCCAACCGGCCATGAGCATGGTGAACAGGCCCAGCGGGATGACCACCAGGTGCCAGGTGGTGACGACGTTGAAATCGGGGGCCAGTCGCGCGACCAGGTAGATGCCGGCCTTCACCATCGCCGCGGAGTGCAGGTAGGCGGAGACCGGGGTGGGAGCGGCCATGGCACCCGGCAGCCAGAAATGGCCCGGGGCGATCGCCGACTTGGTCAGCGCACCCGCCAGGATGAGCACGATAGCGGCCGTGATGTGCGGGGTGCCCGCGACCTCGGTGAAGGCCGTGATCTCCGACAGGCGCCAAATGCCCGTCTGGCGGCCCAGCAGGATAATGCCCACCAGCATGGCCAGGCCACCGAGGGTGGTGACCATGAGGGCCTGCCCCGCGGAACGGCGCGAAGAGGCGCGCTCACCGTAGTAGCCCACCAGCAGGAAGGACAGTACCGAGGTGATCTCCCAGAAGATGTACATCAACAGGAAATTGTCCGAGGTGACCAGGCCGAACATGGCCATGGCGAAGGCCACCATCTGGGCACCGAAGATCGACAGGCGGCGTGGGTTCGAGTCGAAGTATCCCCAGCAGTAGAACAGCACGAGGGCGCCGACGCCGAGGATGATGAGACTGAACAAGCCCGCGAGGGAATCGAGACGGAACTCGAGGTTCAGGTGCGCCGCCGGCATCCACTCCATGGCGAACGTCAGGGCGCCGTTGTCGGCGAACGTGCCGGAGGTAAACAGGGAGAGCACCCAGAAGAAACCCGCGGCCGGGACGAGTGCGAGCAGCCCGAAGGCGGCGCGACCCATGGCGCGGATGAGGATGGGGGCGACCAAGGAGGCGATGGTCAGGGCAACCAGAAGTAACAGCACGTCGGCGTTGTTCCCCTTCGCTGGTGGCGGGCAGGACAAAGCGCGGACCACGCGTCCCGGTTGTTGTCGTCGCCAACGTGCGTGCGGCCCCCAGCGGCACTGAGAAACACCCATCAATAAGGCGGCGTCGATAGGCGGCGCGGCCAACGTTAAGACAGTGTATATGAAGGCTGTATATATGGCCTTGTTGCGCTGCTCACGGGGGCACCTTCGGACATTAATGGGCGGGGTGGGCAAGTGCCGCCCCTGGCCTCCTTCGGCGTTCCCACGTGCATTTGGGCGGCCCTATTCCGCGACCTGGGGAAAAGGCGGTGCCCCGATAAAGGTACGTGGGAACACCGTGGGGAGTGGCATAAGGAAAACTCCCCGCCACAGGGGGCGGGGAGTGTCTGCGGAAGGCTAGCCGTAGATACGCTGCGCGCCCGAGGCCAGGGCGGCGGCGATGGAGGCCTCGTTGGTGGCGCCGAAGCCCATGGCCCAGGCGGTGCGGTTCTCGTTGTTCTGGTGGGCGACCTTGACGAAGGTGACGGTGGCCTCGAAGAGCTCGGTCTGGTGGAAGGCCAGGATCTCGACGTGGCGGCCAGCGTCGGCCAGCAGGTGGGAGGCGGCGGAGGTTGGGCCCATGGCGGTGATGTCGTGGGTGGAGGTGATCGGCTGCTCGGTCTTGGAGGTGCGGATCATCTCGGCGACGAAGTGCTGCTGACCGCCGCGGCCGCGGGTGGCCTCCAGGTGGGCGATGCGGATATCGGCGGCAGGGGCGTAGGTGGCGATGAACAGGGGCCAGGCCATGCCGGCGGCCTCATCACGCATACCGCGGGGCAGACGATGATCGTCGCCGAAGCGCGCGGTGAAGGGATCCTGCTGGATGTCAGCGGAAGCGTAGGTGGAGGTGGTGACGGGTGCGAAAGTAGCGTTGTACATGATGCGGTCCTTTAAAGATTCTTCGGGAAGGAAGTGATTGTTTTTAAGTGGACCGACTCTTCAGCGGCGGAAAAAGCTTAACGACTACTACCCCAGGGTGCGGGGAGTCAGTCCCTAGCCCGCACTGGGGTTCGTAGCCTCGGCTACTAGCTGAAGATCGATGTTGGTGTACGTCACGTCGATGACTTTATGACGTGGCTCACCACTTTGCAACCCGTTCACCCAAATTAACCTCCCGTTCACCCCCCTTATCGGCCCCAGGCCTGCAGGAATGCCGCTTCCGCCACCGCCACGTTCATGATCTCGGTGGGGTCGACGGACTCGTCGGGGGAGTGGATGGTGCACTGCGGCTCTTCGACACCGAACAAAGCGATCTCGGCCTCCGGGAAGGTCTCCTGCAGGGCGAGGGTGAGGGGGATAGAGCCGCCGGAACCCAGCGCCACCGCATCCTCGGCACCGTAGGCATCCGCCAGGCACCTCCGCAGCAATGCGAGCGCCGGGCCGGAGGGGTCGGTGGAAAACGGCTGGTTCTTCTCCGCCACGTCGACGGTGATGTGCGCGCCCCACGGGGTGTGGGCCTTAAGGTGTGCGACCAACTTCTCCATGACGTCGTCGGCGTCCAGGCCCGCGGGCACGCGCACGTTGAGTTTGGCCTGCGCGGTGGCGGGTACGGCGTTGACGGCCTCGTCCACCGGGGTGGAGGTGAAGCCGGTGACGGTGACCGCGGGCCGCGCCCACACCATGTCGGCCGGGGCGTCTGCGGATGTGCCCATGATATCGGTGCCTTCGAGCATGCTGGCCTCGCGGCGGAAGTCCTCCGGGGGATAGGGCTCGCCTTCCCATTTCCGCAGGCAGTCGACGCCGTCGATCACCGTGCGGCCGTGCTCGTCACGCAGGGAGTCCAGCACGCGCATCAGCGCGGCGACGGCGTCCGGGGCGGCGCCGCCGAACTGCCCGGAGTGCAGCGGGGTGCGCAGGGTGTCCATGGTGACCACGACCTGGCCGCCGCCGCGCAGGGAGGTGGTCAGGGTGGGCACGCCGACGGCGGCGTTGCCGGAGTCGGCGATGAGGATGGCGTCGGCGCGGAAGAGTTCCGGCTGGGTCTGCAGCAGGTGGTCCAGGCCCTCTCCGCCGCACTCCTCGGAACCCTCGACCAGCACGATCAGCCCCAGCTCCGTGCCGCCGTTGGCTTCCAGCGCGCGCAGTGCGGCCAGGTGCATGACGAGGTTGCCCTTGCAGTCGGCGGCGCCGCGGCCGTACCAGCGGCCGTCGCGTTCGGTGAGTTCGAAGGGCGGGGAGGTCCACAGGCCGTGGTCCCCGGCGGGCACCACGTCGTGGTGGGAGTAGAGGAGAACGGTCGGCATCCCGGGAGCTGCTTCCCGACGCCCGATCACCGCCGTCGATCCATCGACGGTGTCGTGGGTGGTGACGTTGAGGCCGGCGTCGATAAGCGCCTGTTCGGTCCAGGACGCGGCGCCGGGCGCATCGGGTGCGCCGTGGACGGAGTCGAAAGCCACGATCTCCTGGAGGTCCCGGAAGATGCGGTCGCGCTGTCCTTCTATATGGGTGCGGAGTTCATTCATGGCAACCACGTTACCGACGCCTTGCACTCGCCCGCCTCGACTGCTAAAAACGGGTTAGCACTCAAAACGAATGAGTGCCAGAAATCGTCTTCAGCGGGTGAGGTTGGTTCACACTCACCGACCGTGCCGTCGCGGGCGCCTGTTGAAGGGCAGACGTGAGTGACGTCCTCATATCTATAAGGAGCACAAACACACATGGCAAAGCTCATCGCCTTTGACGAGGAAGCACGTCGCGGCCTCGAAAACGGACTCAACACCCTGGCCGACGCCGTCAAGGTCACCCTCGGCCCCAAGGGCCGCAACGTGGTTCTCGAGCGTGGCTGGGGCGCCCCGGTCATCACCAACGACGGCGTATCCATCGCCCGTGAGATCGAGCTGGAGGACCCTTACGAGAAGATCGGTGCGGAGCTGGTGAAGGAGGTCGCCAAGAAGACCGACGACGTCGCCGGCGACGGCACCACCACCGCTACCGTCCTCGCCCAGGCACTCGTGCGTGAGGGCCTGCGCAACGTGGCCGCGGGTTCCAACCCGATGGGCATCAAGCGCGGTATCGAGCAGGCCACCGCCAAGGTGACCGAGGCTCTGCTGGCATCCGCCAAGGAGGTGGAGACCGAGGAGGAGATCGCCGCCACCGCCGGTATCTCCGCAGCTGATCCGGCTATCGGCGCGCAGATCGCCAAGGCCATGTACGCCGTCGGCGGTGGCGAGGTGAACAAGGATTCCGTCATTACCGTGGAGGAGTCCAACACCTTCGGCGTCGAGCTCGAGGTCACCGAGGGTATGCGCTTCGACAAGGGCTACATCTCCGGCTACATGGCCACCGACCTGGAGCGCGGCGAGGCTGTGCTCGAGGATCCGTACATCTTGCTGGTCTCCGGCAAGATCTCCAACATCAAGGATTTGCTGCCGCTGCTGGAGAAGGTCATGCAGTCCGGCAAGCCGCTGCTGATCATCGCCGAGGACGTTGAGGGCGAGGCCCTGTCCACCCTGGTGGTCAACAAGATCCGCGGCACCTTCAAGTCCGTCGCCGTCAAGGCCCCGGGCTTCGGTGACCGCCGCAAGGCGCAGCTGCAGGACATCGCCATCCTCACCGGTGGCCAGGTCATTGCCGAGGAGGTTGGCCTGTCCCTGGAGACCGCCGACATCCCGCTGCTGGGTACCGCCCGTAAGGTGGTCGTGACCAAGGACGACACCACCATCGTCCAGGGTGCCGGCACCCCGGAGCAGATCGAGGGGCGCGTCAAGCAGATCCGCGCCGAGATCGAGAACTCCGACTCTGACTATGACCGTGAGAAACTGCACGAGCGCCTGGCCAAGCTGGCCGGCGGTGTCGCCGTGCTCAAGGTCGGTGCCGCCACCGAAGTGGAGCTCAAGGAGCGTAAGCACCGCATCGAGGATGCCGTCCGCAACGCCAAGGCTGCTGTCGACGAAGGCATCGTCGCCGGCGGTGGCGTCGCGCTGCTGCAGGCCGCTGAGGTGCTCGCTGATGACCTCGGCCTGACCGGTGACGAGGCCACGGGCGTCAAGATCGTCCGCGAGGCTCTGTCCTCCCCGCTCAAGCAGATCGCACTCAACGCTGGCCTGGAGGCCGGTGTCGTGGCCGATAAGGTTGCCGGTCTGCCGGCCGGCCAGGGCCTCAACGCCGCCACCGGCGAGTACGTGGACCTCATGGCCGCGGGCATCAACGACCCGGTCAAGGTGACCCGCTCTGCTCTGCAGAACGCCGCTTCCATTGCCGCGCTGTTCCTCACCACCGAGGCTGTCGTGGCGAACAAGCCGGAGCCGGCTGGCGCCATGCCGGAAGGCGCAGGCGACGCCATGGGCGGTATGGGCTTCTAAGAAGCTACTTATCGACGCCCCGTTTCCCTCGGAAACGGGGCGTTTCCCCTATTCGGGGGTAGTGGGACATTGCCCCCACTCATGGTGTGGGCGCTACATCGGGAAGGGTGCGGGGCGTGTTACGGGGGCCGCATGCTGTTAACCCGTTATTAACCCGTAACATCCCGTTTCTGCAGGTCGCCACCAATGACCAGCAATAACTGTGATGAAAGGCACAATGGGTAACTGGGGAGTCACGGATTTCTCTTCAAATGGAAACGGGGGTTATCGCTTGACGACAGCGGAAGATGTGCAAGAATATCTTCCGTGACGCCCTGAGGGTGTCAGTCAACTGGAAACTCACCGGCCCATGGGGGTCGGTCCCACACAAGGAGATATCTCATGGATCTCGGTACCATTCAGGACGCATTCGCGGACTTCGCCACCTTCGGCAAGAACATCGGCAAGGCCTTCCAGGGCATCCCGGACAACGTTTCTCTTTTCGTTAACTTCTTCCAGAACTTCGAGACTCTGTCCTCCACCACTGAGACCGCTGGTGAGGGCGTCGAGGAGTCCGGCTCCACCCTCCTCGGTTCTTCCAACGACTAGAAGTAGCGGCTGGTTCTAGTTTAGAACCGCGCTCTGAAACATCGCACTGACACCCTTCTGATCTAAGGAGATCAAACATGGACAACTTCTCTTCCAACCTGGTCGATTTCTCTGACTCCGTCGGTCAGCTCTCCGACTCCGGCGTCGTCGGCTCCGTTTTCGCCTTCCTGGCATCCGCTGGCGACTGGGCCGACGCTGTTGCCAAGCTCATCGGCCTGGTTGCTTAAGTGACCCGCTGACTACAGCTTCCAAAGAGAACCTCGATCCATACGGATCGAGGTTCTCTTGCATTGGTGGGGGAGACGAGACGTCGATAAGCGGGCAGTTCGTCGCACCCGTCTGAGCGGGAGGGACTAGGATTATCTACATGGCTGAGCACAAGGACGACGAACTCCCCGTTATCGATCTCGCGAAGACCGAAGGTTATGTCGTCGATGACTCCGACGAAGACGACCCGGTTCTGCTGCGCCCCGACGGCACCCCCATCGAAACGTGGCGGGAGAACTATCCGTACGACACGCGTATGACGCGTGATGAGTACGAGAAGACCAAGCGACAGCTCCAGATTGAGCTGCTCAAGTGGCAGAACTGGACCAAGGACACCGGCCAGCGCCACATCATCCTGTTTGAAGGCCGTGATGCCGCAGGCAAGGGTGGCACCATCAAGCGCTTCAATGAGCACCTTAACCCCCGTGGCGCCCGCACCGTCGCCCTGGAGAAGCCCTCCCCACGCGAGTCCACCTCGTGGTACTTCCAGCGCTACATCTCGCACTTCCCGGCCGCCGGTGAGATCGTCTTCTTCGACCGCTCCTGGTACAACCGCTCCGGCGTCGAGCGCGTCATGGGTTTCTGCACCGAGTCCCAGCACGCCGAGTTCCTCCGCGAGGTGCCGATGCTGGAGAACATGCTCCTGGGATCTGGGATTTCGCTGACCAAGTTCTGGTTCTCCGTCACCCGCAAGGAGCAGCGCACCCGCTTCGCCATCCGCCAGGTCGACCCGGTGCGCCAGTGGAAGCTCTCCCCGATGGACCTCGCCTCCCTGGACAAGTGGGACGACTACACCCGCGCCAAGGAGGAGCAGTTCCGCTACACGGACACCGACGAATCGCCGTGGATCACCATCAAGTCCAACGACAAGAAGCGCGCCCGCATCAACGCCATGCGTTACATCCTGTCGAAGTTCGAGTACACAAACAAGGACCATGAGGTGGTCGGGACACCGGACCCGCTCATCGTGCTGCGTGGACGCGATCAGATCGGTGACTAAGAGCTGAGCGAGTACGGCCCGTCTCCCTGGTGGGGGAGGCGGGCTGTTTCGTTGGGCGGGGTGCGCGTAGAACTTGGCGTGGCGCTACCATCCCTCACGCGCGGACGGGATCGAAGTGGTGTCAGGGGAATCGGTCACCGTGTAACCCAGTGCCCGTAGGTTCTCTGCGGCCAAGGCGTGGTGGTGGCGGATCACAGTTTCTGCCTGCTTGCGCCGAAACTCTGCTCGCCCCTGTTCGACGTGAGTTCGCCAACCATCACGACCGAGGAATCCGAGTTCATCTATGGCAAATTGGATGACGTCTTCGAGGCATATACGAAATCTGTGCCCTCCTGTTGGAAAATGGAGTTTGGATTGTTCATAACCCGAAGCACCGCGTCCGTTGCGTTCCAATGACAAGGCGAGAGGCACGGAATCCGCGTGGACGTGTAAATGTGCTGAAGGGGAGTTGCGGGCCTGGCGCTCGTATTCATAGCGCACCACCGGTACAGCCTTCCGGCTATGAAGTAGGCGGATACTGAATTGGCTTGAATCGATCGCCAGATGCTCTTTCATGCGGTCGAGACCGATCTGATACGAAACGACGAGCTCTGCTGAGGGATGTGGCCGGTGTGCCGAAGCCAGGGAGACCGAAATCTTCAAGGCGGCACGGAAAGTCTCTTGACCCAGTGTGTGATTGACGATCTCGGGCTGGGCGTCGAAGCAGTTATCAAGGAGAAGGTGGGTGCGTTCGTGGAAAGCATTGACCATTTCTCCGAACTGCTCGGGGGTCATCTGTTGCTGTTGCCGATCACATAGTCGAGTCCGAGTATCTCGTCGAGGACCCGTTCCTCATCGAGGGTGATGTGATCGATCGCGCGGAGATCAAGAAGATCCTGCACAGTCCGTGGTGCGAGAGAGGAAAGGAGCTCCTGGCGCCGTGCCCGGAGATCAGCGGTGGTCTGCGGAATGAATCCGGTCGTCATGGATAAGCTCCTTTCCCGTTAGTGTTATCAGCAATCCTACTGGAACCGGTAGGACTACCCCCGCTGCCACGGTTCGATCGGATTGCCCTGCCACACCGTGGAGGCGGGGACCTGGTCGCCGCGCATGACGAGGGAGCCGGGGCCGACGGTGGCGGCGTCGCGAAGCATCGCAGCAGGTAGGGCCACCGAGTGGGCGGCGAGGGTGGCGCCGTCGGCGATGGTGACGGTGTCCAGGCTCATGACGCGGTCCTGGAACAGGTGCGTCTGCACGACGGTGCCGGGGCCGACGGTGGCGCCGCGGCCGACCACACACAGGTCGGTTTCGGGGAACCAGTAGGACTCGATCCACGCGCCGCGGCCGATCTTCGCACCGAGCGCACGCAGAGCGAGGTTGAGCTCCCCGGTGCCGAGCGACGGTACGAGGAACCACGGGCCGGCGACGGCCTCGACGAAGGCGTCCTGCAGCTCGTTGAGCCACACGAACTCGCTCCACAGCGGGTGGTCGCCCGGCTTGTGCTTACCGACGCAGAACCACTTCACCACCACCGTGATCGCCATCGCCACCGCGCCCGCGGCCATGAGGACCGGGCCACCGAGCAGCCAGGCGAAGACAATGCCGTAGGTGGTGGCCAACCAGTAGAGCGTGCCGACGACACCGGCGAGCAGCATCGCAGACGTCATCGGGGCGAGCAGACGCATCGTCTCGATGAACCCACGGAAGAACTTCACCTTCATACCCGGGTTGTAGGTCAGCGCCTCACCGCCATCCGCGTCAACCTGGACCCGGCGCATGCGCTCCGGCGGGGAACCCCACCAGTTGGTGTTCGCCTTCGCCTTCTTCGGCGTGGACGACAGCACCGCCACCAGGGAGTTCTTCGGCAGTTTGCGGCCCGGCCCGGTGATGCCGGAATTGCCGACAAACGAGCGCTTGCCCACGCGGGTTTCACCCGTGAGCATCCAGCCACCGCCGAGCTCGTAACCGCCGACGAGGGTGTCATCGGCGAGGAAGGCACCCTCGCGGATATCGGTGAGCGTAGGCACCATCACTGCGGTGGACACCTCCACGTTCTTGCCGATCTTCGCCCCCAGACTGCGCAGCCACAACGGAGTGAGCTGCCCGGCGTAGAGGGGGAAGAGATAGGTGCGGGCATCATCCATGAGCCGCTCGATGGTCCACAGCTGCCAACCCCGCAGGGAACGAACCGGGTAGACACCCGGCTGCAGTCCGATCTGCAGGATGCGCACTCCGATCCACGTCGCCACCATGTAGAAGGCGAAGGCGACGAGGCCACCCAGCGGGGCGAAAACAAGGGCCCCGAGGAGGGGGTTGCCGCCGGTGGCGTCGATAAGCATGACAACAACGAACGCTGCCAGGGCGAGCGCGGCGAGCCCCTGCAAGCTCAACGCCACGGACGTCAGTCCGTATATGGGTACCCAGCGCGAACGGCGCGGCGGGTGCTCATCCGGGAAGCGGTGCTTCGAGCGGCCCACTTTCGACGCCGGCGAGCCGGACCAGCGCGATCCCGGCTTGATGGTGCGGTCCCCGGTGACGGTGGAACCGGCCTCCACGTGGGCGTCCTCGCCGACAATCGTGCCTGGAAGAAGAGTGGAACGGGATCCGACGCGGGCCTCGGAACGCACCTCGATCGCACCGACACGGACGATGTCACCGTCGACCCAGTAGCCGGACATGTCGACCTCCGGCTCAATCGCGCAATGATCACCCAGGGTGAGCAGGCCCGTAATCGGCGGCAGGGAATGCAGATCAACGCCGCGGCCGACCTTCACGCCCAGTGCGCGGGCGTAGTAATTCACCCACGTCGCCCCCGAAATGGACTGCGAACCGGAAGCATCCGCCCACCGTTCGGCGGCCCAGATGCGCAAGTGTGTCGAGCCACCGCGCGGGTACTCGCCAGGCGTGATCCCGGCCGTGAGCAGGCGGGCGCCGAGGCCACCGAGCGGCAAGCGCCCGATGGGGGAACCGAAGACGATGAGCAGCAAAGCAACCAGCCACCAGGAGGTGTGCTGGGCCCACTCGAGCCCTGCGAGATGGGCAAGGTTGCCACCCAGAAGAATCCAACCCAGCCAGGTCGTGGCCTGCAACGTCATCATCGGGATCTGGATGAGGAACTGGGCCAGGCGCGTGCCCGGACCGACCGGGGTGACGGTGCGGGGCTCGGTGGAGGTGGTGCCATCAAGCGACACACCGGACTTCGCCGCAATCGACTCGACCGCCACCGCCAGGGAACCCAGACGGGGATGATCGTAGAGATCACGCACCGCGATCGTGGGAACCTGCTCGCGGATACGGCCCACGAGGGTCGCGGCGGCCAGGGAGGTGCCACCGAGCGAGAAGAAATCAGCGTCCGCGTCCTGCACCGAGGTGCCCAGGACATCCACCCACAGCTCGGCGAGCCAGGTCTCGGTGGGGGAGAGATTCGTGGCCTCCACGCCGACGCCCGGCAGCGGCCACGGCAGGGCAGCCTTGTCCACCTTGCCGGAGGTGCGGATGGGCAGCTCCTCCATGACGCAGATGCGCGGGACGAGGGCCGCTGGCATGAGCTCCGCGAGTCGTTCGTGAGCGGCATCATGGTCGAACCCCATCGTGGGGTCATCGAGGGACACGTAGCCGACCAGAACCGACTGATTAGCGCCCGTCTTCTGCACCGCCACGGCCGAGTTGTACACGTTCGGCAGGGCGGCGACATTCGCCTCCACCTCACCGAGCTCGATGCGGCGGCCGCCGATTTTCACCTGATCATCCACACGCCCCACGAAGTAGAGGCCGTCCTCCTCCAGGCGGACATGGTCGCCCGAGCGGTAGGCGCGGGCCCAACCCACCGAGGGCATGGGGGCGTACTTCTCGGCGTCCTTGATCGGGTCAAGATAGCGGGCCAGGCCGACACCGCCGATGACCAGCTCACCGACCTCGCCGACCGCCACGGGGTTCTCGGCCTCGTCGACGACGATGAGGTCCCAGCCCGCCAGAGGCAGGCCGATACCCACCGGCTGCCCGGGGTGCAGCTGGGTGGCGGAGGCGACGACCGTGGCCTCGGTCGGGCCGTAAGTGTTCCACATCTCGCGGTCCTCGGTGGCCAGGCGCTCGACGAGCTCCTGGGAGCAGGCCTCGCCGCCGACTATGAGCAGGCGGATGTTGTCCAGCGCCTCGGCGGGCCACAGGCCGGCGAGGGTGGGCACGGTGGACACGACGGTGATGTCGCGGCGGATCAGCCAGGGGCCTAAGTCCATACCCGAGCGCACCAGCGAGCGCGGGGCGGGGACCAAGCAGGCGCCGTGGCGCCAGGCGAGCCACATCTCCTCACAGGAGGCGTCGAAGGCGACGGACAGGCCGGCCAGCACGCGGTCCTCCGGGCCGAGTGGGCCACCGGGGGAGTTGACGAGGAACATCTGGGCCTCGGCGTCGACAAAAGCGGCCGCGGAGCGGTGAGAGACTGCCACGCCCTTCGGCTTGCCGGTGGAACCGGAGGTGAAGATGATCCAGGCGGTGTCGCCCAGACGCGGGCGCTGCTTATCGCCGCCTGCGCGCGGGGAGAGCATGCGGAAACCGTCGTCGGTGAACACGCCGTTGATCGCGCCCTCGGAAAAGACCATCTCCGCGCGCTCATCGGGGTCATCGGCGTCGACAGGGACATACGCCGCGCCGGCGGCGATCGTGGCCAGGATGGCGATGTAGAGGTCACGGGACCCGGAGGTCATGCGGATGCCGATGCGGTCGCCGCGGCGGATGCCGTTGGCATGCAGCTCGGCGGCGAGACCGTGGACCTCGTCCATGAGCTCGGCGTAGGTGAGGATCTCACCGTCGTCGATGGCCGCCGCCTCCGGGTGGGCAGCGGCGGTAGCAGCGAGGATGTCGTAGAGCGTGCGCTTCGCGGGCGCGTCGCCCGCGCGCAGGAATTGCCGGGGGACCTGGTGAAGAGACAAGCCCTAGGCCCCCTTAGCTTCGTCGGGGTCCAGGTCCGAGACGAGGACGGCCTTGGTCAGCTTGCGCAGATGCTTGAGCTGCTTGCCGGTCGACTCATCGAGGGCCGCGCTTTCGGCGGCGGCGACAAGCTCCGCGAGCTCCGACTGCGCCTTCGTGCCCTTCTTCGTCGAGGTGACGATCTGGCGGCGGCGATCCTTCGGGTCGCGTTCACGCTTAGCCCAGCCCTGTTCCTCGAGGCCGTCGATGAGGCGCACCATGTCGGAGGCGTCGATGGCGAGGGTCTCGGAAAGTACGGACTGGGACGTGGCATCGCGCTCGGCGAGACACGTAAGAACCCAATAACCGCGCATGGTGGTGCCGCGCGTGGCCAGGGCGGATTCCACCTCGTCGCGGGTGCGGCGGCGGAGGCGCTCCAGTTGGAAGCTGGGGGACTCGAGGAGGGTGACAGGCACAGTTGTTTGTGGCATGCCACCAATGGTAGTCCACCTACCGTAGCAGTGTTAAATCATGGGAGTAGCCCCACTATTCGGTGGGTAGGCCCTTCTCTACCCAGGCCAGCGTGCCACCCTCAACATTGATGGCCTCAATGTCGTGGTTCTCCTTGAGGAAGTCACACGCCTTAACGGAGCGACCGCCCGAACGGCAGATCAGGTAAATATCGCGCTCGGTGTCCAGCTCAGAGACCCGGTCAGCGAACTCAGACAGGGGGATGAGGGTGGCACCAGCGGCGTGCACCTCGGCGAACTCGTCGGCCTCGCGGACATCGATAAGCTGCGCATCGGAAGGAACTTGAGTCACATTGACTGATTTCATGTCACCGAGACTACCGTTAAATGAATGGACACCCGCCGCCTCACCGGACCGATCGCCCTCCGACTCTGGGCCGTCGTCGTGGTCGTCGGCGCCGCAGGGGCAGGCCTGCTGTGGCTCGGCGTTGGGCTTGGCATGGCACTGGTGACCATCGCCGTGTTGTCCGCGCCTCTGGCGCTGGTGACCACGGTGGCGTGGATCGCGCGACGCCCCGCCGTGGCCGTGCCCCGTTGGCTTCTCTGGCTCGGCGCGATGGGATCGGTGCTCGGGTTGGTGTGGTTGCTTGTTTCACCGGGGGAGGTGCCGGCGATTCTGGTGCTGGCGATCGGCGTGTGGCTGGCGGTGGTGGGGCTGATCTCTTCGGTCGCCGTGGGGGTTGCGGGGCGATAGTCAGTCTGCCGAATGTCAGACGGGGTGTGGGGGTTAGGGCCAGCGGGCCGCACGTAAGGGAGTGGGGCCGTCTGACGTTGCGCAGAGCGGGGGCAGGGGGTGTGCCGAATGTCAGACGGGGTGTGAGGGTTAGGTATGCGGGTGCGGGCCTAAGGGGGTGGGGGTGTCTGACGTTGCGCAGAGCCGGGCCGGGGGTCTGCCGAATGTCAGACGGGGTGTGGGGGTTAGGGCCAGCGGGCCGCACGTAAGGGAGTGGGGCCGTCTGACGTTGCGCAGAGCGAGGGCGGGGAAGGTCGCTGGGGCCTGTCGGCGGCGTCGATAAGCAAAAAGCACCCCGCCGGCCAGGCCGACGAGGTGCAGGAGGTTAGTTCTCCTCGAGCTGCTGCTCGACCTCGTTCTCCTTATCCTTCTCCTCTTCCAGGCCCTCGCGGGTGTTGTCGCCGACCTGCTTGTAGCGGTCGATGGACTCCTGGAGGATGCGCTCGGCCTCCTCGCGGCCCGCCCAACCGGAGCCGGTGACCTCCTTGTTCGGTTCGAGGTCCTTGTAGTGGACGAAGAAGTGCTCGATCTCGTCGAGGGTGAACTCGGAGATGTCGTCGAGCTCCTGGAAGTGGTCGAAGCGCGGATCGTCGAGGACGCACAGCAGCTTGTCGTCGCCGCCGGCCTCATCGGTCATCTTGAACACACCGACGATGCGAGCCATGACGACCACGCCCGGGAACACCGGCTCCGGCATGACGACGAGGGCGTCCATCGGGTCGCCGTCTTCGCCGAGAGTGTGCTCGATGAAGCCGTAGTCCGCGGGGTACGCCATGGGGGTGAACAGGTAGCGGTCGAGGAAGACGCGGCCGGTCTCGTGGTCGACCTCGTACTTGTTGCGCGAACCCTTCGGGATCTCGATGATGACTTCAACGCTCATTGCGTCAGACTCCTTGTTGCGATGTCGGGGATTGGTGATCATCCTAGCGTCACGTCCAGGGGTTAGGGTGGACAGGATGAGTGGAAAGAAGCTGTGGTGGTCGGTGGCTGCCGGTGTCACTGCGTTGGCGGTGTCCGGGGTGGCTGGTTTTGCTGTGGTCGCGGACCGTTACTACGGCGATCTCACCCGCGAGCCTGGCTATGTTGCGCATTCCCCTACCCCGGTGCTGGAACCCGCCTCCGCCGAGGCGGTGGACAATGTCGCGCTGGGTGCCCGGCTGGCGGAACTCGCCGAGAACCCGGACCTGGGCACCGTGCACGGGCGCGTCACCGACACCGTCACCGGGGAGACGGTGTGGGAGCAGGCCTCGGCGCAGGCGCTGCAGCCGGCGTCGGCCACGAAGATTCTCACCGGCGCGGCCGCGATCCTGGAGCTCGGGGCCGATGATGTGCTGGTCACGGAGGTTGTCGAGGGGCCGGTCCCCGGCGCCGTGGTCATCCGCGCATCGGGCGATGTGTGGTTGACTGCTAAGCAGATGGACGATGTGGCCGCGCAGATCGGGTCGGCGGAGCAGGTAATCATCGACACTTCCGTGTGGGATGGGGATCGTTTCATGCCCGGTTGGGATCCCGTCGATGTGGATGCCGGTTATATCGCCCCGTTGGAGCCTGCCATGCTCTACGGCGCGCGCATCGACGACACCGCAGGCGATGTACCGCGCTCGCACACCCCGGCTCTCGACGTCGCGCAGGCGTTGGCTTCCCGCGTGGGTGCGTCGACCGTGGGTTTGGGGCCCGCGCCTGAGGGGGCCGCGGTGCTGGCGTCGGTGGAATCGCCGCTGCTCACCGAACGGCTCGAGGCCATGATGATGGATTCCGACAACGTCATGGCCGAGGCCATCGGCCATGAGCTCGCCGTTCACCGCGGGCAGCCGGGTTCCGCGGCCGCCGCCACCCAGGCCACCCTGGATGTCCTCGCCGCGCACGGCTTCGACATCACCGGAGTCGCTCTCGCCGACAATTCCGGCCTGTCCGTACACAACCTCATCCCCCCGCGGCTTCTCGACGATGTGCTAATCGACGCCGCCACCTCCCCCCAACTCCGCCCCCTCCTGGCGACCCTGCCGGTGGCGGGCGGTTCCGGAACACTCGCGGAGCGCTACGGGGACCTGTCCGGTCGGGGCTGGGTCCGCGCCAAGACCGGCACGTTGACGGGTACCTCTGCCCTGGCCGGGGTGGTTACCGCCGAGTCCGGGCGCGTCTACTCCTTCGCGCTTTTGGTCAACGGGGCGGAGATCCTCGGGGCACGTGCGGCTCTCGACGAGTTCACCTCCGCCATCCGGGAGTCCTAAGAGTTCAGGTCGACACCCTCAACATCAAGCACCTCGGAAAGGGTGAAGCGTGCACCGTCGTCGGCTGCTCGGGCGGCACGGAGTTCCTCCACGTCAGCGCGGAGCTCGAGCTCGTCTAGGAGACGAAGGTCATCCACAGACACGATAGCGGCGACATGTCGACCGTTGCGCGTGATGATCAACCGCTCTCCGCCGAACGTCGCGCGGTTGATGACCTCTCCGAGTGTCTTCCGGAGATTGCCCAGGGTGATCGAGGGCAGTCGGTTCAGCGCGGTACTCATGGCCCACAGTATTCCACTGGTCGGGGGCGTGTATCGGATTGAGTTCACTCGTCAAGCGGCGAAAGATCTCCGGCGCCTGAAGAAGGGAGACCGGAAGCTGTTCATCCAGGTCGTGGAGGCTATCGAAGCACTGGGAGTGAACCCCGCGAGGGGTACAGGATAAGGGTGCGGGATTATCGTGTGCTGTACTCCGTCGACGGTTCGGTCCTGCTTGTGGAGGTTTTCCGTGTCGGGCCGCGTGGAGACGTCTACAAATAGACAGGCGAGAGGCCGGTCCTTTCGAATGTTGCCGCGACCGGCACCGATTAGCATCTTCCCCATGGAACCTTTCTGGCCCCGGCGCAGCCCGCACTTCCTGGCGTGCCGGCGTGCGGTGCGCCCATTCCTCACGCCGGAAGAAGTGGTCATCGGGCTGTCGGGCGGGGCGGATTCGCTCGCACTGGTGGCCGCCGCGCGGGCGGAGGGGCAGGAGGTGCATGCCGTCGTCGTGGACCACCAGTTGCAGGCCGGTTCCGAGCGCGTCGCCGAACATGCCGCGCAGCAGGCCCGCCAGCTCGGCGCCCGCGCCTCGATCACCCGCATCACCGTCGCAGCAGGCAACCTGGAGGCGAACGCCCGCACCGCCCGCTACCGAGCTCTCCGTGCCTTTAACCAGCCGGTGTGGGTGGCGCATACCCGCGATGACCAGGCGGAAACCCTCCTGCTCCAGGCCCTGCGCGGCAACCCGGGCGGGATGGCAACGCAACAGGATGGGATCACCCGGCCTTTCCTCAGCATCCGCCGCGCGGACACCGAAGCAGCCTGCGCCGAACTCCAGCTGAGCCCCTGGCACGACCCGCACAACGATGACACGGACTTCCAGCGCGTCGCCCTGCGCAAGACCCTCCAGCAGATCCACGGCGACCCGGTCGAACCACTCGCGCAGACCGCCGAGCGCATCGCCGCGGATAACGCCCTGCTCACCGAGCTGGCTGGTCCGCCCACGGATGACTGCGCGGAACTGGCCGCCCAACCCGCGCCCCTGCGGCGCCGCCGGATCGCGGCCTGGTTGATTGAGCACAAGGTAAACCCGACGCGGGCGTCGATAAGCATGATTGAGGACATGTGCACCACCTGGCACGGGCAGGGAGCCGTGCGCGTGGGCGCAGGGTTGGAAGTCAGGCGCGTAGGTGGCAGACTGGCGTTATCCGTGGAGGCCTAGGAAAGGTGTCATGACCGTGCACGACAACAAGGATCACAACGTACCGGCCAGCTGTTACGGCGAGGACGTCGAGGCGGTGCTCATCAGTCAGGAGCAGCTCGCCACCCGCATCCAGGAACTCGCCGACAAGGTCTCAGCAACCTACCGCGACGCCGATGAAGAACTGATCCTCGTGTGCGTGCTCAAGGGCGCGGTGTTCTTCCTCACCGACTTCACCCGCGCACTCGACATCCCCTCCCAGATGGAATTCATGGCCGTATCCTCCTACGGCAACTCCACCACCAGCTCGGGAGTGGTCCGTATCCTCAAGGACCTCGACCGGGAGATCGAGGGCCGCGACGTGCTCATCGTCGAGGACATCATCGATTCCGGTCTCACCCTCTCTTGGCTGATGCGTAACCTGCGCGCCCGCAACCCGCGCTCCCTCGAGGTGATCACCCTGCTGCGCAAGCCCGAGGTGGTCAAGGCCGATATTGAGCTTTTCGACGTCGGGTTCGACATCCCCAACGAATTCGTCATCGGTTACGGCCTCGACTACGCCGAGCGCTACCGTGACCTGCCTTTCGTGGGCACCCTGCACCCGCGCGTCTACTCCGGGGAGTAAGCAGGGAACGAAACCACACGCCTGGGCGTTGTGGTGGGAAGAACGTAGAACGAAGACGAAAGGCACTGGTCGCGCTGCCCTGCGGCCTCAATACATGAGCAACAAGAGAATCCTCCAGATCGGCCTGATCTCTGCGATCGCGCTGGTGACCATCTTCGTGTTCAGCCTGCTTACCGACGACACGCGCGGGTTCCAGCGGGTGGACACCTCCGTGGCCATGGCGCAGCTGAATGACGCCAACGCCAAGGAAGTGCAGATCGACGACCGCGAGCAGCGGATCCGCATCGAACTGCGCGAGCCGATCACCTATGAGGAACGCGAGGGTGTTGAGGAGATCATCGCCCAGTACCCCGCGCGCACCGCCCCGCAGGTGTTCGACGCCGTCCAGGCCGCTGAGCCGGACGAGTACAACACCACGGTGACGCAGGACAGCTTCCTCATGGGCATGCTCGGCTTCCTGCTGCCGATGCTGCTGCTGTTCGGCCTGCTCTTCTTCTTCCTCACCCGCATGCAGGGCGGCGGCGGCATGTTCGGCTTCGGCGGCTCCAAGCACAAGGAGCTGACCAAGGACATGCCGACGAACACCTTCGCGGATGTCGCCGGCGCGGATGAGGCCGTCAGTGAGCTGGAGGAGATCAAGGACTTCCTGCAGGATCCCACCCGTTACCACGCCCTCGGCGCGAAAATCCCGCGTGGAGTGCTGCTCTACGGCCCGCCCGGCACCGGTAAGACCCTGCTGGCGCGCGCCGTGGCCGGGGAGGCCGGGGTGCCGTTCTACTCGATCTCCGGTTCCGATTTCGTGGAGATGTTCGTCGGTGTCGGTGCCTCCCGTGTGCGTGACCTGTTCAAGCAGGCCAAGGAGAACAGCCCCTGCATCATCTTCGTCGATGAGATTGACGCCGTCGGCCGCCAGCGCGGCTCCGGCATGGGCGGCGGACACGATGAGCGTGAGCAGACCCTCAACCAGCTGCTCGTGGAGATGGACGGCTTCGGCGACCGCGAGGGCGTCATCCTCATGGCGGCCACCAACCGCCCCGACATCCTCGATCCGGCGCTGCTGCGACCGGGGCGTTTCGACCGCCAGATCCCGGTGACCGCCCCCGACCTGGCCGGGCGCGAGAAGATCCTGGCAGTCCACGCGAAGGGCAAGCCGCTGGGCCCGGACGCCGACATCAAGGCCCTGGCCAAGCGCACCGCGGGTATGTCGGGCGCGGACCTGGCCAACGTGCTCAATGAAGCCGCCCTGCTCACCGCCCGCATCGGCGGCAACGTCATCACCGCTGATGCCCTCGAGGAGGCCACCGACCGTGTCATCGGCGGCCCCCGCCGCGAGGGCAAGGTCATCTCCGAGAAGGAGAAGAAGGTCACCGCCTACCACGAAGGCGGGCACACGCTGGCCGCGTGGGCGCTCAAGGACATCGAGCGCGTGTACAAGGTCACCATCCTCGCCCGCGGCCGCACCGGCGGCCACGCCATGACGGCGCAGGAAGATGACAAGGGCATGTACAACCGGGATGAACTCTTCGCCCGCCTCGTCTTCGCCATGGGTGGGCGCGCCGCCGAGGAACTCGTCTTCGGCGAGCAGACCACCGGCGCCTCCGCCGACATCGAGCAGGCCACCAAGATCGCCCGCGCGATGATCACCGAGTACGGCATGTCACCCACCCTCGGCATGGTCAAATACGGCGAGGAGCAGGGTGATCCCTTCTCCGGCCGCCCCGGCGGCGGCACGCTGACGGTCTCCCCGGCGGTGGCCGCCAAGATCGACGACGAGGTACACCTGCTTCTCGACGCCGCCCACCGCCAGGCCTACGACATCCTCCACCGCTACCGCGACCACCTGGACACCCTCGCCGAGAAGCTTCTGGAGAAGGAGACGCTGCGTCGCCCGGACCTGGAGCTCATCTTCGACGACATCGAGCCGATGGACGCCCCCGACATCTTCCCGCACGCCGAGAACCGCTTCCCGCAGCAGGAAGGCCGCGAGCCGGTGAAGACCCCCACCGAGCTGGCCATCGAACGCGGCGAGGAACCGCCTAAGCGTTTCTCCCTGCTCGAAGCCACCCAGCAGGCCCGCGCCAAGCGCCAGGCCGAAAAGGAAGCCCAGGCCGAGGCCGTACCCGCCCCGGTAGAGGATAGCGAAGGCAAGCACCGCGCCCCCGAGCCGGTCGGCGCCCGCTACGGCGGCACCCCGCCCCCGGCCGATTGGACCGCGCCGGGCTGGCCGCCGAAGGACAACCCCTACGCCACCGGCAACGAGCACCCGGGCATGAAGAACTACGGCCCGGAAAAGGCGCCTGAGGCCCCGGAGACGGAAGTCATCGGCTTCCGCCTGCCGGCGCATGAGCAGCCGGAGAATGTGGAGGGGGGCGTCGATAAGCAGCCGGAACAGCGACCGGAACCCGCCGCCGACGACGTCGCCGCACCAGAAAACAAGGAGTAGCACGATGACCACTTTCGACCAGGAGCGCGCGGAAGCCGCGGTGCGCGAGCTGCTCATCGCCGTCGGCGAGGACCCCGACCGCGAGGGCCTGCAGGACACGCCGGCGCGTGTCGCCCGGGCGTATCGGGAGGTTTTCGGCGGGCTGCACAGCGATCCGACGGACGTGCTCGAGCGGACTTTCGCCGAGGACCACCAGGAGCTGGTGCTCGTGCGTGACATTCCGATCTACTCCACGTGTGAGCACCACCTCGTGCCCTTCTACGGCACCGCCCACATCGGCTACATCCCGGGCAAGAACGGGCACGTCACCGGCCTGTCCAAGCTGGCGCGCCTGGCTGACATGTACGCCAAGCGGCCGCAGGTGCAGGAACGTTTGACCTCGCAGATCGCCGACGCGCTGGTGGACAAGCTCGGCGCGCAGGCCGTCATCGTGGTCATCGAGTGCGAGCACCTGTGTATGGCGATGCGCGGGATCCGCAAGCCGGGTGCCACCACCACCACCTCCGCGGTGCGCGGCGGGTTCAAGACTTCCGCGGCGTCCCGCGCCGAAGTTCTCTCCCTGATCAGAGGTTAAGTCGCATGCGGGTCGCAGATCTCACGGTGCCGGGGCGGTGCCTGGTCATGGGCATCGTCAACGTCACCGAGGATTCCTTTTCCGACGGCGGACGCTGGCTGGACATCGACGCCGCCATCGCCCACGGCCGTGAGCTGGTCGAACAGGGCGCGGACATGATTGACGTCGGCGGTGAATCCACCCGCCCGGGTGCCACGCGTGTCGACGCCGCCGTCGAAGCCCAACGCGTCGCCCCCGTCATCGCCGCGCTTTCCGAGGAGGGCATTCCCACCTCGGTGGACACGATGCGCGCTTCCGTCGCGGCCGCCGCAGCGGAGGCCGGGGTGGACATGATCAACGACGTCTCCGGTGGCCTGGCTGATAAGGACATGTACCGCGTCATGGCGGATACGGAGCTGCCGGTGTGCCTCATGCACTGGCGCACCGTCCAGTTCGGTGACGCTGCCGGGCAGGCCGACCACGGCGGGGACGTGGTCAGCGATGTGCGCGACACCCTGGCCCGCCTGGTGGATAATGCACTGGCCGCTGGCGTGGCACGGGACAACATCGTGCTGGACCCGGGGCTGGGCTTCGCCAAATCCCGCGAGGACAACTGGGCGCTGCTGAACCACCTGCCGGAGTTTCTGGCCGCGGAGTTCCCGGTCCTGGTCGGCGCCTCCCGCAAGCGTTTCCTCGCCGGTGTGCGCGCCGACCGCGGACTGGAAGGCGTGCCCGCGGATGCCGATCCCGCCACCGCCGCCGTCACCGCCATCTCCGCGCAGATGGGCGCCTGGGGAGTGCGCG
>NZ_JAUNUG010000058.1 GCF_030538285.1 Corynebacterium sp.
GGCCGGCGACGAGGCCGACGACGTGGCGGTTGGGGGCGTCGGCACCCGTGATCCAGGCGGTGCCGGGCACAACCCGTGGGTCAGCGAGCACGCGCACACCGTTAGCGGCCAGGCCGCGCGGGCCGACATAACCACGGACCAGGAAGGGGTTCTTCTGGAAGTCCGCGTCTTCCGCCATGGCAACCTCAGCCGGCTCCATGGAGGCCTCGAGGCGCTTCATGTCCACCTCGCGGTCGCCGGGGACGAGCACACCGAGCAGCTCCGGCTCCTGGCCCGGCTCGGTGACCTTGAGCACGACGCACTTGAGCGTGTCGGAGGCCTCCGCCTCGATGCTCTCGGATCGGGCCCACTCCACCAGGGTGGCGATGGTCTCCGCATCCGGCGTGTCATATTCCACGGCCTCGGGCTGGCCCTCGATGGGCTGCTCCACGCCCGGCTGCGTCACCACGGCTTCCACGTTCGCGGCGTAGTCACCGGAGGTGGAACGGACGAAGGTGTCCTCACCGTTCTCGCTCACCGCCAGGAACTCCTCGGAGGCTGAGCCACCCATCGCACCGGACGTGGCCTGGCAGATGACATACGACAGCCCGAGGCGGTCGAAGATCGCCTGGTAAGCGCGGCGGTGTGCGGCGTAGGACCCATCGAGCCCCGCGTCGGACATGTCGAAGGAGTAGGAGTCCTTCATCACGAATTCACGCCCACGCAGGATGCCGGCGCGGGGGCGGGCCTCGTCGCGGTACTTCGTCTGGATCTGGTACAGCGTGACCGGGAAATCCTTGTACGAGGAGTACAGGTCCTTGACGGTTTGCGCGAACATTTCCTCGTGCGTCGGGCCCAGCAGCATGTCGGCGCCCTTGCGGTCCTTGAGGCGGAAGAGGTCGTCGCCGTATTCGGTCCAGCGCTGGGTCTTCTCGTAGGGCTCACGCGGCAGCAGGGCCGGGAACAGCAGTTCCTGGCCGCCGATGGCGTTCATCTCCTCGCGCACGACGTCCTCGATCTTGCGCAGCGTGCGCAGGCCCAGCGGCAGCCAGGAGTACACACCGGGGGCGGCACGGCGGATGTAGCCGGCGCGGACGAGCAGCTTGTGGCTGGGTACCTCGGCATCAGCCGGGTCTTCGCGCAGTGTGCGAAGGAACAGCGAGGACAGACGTGTGATCATGGTGTCAGACTTTACCCGCTACCCTTATCCCCATGCTGATCGTCCTCCCTCCTTCCGAAACCAAGGCCCCCGGTGGCTCCGGCCCCGCGCTTGACCTGGAGGGACTGAGCTTTCCGGCGCTGAATCCCACGCGTTCATCGCTTATCGACGTTCTTTCCGCCCTCGAGGTCGACGAAGCGTTGCCAGTGCTCAAGATCTCCGAGAAGCTCCGCCCGGAGGCGGAGGCCAATCTCGCGTTGCGCACGTCCCCGACGACGCCCGCGTTGCACCGCTACACGGGAGTGCTTTTCGACGCCCTGTCCGCCCCCACCCTGCCTGACATCGCCTGGGAGCGCCTCGCCGTCGGCTCGGCATTGTTCGGTGTGGTCCGCGCCGGTGACCTCATCCCCCGCTACCGGCTCTCTGGCGGCACGAAGCTCGACGGGCGCACCATGCGCTCCCGGTGGGGCCGACTCATCACTGAGGCTCTGGCGGAGGAGGGTTTCGTCGTCGACTTGCGTTCCGGCGCCTACCAGCAACTGGGCCGCGTTCCCGGCGCGGTGACCGTGCGCGTGGAGAAGGACGGCAAGGTGGTCAGCCACTTCAACAAGCACTACAAGGGTGAACTGGCCCGCGTGCTGGCGAGCGCACCGGTGGAGGCCGCCTCCACCGGGGATGTCGTCGACATCGCCCGCGCGGCCGGGCTGACCGTTTCCCCGACCTCCGCTACGGAGCTGACGCTCACCGTCTGACAGGTGTTTTCTGGATTTATGCAACCCTAAGTGGTGTAGTTGATGCCATGGGTAGTGATGTAGACATAAGGAAGGTTGCCGTCCTCTCCCCCTCGAAGGCGGCGCCTCCGCTCGGTCCGGAAGTCCACGAGCAGGCCATGCGCCGCCTGCGTGAGGTGTTCGGTCTGGAGCCCGTCGAGTACCCCACCACCCGCGAATTCGAGTCCTATCCGGAGGACCGCGCCCGCGATATTATGGCCGCGTTCACGGACCCGGAGATCAAGGCGATCTTCACCACCCTGGGCGGCGATGACCAAGTCACCGTCATCCCCTTCCTCGACCCGGATGTCATCGCCGCGAACCCCAAGCCCTTCTTCGGCTACAGCGACAACACCAATATCCTCAACCTGCTGCACAGCCTGGGGATCCGCGCCTTCCACGGCGGCAACACCCAGGTGCAGATCGGGGCTGGCCCGCGTATCGACGACATCACCGTCACCTCGCTCAAGGCCGCCCTGGAAGGTTCCGGAGTCATGGAGATCACCGACCCCGGCGAGTCCGAAGACCACGGCATCCTCTGGTCCGACCCCCTGGCACTCGAGGTCAACGGCCTGCGCGAATCGACGAAGCCATGGCGTTGGGCCGGCCCCGCCCGGCGCGTCTCCGGGCGCACCTGGGGTGGCTGCTTTGAGGTGATCACGCAGATGTCGCTGGCCGACCGTGTCCCGCGTGCCGAGGACCTCGAGGGTGCCATCCTCATGCTCGAGGCCTCCCAGCGGCTGACCAACACCCACGGGATCATGGAGATCGTCCGTGCCCTCGGCGAGGCCGACATCCTCGGCGCGGTACAGGGCGTCATGGTGGCCCGTCCTCCGGCACGCAGCCTCTTCCTGCCCGAGTACCGCGACCGCGAGGAACAGTACGCCGCCGTCATCGAGCAGGTCACCCTGTACAACCCGGAGGCCGTCGTCGTGTGTGGTGTCCCCTTCGGACACACCCGCCCGCAGTGGATCCTCCCCTACGGCGGCGAGGTCACCCTCGACGGTGAGCAGCAGCGGATCTTCGCCGACTACAGCTGAACCCGCTGGTTCGCACGGTAGGCTCGGGCCCATGATCAACTACGGCGAACTCGCAGGGTTAGACGGTTATCGGGCCGCATTTCCCAATGCCCTGGCCGGGCTGGATGATGCCACCGCCACTGAGGTCATCGCCATCGTCCACAACGAGGTCCTCGAGGGGTGGGAACCAAGCGAGGCGGACGTGTCCCGGGTCCGTGGCTTTGTTACCGCCGATGGCCCTTCCCGAAGGCCTGCCGCAGAAGTACTGGCTGAACTCTTAGCTTCGCGCAAGGATTCCGCCTGACGTGAACGCCTGGGGGAACTATTTCTATCCGGGGACCACGGTGCTCCGGAATACGCTGGGGATTCGAGACGAGGCTTTGTTGGCGGAAGTCGAAACCGAGCTGGCACAACGAACGATTGCCGACATCCGCTCCGGTCACCTCACCATTCCCGCCGGTACAGTCCAGGAACGCCTCATGTACATCCACGAGCTACTGTTCGGGCAGCTGTATCCGTGGGCGGGTGAGTTCCGGGACGTGAACATAGCGAAGGGCGGGAATCATTTCGGGGACCACGCCTCCATGCCGATGTATCTCCGGCAGGCCGAGCGCTACCTCGTACAACATCCCTTGGACGCCGAGCACCTGGGGGAACTGCACACCCACCTGAATTTCGCCCATCCTTTCCGGGAGGGCAACGGACGCACGCTGCGGGTGTTCTTCCAAGTGTTGTGCCCCGCGGGAGTGGAACGTGGCGTCAGCCGCCACGTTCCGGGATCCGTACGGTCTATCCCTCGATCCGTCTCCCCTCCAGGAGATTTACCACCGTCTCCTGGGCGGTTGACGAGCATCAAAGGCGTCCCCCGATGTGGGGAGAGGACCCCGGAAAACGCGGATCAGCTAGCGGCCTCCTCCCGACGCACCAGCGCCGCACCAGAGTAAAGACCAGCGGTAGCGACGAGCGCCGTAACAACCATGACAGAGGTCATCGCGACAGGCTGGGAAAGGCCGGCATTGGCAGCCAACCCCACCAGCGGGGAGAGAAGGCCAGCCATGATGAACTGGCCAGAACCCATAAACGCCGATGCCGAGCCAGTGACGTTGCCAGCGCGGGAGATCGCCAGGGCGGAGTTGTTGGCGAAGTTGATACCCATCGACGCGACGACAACGAAGAGTCCGACGAGGATGAACCAGCGGTTGGCGTCGAGAAGCGCGGCCGTCAGGAGGAAGAGCGTGGCCGCGACGAGTACACCGTTACCCACGCGGGCTAACTTGAGCGGTCCGACCTTCTTGACGATCTTCGCGTTGGTCAGCGCCACCACGAACATGCCGAAGGTGTTGGTGGCGAAGATGAAGGCGTAGTGCACCGGGGTGAAACCGTAGTACTCCTGCAGGATGAACGGGGAGGCGGCGACGTAGGCGAACATCGTGGAGAAGGAGAAGATGAAGCCGAGGGTGAAACCGACGTAGGCGCGATCACGCAGCAGGCCGCCCATGGCGGAGAACAGCGGCTTGAGTCCACCGGTGGTGCGCTGCTCCGCGGGCTGAGTCTCCGGGATCCACTTCGCCACCAGCAGTACGCCGATGATGTTGAGCCCGAAGAGCACCCAGAATACGCCGCGCCAGCCGACGGAATTCACGACGAGGCCACCGACGACCGGCCCGATCACCGGGGCGGCACCGCCCAGCAGCATGAGCAGTGAAAACACCCGCGCCAGCTCAGGCCCCTTGGCCAGATCACCGGCGACCGCGCGTGCGAGAACGACCGCCATGCCGGCGGCCAGGCCCATGATGAAGCGGGCGATAAACATCACCCACGCGGCCGGGGCCAGCGCGGAGGCGGCGGTGGCGATAACGAGCAAAACGGTGCCGGTGAGGAAGAGACCGCGGCGACCGCGGGCGTCGGAAAGCGGGCCGGTGACCAGCTGGCCGATGGCCATGCCGGCGAGGAAGAAAGTGAGTGTCAGCTGCGCGCCGGCCTGGGTGATGCCAAGATCGCGGCCGAGCTGCGGCAGGCCAGACAGGTACATGTTGACCGACAACGGCTCGACGGCCGAGATGAACGCCAGCACGCCGAGGATGAGCGGCGGAATGAGTGCCTTGGTCTGGGGGGCTGTTGCCACGGTGGTTGCCATTTCTACTCCGGATAGTCGCCGCTAATGGTAATAGTTTTTGCTTACTCGTCAACATTACTATACCCCAGAGGGTATTCAAGTCCGTACCCTGGGAACCATGAATGCACCCCACCTCGACCACAGCTACGCCGACGCCTTCCCCGAACTCGTCCACGCAGCCCACGCCGAGGAACAGCCGGACCCGCAGCTCGTGGTGCTCAACACCGACCTCGCGAGCGAACTCGGCATTGACCCCGAGTGGCTGCAATCGGAAGAAGGCCTACAGTTCCTCCTCGGCCGCGGCGGCAACCGCACCGTCGCCATGGGCTACGCCGGACACCAATTCGGCCAGCTCTCCCCACGCCTCGGCGATGGACGCGCGCTGCTACTCGGCGAGATCAAGGGCCGCGACCTCCACGCCAAGGGCACCGGCCCCACTGTTTTCTCCCGCGGGGGCGACGGCCGCGGAGCTCTCGGCCCCATGCTCCGCGAATACCTCGTCTCCGAGGCGATGCACGCCCTCGGTGTCCCCACCACCCGCGCTCTGGCAGTCATCTCCACGGGCCGCAAGATCATGCGCACCGGCACAGTCCCCGGCGCCGTGCTCGTGCGCACCGCCGCCAGCCACCTGCGCGTGGGCACCGTCCAGTACTCGCGACTGATCAGCCAGGACATGGACCTCACTGAGCGCCTTTGCACCTATGCCCGTAAGCGCCACTACCCGGAGCTGAACACCCACGCCGAGTTCTTTGCCGGTGTGATGGACGCGCAGATCGCCACCGTGGCGACGTGGATGCGCCTGGGTTTCATCCATGGAGTGATGAACACCGACAACACCACCCTGTCCGGCGAGACCATCGACTACGGCCCCTGCGCCTTCCTCGACCGCTTCGACCCGGCGACGTTCTTCTCCTCCATCGACACCCACGGCCGCTACGCCTTCAACAACCAGCCGCCCATCCTCGGCTGGAACCTCGCCCGCCTGGCCGAAGCCATGGTCCCGCTCCTGGAGATCGAGGACGCCCAGGAGATCATGAACACCTTCCCCCAGCGCTGGGAGAAGGCGCAGGCTGCGGAGCTAGCCCGTACCCTCGGCACCCAAGATTCGGGGATCGCCGAGCGCTGGCTGCAGCTCCTGGAGACCCACTCCCCCGACCTCACCGACACCCACCGCCTCCTCAACGACGACCCGGACACCATCCCCGATGCCGAGTGGGTCGCGGACTGGCGCGCGCTCAACCCCGAGCCGATGGGGCACCCCTTCCACATCCCGCGCAATCACCTTCTCGACGCCGCGCTCCGCGCCGCCGAAGCCGGCGACACCGCACCGTTCCACGAGCTTCTCGACGTTGTCACCACTCCCTTCAACGATCATGGCGAGCAGTTCCGCGGCCCAGCGCCCGAGGAGTTCAGCTCAATGTTCCGCACCTTCTGCGGGACCTAGAAGTCATCAATAATCAGCTTGCCCATCCCCAGCATCCGTTGATACGCGCCCGGACGCTGCATGAGCTCGGCCAAGTTGTCCGGCACGATCTGCCAGCTCACGCCATAGCGATCCTGCAGCCAACCACACCGTTCCGCCTCGGGTACCGCCGACAGGTTCTCCCACAGGTGATCGATCTCCTCCTGCCCGCGGGCGTTGACCTGCAACGACACACCCGGCGAGAAGGTGAAGGGTTGCGGCACCCCGGAGTCCATCGCGGTGAGCCACTCACCAATCAGCTGGAACTCGGAGAAGACGATCTCCGCGGAATCCGGGTAGGTCACGCGGTTGCCTACCCGCGCATCGGGAAACACAGCGACATACTCATCGACCGCCTGGCGGGCCTTTCCCTGGGCCGAACCGCAGAACATGAGGTTCGGGATGACGAAGGGCCGTGGTTCCCCCGCCGGGTCGGTGAGCATGAGCTGCCAGTTCACCCCGTAACGGTCCGCCACCCAGCCGTAGTACTCGGAGAAGTCATAGGAATTCAGGGGCATGAGGATAGTGCCCCCCTCGCTGAGTTTCTCCCACAGCCCATCCAGCACCCCGCGGGGATCGGCCATGCGGGACGGGTCGAAATTGAGGAAGAAGCTGATCGCCGGGGTGGGCTTAAACTGCGGCCCTCCGTTGACCAGCGTGAGACGGTAGCCGTCGATAACCACATCCACCGACAGCGTCTCCCCGGCCCGGTCAGATTGGAAGTCCGGCAGCCCGGAGGCGGGATAGGTGACGCAGGCATCGATGCGCGCGTCAGGGAACGCAGATGCATAAAACGAGGCGGCTTCGTCGGCGTTCCGGTCGAACCAGAGGTTGGGCACAATGCGTTGCATGCCCTTCATCCTAGGGCCGCGGGCTCGGGGCTCGGGTTCATTCCCTCGCGATCGCACCTTTTGAGCCGCCGTAGGCTCGGGATCGCGCTGATCCCGAGGGGACGATCGCGAGCCCCGAACCCAACCCCCAGAACCACGAAAGGGCCGCGGCACCGAAGCGCCACGGCCCTCACACGCTCGGAGCTACTTCTCCAGCTTGAGGGTCTTCTGGGTGTAGTCCCAGAGCTCGTCGAACATCTTCTTGTCGTCGGCGAGCTTGGTGCCGTAGGACGGGATCATCTCGTAGAGCTTCGGACCCCAGTCGATCATGCGCTCACCGAAGCAACGCTCGAGAAGCTCCAGCATGGCGGCCGGGGCGATGGAGGCACCCGGGGAAGCGCCCAGCAGGCCGGCGATGGAGCCGTCGATGCTGTTGATCAGGGTAGTGCCGAACTCAAGGGAGCCGAAGCGCGGGGCGGCGGTCGGCTTGATCACCTGGACGCGCTGGCCGGCGACGACGGTCTCCCAGTCCTCGGCGCGCGCGGACGGGACGTAGTCACGCAGGTCGACGAGGCGCTTTTCGAAGTCCTTGGCCACTTCCTGCACGAGGTACTTGGTCAGGGCGAACTCCTGCACGGCGACACCCAGGTAGGAGGGGATGTTGTCCGGGCGGATCGACTTGAACAGGTCGAGGTAGGAGCCTTCCTTGAGGAACTTCGGGGTCCAACCACCGTAGGGTCCGAACAGCAGGCCCTTCTTGCCGTCGATGACGCGGGTGTCCAGGTGCGGGACGGACATCGGCGGGGCACCGACCTTGGCCTTGCCGTAGACCTTGGCGTCGTGCTGGTTGATCAGTTCCTCGTTGGTGCAGCGCAGCCACAGGCCGGAGACCGGGAAGCCGGCGTAGCCGTTGACCTCGGGGACGCCTGCCTTGCGCAGCAGGTCGAGGGCGTAGCCGCCGGCGCCGACGAAGATGAACTTGGCCTTGACCACGGAGGTGTCACCCGTGTGGACGTTCTTGACGGTGATCTTCCAGGCGGCACCTTCCTTCTTGATGTTCTTGACCTCGTGGCCGTAGCGGATCTCAGTGCCGGATGCCTCGGCGGCGGTGAGGAACTGCTTGGTCAGGGCTCCGAAGTTAACGTCGGTGCCGATGTCGGTGCCGGAGTAGGCGACCTTCTCGGCGGCGAAGTCACGGTCCTTGGACATGACGGGGAGGCGCTCGGCGAACTTGGCGTCGTCCTCGACCCATTCCATGCCCGGGAAGAGGAGGTTGTCCTTGAGGGCCTCGTGGCGGCGCTTGAGGTAGTCGACCTGGTCATCGCCCTGGGCGAAGGCCAGGTGGGCTACGGGGTTGATCCATTCCTTCGGGTCAGCGAGGACACCGTGGTCGACCTGGTGGGACCAGAACTGGCGGGAGACCTGGAACTTCTCGTTGATGCCGATGGCCTTGGACACGTCGATGCGGCCCTTGACCTCGGGGGTGTAGTTCAGCTCGCAGAGCGCGGAGTGGCCGGTACCGGCGTTGTTCCACGGGGAGGAGGACTCCTGCGCGGGGCCGTCGAGACGCTCGAAGATCATCTGGGACCAGCTGGGCTCGAGCTCGCGGATCATCGCACCCAGGGTGGCGCTCATGACACCTGCGCCGACGAGGGCGACATCGACCTCGTCAGTGACCTGGGGGTTCTTGTTTTCGGTGGACACCTTGCATTACCTCATTCGTCGTCGAAGGTTCTGGCCATGTGATGGCCCACACCGGGGGTGTCGGCACTACTCCCGGCGGGCAGGACAATCTCGGGGACCGCTCCCCTTGTCCGGTAAACATCAACCTTACGCTCTAGGTTCCCGGGGGTGTGACGAAGGTCGGGATTTTGTGAACTTATCTGCGTCCGATCCTCCCCCCGCTGCCTGCCCCCGCGTGCCGTAATAGGGTGGTGGGCATGAGTGTTGCCGATGTCAGTGACTGGTATGAGGACCTGCTGGGCCCTGATTTTTATGCCCGGGATATCCACCTGGGCCCGGATCCGGAGGGCGAGGCGGATATCGTCGCGACCCTCGTGCGCTATGGCACGCCGGTGCCGGGGCGGACCAGTGTGTTGTGGGTGCATGGCATGACGGACTATTTCTTTCACGCGCACATCGCGCAGGCCTTCCACGAGGCGGGTTTCAATTTCTATGCCCTTGACCTGCGCAAGTGTGGCCGTTCGCGGCGTGACGGGCAGCGTTGGCATTACAGCACGGATTTCCGGCACTACTTCCCGGAGCTCACCGCATCGCTCGAGCTTATCGACGCCCCCGTCGTCCCCGTCGCCCATTCCACCGGCGGGTTGATCGTCCCGTTGTGGGCGGATCATCTGCGCCGCAATGATTCCGCGCACCACGAACGCCTGACGGGAATCGTGCTGAACTCGCCGTGGCTGGACATGATGTACCCGAAGCCTGCGGTAGCGGCAATGCGCCCGGTGGCCGGTGTCCTGGGCAAGCTCATTCCCGCCACGAAGATCCCGGGCGGAAATCTGGGCACCTATGGGGTGTCCATACATCAGGATCATCACGGCGACTGGGATTTCAATGTCACCTTCAAACCGGTCGGCGGCCATCACAAGTACCTGGGTTGGCTGCGGGAGGTGCTGCGGGTGCAGAAGCTCGTGCACACCGATGAGATCGATGTCGGAGTGCCGGTGCTCACCTTGTGCTCAGATGCCTCCCTGCTGGGCCGTCGCTTCAGCGAGAAGTCCCACGACCATGACACGGTGCTGGATACGCGGCAGATCCAGCGCTGGTCCCCGCACCTGGGTGCGGACGTCACGGTCCACCCCATTGAGCACGCCCGCCACGATGTTTTCCTCTCCCGGCCCACCCCGCTGGCGGAGGCGCTGTCCACCACGATCACGTGGCTGCAGCGGGAGTAGACTCGGCCGTTGACTGTTGTTGAGCAAGGAGAGATTCACGTGGACGTCGATAAGCACTACGATCTGATCATCATCGGAACCGGTTCCGGAAACTCCATCCCAGGCCCCGAGTTCGATGACAAATCGATCGCGATCGTGGAGAAGGGCACTTTCGGCGGCACCTGCCTCAATGTCGGTTGCATCCCGACGAAGATGTTCGTCCACCCGGCTGATATCGCCCACTCGGCCCGCCACGCCGGGAAGCTGGGGCTCAGCGCCCAGGTGTATCGCGTGGATTGGCCGGCCATGGTCTCCCGCATTTTCGACCAGCGCATCGACCTCATCGCCGAGGGTGGAGAAGCTTATCGACGCGGCCCCGAAACCCCCAACATCGATGTCTACGACCAGCACGCCACGTTCGTCGGCGAGCGCACCATCCGTACCGGTGATGCGGTGATCTCCGCGGACCAGATCGTCATCGCCGCGGGCTCCCGCCCGATGATCCCGGCCCAGATCGCCGAATCCGGCGTCCGTTACTACACCAACGAGGACATCATGCGGCTCGAGCAGCAGCCGCAGTCCATCATCATCGTCGGCGGCGGTTTCATCGCGATGGAGTTCGCGCACGTCTTCGAGGCGCTGGGCACGAAGGTGCACATTGTCAGCCGTTCCGCCCTCATGCGGCTTCTCGACGCCGACCTCTGCTCCCGCGTCAATGAGCACGCCACCAAGCGTTTCGACGTCCGCGTCGGCCGCACCGTCGCCTCCCTGGAAGACGACAGCCGCGGCATTACCGCTACGCTTGACGATGGCGCCGTAATCACCGCCGACGTCCTCCTCGTCGCCACCGGGCGCATCCCCAACGGTGACCAGATGGATCTCGCGGCCGGCGGCGTGGAGATGGCTCCGGGCGGGAAGGTCGCCGTCGATAAGTATGGGCGCTCCGTCTCCGCCGAGGGCGTGTGGGCCTTCGGCGACGTCTCCTCCCCCTACCAGCTCAAGCACGTGGCCAACGCGGAGATGCGCGCCGTGCGCCACAATCTCCTCCACCCCGATGACCTGCAGGAGATGCCGCACAAGTTCGTGCCCTCGGCGGTGTTCACCAACCCGCAGATCGCCACCGTAGGCCTCACCGAACGCGCGGCCCGCGAGGCCGGGCACAACGTCACCGTGAAGATCCAGAACTACGGCGATGTCGCCTACGGCTGGGCGATGGAGGACACCACCGGCATCTGCAAGCTCATTGCCTGCCGCGATTCCGGCAGGTTGCTCGGCGCCCACTACTACGGGCCGCAGGCCTCCACGCTCATCCAGCAGATGATCACTGTGATGGCCTTCGACCTCGACGTCCGCGAGGTGGCCACGAACCAGTACTGGATCCACCCGGCACTGCCCGAGGTCACCGAGAACGCGCTGCTGGGCCTGGAGTTCTAGCGTCCCCCAATCGGGGGCATCCGATAGTTCCCGTTTCCATATGGCGAAAATCCACCCCACTCGCGACACTGGCACCAAAAATCCCCATAATCACACCGGCAACTTCTAACGCATTCCCACCTGGAGAAACTCCGGCTCACAGCCGGCAAGCACCCAATGTCTCTATACAATGGCCATTCGACGGCATTGCAGGCCGCCTTATTAGGATGCGAACGGTCATCATGACGTAATATCCTCAATGCGCGTCATTTTCCGAAAAACAACCTGTGTGTAGTTCAGGAATGTGTCGGGTTTTATGCGCACCAGGTTTCTTTACAGCAGGAAGCCACGTTCACTCCGACTAGCAAAGGACTCTCTCTATGCGCTCCATCCGCGTCGCCGCAGTTGCAGGTGCTTCCGCACTCTCCCTCATGTTCGGCACCACCGTCGCCATCGCTGAAGAAGGCAAGGCCGATAACGCGACCGTCATCGAAGGTGCAGAGAACAACCTCACCGAGACCGAGGGTGAGGGCTCCCTCTCCTCCCGCATCGATTCCACCTCTTCCATGGAAGGTGACCAGCCCGCCAACGGTGTCGCACTGTTCGGCTCCTCCAAGCAGGGCTTCGAGGACCAGCCGCGCTGGGCCCAGGTGATGTACGCAGGCACCGTCATCGGCACCATCGCCTCGATCATCGGCATGATTGTCGGCCCGATTCACAACTGGATCAACCACGGTCCGCAGGCCTAAGACACCACCCAACATCACACCGATCATCACAGTAAGGACGTTTCATGCGTAAGTTCCGTAACGCCACCATCGCCGCTGCCACCGCTGTTGCCCTGACCCTGTCCGGCACCGCGGTTGCCTCCGCTGAGGACAACAACTTCTCCCTCTCCTCCAACTCTTCCCAGCTCGGCAAGAAGCAGGGCGCCTGGGCCGAGGGCGAGGACGGCAAGCCGGTCGTCGACATCGAGCACCAGGTCACCGGTCAGGACCTCCTGGGCAAGGAGACCTACGGCGACAACCCCGAGTGGGCCGAGAACTGGAAGACCATCACCACCATCGGCGCCATCGGTGCCG
>NZ_JAUNUG010000011.1 GCF_030538285.1 Corynebacterium sp.
GGACGAGGCGGAAGGCCTGGCCGCGGGAGGCGCCGTCGACACGCGCGGCCTCCTCCAACTCCCAGGGCAGCTGCCGGAAGAAGGAGACCAGGGTGTAGATGGTCAACGGCAGTGCGAAGGAGATGTTCGGGATGATCATCGCTCGGTAGGTGCCGATCCACCCCAGGTCACCGAACAGCTGGAACAGCGGGGTGACCAGGGCGATGCCCGGGAACATGGACGCGGCGAGGATGATGCCGGTGACCACGCCCTTGCCTGGGAAGTTCAGCCGGGCCAGGGCGTAGGCGGTGAACACGCCGACCATGACCGCCAGTGAGGTCGTTGCGACGGAGATGAGCAGCGAGTTGCCGATCGCCCCGAGGAAATCATTGCCCTTATCGGTGGCCAAGGCGTCGGAGAAGTTCTCCAGGGTGACGTGCGTGGGCCACGGGGTGGTGTCGAAGGTGTAGCGCTTGTCACGCAGGGCGACGATGACCATCCAGTAGAAGGGCGCCAGGCCCCAGAACATGATGAACAGCACTCCCAGGTAGTGCCACAGCGTTGCGCGCCTCATGCCACGACCTCCTCTTCTTGCATCTTGACCTGTTTACGCTTCTTCGCCCCAGGGATCTTCCTGCCCTTGACGCCGCGTTGCCCGGAGACATCGGCTCCGAGGAAGCGGATCATGATGAACGCCACCGCGAAGATGAGCAGGAAGATGAGCGTCGATAGGGCGGAGGCGGAGTTGAAGTTGTTCTGCCGCATGTCCTCGACCACCAGCTGGGAGATAGTGGCGGTGGGGGAGTTGGAGGACGCGGAGATCATGATGACCGGCAGGTCGTACATGCGCAGCGCGTCGAGGGTGCGGAACAGCACTGCGACCATGAGCGCCGGCTTGACCAACGGCATCGTGATCTGCCAGAACTGCTGCCAGCGGGAGGCGCCGTCGACACGCGCGGCCTCGTAGACGTCCTTCGGGATCATCTGCAGCCCGGCGAGGATGAGCAGCGCCATGAAGGGGGCGGTCTTCCACACGTCGGCGATGATGACGGCGGAGCGTGCCGCCCAGGGATCGGTGGTCCACGAGATCGAGGTGTCGAACAGGGAGTTGACGATGCCTCGGTCAGCGAAGATGAACTGCCACAGCTTCGCGGTGACGGCGGTGGGGATCGCCCACGGGATGAGCACGGCGGCGCGGACGAAGCCGCGGCCGCGGAATTCCCGGTTCATCACCAGGGCCATGAACATGCCGAGGATGGTTTCCAGGGTGACGGTGACCACCGTGAAGAACAAGGTGATGCGCACCGCCGGCCAGAAGTCGGTGGCCAGCACACCCGGCGGGCAGGTGGACACGTTACCGGAGGGGGACATGCACCGATTCGACAGCCAGTAGAGGTAGTGGTCGAATCCTGCGAAACCACCCTCGACGAACAACCCTGTAGCGGGGTCGAGGGCGCGGTCCGCCTGGAAAGATAAGAAGATCGCCCGCAGAATCGGGTAGCCGATGACGATGGCCAAGACGATGAGCGCGGGGGCGATCAGCCAGGCTGCCGAACGCGCCTGACCGGCACGGGTATTCATGTGCGGCTCCTTTGAGGAAAGTGTTACTTCACACGAAACCACAAAAGACCCGCCCGAGGGGGCAGGTCTTCGTGGTGTTGCTTATCGACGCTCGCGCGAGCCCTAGTTGGAGGCCTGCTCAATCGCGGCCTTCATGTCGGCGGTCGCGTCATCGACGGACTTGCCGGCAGTCAGTGCGGCGTAGGCGTTGTCCTGCACGGCCTTGGAGATGGCGGTGTAGAACGGGGAGACCGGACGCGGTGCGGCGTTCTCCAGGGACTCCTTGAGAGCCGGCAGGTACGGGAACTGCTCGACCAGGGACTCGTCATCGTAGATGGAGGCCAGGACCGGCGGGAAGGAAGCCTCAGCGAAGGAGGTCTGGTTCTCCTCGTTGATGATGAACTTGATGAAGTCCAGTGCGGTCTGCTTGTTCTCCGAGTTGATGTTGATGCCGTTGTTGTAGCCACCCAGGGTGGAGACACCGACACCGTCCTTGCCGACCAGCGGCTGGACCTCGAAGTTGCCCGCGATCTCGGAGGTCTCATCCTCGGCGTTGGTGAACATGTACGGCCAGTTGATGGCGTACGCGGTGTCCCCGCCGACGAAGGCGAGGTTGGTCTCCTCCTCGGTGGCGGAGGTCGACGCGGAAGCGATGGTGCCGTTGTCGTAGGCATCAACCAGGGCCTGCAGGCCTTCCTTGGAGGCGTCGGAGTCGACGGTGACCTCGCCGGCGTCGTCGAGCACGGAACCGCCCCAGCCCTCCATGAAGCCGACGGTGTTGACGGTCAGGCCCTCGTACTGCTTGAGCTGCAGGGTGAGGCAGTCGCCCTCGATGTCGGCGCAGGAGGCCTCGAGCTCGGCCCAGTTGGACGGGGCCTCCGGGATGATCTCGGTGTTGCGGAACAGCAGCTGGCCGTTGGTGTTCTGCGGCAGCGCGTAGAGGGTGCCGTTGTAGGTGGCGGAGTCCACGGTGGACTGCAGCAGGTCAGAGGTGTCCACCTCGAGGGCGCCGGTCAGCGGGGCGAGCCACTGGTTGGCGGCGAAGTCGGCGGTCCAGATGACATCCAGGGCCATGACGTCGTAGTCGGAGTTGCCGGCCTGCAGGGACTGCACGAGGGTCTCGCGCTGGGCGTCGGCCTCACCGGCGAGCTCGGAGAGGGTGACCTCCTCGTCCGGGTTGGCGGCGTTCCACTTCTCAATGATCGGGGTGATCTTGTCCGTATCGTTCTTGCCCATCGCGAAGGTGATCGGGCCGCGGCCCTCCTCCGAGTCAGAGGCCGCCTCGGTGGCGGTGGTGGTGGCCGTGTCGGTGGCGGTGGCCGTGGTGGTCTCGTCGGTGTCGCCGCCGTCGGCACAGCCGGCGAGGACGACGGTGGAGACGATGGCGATGGCAGCCAGGGAACGGCCCGGGCGCTTCAATGCAATATTCATCTGTGGTTCACCTTTCGGGAGCATCGGATGTCCCTCAATGTAGTGATCCAGGTAATAACGTAGGTGTGATTTGTCCGGGATCACCCCCTGCCGGGGGTGAATCTCAGAGGCGGAGGCCGGTTTCGGGGTCGAAGCGATGCGCGCGTGCCGGATCGAAGGAGAAGGTCACGGCCTCCCCGCGTGCCGGCACCGGCTGATCACCGAGCCGCGCGACCAAGCGCACACCCTCACTCGAGGCGTAGACATAGGATTCCGAGCCCAGCTCCTCCACGAGGTCCACCGTTCCGTGCTTGCTCACCCACCCCTGCTTCTCGACGCCGACCTCCATCGCCTCCGGCCGCACCCCCAAAGTGACACCGTCACCGGGAAACAGGTTCATCGACGGGGAGCCGATGAAACCGGCGACGAACTCGTTGACGGGGGCGTCGTAAAGCTCCCGCGGCGGAGCGACCTGCTGGAGGATGCCATCCTTGAGCACCGCCACGCGATCCCCCATGGTCATGGCCTCCACCTGATCATGGGTGACATAGACGGTGGTGGTGCCCAGGCGGCGCTGCAAGGCAGCCAGCTCCGCGCGGGTCTGCACGCGCAGCTTCGCGTCGAGGTTCGACAGGGGCTCATCCATGAGGAAGACCTTCGGGTCCCGCACGATCGCCCGCCCCATGGCCACGCGCTGGCGCTGGCCACCGGAGAGATCCTTCGGCTTGCGGTCCAGGAACTCCTCCAGGCCGAGCATTTCCGCGGCGTTCTGTACCCGCTTATTGATCTCCGCCGAAGGCATCTTCGCCAACTTCAGCGCGAAACCCATGTTCTTCGCCACGCTCAGATGCGGGTACAGGGCGTAGTTCTGAAACACCATCGCGATGTCCCGGTCACCCGGCTCCACTCCGGTGACGTCCTTGCCATCGATGAGCAGGTGACCGGAGTCCACAGGCTCCAGGCCAGCCAACGCACGCAAAGTCGTCGACTTACCGCAGCCCGAGGGGCCCACCAGCACGAGAAACTCACCGTCCGCGATCTCCAGATCCAGATCCTGGACCGTCGGGCGCTCAGCGCCAGGGTAGCGGATGGACACCTTGTCAAATGTGACCGTTGCCATGTGATTGACGATAACACCGTGGGGTGAAGCAGGGCCGGAGGTGGCGAGTAAAAGCAGAGGATGGAGCGGTGCACCACATTAGCGCGTCGTGGCGTACCTTTACGCACGTACGGTGCCAAAAGCCCAGGAGAAGAGGTGGCGGGCACACGCATCGGGGTACGTCAGAACTCGGGGGGGAGCAAAAGTGAGGCCAATCGGCGATGGCAATGGCTCACTTTTGTGCCGGGTTGGCGTGCACAGTCGCCTGATGTGATGGAGATGGTCGGGCTCATGGACGCGAGTTCAGGAGTTCACCGTCGTCCTTAATACATCAGTCCCGAGGAGAAGATCCAGGATGTGTCAGTACTCCACCCGTTGTCCGGTTAAACAACACGGCAGTGCGACCAAGTGTCGCTATTCTGCTGATCGTCCCTACTTGTGGCTCGTTCTGATCCTGGTCGGAGCCGTCGTCATGTTCTAAGCGTCAGCGCCCGCAGGTGAGGCCTGTCGAGCTGCTCTGTTTGTGAGCCTGGGAGTGGCCCGGCAGCCCGCACGCAGGCAGCTACTACAGCCGCGCGGTGACCTTCTCCGCGGCGGCGATCTCCTCCAGGCGCTCGGCGTCGACCATCCCGGCGACGACGACTGCCGAGCCCCCGACCGATAGCGGCGCCAATACGGCCTCCACCAGGCCGTCTTCGGAAGTCCAGCCGGTGGACAGGACGCGCTCGGGGGCGGTGCTTGCGGGCACAACGTCGATCAGGGCCGGGGCGGGGCCGAAGAAATCATCGCCATAGAAGCGGACGGTGGGGCCGAAGTCGATGGCGCCGGCGGGAAGTTCGAGACCGGATTCGACGACGCCACGTCCGAAGGGATCGTCGGTTACTAGGACGATGTCGCGCCCCTGCCCGGCCCAGCGGTCGAATGCGGCGGGGGAGGTGAACACCACGTCGCCCTCCCCGCTGAAGCCCCAATCAACTTCGGCGGCCAGTGCCCCGAGCACGATCGCCGCGGACTGCCAGCTGACGGGCAGATCGATGATGATGCGGGAGGAGGAGTCAAGGTCGAGTTCCTCGATGAGCATGTTGCCGACCTTTGCCGCCCAGTTGTCCAGCGTGACGGCGGAGAAGTCGAGGCGGGCGCCGGTTGTTTCGTTGTAGACGGTCAGGCGCGGGGTCGAGGGGTCGGTCCGAAGCAGGTGTGCGAGAAGCTCCATGCCGTCCCATCGTAGGCAGAAGGCAGAAAACGTGTCGCATGAATACTTCGCTATACGTTGATTTCGCGTAGCGTAGTTGCCAACCCGCCGAGTTTATGGAGACAAGTAAGGTTCCTCGCGTGCCTCGATCCCGCACAATCAGCATCGTCATCCCCTGCTTGAACGATGCCTCTTTGCTGCGCCGCTGCCTGGCGTCACTAGCTGCACAGGAGACCGCACCGGATGAGGTCATCGTCGTGGACAACGGCTCCACTGATGATTCCGCCGAGGTAGCACGTCAGGCTGGCGCGATTGTCCTGGAAGAACCCCGCCGTGGAATCACATGGGCCACCCATTCCGGTTTTGATGCCGCCAGCGGCGACATTCTCGCGCGCATCGACGCTGATGTCATCGCCCCCGCCGACTACCTCACTCGCCTCCACGCCGCGTGGGACGCCGCAGAGCGATCCCCGGGCCGCCGGGTCATCGGCGTGACCGGGGTGGCGCGTTTTGAGATCCCGGGTTGGGCCGGGCATCTCGCCAGCACTGCCTACCTCACCGCCTATCGCCGCAGCGTCGGCTCGGCCTTGGGCCACTATCCGCTGTTCGGCACGAACTATTCGGTGCGCCGCGAGTGGTGGCAGAACGTTAGGGAGCGCCTGGATTCTTCCGATACCGAATCCCATGAGGACATGCAGATGTCTTTTGAGGTGCGCACGGAGGAGACCGTCTGGTTTCAGCCGGACCTCACCCTCGACATGGACGCCCGCGCACTGATGGGAACCCGCCAGATAGTCCGGCGTTTCCGCCGCGGCATGCACACCATCCTGCGTGCCTGGCGTCACCACCCACCTCATCGCCGACTCGCGGCCCGCGGGCTGCTCGGCGAGCGGGTGCAGCAGGTTCTGGCATGAACCTCGAGGACCGTGTCGCCGGCAGCATGGCGCTGCTCAATGACTACGTGGCGCACATAAGCACGCTCGCCCCGAGCAGCTCCCGCCTGCTGGAGCACGCCAACCAGGGGGTGGCTACCTTCGCGCTGGGCGGTAAGCATCTGCGGGCCCGGCTGGTGCACATCTCTGCCGGTCAGGTGACGGGCGCGCAGCTGCAGGCCGCGACGGTGTTCGGTGCGTGCGTCGACATGATCCACGGGGCGTTTCTCATCCACGACGACATCATCGACCGCGATGACACCCGCCGCGGACACCCCACCGTCCACGCCGCCGTCCGCGATGAGTTCGACAACGCGCACCTGGGCACCTCCATCGCCATCACCGCCGGTGACTTGGGGCTCAATAGTGCGATCGGAATTCTCATCAACTCCGACCTCGATGACACTCTGGTGCGTCGGGCCTTGAGCATCCTCAACTCCGCTGCGCAGCAGACCATCGTCGGGGAGATCCTCGATATCGCGCACTCGGTGGCGGATAATCCTGATCCCGAGCTCGTGCGCCTGAGCAACCACCTCAAGACCGCGGATTACAGCTTCGGGGCGCCCCTGAAACTGGGGGCACTGGCGGCGGGCCGTGACCCCGCCCCCATGGAGCCCATCGCCCGGGAGCTGGGCCGCGCATACCAGGCTGCCGACGATATCGCGGGCACGATCGGACAGTCCGTGGAGACCGGGAAGCTCGCTGGCGGCGATGTCCTTCACGGGCGTGCGACCCTCATGACGATGCGTATGGAGGCCGGTGCTGACACCGATCCCCTCCGCCTGGCAGAGGTCGCGGCCGCTGTGGTGGGGGAGGGGCAGGCCCATCTGGATGTGGCGCGAACCCTCATTGACAAGGCAGTGCTGGAACCCGGGATCAGGGATGATCTGCATGTTGTGACCGACCGGATCGAAGGGATGCTGCGTACTTATGCCTGAGTTCGATTACCTCCGCCGCTATGACCGCATGGCGGTGCGCGCGGCGCATAAGGTCATCTCCTCCTATTCCACGAGTTTTTCCCTGGCGACGGGGCTGTTGTCCCCGAGCGTGCGGCGTGACATCCGCAACCTTTACGCCATGGTGCGTATCGCCGATGAGATCGTCGACGGCACCGTCGAGGCTGCCGGTGTCAGCCACACCGAATGCGAGCAGCTGCTCGACGATTACGAGGCCGCCGTCCTCGCCGCCCCACAGCACCGCTTCCACGTTGACCCGGTGTTGCACGCCTATGCGCAGACGGCGCGGCGTTGTGATTTCGACCCCGCGCACGTGCGCGCATTCTTCTCCTCCATGCGCCGCGATCTCAATCAGTCCAGCCACGACCAGGGCAGTTTCGAGGATTACGTCTACGGTTCGGCCGAGGTCATCGGCCTGCTGTGCCTGCAGGCCTTCCTCGTGGACCACCCGGTGTCGGATGCGGAGCGCGCGCGCCTGGAGGCCGGCGCCCGCTCCCTGGGCTCGGCGTTCCAGAAGGTCAACTTCCTCCGTGACCTGCACGAGGATGCCAGCGTGCTGGGACGCAGCTATTTCCCCGGAGTCGATATCACTTCACTCACGGAGGGCGATAAGGCCCGGCTCGTCGCCGAGATCAGAAGCGAGCTTATCGACGCCCGCTCCGTCATCCCCCTCCTCCCACCGACAGCGCGCGCCGGGGTCCTGGCCGCCACCAACCTCTTCGCCGAGCTCAATGAGCGTATCGACGCCACCCCCGCCGCCGAGCTACTCACCCGGCGCATCAGCGTGCCCCGGCGGACCAAGGCCGCGATCCTGGCGAAGGCCGTGGCCCGCTCCTCCCGTATGAAAGAAGGACGTTCATGACTCGTACCGCCCTTGTCATCGGAGCCGGCGTCGCCGGTCTGGCCACCGCCGCCCTGCTGGGGCAGGAGGGGTACCAGGTGACGGTCGTCGAGAAGCTCGACACCGTCGGCGGGCGCGCCGGGGATCTCACCGTGGAGCAGTGGCCCGGTTTCCGCTGGGACACCGGCCCTTCCTGGTACCTCATGCCCGATGCCTTCGAGCATTTCTACCGGTTGTTGGGCACCTCCAGCGAAGAGCAGCTGGACCTGGTCGACCTCAGCCCCGCCTACCGGGTGTTCCCCGAGGGTGGGCAGCCCGTCGACGTGCCCAGCGGGGTCGATGAGGCCGCAGCGCTGTTCGAAGAGATCGAGCCCGGCGCGGGACAAAAGCTGCGCGATTACCTCGACAGTGCCGGGGACTCCTACCGGATTGCTCTGGAACGGTTCCTGTACACCACGTTCTCGGCGCTGAAACCCCTCGTACACCGCGATGTGCTCTCCCGCGCCGGGAGGCTCGGTCGGCTGCTGACGGGCTCGCTGGAAGACTTCGTCAATAAGCGTTTCACCGATACCCGCCTGCGTCAGATCCTCACCTATCCGGCGGTGTTCCTGTCTTCCAGGCCGGAATCGACCCCGGCGCTGTACCACCTCATGAGCCACACCGACCTGGTGCAGGGCGTGCGTTACCCGGTCGGCGGATTCACCTCTGTCGTCAACTCGCTGCACCGCCTGGCGCTGGAGCAAGGGGTGAAGATCCGGCTGAACACGGAAGTCACGGCGATCACGAGCGTCGATAAGCAGGCGACAGGGCTGCGGGTGCGCACCGCCGATGGGCAGGTGGAGGAACTGCACGCCGACATCGTCGTCTCCGGTGCGGACCTGCATCACACCGAGACCCGACTCCTGCCCGCGGAGCTGCGTACCTACCCGGAGAAGTACTTCGCCAAACGGGATCCAGGCATCGGCACGGTGCTGGTCATGCTCGGCGTGCGTGGCCGGTTGCCGCAGCTCGTCCACCACAACCTGCTGTTCAGTAGGGACTGGTCCACCGATTTCGCCGCTGTCTTCGACGGCCCGCAGGCGCAGCGCCCGCTGGATGCTTCCCAGTCGATCTATGTCTCCATGCCCTCGGCCACCGAGGAGGGTGTCGCCCCGCCGGAGCACGAGAATCTCTTCATCCTGGTACCGGTCGCCGCCGCGGAATCCCTCGGCCACGGCACTTTATTCCGCGGGTCCGGCACGCCGGCCGTCGAGGCGATTGCCGACGCCGCCGTCGCCCAGCTCGCAGACTGGGCAGGGATCCCGGATCTTATCGAGCGCATCGTCACCCGCCACACCGTCGGGCCCGCCGACTTTGCCGAGCGCTATCACGCCTGGAGTGGCGGTTCCATCGGCCCGGCGCACACGCTGCGACAGTCCGCCTTCTTTCGCGGCCGCAACGTCTCCGGCAAGGTGAAAGGTCTCTATTACGCCGGTGCGACCACGGTGCCGGGGGTGGGCGTGCCCATGTGCCTGATCTCCGCGGAGAACGTCATCAAACGTCTGCGCAGGGATGACAGCCCCGGCGCCCTGCCGGAGGTGGGTGCGTGAGTTTCGCATACTTGAGCATCCTGCTGGTCACCCTGGGCTGCATGGTCCTGTGTGATTGGCGCTGGAACCTCGCGTTCTTCCACGACGCCCGCCGCGCCAGCATCCTCAGCGCCGTCGTGGTGGGGGCCTTCCTCGTGTGGGACGCCCTGGGGATTGTCACCGGATCCTTCTACCGGGGTGCCTCCGACTACATGACGGGCATCGAGTTGGCCCCAGAAATGCCCATCGAGGAGCCGATCTTCCTGTTCTTCCTCACCTATCTCACCATCAACCTCACGTCCGCAGCGCGGATGCTTCTCGACGCCCGCGTCAGGCAGGTGAGCCCATGACCTACCTGCTTATCAGTGTTCCCTTCCTGGTGGTGGGGTTGGTGGTGGCCTGGTGGCGTCGTAAAGCGGCACCCCGCCAACTGGCGGTGACTGCCCTGGTCATGGCCGTGCTGCTGGTGCTCACCGCGATCTTCGACAACGTCATGATCTGGGCAGAGCTCGTCGGCTACGGCGAGGAGCAACGCCTGGGCCTCCAGCTGGGACTGGTGCCCGTGGAGGACTTCTTCTACCCCGTGTTCGCCGCGCTGGTCATCCCCGCGCTGTGGCTGGGGAAGGGACGACGATGAGAACCCTGCGCGGTGTTCTCGCTGCCTCCCGCCCCATCAGTTGGGTGAACACAGCCTTCCCCTTCGGCCTGGCCTACCTGCTGGTGGGAGGTGACCTCGACTGGCTGTTCTGGGTCGGTGTCGTCTTTTTCCTCATCCCGTACAACATCGCCATGTACGGCATCAACGACGTCTTCGACTACGAGTCCGACATCCGCAACCCCCGCAAGGGCGGCGTCGAGGGAGCGGTGCTCCCGAAGTCCATGCACGCGCCCCTGCTGTGGGCCTCGGTGTTGAGCACACTGCCTTTCCTGGTGGTCATGTACGCCGCCGGTACCTGGCAGTCGGCGTTGTGGCTGACGATGTCGGTGGCCGCTGTCGTGGCGTATTCCGCCCCGCCGATGCGTTTCAAGGAACGCCCGGTGCTGGACTCGGTGACCTCCTCGGCGCACTTCGTCACGCCCGCCATCGTCGGCGCCACCATCCGGGTGGGTGAACTGCCCGGCTTTTTCTGGGTGGCCGTCGGCGCTTTTTTCCTGTGGGGCATGGCCAGCCACGCGCTCGGCGCGGTCCAGGACGTCAAGGCGGACCGGGAGGGTGAGCTGTCGTCGATAGCCACCGCCTTCGGCGCCCGCGCAGTGACGCGACTGGCGGCTGGTGCTTACCTGGTGGCTGCGCTGCTGCTGTTCCTGCTGTCCGCCCCGGGATGGATCGTCGGAGTCGCCGGCCTGGGATATGTGGCCAACACCCTGCGCTTCTGGAACATCACCGACGAGACCTGCGAGGACGTCAACCGCGCCTGGCGGGTGTTTCTCTGGCTGAACTACCTGGTCGGCGCAATCGTGACGATATCCCTGGCGACGGTGTATCTGTAGGCGGGGCGAGCGGATTGGGGAACAGTTGCTCGATAAGGCAACCGGCCGTGTCAGCACTGCAACCTATTCTGAGGGGGTAGGAGAAAGGACAGTGTTCATGAATAAGAACTCGCTAAAAAGGGCGTTGTAGCTCTTGTCACCGCTCTCGCGCTGGTGTCGTGCGCAGATGAGGGGGACACGGGCATCGATGATCCTGCTACCGCGGAATCCACGGTTTCCCCGACGGCCGAACAACAGGGGTATCCCGGTATCGGCGAGGCGGTGGAGGCCCCAGGGGTGACATTGACGGTTCTCAGGGTCACCGAGGCGCAGGAACGTCCCGTTCTGGAAAGAAACCGACGGGCTGACGTTGCGGCGACCGAGACTGCGGTTCCGGACAGCGGTGGAAAATTCGTCGTCATAGAGACCCAGGTGGAGAACACTGGTTCAGAAGCGTGGGATCTGACCTGTGGTTTTGCAGTGCAGGCCAACGTTTTCGACGAGCGCGAGCGTGAGTTCGAGCCGGTCGACGAGCTGTTCCGCATTCCGGGAAACCCCGAATGCAACGACAACACCAACCCCGGGTTCGCGAAGGACATGACGTGGGTTTTCATGTTGCCCGCTGATGCTGAGCCTATGCTCCTCGGATTCGCGGATCCCTCCACCCACTACGATGACCACACATTCATCGATCTCACCTTGACCTCTGGGGACCAGACCGAACCCACCACGACCGAGCGTATTGCCGACCCCACGACACCCGCGGCTCCAGCCGAGGAGCCGCAGGAAATCAGGCCGGTCCCTCAGTCAGAACCCGCGCCCGCACCTGCGCCCGCTTCAGCCCCCGCCAATGGAGCCCCGTGCTCGGCGGCACAGGCACTGCAGCCTGTGGTGAGTGCGAGCGGCGAAAATCTGGTGTGCGTCGGAATGGGCAATGGCTTGTACACGTGGGTATTGGGGCCACCTGCCCAGGGGGCTGGTACTGCCTCCCCCGGTGGTGCCTGCGTCGACGGTGAACACGGCGGACAGGATTCCCAGGGGCGCATGATGATGTGTATCAACGGCGAATGGATATATGGGCCCTAAGGTAGGAATCGGCGCCGCCCTCCCGGGAACCTTTCCCCCGTTTTCCGAGTCTAAGTATGGTGACCCCGCGCAGTCGGCGCGGGCGAGCCTACAGGGGGAAATCTTGTCCGTTATTACCGCCGATCGTCTCACCCGTATCCACAATGAGTGCCTCGCGCGCCTCGCCGAGCTCTATCCGAATGCGCGTTTCCTCGACGACACCGAGATCATTCTCGACGCCGCCGCCGGCGCCCAGGCCAGTATTCACAAACTGCTCTCCATGCTCGAGCGCAACGACGAGGAGCTCGAGGGGGAGATCCTCGACCACTTCTGGGGCTCCCTCCTCACTCCCATCGCGGAGGCGAGAAACGGCCCGGGGAGTCGTCTTCCACTGGACCGTCGTCGTGTGCTTTCGACGGTGACCAAGGTGGTCCACCGGATCGATACACTCCCCGATTTCCTGGACGGGTTCCCCTTCACCGACGACCTCGTGTTCACGTATGTGTTGCGGGAGAATGAGACCAATCAGATGGTCCCGCTGTCGCACCTCACGGAGATCGTTGACCTGGAGATCCTCGATGCCGCGGCCAACGCCAAGATCAAGGCGTATTCGCGGGGTCTCGACATTGTCCGCGAGATGGGCGGGGTCATTGTCCATGGTTTCCGGCAGACTCCGTCGATTGCTTTGCTTATCGACGACTGCCGCAGGAACCTCAAACTCAATAAGTGTGAGCACGGCTATTTCGTATCCATGCCCACCCGAAAGCACGTGGTGATTGTCCCGGCGACCCACGCGTCGATGATCCTGGCGATGGTCGAGATGACCGCCGGCACGTTCCAGAACGCCGAGGAACCGCTCGTCCCCTGGATCTACCACGTCAAAGACGGGCATTTCCACGAGCTCGTAGGCTACGAGGGCTTCGTCCTCAACGATGACCTCCTGGCGCTGCACGGCCCCGTCGAGGACTGGGAGGTGGTGGAGGGGTACTGGGGCAACTTCTACGCCGATGACCTCGAGGAGGCCGCCGCGCGGTAGTCCCTTTTCAGGGGTGGTTTCCGTAAACCGTGGCGGAGGTCACGTTAAGGGGACATCATGGGATGCACCCGCCCTGACCTGAAAGGAACCCGCTATGGAGCCGACCCCTGACCACCCCTACTCGATGGCCAAGCGCGCCGGCGATTTCATCTTCGTCTCCGGGGCCTTGTCCGTGGATGAGAACTACCAGCCGGTGGAGGGTAGAAAAGAGGCTCTCGACGCCGCGCTTGCCCGCATGACCGAGCGCCTGGCCACCGCCGGTGGCGAGCTTAAAGACCTGGTGAAGCTGACCTACTTCGTCACCGACATCACCCTGCGCGAGGATGCCAACGAGCAGTTCGCGGAGCACTTCGCTAAGGCCCGTCCGGCGCGCACCTTCCTCGAGGCCTCGCGTCTGCCTTATGGCGCCAGCGTGGAGATCGACGCCATCGCGTACGTGGGGGACTAGCCCTCTAGTTCACACACCGCGGGCCGTCGCCGCCGGCGTCGATCTCGGGGGAGACCTCGGCTTCGCCGAAATCAGAGCCCGGGGTACCCACGGTCTCGGTCTCGCCGGCGCCGACGCCCGCGCCGGTGGAGGGACCGACGGAGGAGTCACCGACGAGGGAGGCGTCGCCCAGGGGGCCGGTCCAGTCGTCGTGGGTGACCACGATGAGGGTGTCGGAGTCCAGGCCGGCGTTCTCGGTGACCTCGAGGCCGCCGAGGGCATCGGCCAGCGCGCGGGCATCCGGATCGTTGGCATCGGCGGCGACGACCTGGGAGACGGTGTAGATGCCGGGCAGTGCGTTGGTGACCTCGACGACGTCGAAGCCCTCCTCGCTGAGCCAGCCGCCGACGTTGCCGGCCAGGCCGGTGGTCACCCCGGCGTTGAGGACGTGGATGTCCTTGCCCGCCAGCTGGGCCTCCGCCGCGGGGGCGGGGGCGGGGTCATCCTCGGAGCCTTCCAGCGGGCCGAGGAGATCATCCATGAAGGCGTGGACGGTGGGGATATCGACGGTGACGATGGATTCGCCATAATCGCCGACACCGTCGATGGAGGTCACCGGGATGGTGTTGAACACGACGTTGCCGCCCGCCAGGTTGGCCAGCTGGGTGGCGAAGGACATGATGTCCCAGTTGTCGTCGATGACCACGGAACGCTCGACGGCGGTGCCCATGTCGGAGAGCTTGGTGGGGTTGGTCAGGGTACCGGCGGCCAGCACCTTGTTCACCAGGGAGGCCATGTAGGCCTGCTGGCGGACGATGCGGTCCAGGTCGCCGCGGGGCAGGCCGTGGCGTTGGCGGACGAAGGCGAGGGCCTGCGCGCCATCCAGGGTCTGGGTGCCGGCGTGGAAGTCCGCGCCGGAGAACTCGTCCTGCACGTCCTCGTTGAGACAGACCTCGACGCCGCCGACGGCGTCGGTAAGCAGCACGAAGCCGAACAATCCGATCTCGGCATAGTGGTCGACCTCCACGCCAGTGAGATCGGACACCGCCCCGATCAGGCCCTGGCGGCCGGACTCGGTGGCGGCCTGCTCGATCTCCCGCTCGCTGGCGTTTCCGGTGGTGCCCAGCTCCTGGCGTTTGGCGATCTTATGGGCGGCGAAGACACCGTTGATCTTCATGTTGCCGAAGTCTTCATCGGCAACATAGGTATCGCGCGGGATGGAGATCGCGGTGGCGGAGGATCCGTCATTGGGCACGCGGATGACCATGAGGGTGTCGGTGTTCTCCTCGCCGTCATCGACGCCGGCGCGCAGGCGCTCAAGTTCCTCGTCGGAGAGGGGATTGCCCTGGGCGTCGGTACGCGAATCCGAGCCGACCAGCAGGATGTCCGTCGCCCCGTCCTGCGCCTGCCCCTTGAGCCCCTGGCCACCACCGAGCGCCAGGTTGCCGGCGGAGGCGACATCGGAGCCGAGGCGGCCCACGGCGAAGTAGCCCAATCCGGAGAGCAGCACCGTCAAAATGGCCAGGATCGCCAGGATCGCCTTGATGGGGGCGGGCCCGTACTGGCGCGTCGCCGACGCGGCCCCCGCAGTGCTGGGGGCGGCCTGGATGTCGCGGACGCGGCGGTACTTGTCACTCACGGGGGTTAAGTCTAGGACATCGGGAGTGGCGTAGCGGCCCCGCGGCAACCATTCCCACTATGCTCAACGCATTGTGACCACCTCGCAGCCACCTATCGCCGTTATCACGGTGACCTTTTCGCCGGGCCGACACCTTCAGGCGTTCCTCGACAGCCTGCCCGCAGCCACCACCCGCAACGTGCATGTCGTGCTGGCTGACAACGGATCGAAAGATGGGGTGCCGGAGGAAGCGGCGTCGAGAAGCGACAACGTCGAGTACCTGCCCACCGGGGGCAACCTGGGGTACGGGACCGGCATGAATGTCGGGGCCCGCCACCTGCGGCCCGCCCGCGATGCGGGGGACATTAGCGCCGACTATCTGCTGCTGAGCAACCCTGACGTGGTGTTCGAGGACGGAGCGATCGATGCGCTGATCGACTGCCTCGACAGGCACCCGCAGGCAGGTGCGGTCGGGCCGCAGATCATCGAACCGGACGGCACAATCTACCCCAGCGCCCGTGCCGTGCCTACCCTGCGCAACGGCATCGGACACGCACTGTTCGGGCAGATCTGGCCCGGTAACCCGTGGACGCGCGCGTACCAGGACAACGCCGACATGAGCGCTGAGCGGGAGGCGGGCTGGCTGTCCGGATCCTGCCTGCTCGTGCGGTGGGATGCTTTCGATGCGGTCGGCGGTTTCGACGAGCGCTACTTCATGTACATGGAGGATGTGGATCTCGGCGACCGGCTGGCGCGCGCCGGCTACACCAACGTCTACTGCCCGGCGGCGAAGATCACGCACGCCAAGGGGCATGTCGCGGGACAGCACTCGGAAACCATGCTGCCCGCGCACCACGAGTCGGCCTATCGTTTCCAGGCCGATCGCCTGCCACACTGGTGGCAGGCACCCCTGCGGGGACTGATCCGGGTAGGACTGCAGGCGCGCAGCTCCATCGCCGTCACCCGGGCCCGCGCCGACAGAAAGGACTCGCATGTCTGATTTCCTTGTTGATCCCTCGCGTACCGATGCCGTCATCCTCGTCGGTGGCCGCGGCACCCGCCTGCGCCCGCTGACCGTCAACACGCCGAAGCCGATGCTGCCGACGGCGGGGTACCCCTTCCTGCAGCACCTGCTCGCCCGCATCAAGGCCGCCGGCATCACGCATGTCGTGTTGGGGACCTCCTACAAGGCGGAGGTCTTCGAGGAGTACTTCGGCGACGGCTCCGAGATGGGCCTGGACATCGAGTACGTCGTGGAGGAGGAGGCCCTGGGCACCGGCGGCGGTATCCGCAACGTCTACGACAAGCTGCGCAACGACACCGTCATGGTGTTCAACGGCGACGTCCTCGGTGGGACCGACCTGCGCGCGATCCTGAATACGCACGCCGAGAAGGAAGCAGACGTGACGATGCACCTCGTGCGCGTGCCCGACCCGCGTGCCTTCGGCTGCGTGCCCACCTCCGGCGATGGCCGGGTGCTGGAGTTCCTGGAGAAGACCGAGGATCCGCCGACCGATCAGATCAACGCTGGCTGCTACGTCTTCCGCCGCGAGATCATCGAGGAGATCCCGGCGGGGCGCGTCGTCTCCGTCGAGCGCGAGACCTTCCCCAAGCTGCTTGCCGACGGCCGCCGTGTCTTCGGCCACGTCGATTACGCCTACTGGCGCGACATGGGCCGCCCCGACGATTTCGTCCGCGGCTCCTCCGACCTGGTGCGCGGCATCGCGCATTCCCCTTTGCTGGAAGGACGTACCGGGGAGGCGCTTGTTGACGACACCGCCGGAGTCGCCGCCGGCACGATCCTGGTCGGCGGCACGTGGGTGGGGCGTGGTTCTGAGATCGGGGCGGGTTGCCGCCTCGACGACACCGTGGTTTTCGATGGCGTGACCATTGAACCGGGCGCGGTGATCCGCGATTCCATCATCGCGTCCGGCGCCCGAATCGGTGCCAACGCGCGGATCACCGGATGTGTCATCGGTGAGGGCGCGCAGATCGGTGCGCGCTGCGAATTGGAGGGCGGAATGCGCGTCTGGCCAGGTGTGATCATTCCGGACAATGGAGTGCGTTTCTCCTCTGACGCGTGACGACACGCCGGGAAACCTGTCAGTAGTTGTCAGGAATCCGCACCTCCACAATATGTAGTACCCCCGCCTTCTCCCCCCGGGCGGGAAGAGGTGTGGTTGGTGTTACTGGTGTGATTAGCGGCCTGCGAGAACGTGTTTCTGGTTCATATTCCCCCCTTTTTCGGTTGACGACATTTAGTGATCGCGTGTGTAATCACATCAGTGTAAGAAACACCACAACCAACCACCGACCGGAGAAGGGGGACACCGTGGAAGACATGGCTAACGGCGCCGTTCTCCGAGGAGGAGTGGCCAGCATGGACGGATCGGCTGCGAACATGAGCCTCGATGAACTGTTCGGCGCTGTCGAGCAGGAATGGCAGGACCAGGCGCTGTGCGCCCAGACCGACCCGGAAGCATTCTTCCCCGAGAAGGGCGGATCCACCCGGGAAGCCAAGCGCATCTGCCAGGCCTGCGCGGTCCGCGATGACTGTCTCGAGTACGCACTCGAACACGACGAGCGTTTCGGTATCTGGGGCGGGCTCTCCGACCGTGAGCGCCGCCGCCTGAAGAAGCAGATCGGCTGATACTGACCGATACCAGCGACCCTGCGGGGTCGCTTTCGTGATTCCGGGGTCAGTGTGCCACTTAGAACTGGAAATCCGGGTCGATGTCCCGCGGATCCAGATTGAGGTACTGGGCCACCAGTGCGGTGAGGATTCCCGTCAGCAGATCCTCGCGCTCCTGCGGGGAGGCGCTGCGCTGCTCAATGGGCATGCGGAACACCACGAGGCGGGCCCGGGTGGGACGCCCCTGCGCGTCAATGCCCGCAGGGATGACGCGCCCCAAGGGGACCGGGCCATCGGCGACGATTTCGTCGGGCAGGATGCTGTCGGCGCGCAGTCGCATGCGCGGCACGGTGTCCACGGCGATGTCGAGCTGCGCGAGTTGCTCCGGATAGGAGTGCTGGATCGGGGCATAGGCTTCCAGGACGGCGACGTCGAAGGATTCCGCGCGGGTGCGGTGGCGCGGGATCTCCATGGGTAATAACGGGCCGCGCAGCCCCCGGCCGCGGCGGTCGCGGAACGTCCTGGTGTGCATGGGATCAGCTTAGGCAGTGTGCCCCTCGGGAAGGTGGCGGCGCGCAGGGCTACCGGATTCTCAAGCAAGGGTTTAGACTTGGTGCCCGTGAGCCAGTTCCGACGTTGTTCCCGCCCGGGCTGCGGCAAGCCTGCCGTGGCCACCATGACCTACGCGTACGCCGAATCCACGGCCGTGGTGGGCCCGCTGGCACCTGCCGCCGAGCCGCACAGCTGGGATCTGTGCGACTATCATGCGGAGAAGATCACCGCCCCCCTGGGCTGGGAGATGCTGCGCGTCAATCACATCGACATCGATGACGACGAAGACCTCACGGCACTGGCCGAGGCTGTCCGGGAGGCGGGGCGGGTCACCAGCGGCCTCGTCGAGTCCGCGGGCCCGGAACTGCACCCGGCTGATCCCTCCGACCCGGAAACCTCACCGCATCCGGTGCACCGCGCCCGGCGGGTGTATGACGAGAAACAGCGCCGCCGCGCTCATCTGCGTGTCATCTCCACTGAGGATCCTGATAGTTCTCCCACCCCTTAAAGTGGGTTCTTAAGAGTATTTAGTTTCCGCCGCTTCCCATACCCCGGGAACTGGGATATTCTCAGTAGCCATGGGGCATACCACGCGTATTGCTGCCATTCTGGCGACCTCCGCCCTGCTCGCCGTAACCTTCGCTGCCCCCGGAGTCGCACAGGATGACACCGATAGTCTGGTCGCTGATCTGGCCGAGGTCACCGCGTCCCTGGACGAGGTGGCTGCCGCGCTCGACGCGATTGACACCGGAGAAACGCGTGACTCCGCCACGGCGCAGGACACCCCGCGCTCGGCCGGCTTTGAGGCGCTGCGAGCAGAGCTGGATGAGGAACTCGCGCGCATCCACCCCGAGTCGCAGATGCGCGCGGACATGCAGAATGTCGCGGACTTCGAGATCGACTCGATCGACGAGGGCCTGATCACTCCGATCAACGCCGCGCAATGCGCCACTGAGCTCCAGCAGACCGAGTACACCGCGGTGGGCAACGGGGAAGGCGTGCACATCCTGGCGATGTGCGGACCCGTCGCACAACCGCAGGAGCAGCTCGAGTGGCTCGGCTCCTGGCCGACCAATCCCGAGATGACCTACCGCACCACCACCGCCCATGATGAGCGGGACGGTGCCATCTACACGATCGTCGTCTGGTCCCACTAAGACACATCCGGGGTATCATCATTCCCCATGACCAAGCACAACCGTGAAGACGTGTCCCGTGTGATCAAGGCCTATGACGTGCGTGGCGTCGTCGGCGATCAGATCACCCCTGAGTTCATCCGGGACACCGGTGCCGCCTTCGCCCGCCTGCTGCGGGAAGAAGGCGAGACCACCGTGGCCATCGGCCATGACATGCGACCCTCCTCCCCGGAGCTGGCCGCCGCCTTCTCCGAAGGGGTGCGCGCCCAGGGCCTCAACGTGATCATGCTGGGACTGAACTCCACCGATCAGCTCTACTTCGCGGCCGGCACGCTGCAGTGCGCCGGCGCGATGTTCACCGCCTCCCACAACCCGGCGCAATACAACGGCATCAAGCTGTGCCGCTCGGGTGCCCGCCCGGTCTCGCAGGACACGGGACTGGCGGAGATCACCAACATGCTGGTCGACGGGGTGCCGGAATGGGACGGTGAGCGGGGCGTCGAGAAGCAACAGGATTCCCTGGAGCTCTATGGCGAGTATCTGCGCGACCTCGTTGATCTGCACAGCATCCGCCCGCTGGTGGTGGCCGTCGACGCCGCCAACGGCATGGCCGGGCACACCGTGCCCGAGGTGTTCAAGGGCCTGCCGCTCGATGTGCGGGCGCTGTACTTCGAGCTCGACGGCACCTTCCCCAACCACGAGGCCAACCCGCTGGAGCCGGAGAACCTCAAGGACCTGCAGCGCTTTGTCGTCGAGCAGAAGGCCGATATCGGCCTGGCCTTCGACGGTGACGCCGACCGTTGCTTCGTCGTCGATGACAACGGTGATCCGGTGAGCCCTTCGGCGATCACGGCGATCGTCGCAAAGCGCTACCTGCAGGAAAACGCGGGAGCGACGATCATCCACAACCTCATCACTTCCCGCTCGGTACCGGAGGTGATCGCCGAGAACGGTGGCACCGCCGTGCGGACCCGCGTCGGGCACTCCTTCATCAAGGCGAAAATGGCGGAGACCGGGGCCGTCTTCGGCGGCGAGCACTCCGCGCACTACTACTTCACGGAGTTCTTCAACGCGGACTCCGGCATCCTCGCCGCCATGCACGTTCTCGCGGCTCTGGGCGCGCAGGACAAGCCGCTGTCGGAGATGATGGCCGAGTACCACCGCTACGAGGCCTCCGGTGAAATCAACTCGACTGTCGCCGACCAGGCCGCCAGCACGCAGGCCGTGCTCGATGCCTTCGCCGACCGCACCGCGTCCGTCGATGACATGGACGGTGTCACCGTCGACCTTAAGGACTCGAAGGCGTGGTTCAACGTCCGCGCCTCCAACACCGAGCCGCTGCTGCGGCTCAACGTCGAGGCGCCGACCCGCGCGGAGGTGGAGGAACTCGTCGCCGAGATCCTCGCTGTCATCCGCGCCTGAGCACCCGCTTGGCCTCGCGCCTCCAACGCTCCCGGCGGGCCGCGGGGTAGAGGCGCTCGGCGGTGGACTCTGCCGCCAGCCGACGTTCAGCGGCATCCGCCACCCCCTCGCCAGGCTGGGTCGGCTCCACCAGCGTGCTTACCGGCCAACCCGAACCCACGGACTCGTGCTTGACCCGGTAATAGTCGCCCTCGTGGGCGGCGACCGCAATGCCCCGGGCGCCCCGCGCCGCAGCAATGAGATGCGGATGGAAACGCGTGGACAACCAGGTCTGCCCCGCGCGGGCAGGTAACCCGTGCGCCCACAACTCATCGAAACCGACGAAACGGGCGCCGGCGGTCAATTGCGGATCCAGGCGACACATCGCGTCCCACACCTGCCAGTCCCCGGCGGGAATACACTCGACAAAAGCCAGGTCATCGCCGGTAGTGCCTAACTCACGCAGCTGGCGGACCAACCTCCCGGCCAGTTCATCCACCCCGATCCCCAACAGGTCAGACTGCGCCGAGACCACCGTGCCCCGCAGACGCGCGTCCTCGGGGCCATGGCCCAGGCCGTGGCGCGCCTGGGGGTCGGTGGCGGCAAGCCAGGAATCATCGGGGGCGGGCAGCGCATCGGCCAGTGCCAGCGAGGGGGTATCGCGGACGGTGAGCAGCTCAAAAGCTGACCAGTCGAGGCGCTCAGCCACCTGCGTACCCGGATGCAGGCCCTGGCCGGTGGCCACCTTCCGGCCCTCCAGCGCCCCGACGGCCGCGATGAGGCGGGTGTGCTGCGGCCACGTGTCATTGATCCACCCGCCGCCCAGCACATGAACCAGCGCCGCCGACTTCGCCAGATTCAGGCCGGTGACCAGCGCGGGCACCCGCGAGGGGTCCGCCACCGCGGCACGTACCTCAGCTTCCGTGCTGCAGGCGTCGATGAGCCGCCACAACGTGTCCGTCACCGTCAGGTCTGGATGCACATTGTGGTGGAGAATGGCCGCCGGGCCGGGGGAGTGGCAGTCAAGGATGACGCGGGCACGGGGGCGTCGATAAGCAATCTCCCGCAACCACGCGGAGACAATGAACTCATCCCCGAAGTTGGGGAAGCCAGCGGGGGCGACGAGATAAATGACGTCGGACATGAACCTATGGTCGCACACAGCCTGCCCTCAGGCCACGGGCACTATCCTGGGGCCATGGACAACAGCTACCTCGACGGTTCCGCCTACTCGCCGGAGACGGTGAAGTTCTACGATATCGCCCACGAAGGAGCGCAAATCAGGGCCGTCGCCGGGGCGATCGACCGCCTCGAGGGGCTCTACCGGCTGCAACCGCGCAGCCTGGTGGTCGTCGCCACTGACCAGGTCTCTGCCGCCGCCGCCCGCTTTGTCGTCCGCATGCGCGCCCCCCTGCGCGTGCCCGTTGTCATCACCGATGCGTTGCCCTCCTACGTCGGCGCGCTCGATGTGGTCATCGTCGTCGGCGACCGCGCGGATGATCCCGAAACCTCCCAGGGGCTGATCAGCGCCGACCGGCGCGGCGCCACCACCATCCTCGTCGGCCCACCGCGTGGCCCCGTGCTTGACGACGCCCCCTCCGACACCGTCATCATCCCCGCCCTCCCCACCGCGATCGGCCCCTCCCCGGCGCGTGGGATCAGTGCCATCGGCGTCGTCCTCGACCTGCTGGAGGAAAGCCCCGAACTGGTCACCCCGCGGCTGGAGGAGATCGCCGCCGTCGTTGACGAAGAACTTGAGCAACTCTCACCCGAACGCGACACCATGGTCAACCCCGGACGCCAGCTGCGGGAATTCGCCGACCAGGCGCGTGTGTTGCACACCGGCCGTTCGCGCCACGGGATCGCCGTCGCCGAGATGATGGCTGTCCTGTGGTCACTCAAGGGCCTGCCCTCCGGGGCCGCTGCCATGGACGAACTGGAGCCGCCGACGGCCCCGCCCGTACGCAACCCATTCCACGACCCATTCATTGACGGTCCGATTGATTTGGTACCCTTAAGGACTGTTGTCTGGGCCGAGGAGCCGGATGTCGCAGGGGCCATCCCCGATGCGCTGGCCGTCACCTGCGAGACCCCCGGGATCGGAGCGGTGGCCGCGGCTCTCATCCTGATCACCCGCGGACTCGCCGCCACCACCTACGATTCGCCCGAAGCACCATCTGAGGACTACTGAATGCAGAAGCTCACCGGCACCTACCGGAGCTACCCCTGGGGATCGCGCACGCTCATCGCCGGGCTGCGCGGTGAGCCCACCCCGTCCTCCCGCCCCGAGGCTGAAGTCTGGTACGGCGCGCACCCGGTCGGTTCCTCGCTTATCGACGACCGCCCGCTCACCGACATCATCGCAGCCGACCCCGCCGCTGCACTGGGCCCCCGCGTGCAGGGCGCCTTCGGTGACGGGCTGCCTTTTCTGCTCAAGCTCCTCGGCGCCGCCGAGCCCCTGTCCTTACAGGCGCACCCCTCCGCTGTGCAGGCCCGCGAAGGTTTCGAGCGTGAGAACGCCGAAGGCATCGCGCTCAACGCCTCGCACCGCAACTACCGCGACCCCTCCCACAAGCCGGAGCTGGTTGTCGCACTCACCGACTTCCACGCCATGGTCGGATTCCGCCCCCTGGCCGACACCCTCGCGCTGTTTGGGGAGTTGGACTGCCCAGAGCTCGACCGCTACCTCACCATCCTCGACCCGGCTGCCGAGGAAGACAGCCTCCGCGGGCTGTTCACCACCTGGATCACCATCCCCGCCGCAGCGCGCGTGGCACTCATCGACTCGATCGTCGCCGCCGCGCAGTCTGAACTCGACCGCGGTGACTGGATCTCCGACGTCCTGCGCACCGTCCTCGACCTGCAGGAGCGCTACCCCGGCGACATCGGGGTGCTCGGGGCCCTCCTGCTCAACCACATTGTGCTCAGCCCCGGCCAGGCCCTCTACCTCGACGCCGGCCACCTCCACGCCTACATCTCCGGCCTGGGGGTCGAAGTGATGGCCAACTCCGACAACGTCCTCCGCGGCGGACTCACCTCCAAATACGTCGACGTGCCCGAGCTGGTGCGGATCCTGCGCTTCAACTCCATCACCGACCCGATCGTCACCTGCGTCGACGGCGAGTTCGAGACCCCTGCCAGCGAGTTCCGGCTCCAGTGCCACGACCTGGCCCCCGCCGGCGCATTCACCTACCACCACGACGGCCCCACCATCGCACTGTGCACCGCCGGCGAAATCCAGGTGGGCAACCTCGGGCTGCGCCCCGGCGAGGCGGCCTGGATCCCCGCCGACGACCCCGCATGGGAAATCTCCTCCGTCGAGGGCGGGCAGCTGTTCATCGCCTGCGCGTGAGGCCGGCTGGTGTGAGGCGGAAGACCATGCCGCGGAGGCGCCTTAAGCTGCACGGGGAAGGGGCCTCGCGGCACGGTATTCCGCGTAGCCCTTCGCGCGCGGGTGGTGCAGGACTGAGGTCACCGGGGTTCGTGCATTTTCGCCATGCTTAAGTACGGGGGTTATGCACGAACTCACCGGGCGGCGTTAGGAGCTGAACGGGAACCAGCGGCCCAGGTCCCACCAGGGGGCAGGATTGGGCTGGGTGACGGTGGCCTGCTCGATCGTAGGCTCGGTCGGCTCGGGCTGGGCGGTCTCCACCGGTTCCGCTGGTTCAGTAGTCTCAGCAGGCTCCGGGGACACGGTCTGGCCGGTCTGCTGCTCGGTCGGACCGTCCTCGTCCGGGGTGAGGGTCTCGCCCGGCTGAGCAGGCGTGGTGGTCTCCGTGGTCGGCTCTGTCGGGGCCGTCGTCGGGGTGGTCACCGCAGTCTGCTCAGTATCGGTGGCCTCGCTGGTCTCGGCCTCAGTCGGCTCCAGCGTCTCGGGGGTAGCGACAGGGCGGACATTTTCCGGCCGGTACACGGTCGTCGGAGCGATCGTGCTGGGCACTGCCTGAACGATGGCGTGGGGGGCCAGGAAAGGGTCGTCGGCAAGCGGGGGTGAGGTAGGTTGGGCGACCGCCTCGGAGGAGGTTTCGGGCTCTGTGGAGGGGGTGGTGACCTCGGTCATTGAGGCGGAATCTGAATTTGTGGCTACCTCGGGGGTTACCGTGGCAGTATCAGAGGCGGAAGGGGTTGTGGGCGTGCTGGCCTGCCAGACTCCATAACCGATCGCCGCGGCAGCCAGCAGGCCGATGAAGATGAAGAGGTAGACGCGACGTGCTTCGTTTCTCACCTGGTCCCACTCCTTCCGTGTGACTTACTGGTAACAACTCGGTAACAACGTATCAGAAGAATAAGTAAAAAACGACTTGTTTCGGGATAGAGAGGAAAAATCCGCAATGAGCACTTGGGATGTCGCCATCTTCGCCGAGGACGACAACATCGACTTCCTCGATGAGCTCAATGATCTCGACAGCGATGACGTGGCGGAGGCTGTGCGTGACGCCTGCCTCCTCGTGCTGAAGCAGCCGAACGTCAATGAGGTTGAGCGTCTCAATGGCCTGGCCGCCGCGACGATCGCCGCGATCTGGGCCGGGGCGCCGTTCTCCGCCGGTGATGTGGCGGACAGCTACCCGTTCATCCGGGAGCTCATCGGCTCCGGCGACGAGGCACTCAACGAGGCTGCCGCCGAGCTCTTGGAGTCCGTGGAGGGCGACGAGGATGTTGAGGCATTCACTGAGGCCCTGTCCTAGATGATTATCGCCATCGAGGGAATCGACGGCGCCGGCAAGAACACCCTGGTCACGGCGATCAGGGAGCGCCTTGAATCCGATGTGCTGGCCTTCCCGCGCTATGACACTTCCGCCCCGGCGCAACTCGTCCAGGAAGCGCTGCACGGCCGCATGGGGGACCTGACCGACTCGGCCTACGCCATGGCCACGCTTTTCGCGCTGGATCGGCATGGCGCGCGGGAGCAGCTGGAGCCCTATATCGATTCCGAACACGTCATTTTGCTGGACCGTTACGTCGCCTCCAATGCCGCCTACTCCGCCGCCCGTCTGCAGGACGACGCCGTCGCCGACTGGGTCTATGACCTGGAGTTCGGGCGTCTGGGCCTCCCCTTGCCCGACCTGCAGGTGTTGCTGGCGACGGAGCCGGACACGGCGTCGCAAAGAGCGGCCTCGCGGGAGAAGCTCGACGCCTCCCGGGAACGCGACCGCTACGAGCGTGACGCTCACCTGCAGCAGCGCACCTACGATGCCTACCTTAGGCTGGCTGAGCAGGGCTGGGCGGGTCGCTGGCTGGTGACTACTGATCCGGACGTACTATTGCAAGAGATCTCACACAAACTGCAAGGACTGTGATTTTCCATGGCGCCCAAGATTCTGGTTGTGGACGACGACCCGTCGATCTCCGACATGCTCACCCTGGTCCTGGAGACCGAGGGCTTCGAACCGATCGCGGTCATGGACGGCAACGAGGCCGTGCCCGCTTTCCGTGAGCACCAGCCGGACCTCATTCTCCTCGACCTCATGCTCCCCGGCATGAATGGCGTGGACATCTGCCGCGCCATCCGCCAGGAATCCAGCGTGCCGATCGTCATGCTCACCGCCAAGACCGACACCGTGGACGTGGTCCTCGGGCTGGAGACCGGCGCCGATGATTACATGACCAAGCCCTTCAAGCCGAAGGAGCTCATTGCCCGCATCCGGGCACGCCTGCGCCGCACCGACTCGGAGCCGACGGAGATCCTGGAGGTCGGCGACCTGACTATCGACGTCCCGGAGCACACCGTCAAGCGCGGCAACGAGGAGATCTCGCTCACCCCGCTGGAATTCGACCTGCTGCTGGAGATGGCCCGCAAGCCGCGCCAGGTGCACACCCGCGAGGAACTGCTGGAGAATGTGTGGGGTTACCGCCACGCCTCCGACACCCGACTGGTCAATGTCCATGTGCAGCGCCTGCGGGCGAAAATCGAGAAGGACCCGGAGAACCCGCAGATCGTGCTCACCGTGCGTGGCGTGGGTTACAAGACCGGTCTGGCTGAATAGGGGAGTCCGCCCATCCTCAAACAGATCCCCGCCTACTTCAACCGCGCCTTTGAACGTGTCAGCGAAACGTGGCGGACCTCGCTCCAGGTGCGGGTCATCGGTCTGATTTTCATTGCTTCGGTAGTGGTCATGACGATCTTGGGGATGGCCCTCATCTCGGTAGTCACCTCGCGCTTGGTGGACACAAAGCTGGATATCGCCGATTCGGAGATCGATCGCGCGCGGGTGGCCGTCGAGCAGCAGATCGACGCGACGTCGGCGACCTCTACGGTGCAGGTGCGGCTCAATTCTGCCCGCGCCGCGCTGACGCAGCGCAGTGCGGCCTCGGGGACAGCCGCGGTGTATGAGCCGGTGCTGGTCGTCGCGCAGCAGGACGGCTCCACCGTCACCTCCCCGGAGGGGTACCGCATCCCGGAGAAGCTGCGCCACTTCGTCTCCGAGGATCAGGTGTCTTTCCAGTTCACCTCCGCCGAACGATCAGATGGTTCGGCGTATAACGCGCTGGTCATCGGCACACCGACGGATACCGATGTGACGGATCTGCAGGTGTATCTGGTGTTGTCCATGGAGTCGGATGAGCAGACCCTGGCGCTGCTGCGCGGTCTGCTCTCGGCGGCGGGCGTGGTGGTGGTTGTGCTGCTGGTCGGTATCGCCTGGTTGGCCACGCAACAGGTGACCGCGCCGGTACGTTCGGCGTCGCGGATTGCGCAGCGCCTGGCAGCGGGGCATCTGCGGGAGCGGATGGTGGTTGACGGTGAGGATGAGATGGCGCGGCTGGCGGTCTCGTTCAACGACATGGCCGAGAAACTGTCCAAGCAGATCCACCAGCTGGAGGAGTACGGCAACCTGCAACGCCAGTTCACTTCCGATGTCTCGCATGAGCTGCGCACCCCGTTGACCACCGTGCGCATGGCGGCGGACATGATCGCCTCTGATCCGGAGAGTCTGGAACCACACACGCGGCGCGCCTCCGAGCTGATGATCCGCGAGTTGGATCGTTTCGAGGAGTTGCTCGCGGATCTGCTGGAGATTTCACGCCACGACGCCGGCGTCGCCGACCTCTCCGAGGCGCGTATCGACGCCCGCTCGTGCATCACCTCCGCCTGGGAGCAGACCCGCCACCTCGCGCAGAAACTCGAGGTCGACGTCGTTTTCCATACCCCGGATGAGCCGGTCATGTTCACCGGCGATTCCCGCCGTATCGAGCGCGTGCTGCGTAACCTCATCGCCAACGCCATCGACCATTCGGAAGGCAACCCCGTCGAGGTGGCGCTGGCCGCCAACGATGAAACCGTGGCGATCACGGTCACCGACCACGGGGTGGGCCTCAAGCCCGGTCAGGAGGAGCTCGTGTTCAACCGTTTCTGGCGTGCTGATGCTTCTCGACGCCGCCACTCCGGCGGCACCGGCCTCGGGCTGGCGATCGCCCGCGAGGACGTTGTCCTCCACGGTGGTCAGCTTGATGCCGCCGGCACCAGCGGGGTGGGCTCGCAGTTCAGGGTGGTCCTGCCGCGTCAACCGCAGCATTCGATTGCCAACAGCCCCCTGGCTCTGGAGGCTCCGATTACATGAGATATCCCCGTACACTGACCGCCCTGGTGGTGTCCTGCGCGCTGTTGAGCGGGTGCACCACCCTGCCGAATAACACTGAGCCGCAGGCCCTGCGTTCCTTTGAGCCGCAGGTGGAGGAGGACTCGGATCTGGGCCCGCAGCCCGGCCGCGAGGCTGACCTGCTGTTGCGTGATTTTTACACCGCCAACGCGCACCCGGTGCAGGATTTCCAGGCCGCCCGCGCTTATCTGACCGCGGAGACTGCCGAGCAGTGGGACCCGAATGATTCGGTGCTGGTGGTCAACCGGATTGACCTGGTCACCGCGGCTGGGTCGACGGCGGAGCGACGTTCCTTCAATGTGCGCGGCGCTGTGGTTGGCAATATTGCCCCTGGCGGGGCGTATGAGCCGGAGAATGGTGTCTACGAGGCCACGATCGAGATGGTGCGGACCGCAGGGGAGTGGCGCATTGAGTCCCTGCCCTCCGGCGTGGTCCTGGAGCGCACGGAGCTGCGTAATCAGTTCCAGCCACAGCGTTTATTCTTCTTTGATCCGCAAGGCCGAGTCCTGGTTTCTGACCGCCGCTGGATCTACTCGGGGCACCAGTCACTTGATTCGGCGCTGATCACCCTGCTGCTGGAGGGGCCTTCTCCGGCGTTGCAGCCGGGTGTGCGGCAGATCGTGCCCGCGGGGGCGAACTTCGCCGGCATCGTCGACGGGGCCTATCACTTCACCGGTTTCGAGGACGTCGACGCCGAGGATCGCCTGCTCTTCGCCGCGCAGCTGGTGTGGACCCTGGCGGTGGCGAACGTGCCGGAGCCCTACACCGTGGTCGTCGACGGGGAGCCCCTCGCGCCGGGATATGAGACCCTCAACACCGATGACTTCGCCGAGTACAACCCGCGCGTCAACGCCTCCGCACCGGTGCCGTTGTTCGCACTCAGTGACGGCCGGGTCAGCCGTGTCTCCTCCAACCAGGTGACCCCCGTGGAGGGTGAGCTGGGGCAGTACAACGATGTCGAGTCCGTGGACGTGTCCGATCAGGGCAATGTTGCAGTGGTGCGCCGCCAGGGGGATGAGTCGGTCCTGTTCACCGGTCCGCTGGAGGGCGGTCTCAGCGAGGCGTTGCGGGCCGAGACCATCTCGCGGCCGACTTTCGAGTTCGACCCGGGCAACCTGTGGGTGGTGGTCGATGGTGACCGGATTGCCCGCGTCGTCCGTTCCGGGCCGACCGGGGAGTTCACTGCGTCAGACGTCAACTCCGAGGCCCTGGCGACGATCCCGGGTGAGATTTCCGTCATCCGCCTTTCCCAGTCCGGGGTGCGGGTGGCCATGATCATCGACGGCCGCGTCCACGTCGGAGTCGTCGAACGCCCCGGCCCGGCACAGCGGCGCATCGTCAACGTGCGGGAGCTCGCCCCGCAGCTGGGCGGTACGGCGTTGTCACTGGACTGGCAGCCGGACGGGTCGTTGCTGGTGGGCACGTCCACGCCGGAGACACCGGTGTGGCGGGTGGAGCAGGATGGTTCCGCGGCGACGTCGCTGCCTTCCGGCAACATCACCGCGCCCGTCGTGGCTGTGGCGGCGACCCCGGCGATGCTGTATCTCACCGATGCGCAGGCCACCCTCCAGTTGCCGACCTCCGGCGGTGACAATGTCTTCTGGCGTGAGGTCTCCGGTCTGCAGGGCATGCGCGCCGCCCCGGTGGCCGCGAACTGACATGGAGTTGTTCCTCCCGCGTCGCTGCGCCGGTTGCGGTGAGCCGGGGGAGCTGTTGTGCCCGCGGTGCCGCCAGGTGCTGGCCAGCCCACCGCAGCGCATTCACACCCGTGTCGATCCGCACGTGCCCGTGTGGTCTTTCGGCTCCTACGCCGACACACATCGCCGGGTGGTGTTGGCGATGAAGGAGCGCAACAATCTGGCGGTACGGCGGCACGTGGGTGCGGTGCTCGCCGCCGGTGTGCGTTTTCTCGCCGCCCGCGGAGAGCTTATCGACGCCCCCGTCCTCGTCCCCGCCCCCACCCGCCCGCGCAACGCCCGTGTGCGTGGCGGCGACCCCGTTACGGACGTGTGCCGCGCCAGCGGCCTGGCCGTCAGCCAGGCACTGCGCCATCGTGGGAGCGTGGGGGACCAGGTGGGTCTGGGCGTCGAGAAGCGGCGGGAAAATCTGTCCGGAGCTGTGGAATTAAGGGGGATTCCGCGGGGGTCCGTGCTGCTTGTCGACGATGTCGCCACCACCGGATCAACGCTCGCGGCCAGCTCAGAGGTACTTTTTGCGGCTGGGGTGACGGTGGTCGGTGCCATTGTGATCTGTCACGCATGAAACAGCGGGGGTGATGGCCGCCCGGTTATGACCAGATGTACGATGGGGAGTGACTTGAAGTAGTCCCACCAATAGTTAGGGAGGAAGCAGATGACATCACCTGCTGAGAACACCGATGTCCTGAGCCCCGAGGCACAGGTCACCATCACGGGCCGCAACGTTGAGGTGCCGGAGCATTTCGCCGAGCGCGTCAACTCCAAGCTCGCCAAGATCGAGCGCCTGGACCCGACCCTGACCTTCTTCCATGTGGAACTCCAGCACGAGCCGAACCCGCGCCGTGAGTCGGAGTCCGACCGCATCCAGATCACCGCCACCGGTAAGGGCCATCTGGCCCGCGCCGAGGCGAAGGAGGACAGCTTCTACGCCGCACTGGAGACCGCTCTGGCGAAGATGGAGCGTTCCCTGCGCAAGGTCAAGGCACGTCGTTCCATCTCGCGCTCCGGCCACCGTGCACCGACCTCGACCGGCGTCACCGCCGCCAACCTGGCGGCTGAGGCAGCGAAGGCTCGCGAGGAGGCGGAGTACGACGTTGATCCGTACGCCGACTCCGTCAAGGACGTCGTCCCCGGCCAGGTCGTGCGCACCAAGGAGCACACCGCCACCCCGATGAGCGTCGATGACGCCCTGTCGGAGATGGAGCTCGTGGGCCATGACTTCTACCTCTTCATCAATGAGGAGAATGGCCGCCCATCCGTGGTCTACCGCCGTCACGCCTTCGACTACGGCCTGATCTCCCTGGCGGACGAGGAGAACTAACCCTCCCTGCCTGATCATTCGATGCCGCTGCACCCATCCCGGGGGCAGCGGCATCGGCGTTGTTGCGTACAATGGCGCGGAAGAACAAAAACCCACCTGACCCTGAAGGACGACTGCACGTGTTCGGACTGTCCAAGCTGCTTCGCGCCGGTGAAGGGCGCACCGTCAAGCGTCTCGACAAGATGGCTGAGCAGGTGCTCGCCCTCGACGACGAGTACACCGCGCTCAGCGACGAGGAACTCAAGGGGAAGACTGAGGAGTTCCGCACCCGTCTCGCCGACGGTGAGAGCCTTGACGACATCTTCCTCGAGGCCTTCGCCACTGCCCGTGAGGCCGCGTGGCGCGTTCTCGGCCAGAAGCCGTACCACGTGCAGGTGATGGGCGGTGCCGCCCTCCACTTCGGCAACGTCGCCGAGATGAAAACCGGTGAAGGTAAGACCCTGACCTCCGTGCTGCCCGCCTACCTCAACGGTCTGGAGGGCAAGGGCGTGCACATCGTCACGGTCAACGATTACCTGGCCAAGCGTGACGCCGAGATGATGGGTCGTGTCCACCGCTACCTCGGCCTCGAAGTCGGTGTCATCCTCTCTGAGATGCAGCCTGACCAGCGTCGGAAGGCCTACGCCGCCGATATCACCTACGGCACGAACAACGAGCTCGGTTTCGACTACCTGCGTGACAACATGGCCCGCTCCCTGGCGGATCTGGTCCAGCGCGGACACCACTACGCCATCGTCGATGAGGTCGACTCGATTCTTATCGACGAAGCACGTACCCCCCTCATCATCTCCGGCCCGGTGGACGGTTCCTCCCAGTTCTACAACGTCTTCGCACAGCTGGCCCCGCGTATGCGTGAGGGGATCCACTACGAGGTCGATCACCGCAAGCGCACCGTCGGCGTGCTCGAGGACGGCGTCGGTTATGTGGAGGACCAGCTGGGCATCGACAATCTCTATGCCCCGGAGCACTCCACCCTGGTCAGCTACCTCAACAACGCCATCAAGGCGAAGGAGCTGTTCACCCGCGACAAGGATTACATCGTCCGCAATGGCGAGGTCATGATCGTCGATGCCTTCACCGGACGCGTCCTGGGTGGGCGCCGCTACAACGAGGGTATGCACCAGGCCATCGAGGCCAAGGAGCAGGTGGAGATCAAAAACGAGAACCAGACGCTGGCGACCGTCACCTTGCAGAACTACTTCCGCCTCTACGACAAGCTGGCCGGCATGACCGGTACCGCCGAGACCGAGGCCGCCGAGCTGCACCAGATCTACAAGCTCGACGTCGTCCCGATCCCGACGAACCGCCCCAACGTCCGCGAGGACCTCACCGACCGCGTCTATAAGACGCAGGAGGCTAAGTTCGCCGCCGTCGCCGATGACATCGCCGAGCGCGTGGCCAACGGTCAGCCCATCCTGGTCGGTACCACCTCTGTCGAGCGTTCCGAGTACCTCTCCGAGCTTCTGCAGCGCCGCGGCATCGCGCACAAGGTGCTCAACGCCAAGCATCACGAGCAGGAGGGCCAGATCATCGCCCAGGCCGGTCTGCCCAGCGCTGTGACCGTCTCCACCAACATGGCCGGCCGTGGTACCGATATCGTGCTCGGTGGTAACCCCGAGGTCATCCTCGATATCAAGCTGCGTGAGCGAGGACTCGACCCCTTCGAGGATGAGGAGGCCTACCAGGCAGCCTGGGACGAGGAGCTACCGCGGGCCCGCGAGCGCGCCCGGGAACTCGGCGACAAGGTCCGGGAGGCCGGTGGACTCTACGTCCTGGGCACCGAGCGCCATGAGTCCCGCCGCATCGACAACCAGCTGCGTGGCCGGTCCGCCCGTCAGGGCGACCCGGGTACCACCCGCTTCTACCTCTCTATGCGCGATGACCTCATGGTCCGCTTCGTCGGCCAGACCATGGAGAACATGATGAACCGCCTTAACGTCCCGGACGATGTCCCGATCGAGGCGAAGATGGTCACCAACTCCATCAAGGGCGCCCAGGCGCAGGTGGAGAACCAGAACTTCGAGATGCGCAAGAACGTCCTCAAGTACGACGAGGTGCTCAACGAGCAGCGCAAGGTCATCTACGCCGAGCGCCGCGAGATCCTCGAGTCCAAGGACATCCAGCAGTACATCCGCAACATGATCGACGAAACCGTCACCGCCTACGTCAACGGCGCCACCGCCGTCGGCTACGTCGAGGACTGGGACCTGGATCAGCTGTGGAACGCCCTCGAGACCCTCTACGGCCCGACGTTCAGCTGGCAGCAGCTTCTCGACGATAACGGCGGCGAACTCTCCGCCGAGCAGCTGCGCGACGCACTGGTTGCCGATGCCAACGCCCAGTACGACGAGCTGGAGACCAACGTCTCCGCCATCGGCGGCGAGGCCCAGATGCGCAACATCGAGCGCATGGTCATCCTCCCGGTCATTGACACCAAGTGGCGCGAGCACCTCTACGAGATGGACTACCTCAAGGAGGGCATCGGCCTGCGCGCCATGGCGCAGCGCGACCCGCTGGTCGAGTACCAGAAGGAGGGCGGCGACATGTTCAACGGCATGAAGGAAGGCATCAAGGAAGACACGGTGCGCAACCTGTTCATGCTGCGCAAGCAGTTCGCCCCGCAGGAGACCCCGGAAACCACCGAGGTGTAGCTGCAAGGCTGCTACACCTCGGGCCTTCGGGTGTTCTCAGCCCCAGGCGGCGAGGGTGCGCTTGTCCAGCTGCGCCCGGAACTGACGTGTGGTGGTGGGCAGGAGCTCATCGGTGGACCAGTCGAGGATGACACCGTAGTGGCGGATGAGGTCGAGTTGATCGAGCTCCCCGTCCCGGTACCGCGCGGCGACCCTCTCCGGGTCCTCCGAGAGCTTTTCGACGCGGGTGCGGCGCTGTTCCTCGCGGAGTTCAGCCGTGGCGGCGGCGTCGAGCTCGTATTCGTCGATCTCGGGGTCGATGGCCCGGATGACTACGCCGTAGTCCTTGGCGGCGCGGCTGATGGAGACGTAGCCATCGATGACGTCCTCGAGGACCTCAGCGGGATCCCGTTCGAGGGGATCCCCGAATCCTCCGCCACCGGCGCTGGGGCGCTCGAAGGTGTCGCCCGGACCGACTTCGACATTGGAGAACAGGGCACCGAGGTGCTGCTCGTCGGCGCTGTTCCTGTTGAGCCACACGCCCTGAGGGATGGAGGGTAACCCGCCCTCGATGCCCCAGGTGACCGAACGGGAGCGGTCACAGCAGTAACTCATGACAGTGTCGGCGCAGTCGGTGAGGACACCGCCCTTCGACACTCCCAGGCCACCCCGGTATCTGCCCGGGCCAGCGGAGTCGGTGATCAGCGAGTGATGGCTGGTGATGACGGGGGACAGACGCTCCTGGCCCTCCACAGGCTGGACAGCGAGCCCGGGGCCGAAGACGGGGGCCGTGGCGGAGGACCCGTCCCGGTCGGTGCGTCCACCCCAGCCGCCAGCCATCCAGTCGTACCACATGAAGAACTCCCCCTTGTCTTCTTTGGCTTGGGCCTCGCGGGTGTCCCAGCCACCCACGAGGAGGTACTCGAGGTTGAAGGAGCAGGCTATGGCCCGGTCCTCCATGAGGTTCGACCAGAGTTCGAAAACAGCGTTCATGATCTTTTCGTAGGGCCCTGAACAGAATCCGGTGACGGCGTGGGGGAGACCGGCGTTGACGACTGTTCCCTCGGGTCCGAGGTCGACGTCCATTGCCCGGTACAACCCCGAGTTGAGTGGGACGTCTGGGAAGAAGGTCTTGGTGCCGGCGACCACCCCGGAGAAGGCCGAGCCATACCCGGCGTTGAGGAAGCTCGCGACCGCTGGCGCCGAGCCGTCGAGGGAGTAGGACAGGCGGCCGTCGGAAATGCGCATGGTCACCTGGATGGGGACAAGCCCCTCCTCTCGAGCGGGATCCAGATCGATGTAGTCGACGGTGGTCCACTCGCCGTCCGGGAGTGCCTTCACCCGGGCGGTGACGATGTCCTCCACGTAGTCCTGGGTTTCCCGGAGGGCGGTCTTGATGGTCTCGTGCCCGTACTTGTCGACAAGGCGGTGGATCTCACGCTCGCACACCGCGGTCGCCTCGGCCTGCGCCTTGAGGTCACCCATGACGATCTCCGGGCTGCGGGTGTTGGCGGCCATGAGCTTGGCGACGTCCTCGAGAAACAATCCCTTCGTCCACAGGCGCACCGGGGTGATGCGCAGGCCTTCGGAGTAGAAGTCCTTCGCGGAGACGTCGAAGGAACCGGGCACCGAGCCCCCGGCATCGGCCCAGTGGCCCTTGTTCTGGGCGAAGGCGAGGAGCTCGCCGTCGTGGAAGATAGGCCGGATAAAGGAGACGTCGTTCATGTGCGTGCCGCCGGCGTATGGGTCGTTGACGGCGAAGACGTCTCCCTCGTGGATGTCGTTGCCGAACTCCCGGATTACCGCCTGGCACTGGAAGTGGAGTGTGCCCACGTGGACGGCGATGTCCTGATCTCCCTGCATGACAGTATTGCCCTCGGCGTCGCACAGGGCGGAGGAGAAGTCGCGGGAATAGATGACGAAGGAGTAGCAGGTTCGCAGAATCTGCTCACTCATGAGGTTGACTGAGGTTGCGAAGGCGTTCTTCAGCACCTCGAAGGTGACGGGGTCGAGCGTGCGTCGACTGGGTGAAAATGTGGTCATGGGAGTGTGCTCCGTTGATTGTGATGGATCTGAGGGGATCAGGCCTGGCCGATGTGGATACGGATGTTGCCCCATTCGTCGATCTCGGCACGATCCTGCGGGGGAATGACTGTGGTGGCGTCGAACTGGTCGATGATGGCGGGCCCGGTGAGTGAGGCACCGGCCTGCAGGTCATCGCGCTGGTAGACGGGGATGTCGGCCCAGCCGTCGTTGGCGCTGAAGAACACGCGCCGCGTGGTGTCCGGGATGGCTGCCTCATGCTCGCTGATGTCGAAGCGCGCGAAAGGCGGGCTCTCGAGTTGTCCGATGGCGACCAGTCCGATCTGGTAGAGCTCCACGTCGCCGCTCGGCTCCGAGAAGGAGTACTCGCGCTCGTGTTCCTCGTGGAAGAGGGCGATGGCGTCATCCAGCGGATTGTCGGAGGTCGGCATTTCGACCGTCAGGGATCGCCACTGGCCGCGGTAGCGCATGGAGGCGGTGTACCTGAGCTTCATGCGATCCTCGGGGATGCCTTCGTGCTGCAGACGCTCGCGTGCCTCAGTGGTGAGGATGCGGTAGGACTCTTTGAGGTCGGCCCGATCGACCGTTGCGACGCCCTGCTGGTACATCTGAGACAGGTCGTGACGGATGTCCACGAGGAGGCAGCCTTGGGCGGAGGTCACGCCGGGGTGCGGGGGAACAACGACCGTGGGGATGGCCAGGTCGCGGGCCACCTCCGCGGCGTGCAGGGCGCCAGCGCCGCCACCAACGACTAGGACGAAATCACGCGGATCGTAGCCGCGGCGGATGGACAACAGGCGCACGGCATCGGCCATGTTCGCGTTGGCCACTTTGATGATGTCCTCGGCGGCCTTCTCGGTGGCAAGGCCGAGAGGCGTGGCGACGGTGGTGTCGACCGCATCCCGCGCGGCGTCGGGGTTGAGCATCAGCTCGCCACCGATGAGCTCGGTACCCAGGCGGCCCAGCACGACGTTGGCGTCGGTGTTCGTCGCCACTGTGCCGCCGCGCTCATAACAGACCGGTCCCGGGTCAGCACCCGCGGACTGCGGGCCGTTGCGGAGGGACCCGGCCTCGTCGATCCAAGCCAGGGAGCCTCCGCCGGCACCGATGGAGAGCACCTCGATCGAGGGGAATGTGATGGGGAAGCCGTACTCGACCTGCCACTGCTTCGAGATGCGGATGTCCCCCTCGTACACCAGGGAGATGTCAGTCGAGGTGCCACCCATCTCCAGCCCGATGGCGTTCTGGTAGCCGCATCGGGTGGCGATGTCCTGGACGGCGATGGCTCCGGCGGCGATGCCCGAGGCGGCGAGTCGGACCGGGTAGCGGCTGACCATCTGGGGCGTCATCGATCCGCCGCCCGAGTGCAGCAGGAGCAGATCACCCTCGTATCCACCGTTGGCTAGCTGTTCGGAGAGGCGATTGACGTATCCGGAAACCAGCGGGGCCAGGACCGCGTTGGAGACGGTGGTGGAGAAGCGTTCGTACTCGAAGATCTCAGGCAGGATCTCGGAGGAGGTCGAGATGAGAGCGTCGGGAAGCTCCTCGCGGAGAATCTCGGCGACCCGGTTCTCATGGGCGGCGTTCGCGTGGGCGTTGATGAGGCACACGGCGACCGTCTCCACCTTCTTGCGGCGGAGGATGTGAGCGACCTCACGGACATCCTCCTCATTGAGCGGCGTGAGGGGCACGCCGTCGTAGTCGATCCGCTCCTCGACCTCATAGCGGTCACGTCGCCGGATGTAAGGCGGGCCGACATCCTGGTAGGCGTCCCAGAGCTCGTCCTTGGTGCCGTCGCGGATTTCGAGGACATCCCGGAAACCCTTCGTGGTCACCAGCGCTGCCATAGGGAAGCGGCGCTGGATGAGGGCATTGGTGGCGACGGTGGTTCCATGACTGAAGATCTCCACTTCACTCAGGGTGACGTCACCGTGGGTGAGGCCGTTCATGACGGCCTTCATCGGGTCCTCCGGGGTGGACGGAACCTTGGCGACCTTGAGTTCCTTGGTCTCGGTGTTGACGATCGCGACATCCGTGAATGTGCCGCCGACGTCGACGGCGACGCGGAATGGTTTGGTCGGTGCGGTCATGTGTGACTCGTTTCTATGTGGGCCGGAAAGATGATTTACATCACTGTCCACGGGTGTTACTAATAGGGCAATGTGCCAATCTTGAAAACAGTGTGGAATCTTTGTGGTTTTCTCCATATGCGCCTGTCGAAGGCGTTGTTTAAACCTTCGATTCTCAGACATAAAGGTGGTTGTGTGATGGGCATCACGGACAAAGTGGTGGATCCCGATCTCTCGGTGAGCGATCTCCTCGTTGAGGAACCATGGCTCCGCCTGATTTCCCCTCGAGCTCCGGACCGGCTCTTCCACGGGCTGTGCGCCCCCGGGGAAGGGGATGTCGCGGGCTGGCTCGTGTTCGTGGAGGCAGACAATGTCACCCTGCGGGCGCGACTCCGTGATTTGGAGGGAGCGTGCGGCGTCGTCTGGAGGCGGCTGACTGGACCAACCGCGGAGGATCGGCCCTCCGGTGGTTCTGCAGCGGCCCTGGACCAGCACGATCACGATCTGATCCGGCAAGCGCAGGCACGGGGGATACTCCTCATCCAGTGTGATCCCCGGCTCACGCGCAACGACATCCAGATGGCCGTATCCCGGTTGCAGCGCCGCAATCCCAACATCCGGTCGTGGCGTCGTCTGACCGTCACCGAGAAACTCAGCCCGGCGTTGCTGGCACCGAGACCCGAGGAGGGGTTGCTGGAACGTTTCTCTCGTCTGTCGGGGGAGGCGGTTCTCTATCTCGCGCGGGAGGGGGAGGTGTTGGCCAGCGCCGGTGAGCTCCCCGCCCGGTCCATCGCACGCCAATTGCGGGGTGTCCGGGACAATCAGGTGACGTTCCGACTCGGAAGATGGTCGGTGTATGCCCGCTCGGTGGCGGTCTCCGACACCCAACGCGTAGTCGGGGAGTCCACCTGGCTCGTCCGGGGCCTGCGCAGCGGAAACGCACCTGATCCTGGGGACCCGTCGGCAGCGGCCCTTACCGATCTTCTGCTGGTGGTCAAGGAGCAACGGAACAACATCTCCAAGGCACAGTTGATCAACGCCTCGGAACTCCTGGAGGGATTCCGCAGCGATGAGGCGGACAAGGAGAAGATCATCCAAGGGTTGCTGAGTCGTGGCTTCTCCCACCAGGCGCAAATACGTCTCCTCGTCGCCGGGCAGCCCGGTGACGGTTTCCGCACGGAACTGCACCCGGCGCCCACCGCTGTTGCTGGGGAGATCGGGGCGCCCTTGGTTATCGGGAACCTGCAGGGTCGGTTGGGGGTCCTCACCACGGACTCCGATCAGATCCGACGACTTGCCGCGACTCTGCCGCCACCGGTCGGCGTATCGGCCGGGGCCCGGGGCGTACAGGTGGCCGCCAACAGTGGCCTCGTTGTTTGGAGGCAGGCACTGGTTGCCGCGCTTAACGCCGACGGACGGCATGCGGAAGAAGTCGAACATGACGGGGTGGCGTTGTTCGACGACTGCGGCCCAGTGGAAAGAGCGGCGGCGACCCTTCGTCAGACCGATTTGAGGGCCTGCGTGGAGGGTTTGGATGCTGAGCTGAATGGACTCAAGGGCGGGATTGACATTGCACTGGCGTTGGTCCGCCACGACCTGTCGTCGGGCCGGGCTGCCAAGGACGTAGGGGTCCACCCGAACACCGTGCGGAATCGGTTGCAGGCACTGGCCGAAGCACACCGATTCCGCCCCTTCGATCTCGGGCTCTGGGCCGTGTGGCGGGGGCTCGACGCCTACGGCGCCGCGTAGCCCCGGCACCACCGGTCAGGCGGAGGCGTAGGGGTTCCGCATGCCGATGTACTGGAGGCTGGTGTACTCGTCGAGGCCCTCGGCGCCACCCTCGCGGCCCATGCCGGACTGCTTGACGCCGCCGAACGGGGCCGCAGCGTTCGAGATGACACCGACGTTCGCGCCCATGAGGCCGAACTCGAGGCCGTCGGAGATCCGCCACAGACGGTCGATCGACTCGGTATAGACGTAGGACGCCAGGCCGTACTCGGTGTCGTTGGCGATCTCCAGGGCCTCCTTCTCATCACGGAAGGTGATAATCGGGGCGACCGGGCCGAAGATCTCCTCCCGGGCGACGCGTGCGGAGGCGGGGACGTCGATAAGCACCGTGGGGGAGTAGAAGTATCCCGGGCCATCACCGCGCTCCCCGCCGGTGAGGACGCGGGCGCCCTTCTCGACGGCGTCGTCGACAAGCTCGGTGATCGACTGACGGGCGCTTTCGTCGATGAGGGGACCGCAGGTCACTCCATCATCCAGGCCGTTACCCAGGGTCAGCTCGCTGATCCGCTGCGCGAAGCGCGAGGCGAATTCCTCGGCGACCGACTCGTGGACGAGGAAGCGGTTTGCTGCCGTGCACGCCTCACCGATGTTGCGCATCTTCGCGCCCATGGCGCCCTCGACGGCGGCGTCGAGATCCGCGTCCTCGAAGACGAGGAAGGGGGCGTTGCCACCCAGCTCCATCGACGTCCGCAGGACATTGTCGGCGGCCGCCTTGAGAAGGTTGCGGCCGACCGGGGTGGAACCGGTGAAGGAAATCTTCCGCAGACGGGAATCCGCCATGAGCGGTGAGGAGATGGCCGAGGCGGAGGACCCGGAGACCACGTTGAGAACGCCCGGGGGCAGACCGGCATCAAGCATCGTCTGGGCGAAGTACTGCGAGGTCAGCGGAGTCAGCTTCGCCGGCTTGAGCACCATGGTGCAGCCCGCGGCGATGGCCGGGGCGATCTTGCGGGTGGCCATCGCCAGGGGGAAGTTCCACGGGGTGATGAGCAGACACGGGCCGACCGGCTTGCGACGCGTGAGCATCTGCAGGGTGCCTTCCGGGGCGGGGAAGGTGCGGCCGTAATCCCGCACCGTCTCCTCCGAGAACCACCGCAGATATTCCGCCCCGTAGGTGACCTCGCCGCGGGACTCGGCCAGCGGCTTGCCCATCTCCAAGGTCATCAGGGTGGCGAACTCCTCCGCGCGCTCCCGGACCAGGTCGAAACCGCGGCGCAGCAGTTCGGCACGCTCGCGGGGCGCGGTGCGGGCCCAATCGGCCTGCGCCTCGCAGGCCGCGTCGAGGGCGGCGAGGGCATCGTCGGAACCCGCCGAGGCCAGGGTCAGCAGCACCTCACCGGTGGCGGGGTTCTCCACATCGAAGGTCGCCCCGTCCGTGGCGTCGCGCCAGTGACCTCCGATGAGCAGGCCGGTCGGGACCTTGGCCAGGAGGGCGTGGGTGTTGTCGGTCATCTAAAACTCCTTGTCAGGGGTGGGTGTATCGGGGTGGTGGGGGTCGGCTCCAGGGTCGGGATTCTGGTGACGGCGACGGTGGAGACCGGGGTGCTCGGGGATATCTTCGTTGAGTTCCGCCATCTTGGTGAAGGGGGCCGTGGCGTCGGTGAACTCCTGTTCCTTCTCAACTTCGTCGAAGGGGCGCAGAGTCCCATCGCGCTCGTCGCGGAACATGTCCTTGCCGTAGACCACGATGAGCAGAAGGATGCCCGCTGCGAATCCCCAGGCCGCGCCTTGGGTGGCCAGGACTCCCGCAGTCACTCCCGCGATGCCCAGGTCCTTTTGGTTCTTCGCCTCCATGATGCCGACACGGACACTGACGAACCCCTGGATGATCAGGGTAAGGGCCAGGCCAACCGCCAGGATGGGCTCGACGAAGGTGACGATCGGGAGAAGCAGGAGACCGGTGTTGGTTCCCCAACGGAAGGAGCCAGCACCTCCGAACACGCTCTTCATAGCGCGACGGCCCTGCTTGTACCTCTCGACGATGACCACGTGCATGGCCGCCCACAGGGGGCCACACATGGCGACGTCCGGTCCGATGATGCTCATGAGGGCGTTGCGTCCGCCGAATAGCAGGTGTGCTCTGTTCGGGTTGTACACCACGGACTCGTCGGTACGCACGTGGTCGGCCTCCCGCAGCACGGCTTTGGCCTGCAGCACGTCACCAAACACGACGATGTAGGTAGCCAGGACCGTGGGAATCGCGGTGAGGAACATCATCAGGGGCGGGAAACCCAGACCGAACACGGTGTAGTCACTCCACAGGCCGACGAAGTCGGGTTGGCTCAACCCCCACTCGATGTTCGGCCATTCTGCTTCACCCACCAGTGGTGCGATGAACACGGCGGCGAAGATTGACGGGATGATTCCGAGAGAGGCGATGAACCGCCACCCCACCGCCTTCTTCCGCAGTGCGGCAAACGCCTTTGAATACATGAGGAAAAAGGCGATGAGGACGGCAATCGTGATGGTGATCGGGAAATCGTGGAACCGGCCTCCCATCTCGAAGACCGAGATAATGGCGGCCACACCAGCTCCGAGGACGATTCCAGCGCGGAGCGCGGAGGGCACGATACGGACCACTTTCGACGCCAGACCCGTCAACCCGAGGAATATCGAGAATGCGCCGAGGAGTAGCTGGAAACTGATCAGCGCCCACACTCTTTGTTCGCCCTCGGGGAAGGACTCCACGTACACGATGAGCAGTGGGATGGCCGGAGTGATCCAGCCCGGTACGACCGGGTCACCAAGCAGATGGTGGGTTAGGTACAGCAGCCCGTTGAGGATGACCACCGCTAGAGCGACCTCGAAGGGCATGCCGAGAGCCTGTGTCATGAGCGGGATCGCACCGAGGTCGACGACGCACATGAAGAGACCCTGCGCGTAGTCGGGCCACTCAATCCGGTAGTGGACGAAAGGGAGGCGGATCTCGAAGGGCCCGGCCTTCCAGTGGGGGGATGGTTTTCCAATCCCCTCGTCGTGTGTGCTCGTCGTCATCTTTCTACTCCCAGCGTCAAGAGGGGTGCGGTCAGTCGAAGAGGATGATCTGGCGCAGTGCGACACCGTCGGCGAGGTTGTCCATGGCCTCGTTGATGTCCTCGAGCCGGATGTGCGAGGAGACGAGGCCCTCGGCGTTGAGCTTGCCTTCGCGCCAGAGCTGCTCGTAGCGGGGGATATCAACGCTGGGGACGGCGGAGCCCAGGTAGCTGCCGTGGACACGGCGCGCTTCGGCGGTGATTTTCAGGGGGTCGAGTCCCACGGTGGAGCCAGGGGCGGGCAGCCCGACGGTGACGGTCATGCCGCCCGGCTTGGTGATGTTGAATGCGGTCTCGAGGGCTTTCGGGTGGCCGGCGGCCTCGACGACGGCGGAGAAGCGGGCACCGCTTTCGGCAGCCTCCTCCGGGGTCATCGTGCTGGTGGCGCCGAGTTCACGGGCCTTCTCGCACTTGGACTCCTGCATGTCGATGCCCACGATCTCCTTGACTCCGAGGGCGGCGGCGGTGATGACGGCGGCCATGCCCACGCCGCCCAGTCCGACGACGGCGATGGTGTCGTCCGGGGAGGGCTGGATCTCGTTGAGGATGGCGCCGCCGCCGGTGAGGATCGCGCAGCCGAAGATGGCGGCGATGTCGGCGGGGACGTCCTCTCCGATGGGGACGAGGGATTTCGCGGAGACGACTGCGTGGTCGGCGAAACCGGACACGCCCAGGTGGTGTTGGATGGTCTCCCCGTCGCGGGTGAGCCGTCGGGTGCCGGCCAGCAGGGTGCCCTCGTTGTTGGTGGCGGAGCCGACCTCGCAGGGGATCATGCCGTTGGTGGCGCAACCGTCGCACTCGCCGCAACGGGGCAGGAACGTCATGACCACGTGTTGGCCGACCTCGAGTTCCTCTACCTCCGGGCCGAGTTCGACGATGACGCCGGCGGACTCGTGGCCGAGCAGCATCGGCAGGGGGCGGGGGCGGTTGTTGTTGACCACCGACAGGTCGGAGTGGCACAGGCCGGCAGCGTTGATCTTCACCAGGACCTCACCCGGCCCCGGCGGGGAGAGTTCGACCTCGCTGATGGAGAGGGGGCGAGAGTCCGCGTAAGGGCGGGGGTCGGCGGCGCGTTCTAGGACGGCTCCGCGGATCGTGATCGGGGCGTTCATGTTGGTCTCCTTTACTTCTGCTGCGAGGGGGTGGAGGGCTGGTTGGGTGGGGTGGGCTCGGTGTGCGGGGTGCCGACGGCGATCTTGTCGGTGGGGTCCTCGTCGGAGTCGACCTCGGTCATGATCTCCCGGATGAACTCCGTCTCGGGGATGTTCGAGTTGTAGGCGATGGCGCGCAGCTCCCGGCGCTCTTCGCGGGTGAGGGATTCGCTGTTCTCGTAGCGCTTGACCAGCAGCTCACGAGCGCGGCGACGCAGTTCGGTCTCGGTCTCCAGGTTGGAGCGGTTCTTGAGCCAGGCCCAGCCGATGATGATCATCATGAGGATGCCCATGTAGCCGAGGATCGGGTAGACCCAGCCGATGAGGTTGCTGAAGCCGATGAAGCTGAGGACAAAGCCGATGAGCACGGTGATGACGTACACGCGGTAGAAGTACTGCGGCCGGCCCCTGGTGAGGCGCTTGGCCAGGGCGTAGAACATGCCGATCGCGGTGTTGTAGATCATGCCGAAGATGGCCAGGGCCATTGCCACGCCGAGGGACGGGTGGATGTCGGTGATCATGGCCAGTGTGGGCATCTCGGAGTCCATGACGACGTCGACGGTGAGGTACATGGAGCCGACGAGGACGGCGAGGAGGAAGAGGAAGACGAAGCCGCCGACGATGCCGCCGATACCGACCTCGCGGGAGTCGAGGAAGTTGCCGCCGATGACGATGGCCATGGATACCACGACGATGACGTTGAGGCCGAGGTTGTTGATGGCGGCGACCCACCAGTTGGGCAGGGTGGTCGGGACTTCCTGGGCCTGTTCGTGCAGGGTGGCGAAATCCGGCTGGGCGTTGAAGATGGTCCACAGGGTGGCGATGGCGATGAGCACGATGATGAACGGGGTGATCGCGCCGATGACGAATGTCACCTTGCTGACGTTGAGAAGTCCGGTGGCCAGCACGAGGATGAGCATGATGATCGCGCCGACCCAGACGGAGAGGCCGAACTGTTGCTCGAGGTTGGCTCCGGCGCCGGCGAACATGGCGAAGCCGATGCAGAACAGCGTGATCATGGTGGCCACGTCGAGCACCCGGGCGGTGAGGGGGCCGGAGATGGCGACGAAGACGCTGGTGTGTTCCTTGGCCCGGTGGTAGCTGCCGAGCTGGAGGATGGTGATGCCGGCGCCCATCATGGCCAGGGAGGTGAGGATGGCTCCGAGCACGCCCCAGTTACCGAAGGCGACGAAGTACTGCAGTGCCTCGCGTCCTGAGGCGAAGCTGGCGCCGACGAGGACGCCGATGAAGGCCATGGCGATGCCGAGTGATCGTTTGAGCATGATGTGTCCAGACGTAGGGGGTCAGAGGGCGGTGTCGCGGATGAACCCGGCGATGCGGGAGAACTCCTGCTCGCCGCGGGCGATCGCACCCGCTGAGGTGAACAGGCCGTGGTGGTATCCGCGGAGGTGGTGGTAGGTGACGTCGCAGCCGGCGCGGGCGAGGGCGGCGGCGTACTCGCCGCCCTCGTCGGCAAGCGGATCATTATCGACGGTGATGACCAGGGCCGGTGGCAGCCCCTCCGGCAGGTCGTGCAGCAACGGGCTCAGGTCGGGGACCGTGCGGTCCTGTCCCTCGGGCAGGTACGTATCGACGAACCACCGCATCGTGCCCGCGACGAGCGGGAAACCGTCGGTGACGCGGCGGTAGGAGGAACCGTCGTTCATGCGCTCATGCGTGACGTCGACGATGGGGTAGAGCAGCACCTGGCTGCTCAGCGGCGCGATCGTCGGGTCGTCGTGGAACTCGTTGGCCAGCACCGCGGCGAGCTGCCCGCCCGCGGAGTCACCGAGAACGCTTATCGACGTCGCCGTGATGCTGTGGGCTGCCCCGGCATCGCTTAGCCACCGCAGTGCCTCCCGGCAGTCGTCCGCAGCGGCGGGGTAAAGGTGCTCCGGGGCGAGGCGGTAATCGACGGCGACGACGGGGAAGCCGGTCAGGACGGCCAGGCGGCGGGCACCGCTGTGGTGGGTATCCAGGTCCCCCATGAGCCACCCCCCGCCGTGGATGAACAGCACCACGGGGGTCGGCTGCGGGCGGGCGTCCTGCGGACGCGGCTCGTAGATGCGCACGCGGAAGTCGGCGACGTCGTGATCCGCGAACTCGGGATCCTCCGTTTCCGTCAACGCGTTCGCAGCACACGAGGCGGCGTACTTCTCCCGCACCTCGGGGATGTCGAAGTGGTGGAAGGAGACGGCTCCTGCCCGGTGGAACTTCTGCACCGCCCCGAGGGCGTCGTCGGCGATGGGCCGGGCGGAGTCGGTGGCTCGGCGGGGGATCATTCCTACTTCACCCCGTAGTCCGCCAGCTCAAGGTCGGCGGTGAGATCGTGGTACTCGGCGACGTTGCCGGACCAGTTGTTGATGACCTTGCCGTCCTCGTTCTTGTACCAGGAGGAGCAGTCGGCGGAGAAGGCGGACTGTTCGAGGTCGGCCTGGATCTTGTCGTTGAATTTGCGCAGCACCTGGGGCTGGACGTCGAGGACGTGGTTGCGGTCCTGGCTGAGGTAGTCGACGGCCTGGCTGATGTACTTGTCCTGGGCCTCGAGCATGGCGACGACCGAGTGGTGGTTGAGGTTGGTGTTGGGCCCGTAGAGGACGAACATGTTCGGGAAACCGTCCACGGTCATGCCCAGGTAGGCCTCGGGGGCGTTGCCCCAGCGGTCGCGGAGGTTGACGCCGTCGCGGCCGATGATCTCCAGGTCCCCCTGGAAGGCCTGGCTGTGGAAACCGGTGCCGAAGACGACCACGTCGAATTCGTGCTCCACGCCGTCCTCGGTGATGATGCCGTTCGGGGTGAAAGTGCGGATGCCGGAGGTCTCCAGCGTGACGTTGTCCCGGTTGAAGGTGGGGTAGAAGTTGTCCGAGCGCAGGATGCGCTTGCAGCCGAAGGCGTAGGTGGGGGTGAGCTTCTCGACGAGCTCCGGGTCCTCAACCTGGCTCTTGAGGTGCTCCATCGCCTGCTGGACACCCTCCTCGGCCAGGTCGGTGCCCTGGCGGGTGCGCTCGAAGCCGGCCTCGCGGACCTCGTGGATCTCGGTGCGGATGGCGCGGTAGGAATCGGGGTTCTCCTGGAACTCGCGCAGCTCCTCGTCGCTGAAGATGATCTGGTTCCGGGGGAGGATGTAGTTGGCGGAGCGCTGGAAGACGGTGAGCTGGCCGGCGACCTCGGCGACCGGGGGGACGAACTGCACGGCGGAGGCGGCGTTGCCGATGGCGGCGACGCGCTTGCCCTTCAGATCGACGTTGTGGTTCCACTCGGCGGAGTGGAACATCGCACCTTCGAAGGACTCCATGCCGGGGAAGTTGGGGATCTTCGGCTTGGACAGCTGGCCCCAACCGCCGACGAAGGAACGGCCGAGGTATTCCTCACCGGCCTCGGTGGTGAACTTCCACAGCTTCTCGTCCTCCAGCCACTCGGCGGTGGACACGCGCTGGTTGAGCTTGATGTGCTTGTGCAGGTCGAACTCGTCGGCCAGGGCCACCAGGTAGCCGAGCATCTCATCGCGGCCGGCGAACATGCGGGAGACCCCGAGGTTGAGGAAGTAGCTGTAGCAGTAGATCAGGGCCTGGGTGTCGCAGGCCGCGCCGGGGTAGTTGTTGTCGCGCCAGACGCCGCCGAGCTGCTCGGAACCCTCGAGGATGAGGAAGTTGTTCTGGCCGTCGCGGGTGAGTTGGGCGCCCTGGCCGAGGCCGCCGTAGCCGGCGCCGATGATGACGGAGTCGTAGATGTGGGAAGAGGTCATGATGGTCTCCTTGTGGGGGGTGTGGTGTTCAGGCGTTGCGGATGGCGTCGATAAGCACGGACAGTCCGTCGCGCAGGACGTCCTCGTTGATGACGAGCGGGGGCAGCAGGCGGATGACGTTGCCGTCGGAACCGCAGGTGAGGACGACGACGCCGGCCTTCTTGCAGGCGGCGGAGATACGTGAGGTCAGCTCCGCGCAGGGCTGGCCCTCGTCGTTGAGGAACTCGATGCCGATCATGGCGCCGCGGCCGCGGATCTCGGCGACGGCGGGGTGGTCGTCGAGTGCGGCAAGCTCCTCGCGGATGATCGCCTCGATCTCCTGCGCCCGGGAGGTGAGGTCGAGGCGCTCGACCTCGTTGAGGGCGGCGAGCGCGGCGGCGCAGGCCAGCGGGTTGCCGGCGTAGGTGCCGCCGAGGGAACCCGGTCCGGGGGAGTCCATGACCTCCGCGCGGCCGGTGACCGCGGACAGCGGCATGCCGCCGGCCAGGCCCTTGGCGGTGGTGATGAGGTCCGGGGTGAGGTTCTCGTCGCAGGAGGCGAACCACTGCCCGGTGCGGGCGATACCCGCCTGGATCTCGTCGGCGACGAAGAGGACGTCGTTGGCCTGGCACCATTCCTGCAGTGCGGGGAGGAAGCCCGGGGCCGGGACGACGAAGCCGCCCTCACCCTGGATCGGCTCGATGACGACGCATGCCAGGTCCTCGGTGCCCACCTGCTGCTCGATCGTGCGGATCGTGCGGCGGGCGGCCTCTTCGCCACTCAGCCCGTCACGGAGGGGGTAGGACCCGGGGACGCGGTAGACATCGGCGGCCAGGGTGCCGAAACCTGCCTTGTACGGCTTGTTCTTCGAGGTCATGGCCATGGTGAGGTTGGTGCGGCCGTGGAAGGCGGAGTCGAAGACGACGATGCGGTTCTTGCCGGTGTGGTTGCGGGCGATCTTGACGGCGTTCTCGATGGCTTCCGCGCCGGTGGAAAACAGGGCGGTCTTCTTCGCGTGATCGCCCGGGGTGATCTCGTTGAGCTTCTCGCTCACGGCGACGAATCCCTCGTACGGGGCGTTGAGGAAGCAGGTGTGGGTGAAGCGTTGTGCGGCCTCCACGATGGCGGCGGTGACGGCCGGGTTGGAGGCACCGACGGTGGTGACGCCGATGCCGGCGGCGAAGTCGATGTACGAGTTGCCGTCGGCGTCGACGAGGATGCCGCCGTCACCGTCGACGATGTACGAGGGGAGGCCGGGCTGGAGGGCGCGGGCGCAGTTCTCGGCACGACGTGCATCGAGGGCCTGGCTGGCAGGCCCCGGGGCAGGGGACTGGATGGATCGCCGCTGCGGTATGCGGCTGTCGATGGTCTGCATGAGAACTCCTAACGTGTCCGAATGTGATGCACCTCATTATTCGATGTAGCCTGTGGTGGCAGACATAGCCATAGTGGCGAACTTTGAGCATGATAATCGACAGAACGGAGCCTTGATGACAACCGCAGGGGAACCCGAACTCGGTTCGGTGACGGTCCGGTGGCTGGCCGGGCAGGGGGACCTCGCACTGGAGGTCCTCCACGACTCCGGTGAGGCCTTTACGGTGGTCCACCCGGTGGAGCTGGAGGATCCGACGGAGTTCGTCGGTGACGGGTGCGTCATCCTGTTGACCGGCATCGCCTTCCGCGATCGCCCGGAGGACCTCGCCGACTATGTGCGCCTGGTCGCCGCCCACGGCGTGCGCGGGATCGGCTTCGGCGTCGGCATCACCCACGATGAGGCCCCACCCGGCATGGTGGCCGCGGCCCGGAAGGAGGGGATCTCGCTCTTTGTCGTTCCCCGTCGCATCCCCTTCATCTCGATCCTCAGCGCGGTGCATGCGGAGCTCGGTCGGCAGCGCAACCGCAGCCGTGAATTGCTGCTGGACATGCAGGGCAGGCTCAACGCGGCGGCCACCGAGGGCGGTCTGGAACGCCTCATGGAGGAGGGGGCCCGTTGCCTGGGGGCGCACCTGATGATCGCCGACAACGACGGGCGGTGGCTCGCCCAGGCCCGCGCGCAGGACCAGCCGGACATTGACCTCCACGCGGTGCAGGAGGTACTCCAGGACCGTGGTTTTGGTGTGGCCGCCCGGGTCGGTGAGTTCACCGTCATCGTCCACCGCATGGGGGATGAGGGGGAGCGTGCCCATGCGCTGATCGCCGCGTCCGGGGACAAGTTCGACGTCAACGCGCGCGCCCTCCTGCGCCACTGCGCCGGCCTGGCGGAGATCATCGTCCAGCGCCCCGATGCTTATCGACGCACCCACCAGGAACTCAACTCCCTCGCCCTGGCGATCAAGCTGGGAATCACGCAGACCGACGCCGCCATGTCGGAGGTGTTCCACAGCGTCCGCGACTCACGCGGACTCATCCGCCCGGTGCTCCTGAGCTCCGAGAACTCCCGGTTGCTGGAACGCTCCCTCGTCTCCCTCGATACTGAGCTGCGACGGCGCGGCCGGATCCTCTTCTCGCTGCGTCTCGACGACCGCTCCACCCTCGTGCTGTTCCGCGGTGACCGCAGCGTCGCCGAGGTGATGCAGCTACTCGAAGGCTCACGGCGGGGCATGCGCGTCGCCCTCGGCGCCACCTTGTCCTGGCAGGACCTGGACAGTGACATGGTTACTGAACTGCAGCGTGTCGCCCTGGGGCTCAAGGAGGGGCAGTACGCCGGGCCGGATGCCCATGCTCTCGGGTGGATCGCGGGGGAGGAGGTCCAGCTGGCCTTGTCGCGCCGGGCCCGCGAAACCTGGGACAAGTTGGACTCCCGCCCCGCTCTGATGCAGACACTCGAGGCCTTCCTCCGCAATTCGGGCAATCTCAGCCGTACCGCGGAGGAGCTGCAGTCGCACCGGCACACGGTGAAGAAGCGGCTGCGCACCATCGAGGAACTCATCGAGGCGGATCTCGACGACCCGGTGGTCACGGCCGAACTGCTCATCGTCGCCGTGGCATTGCGACGTGCAGACTGAGAGGAGGGACGAATCTTACCGCGCGCGGAACGTGGAGCGGAAGCGCGCCCGGTACTCCGAAGGGGTGGTGTGCAGCCGCCGGTCGAATGCACGGCGGAGGGATTCATCGCTGCCGAATCCTGAGCGGGAGGCGGCGGCGGTGACGGTGTGGCCGTCGAGAAGCAGCTGCTGTGCGGTGGACAGGCGCGCCTGTTCCAGCCAGCGGGCGGGGGTGACCCCGAGTTCGGCACGGAACAGCCGTGTCAGATGACGTTCACTCACTGCGGCCCGCGCGGCCAAGGTGGCGATCGAGTGGGGTTCGGCGGGCGAGTCCTCCACGAGCCGCATGACTTCCCGCAGGATGGGGTGCTGCACGGACGGCGTGTTCACGCCGGACGCGAACTGGGATTGCCCGCCCGGTCGGTGCATGAACATGACCATCTCCTGGGCGATGCGGCGAGCGGCCGCGGCGTCGAGATCCTCCTCCACCAGGGACAACGCGAGGTCAATGCCGGCGGAGATGCCGGCAGAGGTGAGGTACCGGCCGTCGTGGACGTGGAGGGTGTCGGGCTCGACCCGGACGCGCGGGTAGCGGCGGGCTAAGTCAGCGGCATTGCGCCAGTGGGTGGTGGCGCGGCGGCCGTCGAGAAGCCCGAGTTCGGCGAGGAGGAAGGCGCCGGTGCACACGCTGGCCACCCGCCGTGGCCCGGTGGTGAGGATCCGGGCGGCCGCGAGGTGTGCCGCGTCGAAGGGGTGGTCCGCAAGGGAATCGGAACCGGGGATGATGACGGTGTCGAGCGCGGCGTCGATAAGCGGTGGATGGGTGCCGGTGACTGGCAGCCCCGTGGAGGCAGTGACGGGTGCCCCGGTGGGGGAGAACAAGATCAGCTCGTAGATGCCGGCGCGGCTGAGCACCTCCGCGGGGCCTGTGACGTCCAACATGGTGACGCCCTCGAAGACGAGAAAGCCGACCCGTTTCATGTCGGATTCTGAGGGATTCGTGGCGGAAAGGACATGGCCCCAGTGTAAGCCAGCGAAGACACTAGGAAACATGACATCCATAGCAGGCATAACCTTCCCCGATTCCCCACTCGCCCGCGAGGCCACCGAGCTGGTCCGCGAAGCCACCACCGACCTTGTCTACGACCACTCTCGCCGCGTCTACCTCTTCGCCGCCTTGCGAGGCGAGCGTGACAACGTCACTTTCGATCCCGAACTCCTCTACGTCGCCGCCATGTTCCACGACCTTGGGCTCACCCGAACCTACGCCCGCGATGACCAGCGCTTCGAGATCGACGGTGCTGACGAAGCCCGCCGTTTCCTGCGCACCCACGGTATCGCTGACGCGGACGCCGACAAGGTGTGGGCAGCCATCGCCCTGCACACCACCCCCGAAGTGCCGCTGCACATGGGCGCCGAGATCGCTTTGCTCACCCGCGGTGTCGAGCACGATGTCCTGGGCATCGGCTACGACACCGTCAGCGATGAGGATCGGGCGGCCATCGTTGCCGCCCACCCGCGCCCGGACTTCAAGCGGGGCATTGTGGAGGCCTTCAGCGCGGGCATTCGCCATCGCCCGGAAACCACCTTCGGTAACGTCAAGGCCGACGTCCTGGCGCACACCGTCCCCGGCTTCGAACGCACCGATTTCGTCGAGGTCATCCGCAACTCGAAGTGGGCAGAGTAATGAACCGTATCGCCAACGCACAGCTCCGCAGCAAGGTCATGTCCGCCGACGAGGCCGCTGAGTTCCTCGACCACGGAGACACTGTCGGCATGTCCGGTTTCACCGGTGCCGCTTACCCCAAGGCACTGCCCACCGCCATCGCCGAGCGGGCGAAGCAAGCGCAGTCCGCGGGGGACGAGTTCCACATCAACGTCTACACCGGTGCCTCCACCGCACCCGACTGCGACGGCGTCATGGCCGAGGCCGGGGCCATCAACTACCGCATGCCCTATCAGTCGGACCCCTCCATGCGCGCCGCCATCAATGCCGGCGACATGAAATACCAGGACATGCATCTGTCACATTCCGCGCAGCAGGTGGAACACGGTTTCCTCGGGCGTATCGACGCCGCCATCGTCGAGGTCACCCGCATCACCGAGGAAGGCCACCTCATCCCCTCCTCCGGCGTGGGCAACAATGTCGAGTACCTCGATGCCGCCGAGAAGATCATCATCGAGGTCAACGAGTGGCAGTCCCTCGACCTGGAGGGCATGGCCGATGTCTACCGCATCCAGCGCCTGCCGAACCGCACGCCAATCCCCATCAGTAACTCCGGAGATCGCATCGGCACGACCTACATCGACATCGATGTGAACAAGGTGGTGGCGGTCGTCGAGACGAACGCACCGGACCGCAACTCACCCTTCAAACCGATCGACGAGACCTCCCGTCAGATCGCCGGTCACTTCCTCGACTTCCTCGAGGGTGAGGTCTCGGCCGGGCGACTGCGCTATGACGGCTACATCATGCAGTCGGGGGTGGGCAACGTCCCCAACGCCGTCATGGCAGGCCTGCTGGACTCGAAGTTCGAGAACATCCAGGCCTACACCGAGGTGGTGCAGGACGGCATGCTTGACCTCATCGACGCCGGCAAGATGACCGTCGCCTCCGCCACCTCCTTCGCGTTGTCACCGGAGTACGCGGAAAAGATGAACGCCGAGGCCGCCCGTTACCGGGAGCACCTGGTCACCCGGCCGCTGCAGATCTCGAACCATCCGGAGGTGATCCGGCGCGTCGGCCTCATTGCGTCGAACGGAATGATCGAGGCCGACCTCTACGGCAACATCAACTCCACCCACGTGGCAGGGTCGCGCATCATGAACGGCATCGGCGGATCCGGTGACTTCACCCGCAACGCTTTCACCTCGACGTTCATCTCCCCGTCGGCGGCGAAGGAGGGGGCGATCTCCGCGATCGTGCCCTTCGCCTCGCACATCGACCACACCGAGCATGACGCCATGGTGGTGATCACGGAATATGGCTACGCAGACCTGCGGGGGCTGGCGCCCCGGGACCGGGCGAAGCAGATGATCGCCGTCGCGCACCCGGACTACCGACCCCTGCTCGAGGAGTACGTCGAGAGAGCTGCACGGGGAGCGTTACATACCCCGCATGACCTCGCCACGGCCTTCTCCTTCCACACTCGGTTCCTCGAAACCGGATCAATGAAAGGCTAGGGGTATGGAGAAACTCATCCGGCAGCTCATGGAGTCCCGCGGAATCCCCGCCACGGAGGGTGAGATTGAGGTGCTCGCCGAACGGTACCGGGCGCTGCAGGCGCGCCGCCCTGCCAGTCCGGGCCCGGAGGTATACGCCGATGAGTGATCTCCTCTCGCTCAGTGCACTCGAAGTTGGCCGCGCCATCGACGCCGGCGACGTCACCCCGACCGAGCTTGTCGACGCTCAACTGCAGCGCATCGGTACCCTCGATGGTGAGATCGGCGCCTATATTTCAGTGCGTTACGACGCCGCCCGCGCCGAGGCCGCTCGCCTCACTGAGGAACTGGCGGCCGGGCACTCCCGCGGTCCCCTGCACGGTGTGCCCGTGGCGCTCAAGGACAGCATCTATCTGGCCGGCGAGGTGACCACCCTGGGGTCTCAGACCCACCGGGATTACATCGCTCCCTATGACGCCACGGTGGTCACCCAACTGCGAGAAGCCGGGTGCGTCATCCTGGGCAAGCTTCACATGAATGAGTACGCCTGGGGCATCACCGGGGAGAACCCCTGGTTTGGGCCGGTCCGCAACCCGGTCGTCCCAGGCACGCTGGCCGGTGGATCCAGCGGTGGCAGTGCGGCGGCAGTGGCGGCGGACCTGGCGTTCGCCACGCTGGGTGCCGACGCCGCCGGCTCCATCCGCCTACCCTCCGCGGTATGCGGCGGGGTAGGTCTGAAACCCACCCACGGGCTCGTGTCGACCCGTGGCGATGTGGCCCTGGCCCCGACCGTGGGGTGTATCGGCCCGATGACCGCAGATGTCGCTGATAACGCCGCCGTCCTCGCAGCGCTGACAGGGCGCACCTATCGGTTGGAGGCAGGTCCACTTACTTACGGTGTAGCGAGCTGGTTCCTCGACGGCGTCGACCGGCAGGTACTTGCCGTTTTCGACGGTGCACTGGAAGGTAAGGCCGTGCGGGAGCTGAACCTGCCTGCACTGCAGGATGCGCCGTGGGCTACCTCCACCATTGCTCTGGCCGAGGCGTCGGCGATCCACCACCGCACATTGCAGGAACGTGCCGAGGATATCTCGCTGCCCGTGCGGCTCAACCTGCAGCTGGGGGAGGCAATCGCCGCCGTAGACTACCTCGAGGCGCGCCGGGTCCGGGAGATTATCCGGGCGGAACTCGACCGCGCGCTGGAGACCGTCGACGTGCTCCTCGCGCCGACCCTGCCCTCCCCGGGGTTGTCCCCGCGTGGCGACCTCACGCGACTGCTGGTGCCCGCGAATCTCACCGGACATCCCGCCTTGACCGTGCCCATTGGCGTGGTCGACGGCCAACCGGTGGGGTTGCAGATTATCGGCCGCCACCATGATGAGGAAACCGTCTACCGGGCCGGGCAGGCTCTCACAGCACCCGGAAACTCAAAAGCTTGTCTCCGTCCACCCGCCCGGTGAAGGCAAAGGCGCGGCCGGTGGAGGTGGCGGTGCCGTAGATTTCGCCGTCGCCACGCAGGTGGAAAGACTCCTGCCGGACGGGGCGCCGGATACCCACTTTCTGACGCGCCGCCGCGTGCACCCGCACGGGCGGCGCGAAATAGTCGGCGCGGAGGTGATGTATGGGGCGCACCCCGAAGCATGCCTCCAGGGCAATCTGTGTCAGGGCCTCCGCGCGGCGGTGCGCGGGGGAGGGCTGGGACGGTGGGGGTGCGGGGGCGTCGATAAGCGGGGGTTGCGGGGTGAGCACCTTCAGGTGCGTGAGACCGGGGACGGGGGACAACATGGCTGCTCCAGTGAGTCACCGGGGACAGACGCGGGGTGGGCTGGGTATCATTGTGGCACGCCGAGAGTGAAATGACATGAGGGAGCAGCGCGTGCGTGGACTGATCGTGGATTATGTGGGAGTGCTGGACGGGCCGGAGGAGGAGCAGCGTCGCTGGCGCGAGCTGTTCGCCGCGGCGAAGACCAACGGGGTGTCCACCGCCATCCTCTCCAACGATCCGGGCGGCCCGGGCGCGGAGCACATCCGGGAGTGGGAGTACAAGGGCATCGTCGACGCTGTTGTGCTGTCGGGTGAGGTCGGCGCGGAAAAGCCGGAGGCTGAGGCCTTCGCTGCTGCTGCCGCCGCCATCGACCTGCCGATGAACGACTGCGTGCATGTCGATGACTCGATCCTCAATGTCCGCGGCGCCGTCGAGGCCGGTCTGGTGGGGGTGCTTTACCAGGTGTTTGACCGGGCAGTCATTGAGATCTGTTCCATCTTTGACATCGAGGGCGAGTTCTAGGGTGCGCGTCTACCTGCCGGCAACGTTTGGCATGCTCACCACGCTGCACGAGACGGGCACGATGTCCGCGCGCTCCGGATGGGGCTTCGCCGCCACGCCCGCGCTGCTGGAGTTCTACACCTCGGGTGATGAGGATGAGATCGGTTACGCCGCTTTTCTTGACGCCGCGGAGGCCTCCCTGCGGCTTTTGGCCATCGGCGATGAGGAGACCTTCCCGCACCGCCGGGTGGTGGTCTCGGTCGACGTCGCCGATGAGGTGGTGACGCTGGCCCCGGACAACGGGGAGTCTGTCGTGGCATTGAATCCCGCACAGATCCGCGTGGAGGACATCGCGGCGATCCACATTGACATCGAGGAGTCGGAGGCAGCCACGCAGGCTGCCGTCGAGCTTATCGACGCCGCCGATCTCGGCGATGAGGACGCCGAGCTCACGGTCGGTGATGCGCAGGACAATTTCATGGCCTTCTATGACCCGACTGAGCTGCCCTTCCTTATAGAACTACTCTGAGATAGTTTTGCGGGTGATAGACAACCTGGTTACGTTCGCGTAGGCTACGCGGACGTAACTATTTGACCCGAAGGAGGGGCCGATGACCGAATCGCCCGATGGACTTGCCCGCTTCCGCAGCGTCCTGCGCCGTTTCACCACACCACTGTTGCCCGATGACTACACCGTCCTGGCCAACCCACTGTGGTCCAAGCGCGAGCTGCGCGGCAAGATCGAAAGCGTCGAGCGCTTCCCGGACGACACCATCCACCTGGTCATCCGCCCCGGTTGGGGTGTCCCGGTGTCCTTCGAGGCCGGCCAGTACATCGGCATCGGCCTGCGCGTCGACGGCCGCTACACCTGGCGCTCCTACTCGCTGACCAACACCCCGGACACCCGCGACGGGCTGTTCTCCATCACCATCCGCGCCGTGGAAAAGGGCAAGCTGTCCAACCACCTGGTGGGTACCGCCCGCCCGGGCATCAACGTCCGCCTGGCCGCCCCGGCCGGTGATTTCCACCTGACCTACCCGCTGCCGGAGAAGCTGCTGTTTGTCACCGCCGGCTCCGGCGTCACCCCGGTCATCGCCATGCTGCGCAGCATGGAGGGCCACCGCGCGGACACCGACATCAAGGTCGTCCACTCGGTGCGCAACCGCTCCGACCTCATCTTCGAGGACGTCCTCGACAGCTACGACTCCCATATCCAGGTCACCTCCGAGGAAGGCCGCGTCTCCCCGGCCGTGCTCGAGGAGCTCGTGCCCGATTTCCGCGAACGCGTCGTCTACGCCTGTGGCCCCGCCACGATGCTCGATGAGCTCGAGACCTGGGCCTCCGAGCATGACCTGGAGATCCGTGTCGAGCGTTTTACCCTCGACCGCGCCTCCGATGCCAAGGGTGGCACCATCACCTTCGCCAAGCGTGGCATCGAGACCACCGTCGACGGTGCCACCACCATCCTCGAGGCTGGCGAGGCCGCCGGCGTGCAGATGCCCTTCGGCTGCCGCATGGGCATCTGCCAGACCTGCGTCCGCGAGCTTGTCGACGGCCACGTGCACGACCTGCGCACCGGCGACACCAAGGAGCCCGGCTCCCGCATCCGTACCTGCGTCGGCGTGGCCGCCGGCGACGTCGTCATCGACGCTTAAAGGAGACTTTCACCATGGCTATCGACAACATCAAGGCATACTCCCACCTCACCGACGAGGACATCCGCGAGATCGGCCGTCGCCTCGACGCCATCAAGGAGGAGTTCGAGGCGGACCTCGGCGAGAAGGACGTCCGCTACATCAAGGGGCTCATCCGCACCCAGCGCTACATGGAGATCGCCGGCCGCGGCGTCCTCCTCTTCTCCGGCTACCGCCCCGCGTGGCTCGCCGGTGTGGCACTGCTGTCGCTGTCCAAGATCCTCGAGAACCTCGAGATCGGCCACAACGTCATGCACGGCCAGTGGGACTGGATGAACGACCCGGAGATCCACTCCACCACCTGGGAGTGGGACAATGTCTGCCCGTCCTCCCAGTGGATGCACACCCACAACTTTGCGCACCACAAGTACACCAACATCCTGGGCATGGACACCGACGTCGGCTACGGCGTCCTGCGCGTCACCCGCGACCGCAAGTGGACCCCGATGCACGCCTTCCAGCCGGTCATCAACCTGACCCTGGCGTCGCTGTTCCAGTGGGCCGTCGGCTTCTACGACGTTGAGCTGGGCAAGATCCCGGCCGGCCGCGCCACCTGGAAGGAAATCTCCCCGAAGTTCTGGGAGACCATGCGCAAGGCCGGCACCCAGGGCCTGCGTGACTACGTGCTCTTCCCGGCCCTGTCCGGCCCGAACTTCATGTCCACCGTCGCCGCGAACGCCACCGCCAACCTTGCGCGTTCCGTGTGGGCCTACGCCGTCATCTTCTGCGGCCACTTCCCGGATGAGGCCGAGACCTTCACCAAGGAGCAGTGGAAGAACGAGACCCACGACGAGTGGTACCTGCGCCAGATGCTTGGCTCCGCGAACTTCAAGGGCGGCAAGATCCTCACGATCCTGTCCGGCAACCTCAACTACCAGATCGAGCACCACCTCTACCCGGACATGCCCTCCAACCGACTGGCGGAGATCGGCAAGCGCGTCGAGGCGATCTGCGAGGAATTCGACCTGCCCTACAACACCGACTCCTTCCCGATGCAGCTGCTCAAGGTCCAGAAGACCCTGCTCAAGCTGACCCTGCCGAACAAGTACCTGGCCGCCGACCGCGACAACGCCCCCGAGGTGCGTTCTAACGCGGCGTTCACCAAGTACCCCTCCGTGGCGGAGAAGCTGCACGTCGGCGCCGATGAGTCCGGCCGCCGCGCCGGCCTGCGCACCGGTCTGCCGCTGCTGGCCGAGCTGCGCCCGACGGTCAAGGAAGCCGTGCTCAACTTCTCCGGCCGCACCCCGGAGTGGCGCAAGAAGGTCGCCGCCGCCGAGGCCCAGAAGGCCGTCTAAGGCATATCTTGGTAGGTATATCACTCCAGGTATAGGTCGAGTGGCCGCCCTCTCTACGGGGGCGGCCACTCGACCTATACCTGTCAAGCTATGCCTGGGGAGATATACCTTTCGCGAACGCCAGGGCCGGGCTGGTGAACACGCGCCCGACGGTGGCCAGGTGGGCGTCGAAAAGCGCATCGCAGGGGCGGCCGGCGAATTGGCCGAGAATCCCGACGATGCCGGACGCCATGAAGGTGGTCACAGCCCTGACATCTTCGCGGGAGGTGTCGAGGTGGAAGCGGCGGGTCCATGCTTGCTGTAAGACCTGTTTGAGGTGGGTGACCAGCGCGGGGGAGCCGTCGACGCCGACGAGCAGGCAGAGGCCTTCCACTGCCACCCGGGTATGGGGGTAGCGCGAGGTCATCGACCGAGTCGAAGTAGTCGGCTACAGCTTGTGGTGTAGGCGCCGGATGCAGCTTCTCACGACCTCGGCGAATTGAGGGGCGCCCACATCGATCAAGCGAGCCGCCAGGTTGAAGGAGTTGCCTCGACTGCGCCAGTAGGCTTGTTGTCTAGCGGCTACGCGCTCGATGATGTGAGGTGCGGTGTCGGCTACCAGCATCAGGAACGAATCTGATGTGTGAATCTCGAAGGGGTACTCGTCGGCGTTGGCAAGGCTGTGAAATGACGTGTCATCGGTGACGAGGTATCCGGCGCTTCCTTGAAGCGCGGCGTTGATGACGTGCCAATCTCCGGCGTCGGGGTGGCTTCAATCCGTGATCTCATACCCGCTGATTTCTCCCGCCGGTACCGTGCGCCGCAAGCGTTCAAACCGTGAGTGGATGGCGTCGGCTGAGTGATCGGGATTGAGGTTTCGCAGGTGGTAGCTGGCCTCGCTGAAGATATCGTTCGTCCAGAGAATCTCGAAGACTGGGTGTGAGTCTTCGAGGTGAAGAAGGCACACCCAGTCGGTCAACGTTCTTGAGAACCAGATGTTCGCATCGAATAGTGCTCGATTTCCCACTTGCTTAGGTTATCCGACAATGGCCGAGCTATGGTTCCAGAACCAGCTCGTCTTCGTCTTCTCTCCCGGCGTCGAAGGCGGCGCGCGCCTTGTTCCGGCGCTCTTCTTTAGCCTGCAGAACATGGGAAGTGAGCAGCCTGTGGTGGGTGCCGACTTTGTGTGCCTCGATCTGGTTGTTCCGAATCATTTTCATGAGGGTGGGGCGAGAGATTCCCAACTGTCTTGCTGCTTCCGTTGTAGAGAGTTCGGCAGGCAGCGTACCGACGGTGACGGTTGCGCCAGCCGCCGTAGCGGCAATAACTTGCTTGAGAAGCTTCTCCAGTTCGTAAAGGTCTGCGGACTCGGTGAAGAGCTGGAGGGCGCCGCCTTGTTCGGCAGCCCTCTTGGCTTCCCGTGCGGCTTGGGGGGTGACAGTAATCGGGCGCTGAAGTGTCTGGGACACGGTGACTCCTTTCCATGGCCGTGGCGGACTTTCACTTGTAAGTGAAAGGTTACGGAACCTGGTGCAGTTAGGCAAGAAGTAATGGCGTTCTTCCATGGTTCCGGCGGCGGCTGGGTCGGCCAAGCTAGAGACCTGCGTTGCGCCGTACCCCTTTGTGTGCGGGCCACAGTTAAAACCCCAGGTCGCAGAATAGGGCCGGACACAAAGGGGTACGTGAGAACGCGCCCGCCGACTACAGCTCCCACTCCTCCTTGGAGCGTAGTGCCTCCAGGAGCTTGCGCACCGCGTCCCGGCGCCGCGCCGAGGCGGTGTCGGGCTCGAAGTCATCGAGCGCGCACTCCGGGTCGGCCGGGGGACCTAAGTGGGTGCAGCCGCGGGGGCAGTCCTCCACGGCGGCCGCCAGATCATCGAAGACCCCGATGACGGTCGCGTCGTCGACGTGGGCCAGCCCGAAGGAGCGGATGCCCGGGGTATCGATGATCCAGCCGCCGCCCTCGCCGGGCAGCCGCAGGGCCACGGACTGGGTGGAGGTGTGGCGGCCTTTGCCCACACCGGAGACCTCACCGGTCTCGCGGTAGGCGTCGGGAACCAGCCGGTTGACCAGGGTGGATTTGCCCACGCCGGAATGGCCGACCAGGGCGGTGACTTTCCCGGTGACGAGGTCGGTGACGGGGTCGAGGGGGTCGTCGACACCCGCGATGACGACCGTGACGTCGAGGTCGGCGAACTCGGCGGCGAAAGGCGTGGGGTCGGCGAGGTCGGACTTGGTCAGGCACAGCACCGGGTGGACGTTGCCGACGAAGGCGGCGATGAGTGCGCGTTCGACGAAGCCGGAACGCGGCGGGGGATCGGCGACGGCGGTGACGATGAGCAGCTGATCGGCGTTGGCGACGACGATGCGCTCGTACGGGTCAGTGTCGTCGGCGGTGCGCCGCAGGACGGACACCCTCTCCTCCAGTTTCACGATGCGCGCCAGCGTGCCCTCTTTTCCGGAGGTGTCGCCGACGACGCCGACGCGGTCACCGACCTCGACGGGGGTGCGGCCCATCTCGCGGGCGCGCATCGTGACTATCGCGTCCTCCTGCCCGTCGAGGACCACGCCCCAGCGGCCACGATCCTTGGTGACGACCATGCCGAATTCGGCGTCGTCGTGGGCGGGCCGATCCTTGGTGCGCGGGCGGGTGCCGCGGCGCGAGGGTCGGACGCGGACGTCGGACTCATCCCACTGTCTACCCACGCGCGACCATGTCCTCCCACATCGTCTCGAAGCCGGGGAGGGTCTTGGCGGTGGTCTGCACGTCTTCGACCTCGATGCCTTCGACGCGCAGGCCGATGATGGCGCCCGCGGTGGCCATGCGGTGGTCCGCGTAGGAGTGCCACACACCGCCGTGCAGTGGGGCGGGGGTGATGCGCAGGCCGTCGTGGAGTTCCTCGCAGTTGCCGCCGAGCTTGTTAATCTCCGCCGCCAGTGCCTCCAGCCGGTTGGTCTCATGTCCGCGCAGGTGCGCGATGCCGGTCAGCTCCGAGGGGGTGGTGGCCAGGGCGGCCAACGCGGCGACGGTCGGGGTGAGCTCGCCGATGTCCGACATGTCCAGGCTGATGCCGCGCAGTGCGCCCTCTTCCGGCCCGGTGACCTGCAGATCATGCCCGGGGCCGGACTCGGCGGTGATGATGTCGACCTCGCAGCCCATGGTCTCCAGGATGAGACGGATGGCGTCGCCGGGCTGGGTGGTGTCCAGCGGCCAGTGGCGCACCTTGACGGTGCCGCCGGTGACGGCCGCCGCGGCGAGGAAGGGGGTGGCATTCGACAGGTCGGGTTCGATGATCCAGGTCCGTCCCTGGATGGGGCCGGGGTGCACGGTCCAGGAGTTTTCGGTGACGTCGACCTTGACTCCGGCGAGACGCAGCATGGCCACGGTCATCTCGATGTGCGGCATGGAGGGCAGGCGCCCGCCGACGTGGCGGACGGTGATGCCCTTGGTGAAGCGCGGGCCGGCGAGCAGCAGACCGGAGACGAATTGGGAGGAGCCGGAGGCATCGATCGCCACGACGCCGCCTTCCGGGGTGCCGCCGCCGTTGATGGTGAAGGGCAGGGTGTTGCCTTCGACGCGGACCCCGAGGGTGCGCAGGGCATCGAGGATGGTGTTCATCGGGCGGACGCGGGCCTGGGGATCACCATCGAAGACGACGGCGCCGTCGGCCATGGCTGCTACCGGCGGGACGAAGCGCATGACGGTGCCGGCCAGCCCGCATTCGACCTGTCCGCCGTGGAGGGGGCGGGGTTCGACGTGGATGGATCCACCGGCCTCGCGGATGTGCGCGCCGAGGCTGCGCAGGGCACCGGCCATGAGGTCGGTGTCGCGGGAGTGCAGGGCGTTGTCGATGACGGAGGGGTAGTCAGCGAGGGCAGCAAGAATGTAGGCACGGTTGGTGATCGACTTGGATCCGGGGACGTGCTGGGTCCACCGGATCGGTCCAGAAGCAGTGGGCGCAGGCCAGAGGGCGGTCATGGGGTCCATAATAGGCATTATGTGTGGTCGTTTCGTTCTGTTCACTACCGACGAGTCACTTCTGAGCGCTGTCGGCACCCTCCCGGGGGTCATGGAGGTGCATGCCCCGGAGGGCACGCCCGGCCCCCGCTACAACTTGGCCCCGACCCAGGTGGTTCCGCTGGTGCGTCTCGACGCCGCGACGGCCCAGGTCGATCCCGCCCGGTGGGGTTTGCTCCCGCACTGGAAGAAGGATGATTCGGGCCCGCCGTTGTTTAACGCCCGCGGGGAGACGGTGGCCACGAAGCCTAGTTTCCGTGATGCGTTCAAGGCTCAGCGCGGGTTGATCCCCATGGACGGCTATTACGAGTGGCATGACGACGGCAGTGGCAAGCAACCGCATTTCGTCTCCCTCGGCGAGGTGATGTGGGTGGCGGCGTTGTGGGCGACGGGCCTGGATCGTTTGTCGGCGACGATGGTCACGACTGACTCTCATGGTCCGCTGGAGTGGTTGCACAACCGTCTGCCGCGTCTGCTGGCGACCGAGGAGATCGAGCAGTGGGTCACCGGCACCCCCGGGCAGGCTGCCGAGTTGCTGCACCCGACCCCGCTGGATTATCTGGAGCGTCTGACGGTGCGCCCGGTGGATAAGGCCGTGGGCAATGTCCGCAATGACTATGCGGAGCTGATCGCCGAGAACTGAGCCCCGGTCAACCGCGCCAGATCGCCTGGGTCAAGCGCGATGTCAAGGCCGCGGCGCCCGCCGGAGATATAGACCAACTCCTGCATCTCGACGCTGGCGTCAATCACGGTCGGCAGCAATCGTTTCTGGGCCAGTGGGGAAATACCGCCGGGGACGTAGCCGGTGGCGCGCTGCGCCTTTCCGGGGTCGGCCATACTCACAGACTTCACGCCTAAGGCTGCTGCCGCCTTCTTCAGGGAGAGTGTCGCTGGAACAGGTACGCAGCATGTGGCCAGCCCGCGGCCGGTGTCGACGATGAGTGTCTTGAGGATCAGCCCCGGATCCACCGCCAGCGCAGCGGCGGCATGATCGCCGAAATGCGAGGTGCCGGGGTCGAAGGTGTGGAGTTGGTGGGGGACGGTGGCGTCGATAAGCAATCGGACAGCGGGAGTGGACACTCCACTATGATGGAACGAACCAGCCCTGACCACAAGAAAGGCCCCGATGCCACAGACCCGCTTCGAGGAGGAGGCACTGCCGCTGCTTGACCAGCTTTATGGCGGTGCCCTGCGGATGACGCGGAACCCGGCCGACGCCGAGGACCTCGTGCAGGAGACCTACCTCAAGGCGTACAAGGCGTTCGATTCGTTCCAGCCCGGCACCAACCTCAAGGCCTGGCTGTACCGGATCATGACGAACACCTACATCAACGCCTACCGGAAAAAGCAGCGCCAGCCCGCGCAGTCACCCACCGAGGAGATCAGCGACTGGCAGCTCTACACCACCAGCTCCCATGACTCCACGGGCCTGGAATCCGCCGAGGTCGAGGCGCTGAAGAACATGCCCGACGGGGCGATCGGCGAGGCCATGAACCAATTGTCCGAGGACTACCGGATGGTCGTCTATTACGCGGATATTGAGGGGTTGGCGTACAAGGAGATCGCGGAGATCATGGACACCCCGATCGGCACTGTCATGTCCCGGCTGCACCGGGGAAGAAAGCAGCTGCGGGGGCTGTTGAAGGAAGTGGCACATGAACAGGGGATTGGCCTGGACCACCCCGACATGGACATCACGACCCGGGAAGTGAGCAAGAAATGACGACACCCTGTAGCGGCCGCTGCGCAGACATCCAGGCCCAGTTGTGCGCGCTTTTTGATCCGTCGACCACCCCGGAGCGTGCGCGGGAGATCCTGGCTGCCGTGGCCGAATGCCCCGACTGTCATGGGCGTCTGGAGTCGGAGCAGGAGATTCGGGCGTTGCTGCGTAGGTGCTGCTCGGCCGAAGCTTCCGCGCCGGCGGCACTGCGCCAACGTATCACCATGGAGATCCGTCAGGTGCGGGTGACCCGCTTTCAGTAGGGATGAAGAAAACCGCCCGTCGAGAAGCTTCTCGACGGGCGGTTTTCGCCGCATTAACGTCCTGATTTAGGAGTTCGGGCGCTTACCGTGGTTTGCGCTCTTCTTGCGACGGGCACGGCGCTTGCTACCACGCTTGCTCATGTGATTCTCCTTGGGTGAGGTGGTTGTCAACTTCCGACAACTCTAGCGCTCAAGGCCCGGTCGCGAAAAATTGAGAGGTATCTTGCTTAGGCGGCGACGCGGGTGCGGCGGCCGCGGGAGTTGCGGCGCTTGAGGGCGCGGCGCTCGTCCTCGGACATACCGCCCCACACGCCGGCGTCCTGGCCGGACTCCAGGGCCCACTTGAGGCACTGGGAGGTGACGGGGCAACGGTTGCAGACGATCTTGGCCTTGGCGATCTGGGTCAGGGCCGGGCCGGAGTTACCGACCGGGAAGAACAGCTCGGGATCTTCGTCGCGGCAGACGGCTTCGTGGCGCCAATCAGACATGGTTATTCTCCTTACACAGTTGGTGAAACGCGGACTTGTAGATGTGCACACCAAGGGACGGCCACTGGATGGCCCTCGAGAAAAGTTGCATCCCCCACGGTGATCGGGTCCGGGCCGGAGCCCTCCCTCGGTTCACGTGGTGTTAACTCTGTGGTGTGTCAGAGTTAAGGGCCGGTTAACTGCCCGGCCGTTTTTGCTACCCGAGAATAATGACACGTGAACAGCACGTGCGCTAGGGGTAAACGTCTAAAAGTGAGCGAACTCACAGCTTTAGATGCGCTGCGAAGGTTGTGAAGTGGCCTGTGTCACTGTTTGAGGTCGTGTAGACAACTCCTGTGACCTGCGAAGATCGTTCTAGGCACTCATGCATGTTCTCCCGCAAAACGTCAAATCTCCCGCCTCCTGGGCCGGTCAGGGGACTGACCCTGGGGCACGCACTATAGACTCAGTACCCGTGACGAACGTGAACTCCCGCCCCCAGCGTCCCCAGCGGCCCCGCCCGCCCCAGCAGATCCGCTGGGCCGGCCTTATCGCGATCGTGCAGTCGGTGATCATCCTCACCTTCGCCACCATCGGCATCGTCCGTGACTTCATGGGGCACGTGGAAGAGGATCTCGTCTCCGACAGTGCCAACATCAACTGGGTGGGCACCGGCACGGGAGTGTTCCTGTGGATCATCTTCGGCGCGGCCATCTTCGCCTCCATCTGGATGATGCTCGGCCACCAATGGGGCCGCGGCCTCATCGTCTTCCTGGAGATCATCATCCTCGGCCTGGCCTACTTCATGTTCAGCGGCGGCGTGTGGTGGGCGGGCCTGCTCACCGGCCTGTCGGCGATCATCGCGCTGGTATTGCTGTTCAACCGCCGCTCCCTCGAATGGGCGGAAGCCACCCACGGCTTCTAGGCCTGCAGTCCGTGGAGCGTATCGCCCCGCTTCTCGACGACCACCCCTCCCGCCATGCCGAGCGTCACGTCACCGTTCCAGTCCCCGCGGTCCACGGGGAGGATCCTCTCCTGTTCGCCGGTGACCCAGTCAATGACCGCGATGCCCTCGGCGACCGGCAGGAGGAGACGATCGCCGACGGCGACGCCCGTACCGAGCGCTCCCTCGATCACGTGCTGGACCTCCAGCTCGGTGGGGGAGAGCAGCACGAGGTGGGCGCCGTCGTACCAGGTCATGTGGTGTGGCAGATCAGCAGTGGCGGAGCGCGGTGCGTCGGCGGTCCGCGAGGCTGGGACCGAGGAACGGTGCAGCTCGGTGCCCTCGGCGGAAAAGGAGACCACCTCGGCGTCGATAAGCACTGCCGCGGCCGACTCCCCGATGGCGACCAAGCGATCGTCGGGGGAGCCCAGCGGCACGGAAGCGTGGAGTTCCGGCTCGCGGGAATCCTCCGGCGTGGTCTCCTGGAGACGTAGCCAGGTGCCGTCAGCGCAGACCTCGGTGACAGCGAGAAGGTCGGAACGAGTCAAAGCGCTGGTGAGCTCACATTCCGGGTGCGGCTGCAGGTGCGGTTCCTGCACCCCTTCGACCTCGCCGTACTCAACGGTGCGCACCAGGTCGGAGCGCCACAATTCCAGACGGGAGGCCCCCTGGGTGCCGATACGGTCATTGGAGGCCACCGGCACCACCTGATCCGGGGCGATCGCGCTGCGGGTGCGGTGATACTGGCCGGTGGAGGCGTCGATGCTCACCACGTCGCCGCAGCCCTGGGAGGCCCGCCAGGTGGTGACCACGCGCCCCCAGGCCGCGCCGAGCGAGCACAGTTCCCGGTCGTCGCGGGTATAGCTCCACACGGTCTCACCCGAGGCGGGGTCCAGGGCGGCAACGGTGTGGGCATCGTGGGCGATGACCAACCCGTCGATGCTCACCGGGCGGGGTACCGCGGACAGGGCGGCGGGCGCGGTCCAGGTTTCTTGCAGGGCCGCGGGGACCTCATCCAGCGGGGCGGTGGCCTGGAACTCCTCGGCGGCCGGTGTGAGCTCGGAGGAACGAATCGGGGCGGTTGCCCACACCCCGGCCACTGCGGCCACGGACACCGCAGCGAGCACGGCTGTCGCGATGAGATCGCCGCGTGTCCGACGCAGGGGGCGGCTCATCGACGGCGGCCCCGGTCACCCCGGGAACCACGCTCACCGCGGGAGCCGCGCGCACCCCGCGGGGTGCGTCCCCGGACGGCAGCTGCCGCGCCGCCGAAGACGCGGCGGGGCTTGCCCACCGATTCTTGGGCGCCTTCGGGGATGGAGAGGGCGTCGAAAAGCTCGGGTGAGGTGGAGAACCACTGCGGGGGCTCCGGCATATCCAGGCCGAGCTCGTCGTTGATGGCCTGCCACTTGTTCAGTTCGTCGTAGCCGACGAGGGTGACCGCGGTGCCCGAATGCCCGGCGCGGCCGGTGCGGCCGATGCGGTGGACATAGGTCATCGGGTCGTCCGGGGTCTGGTAGTTGATGACATGGGTGACATCGTCGATGTCGATGCCGCGGGCGGCGACGTCGGTGGCCACGAGGATCTCGATGGTGCCCTCGCGGAAGGCGCCCAAGGACTTCTCGCGGGCCGGTTGCCCCATATCGCCGTGGACGGCGCCGACGGCGAAACCGCGTCCGGCCAGCTCCTCGGCGACCTCGGCGGCGGTGCGCTTGGTGCGGGCGAAGATGATCGTGCGGCCCCGACCCGTCGCCTGCAGCACGCGGGCGGTGACGGCGGCCTTATCCATACGGTGCGCCATGAACACGACCTGCTCGGTGGTGGAGTGGGTCTGCGCGGCGCCGACATCCTCGGCGCGGATGTGCACCGGCTGGGAGAGGAAGCTGCGGGCCAGGGTGATGATCGGCCCAGGCATAGTCGCGGAGAACAGCATCGTCTGGTGCTCGTGCGTCAGGGCGGTGAGAATCTTCTCGATGTCGGGCAGGAAGCCGAGATCGAGCATCTCATCGGCCTCATCGAGAACGAGGATGGCCACCTTATCCAGTTGCAGGTCGCCGCGCTGGTAGAGGTCGATGAGACGGCCCGGGGTGCCCACGACAACGTCGACGCCCTTGTTCAGGGCCTCGATCTGCTCCTCGTAGGGGCGGCCGCCGTAGATGGTGGTCAGCCGCACCGGCAGCTTTGCCGCGGCGCGCTCCAGATCCTCACCGACCTGCACCGCCAGCTCGCGGGTGGGCACGACAACCAGGGCACGCGGGGTGCCGTCGAGCTCTTCCACGTCCGCGGAGTCGAAGACCCGGTCCAGCAGCGGCACACCGAATCCGAGGGTCTTGCCCATGCCGGTGCGCGCCTGCCCGATGAGATCCGTGCCGTCGAGAGCCAGGGGCAGAGTCAGCTCCTGGATGGCAAAGGTGCGGGTGATGCCCTGCGCGGCCAGGGCCTCGCAGATCTCCACAGCCACGCCCAGTTCGGCGAAGGTCGGGGAGGCGGACTGGGAACCTGGAGTGGAGTCAGATGCGGACACAACCTAGATACTATCGCCCCCGGTCTATGATGGGGCCCATGGATATCAAGATCGGTTTTGCAGATTCGCCCCGTGAACTCGTCATCAGCACGGAAGACAACCAGGATGACGTGGCCAATCAGGTCACCGAAGCCCTCAACAATGACCATGCGACGCTGCAGCTGACCGACGCCAAGGGGGTCCGCTACATCGTCCGCGCCCGTCAGATCTCTTATGTGGAGCTGGGCACCACCACTCAGCGTTTCGTCGGTTTCGCGGGCGCCTGACACCTCTGATTAGCTGAGTTCATGCGTTCCCGTCCTGCCGAATCCGCGTCCTCGTCTGCGTTCGCGCGTTTCGCCCGTGAACTGGGATGGCGTGTCTATGCCATCCCGGTTCTTCTCATCATCACCATCTGGGTGCTGGTTGACGTGTTCACCGCGCCCGCTGACCCCGGTGACGGTGAGTCTTTGGCGCAGGAGGTGACGCCGGCGTCGGAAAGCGAAGGGCGTGATGGCCCGGACCCGGCGGACGCGCCTGAGCAGCAGATACCCCTCAATCAGCTGCCGCCGGGTGGGCCTTATACGGAACGCGGTGAGGGGACGTTCCGGGTGGTCGGTAACCCGGGTTTGGCAGTCGGCGAGGGCGAAGAGACCGTCGTGCGTTTCGTCGTGGAAGTGGAAGATGGGGTGGATACCGCCGGATCGGGAGGCGATGACGCACTCGCCGCGATGATCGACGCCACCTTGTCTAACCCCAAGGGCTGGACCAACGACACCGCTTTCCGTTTCGAGCACGTGGGCCCCGATGAGGAGCCGGACATGCGCATCCAGCTCACCAGCGTGGGCACGACCCGCGAGATCTGTGGCGGGCAGGACCTGGAGATGGAGACCAGCTGCCACATCCGTCTCAACGGGGTCAGCCGCGTCATCCTCAACGAGTCTCGGTGGGTGCGCGGCGCAGCCCCCTTCAACGGTGATCTGGGCTCGTACCGCCAGTACCTGGTCAACCATGAGGTGGGTCACGGGCTGGGTTATGCTGCGCACGAGGCCTGTGGCGGTGACGGGGAGCTCGCGCCGATCATGATGCAGCAGACGCTGTCGCTCAACAACGCGGAGCTGTACTCGCTCAACCCCGATGAGGTCTACCCGGATGAGCCGGTGACCTGCATCTATAACCCGTGGCCCTACCCGCGGCCCGCGGTGTTGTAGGAGATGGCCGTGTATCAGGACACAGTTCCGGCCCACGTCGTCGACGCTTTTCAGGGGGAGCCCGGGGTGCCGGAGCCGGCCGGGCATGGTTGGGATCATGGCTGGCGGATCGGGTCTTTCGTCTACTCCCGGGCCTTGGGGGTGGCGGCCGGGTGGTCGGCGAAGCTGCGGCAGAATCTGCAGGTCGACGGCGTGCGCCTGGCCCGGCCGGTGCGGTCGACGGATGGCCGTTTCGTCGTGGCCGGGTGGAAGGCGTCGACGTGGATCGACGGGGAGCTGGCGCGCCGGGTGGATGAGACGGTGCTGGTGGCGTTGCGGCTCGCTGACGCGCTCGCCGGGCAGGCCCCGCCGCCGGATCCGGAGGGGGAGAATCCTTTCGTCCTGGCTGATCGCCGGGCCTGGGAGGAAGATGCCCCCGAGTATCGGGTCATCGACGCTTCCCTCCAGGTCGGGCACGCGGACCTGTTGGCCTGCACGTTGTATCACGGCACGCAGGCGCCGGTGGTGACGGATCTGGTGCCGTTTTCGACGCTGCGCCCGCACGGTTACACGGCGGCGTTGGTCATGGTTGACGGGCTGATAGCGGGTGCCGTCGATGACGGGATTATTGATCGTTTCCGTCATCTTCCTGACATCGATCAGTTGTTGTTGCGCGCCGTTGCTTATCGACGCCACGTCAACGACCTGCACCCATCGTCCAGTTCGAACGCGCGTTCGCACATTCGGCGGGTGGAGGATCTCCTCATGTCCGGGGTAGCTGATACAAACTAGGGCATGACCTCACCTGCCCCCACCCCCGTCGTCCGCCTGGTCTCCCGGGCACGCGAGATGCCCACCCGTTCCTGGCCGGGTGAGCTCCCGTTCGCCGGGGTGTGGCGGGTGACCGGACCCGCCGGCTCAGGTGTGTCCAGTCTGCTGGTGGACACCGTTCTGGCACGCATCGCCGCCGGCCATGACCCCTCCGGCATCCTCGTCGTCGCCGCCTCCAAGGAAACCGGTGCGCTGTTGCGCCGGGAGCTCAACGATCGTCTTGCTGGAAGTGACTTCGCCTCGGAGGCGCCGCTGGTGCGCTCCATCCACTCACTGGCCTTCGCCCTGCTGCGCGACGCCTCCCCGGATCCGGTGCGGCTGATCACCGGCGCGGAGCAGGACGCTGTCATCCGGGACCTGCTGCGCGGTCACGCCGAGGAGGGGCGAGGCCGGTGGCCGGCCGAGCACCGCCCGGCGCTCACCTTCGTCGGTTTCGCCCGCCAGCTGCGTGACTTCCTGCTGCGTGCCGCCGAGCGTGGACTCTCCCCGGAGGATCTGGAGGCGCTCGGGCAGCGGCACGGCCGCCCGATCTGGACCGCCGCGGGGGACTTCCTCCGCGAGTACGAGCAGACGATGGCCCTGTCCGCAGCCTCCAGCTACACCAGCTATTCCGCCTCCGAGCTGGTCAGCGCGGTACTGGAAAAGCCCGTCACCTCGCAGTGGCACACACTCATCGTCGACGACGCCCAGCACCTCGACCCCACCTCCGCGGAGCTCATCCGTCGCCTCATCCCGGGCACGGAGCTGGTGGTCATCGGCGGTGACCCAGAACAGTCCATCTTCCGCTTCCGTGGCGCGACCCCGGAGTTCCTCACCGGCCTGGACGTCGACGACGAGATCCGCCTCCCCGAGTCCCGGCGGCAGCCGGACCGCGAGGTTGTCATCGTCGACTCCCCGTCGGTGCAGCACGCCTTCCTCGCGGACCGCATCCGCCGCGCCCACCTGCTCGACGGCGTCCCCTACTCCGACATCGCGGTCATCGTCCGCTCCACCGGTCAGCTGGCCCCGGTCCGCCGCGCCCTGCTGGCCGCCGGCGTGCCCGTCCACCTCAACCCCACGGACGTCGTCCTGTCTGAGCAGCGGATCGTGGCCAATGTTCTCCTCGGCGTCCGCGCACTCACCGAGGAACTGAGCCCCGCCGACCTCGAGGAGCTGCTCCTCGGGCCTGTCGGCGGCGCCGACCCCGTCACCCTGCGCCGCCTCATCCGCGGCCTGCGCCGCTTCGATCCCACCGCCCGCGGCATGGACACCCTGCGTTCCCTGCTGCTTCCCGACGTCCCGTTGCCCGAGTTCGAGGGCCTGCTCACCGACCGTGAACAAGCCATCCTCGGCCGCATCCGCGGCGTGCTCGAGTCCGGCCGCGCCGCCCTGGGGGATGGTGTGGAGGAGGTCCTGTGGGCCGTGTGGTCAGCCACCGGGCTCGCCGACCATCTCCTCGCGGCCTCCCTCCGAGGTGGAGCGACCGGCTCCCAGGCCGACCGCGACCTGGATGCCATGATGTCGCTGTTCGACGCCGCCGGCGACTACGCCGAGCGTCGCCCCACCGGCTCCGTCCGTGGTTTCCTCACCCACATCGCCGAGCAGGAGCTGCCCACCGGCGTCCGTGACCGCCGCAGCGCCACCCCGGAGGCCGTCACCCTGCTCACCGCCCACGGCACCGTCGGCGGGGAGTGGAGCCACGTCGTCGTGGCCGGCGCCCAGGAGGGGGCGTGGCCCTCGCTGGGGTCCACCGGTTCGCTCTTCGGCCAGGAGGAGCTCGTTGAGCTCGTCGACGCCGGGATCGACCCCGACCTGCCCGTCTCGCACACGGCTGACAGGTTGGCGGAAGAACGTCGCCTCTTCCACGTCGCCACCTCACGCGCCACCACGTCGCTGCTGCTTTGCGCCGTGCACGCCCCGGACGCGGACGAACCCACCGAACCCTCCCGCTTCCTCGGGGAGTTCTGCACCGCCCACGGCATCGAGGTGCAGCGTTTCGCCGCCGACCCGGCGGACGAAAAGGCCGAGTACGACCCCCTCCACGTGCGCCTGCTCTCCGTGCCGGGGCTACTCGCTGAACTGCGCCGCGTGGTGAGTGACCCCGCCGCCCGCGGCGGCGAGCGCGCGCAGGCCGCCCGACAACTCGCCCGCCTGGCGCGGGCCGGGGTGCCCGGGGCCGACCCGGAGGAGTGGTGGACGACGACGGCGGCGTCGACAAGCGAGGCACTCCCGGCGGTCACAGCCCTGTCACCTTCGCGCATCGAGGGGCTGCTGACGTGCCCGCTGCGGGAGGTCATCCAGCGCCTCGTCGTCGAGGAGGAGACCCCCGAGGCGATGGTGCGGGGCTCGCTCGTCCACGCCTTCTTCGAGGCGCTCGGACGTGGGGCTGATGCCGACGAGGCGATGGCTCTCACGGTCGCCGCCTGGGAGTCCCTGCAAAGGTCGCCGGCATGGATGCGGGCGGCCGAGAAGGAGACCTTCGTCACCCTCCTCACCGAGGCCGCTGGCTGGCTGCGCTCGCGCCGGATCAACTACACCCAGGTCGGCGTCGAGGTCGGCGTCAGCCAGGGTGAACGGCACGTTCATCCAGCTGCGGGAGTCCAGGGCGACGGGGTTGGCGTAGAAGGCCGAGCCGTCGATGGCCGCGTACAGGGCGGCGGCCTTGGCCTGGTTGCGCTCGCCCATCGCGGCCAGCCCGCCGTGGCGCTC
>NZ_JAUNUG010000059.1 GCF_030538285.1 Corynebacterium sp.
CGACGATGTACTGCCACGACGACGGGGTCATCAGGTACTGGATGACGTTGCGCTGCCACCAGTTATCGGTCACCCCCGGGGATCCGGAGTTGACGATCTCGGTGATGAGCACCGGCATGTAGATCAGCGAGGAGGCGAAGATCACCGGGATAACGCCGGCCTGGTTGACCTTGAGCGGCAGGTAGGTGGAGGTGCCACCGTACTGACGACGCCCCACCATGCGCTTGGCGTACTGGACCGGGATGCGGCGCTGCCCCTGCTCGACGAAGACGACGCCGACCACCAGCGCGATGACCGCCGCGACGACGACCGCAAAGACCACTCCACCGGAGGTCTGGAGGATGTTCGTACCGTCGGTGGGCAGGCGGGTGGCGATACCGGCGAAGATGAGCAGGGACATACCGTTGCCCACGCCCTTCTCCGTGATCAGCTCACCGAGCCACATCACCAGCACCGCACCCGAGGTCATGACGACCACCAGGAGGATGAGGTCCCAGATGGTGCGGTCCGGGATGAGGACGGAGATGCCCTGCCCGAGGAGCTGCTCGCGGTCCGCCAGCGCGACAATGCCGGCCGACTGCAGGAGCGCCAGCGCCAGGGTGAGGTAACGCGTGTACTGCGTCATCTTCGTCTGCCCGGACTGGCCCTCCTTCTTCAGTTCCTCGAAGTGCGGGATGACCACGGTCAGCAGCTGCGTGATAATCGACGCCGTGATGTACGGCATGATGCCGATGGCGAAGATCGACAGCTGCAGCAGTGCGCCACCTGAGAACAGGTTGATGAGCGAATAGACGCTGCCCTGCTCCTGGGTGAGTTCACGGAGTCGACCACTGATCGACGCGTAGTCGACGCCGGGTGACGGGATCTGCGCACCGACGCGGTAGAGAATGACCATCAGCACCGTGAAGATGATCTTCTTCCGCAGGTCGACGTCCTTGAATGCCTGAATAATGGCGGACACGAATCCTCCTGGCCCCACTCCCCCGCGCGTGAGACATGCAGGGGAAAGGGAATTGACACGATTGACTTGATCAGCCTACCAGCGACCCCGTATAACGGCTCAGTCACGGCCCGGTTTATCGCTTATCGACGCCTCCTTGCGGACGTCCTCTGCGAGGACCCGGCGGACCTCCGCCCCAAACTGCGCGGGCAGGTCGATGGGCAGGGAGTGGGTGGCCCCGGGCAGCACGGTGATGGTGAGTGAAGCCCGGCCGAGGTGCCGGATCTCGGCGGCCCCTGACTCCCCCACCAGGCAGTCGGCCCCGGAGGTGACCACGTGTGTGCGCACGTCAAGGTCGGCCACAAGCTCCTGCCAGGGGGCGGGGAAGCTGACCACACCGGTGGCCACGAGATCGAGGTCCACGTGCAGCTGGCCATAAAGCCAGGCCAGGTGATCGGCGTTGCTCCAGTGAGGTCGTGCGGCGGTGTTCTCCGCCAGCGCCGCCACCGGATCCCGCTGCCATCGACGGGTGCGCTCCAGGGCGGCGGAGGCGCCGTCGCGGTAGCGGCGTTCCTGCTCCGGGCTCAGCCACGCCGGGTCGGCGAGGATGAGTGCGTTGATCAGCTCCGGATGCTCACGGCCCAGGGCCGTGGCGATGGCCCCACCCATGGAGTGGCCGATAAGATACGCGGGGCGCCCGAGGGCGGCGAGTACCTCGCGGGCAGCCGCCACGGAGAGCTCGAAGGCCTTCTCCGGCCGGTCGACGGTCCCCAGGCGGGGCGAGGCCCCGTGCCCGAGGGAGTCCACGCCGATGGTGAGGTATCCCTCCGCGGCGAGCGCGACGCGGAGCAGCTGCCACCACAGCAGCGAATTGGACACCCCGTGCAGGAAGACCACGGGGGTCCCGTCCGCCGGGCCGAGGCAGGCGCAGTTGAGCCGCACCGCCGGGGTCATGATCGGGAGCCCTCGGCGAAGCGGGCGGTGATCCAGGCGGGGTCGGTGATGGCGGTGCCGACGATGATGGCATCAGCACCCGCTTCACGCCCGGCGCGCACGTCGTCCGGGGTGTGGAATCGTCCCTCGCCGATGAGGAACACCTCCTCCCTGATCAGCTTCCGCACCTGCCGGATAAGCTCCAGGTCCGGTCCCTGAGTCTTGGCGCGGTGCTCGGTGTAGCCGGCCAGGGTGGTGGAGATGAGGTCCGCCCCGGCGGTGACCGCGGCGGCCGCCTCGTCGGGGGTGGCGATATCGGCCATGGCGATACCGCCCGCCGCGTGGACGGCGGCGACCTGCTCGGCGAAGGTGGATCCGTCACGGCGGGGGCGGTGTGTGGCGTCGATGGCGGCGACGGTGGCCCCGGCGGCGATGACGGATCGCGCCGATTCCACGGTGGGGGTGATGTACACGCCGTCGCTGCCCTCCTTGGTCAGGCCGATGACGGGGATGTCCACCGCAGCGGCGATCGCACGGATGTCATCCAGCCCGCCGTAACCGCCGCAACGGATGGCGGCGGATCCGCCGGCTTCGGCGGCCCGTGCCATAAACACCATGGCGGTGGTGTCGCGCAGGACGTGCCCGTCGGGGGCCTGGGCGCTGACGATGAGGCTGCCGCGGATGTAGTCGAGAAACTCGGAAGCGTTCATGATCCCTTTCTAGTGGGTGGCGGCGTAGTGAGCGGCGCCGATGATGGGGGCATCAGTTCCTAGGGCGGCGTGGACCACGGGGATGGTGTCCAGCGGGGATATCGCCCCGGCGCGAAGCCCTGCCGCGAAGGGACGGCGGATCGCTTCCCCGATCAATCCGACCCCTCCGCCAAGGACGATGGCCTCGACGTCGATGGCAGTGACCAACCCGCCGATTGCCTCACCTGCCGCGTGGAGGTGGGCGCCGATGACCGCGCGGACATCAGGGTCACCGGCGGTGTGCCGGTTCATGGCGGCGCGCAGATCCTCCTCGCGCCCGGTGGCGCGGTTGATTGCCCGGGTGAGGGCCGGGCCGGAGGCGACGTCCTCGATGACTGCGACGCCGCTGGCGTCGATAAGCGCGGGGTCGCGGCAGACCAGACGCCGCAGCTCACCGGCGGTGCAGTGCGGGGAGGCAACCAGCGCGCCGTCGCGGACCAGGGCGCCACCCACCCCGGTGCCGAGAGAGACGAAAAGCACCGCGCCCCACTGCGTTCCCGCGCCGAAGACGCTCTCCCCCAGTCCCATGATGCGCACATCATTGTGTACGGCGACGGGCAGGCCGAAGCGCTCCGCAAGCGACGCCGCGATGGGGGTGCCCGCCCAGCCGGGCATCGTCGGCCCGGCGGAGAGCACCGTGCCCGCCACCGGGTCGATGACCCCGGGGGCGCCGATGCCGATGGCGGTGACGGGGGTATGCGCGGCGTCGATAAGCTCCGCGATGATCTCTGCGACCCGGTCGAGCACGTCTACCTGTGGAGTACTAGTCCGGGCGTGGGCAATGACGTCCCGGGGACGGGCGGTATCGATGAGGCCGGCCGCGATTTTCGTGCCACCGATGTCCACGCCGATGTGCAAGGCCATCGCGATCCTCCTACAGCAACCCGGCGTCGACGAGGATGCCGCGGATGGTCTCGATTTCTTCCGGTTGCAGCTGCGCCACGGGGTGCGGCATCTGGTCGGATTCAAACACGCCGAGGAGTTTCAGGGCGACCTTGAAACCACCGACCCCGGCCCCGAAACCGCTGATCGACGTCGCGGTCATCGCCACTTTCATGAGAGCGGCGAGGCGGTCCTGTTCCTTTTTCACCGTCTCCCAGTCACCGACTTCGGCGGCCTTCCACTGGCGGACATAGCCCTCCGGGTCGATGTTTCCCAGGCCCGGGACGGAACCGTCTGCACCCCCGAGGTAGGCGCCGTCCACCACGACCTCGTGTCCGGTCAGTAACGTCAGCGGATGGCCGGCGGCTTCGTTGGCCTGGATGAGCAGGCGGAATGCGACGTCGTTACCGGAGGAATCCTTGACTCCCGCGAGCACCCCCTCCTGCCCCAGGCGCAGGAGCATGCCCGGGTCGAGTTTGACGTGGACGCACACCGGGATGTCATAGGCGAAGACCGGCAGGGAGGTCGCCGCGTGGATGAGGCGGAAGTGCTCCTCCACCTGCGCGGGGCCACCCAGGGCGTAGAAGGGGGCGGTGACCACGACGGCGTCGGCACCTGCCTCCTCCGCCACCCGGACGTGTTCGATGACCCGCTGGGTCTGGGTGTCGATGCAACCGACGAGGACGGGAACCCGCCCCGAAACGACACGCATCGTGTCCTCGATGACCTGGGCTCGCTCCTCCGGGGTGCAGAACACCCCTTCGCCGGAGGAACCCAGGATGAACAGGCCGTCGACGCCGGCGTCGATAAGCCGATTGAGGTTACGTCCGTAGGAGACGGCGTCGAGGCTACGATCCTGGCGACGGGCGATGACCACCGGGGGGATGACACCCCGGAACGAGACAGTCATGATGGTGACTTCCTTTTCACTTCTTCGAGAGCTGCGGGTGCAGCAGGGAGGGGGCCGCACCCAAAAGGCTGCGGGTGTAGTCCTGGTTCGGGTTCTCCAGCAATTTCTCCGCCGGGCCCTCTTCCACGAGGCGCCCGTGGTACATCACCGCAATGCGATCGGAGATATAGCGGACCGTCTGGATGTCGTGGCTGATGAACACCATCGCCAGACCGAGTTCCTCCTTGAGGTCGGTGAGGAGGTTGAGGATCTGCGCACGCACCGACACATCCAACGCGGAGGTCGGCTCGTCGGCGATGATCGCCTGAGGGCGCAGGGACAACGCGCGGGCGATGGCCACACGCTGCCGCTGGCCACCGGAGAGCTGCCCCGGCAGCGCATCGAGCACGGAGGACGGCAGGCCGACCATCTGGATAAGTTCCTTCACCCGGGCCTCACGTTCGGCGGCGGAACCGATCTTGTGCACGTGCAACGGATCCGCCAGCTGATCACGAACGATCATGCGGGCATTCAGGGCGGTGGAGGGGTCCTGGAAGACCACTGATACGACGCGGCCCATGGCGCGCCGATCGGCGGCGCTGCGCTTGGTCACCTCACGGCCCTGGAAGAAGACCTGCCCGTCCGTGGGCGCCTGCAGGCCACACATGACGTTGGCCAGGGTGGACTTGCCCGAACCTGATTCGCCGACCAAGCCGATCGTCTCCCCCGGGGCGAGCGAGAGCGTGACATCATCGACGGCCTTGACCCAGTTCGGCTTGAAGATCGGACCGGTGCGGGATTTGAAGTGCACCTTGACGTTGCGCAGATCGATGATCGGGGTGGTGGAGACTGGGGTGCTCATGATCTAGACCTCACTCGTGTTATCTGAGTTAGCCGGGGAAAGTGCGGCGTACTCGGCATCGGTGCGCTGCGGGCCGTCGAGGCGTCCCGCCTTTTCCAGAGCGGCGGCGTAGTGCAGTTCCTCCGGCAGATCCGCGTAGAAATGGTTGGTGCCTGCCACCTCGCGCATGACCGGGCGGGTCTCCAGACCCACCGAGGGGTGGGAGGAACGCGGGGCGAAACGGTCACCCGCCGGGAAATCCTGCGGGCTGGGCACGGAACCAGGGACCTGGTGCAGTCGACCGGAACCGGACTCGATGGACAACACCGCGCCCAACAGGCCGCGCGTGTACTCATGCTGCGGGTTGGACAGCAGCTCGACGGTGGGTGCCTGCTCAATGATCTGGCCGGCGTACATGACGGTGATGGAGTAGGCCACCTCCGCCACCAGAGCCAGGTCGTGGGAGACGAAGACCATTGCAAACCCCAGCTCCTCCTGCAGGGACTTGATGAGTTCGATGACCTGCTTCTGCACGGTGACATCGAGTGCCGTGGTCGGCTCGTCGGCAATGACCAGCTTCGGGTCACGCGTCAGCGCCATGGCGATGAGCACGCGCTGCCGCTGACCGCCGGACAACTCGTGCGGGTAGGACTCCAGGGTGCGCTTCGGGTCCAGACCCACCAGCTCCAGTAGATCCTCCGCGGTGCGGGTGCCGCCGCGCTTGGTCAGCTGGCGCATCTGCTCGCGAATGAGCATGGAGGGGTTGAGGGACGACAAAGCGTCCTGGTAGATCATGGCGATCTCATGGCCGAGGAGGCGACGGTGTTCCTCGTGGGACATCTTCAGAAGGTCACGGCCCTCGTAGAGGATCTCGCCGGTGATCTCCGCCTTCGGATCGAGCAGCCCCATCACCGCCAAGGAGGTAATGGACTTGCCGCAGCCGGACTCGCCCACCAGGGCCATCGTCTCACCGCTGGGGACGGAGAAGGAGACCTGGTCGACGACGTTGACGTCACCGTGGCGGGGGAAGCGGATGCTGAGATTCTTGACTTCCAGCAGCGGGGTCGCGGCCTCGTCGGGGGAGTAACGGTCGCGGCGCTGCGACTCCATCTCGTGGAGGGCGTCGATACGCTGCTGCAGGGACTCGCGCTGCGCGGCGTAAGCGCGCACCGGGTCGACGAGCAGCTTGTCGGCCTCACGTGCAGCCGAAGACGCGGTGGTATCGACGACCGGCCCCTTGGGGGCAGCAACCATGGCGTCGGTGATGCCCTCGGAGAGGATATTGAGGCACAACACGGTGAGCATGATCATGATGCCGGGGAACAACGCCTGCCACCACTCACCGCGCAACACACCCTGCTGCGCCGAGGACAGGATGTTACCCCAGGTAGCGGTAGGTTCCTGCAGGCCAGCACCGATGAAGGTGAGCGAAGCCTCGAGGATGATCGCGTCGGCGACCAACACCGTGGCGAAGACCAGCACCGGGGCGGCGCAGTTACGGGCGACGTGCTTGACCAGGATCCACGGGGCACGGGCACCGGAGACGATGGCGGCATTGACGTAGTCCTCGCCGTACTCACTGAGGACATTGGCGCGGACCACGCGGGTCAGCTGCGGGATGTAGACGAAGGCGATGGCGAAGATGATGACGATCATCATCAGCGTCGGGTTCTCCGGGTCACGGAAGACCACCACGGCAACCGCCGCCAAGGCGATACCCGGCACGGACATGATGATGTCCATGACGCGCATGATGGCCTCAGACACGGACTTGCGCGACACCGCGGCGATCGAACCGAAGATCGCGCCGAACAGCAGGGCGATGCCGGTCGCGCAGAGACCGACGATGAGCGATACCCGGCCGCCGTAGAGCAGGCGGGAGTACACGTCACGGCCGAGGTTGTCGGTGCCGAAGATGTGCTCACCGCTCGGCGGCAGACCCTTGAGGTCGATGGCCAGCGGGTCGTGCGTAGCCAGCAGCGGGGCGAAGATCGCCGACAGCGCCACCAACGCCAGGACGAGCAAGGAGACCTTGGAGCCGACGCTCATTCTGCGGATGCCTCCGAACTTCGATCCCGGTTGGGTGACTTTTTCCAGCTTTTCTTGGTTGTTCATGACTAGACCGCCCTGATTCGCGGGTTGATGGCGATGTACAGCAGGTCGACGATGATGTTGACCACGATGAACGCGATGGCGACCATGAGCGTCGCACCCTGGACAACGGTGACCCAGTTGTTGGTGATGCCGTCGATGAGCACGCGGCCCATGCCCGGCAGGGAGAAGATGATCTCGATGACGACAGCGCCGCCCATGAGGTAGCCGACGCGCAGGCCCAGAACAGTGACGGGGGTGATCAGCGCGTTGCGCAGCACGTTGCGGGAGACGACCACGGATTTCGGGATGCCGGCACCGAGGGCGGTGCGCACATAATCCCGGTCGAGTTCCTCCACCATGGAGGTACGCACGACGCGGGTCATCTGCCCCACGACGGGGACGGCGAGTGCGAAGGCCGGCAGGATCATGCGCAGGAACCAGCCACTGGGGTTCTCAGTGAACCCCGGGAGAGCGCCGGCGACGGGGAGGTGGCCGATGAAGAAGAGCACGAGCAGGATGGCCAGCCAGAATGACGGCATGGCGATGCACACCACGGAGATGAGGCGGATGAGCTGGTCGACCCACTTGTCACGGTAAAGGGCGGCGAGCACACCGAGCGGGAAAGCGAGCAGCACCGCGATGATCAGGCCCATGAAGGTGAGCTCGATGGTCACCGGCAGGGCGGCGAAGACCTTGTCCGCGACGGGGGCGTTGTTTTGCCCGTACGTGCCCAGGTTGCCGGCGAAGATGCCCAGCAGGTAGGCGCCGAAGCGGACGAAGAAGGGCCGGTCGAGGCCCTGCTCCGCGCGGTAAGCGTCGAGCTGTGCCTGGGTGGCGTTTTCCCCGAGGGCCGAGTACGCCGGATCGATGGGCGACAGGGACATCAGCAAAAAGACCAGGAACGTCACGCCGACGATCATCAACGGCAGGGCGATGAGCCTTCTTCCGACGAGTCTGAGGAGATTATTCACAGTCCTTGACTCCAGATTCTTTCAGTGTCTTGTGAATGGCAGAGGATGAAAACGAGAAAATAGGGAATAGGTGCGGGAAGGACAAAGGAGGGGACACCTTGGTGTGAGGTGTCGCCCTCCTGTCCTCCCCTATGTAGAGGAGGGGGTGCGCGCGATCAGGCGACTGGGGATTCGCTCCCTCAAACCGGGGAGCGCACTACTTGGCGGTGGCCCCCACAGCCCACAGGCCGGTGGTGCCGATCGGCTGGAAGTCCTCCACGTTGTCCGGGTAGTAGGCGGTGAGCATCTTGCGGTGGAACAGCGGGTAGAGCGGAACCTCTTCGGAGAGGAGATCCTGCGCTTCGTCCCACTTGGCCTGGGCCTCGGACTCCTCCAGGGTGGAGGCCTCGGCGATGAGGGTGTTCAGGCGCTGCCAGGTCTCCTGATCAGACTCCTGCCAGAAGGTACGCTTCTGGGTCCACACGTTGTCTCCGTACCACCAGTTCATCAGCAGGGCCGGGTCATTGCCGAAGACCGAGGGGTCACCGGGTGCCAGCGCCACGTCGAAGGTGGGGTCGTCGACGTCGAGGTTGTTGGAGTACAGGGAGGCGGAGGCCTCGGCCTGCAGCGAGACGTTGATGCCAACGGCCTGCAGGTCCTGCTGGATCTGCGGGGCCAGATCGGCGATCCAGGAGTGGTCGGTGGTCAGCAGGGTGATGCTGAGATTCTCGACGCCGGCCTCGTCCAGCAGCTGCTGTGCCTTGTCCGGGTCATGCTCGAACTGGGTCGCAGCCTCGTGGTAGTTCGGGTTGCTCTCCGGCAGGAAGCTGGTGGCCTTGGTGGCCATGTCATCCATGCTGTTGGAGATCAGCTTGTCGGTGTCGATGGCGTAGAAGAACGCCTGGCGCACTGCGGGATCGTTGAACGGCTCCTTCGAGGTGTTGAACAGCAGGAAGGGGAGGTTGAAGCCGTCAACTTCGTCGACGGTCATGCCGGCGGCCTCGAGCTGGGAGCGGTTAGCAGCCGGGACGGCCTCCATGATGTCGATCTCGCCGGACTGGGCGGCGGTGGTGCGGGCGGTGTCGTCCTTGATGACGGACCAGCGCATCTCGCCGGCTCCTGCCGGGTGATCACCGTTGTAGTGTTCGTTCGGGGAGGCGGTGATCTGGTCGTCGCTGATCTGGTCGTACTTCCACGGGCCGGTGCCGATCGGCTGGGCGGTCAGCTCCTCATCGGTGGCGGACTCCGGGACGATCTTGACCACGGCGAGGCGCTTAAGGGCCACCGGGAAGGGGTTCTTCAGCGTGATGGTGACGGTGGATTCATCCTTAGCTTCGACCGTGTCGATGAAGTCGAGCATGGAGGCGTAGAGGTTGCCCTCGGCCATGGCGCGCTCGAAGGACGAGACCACGTCCTGGGTGGTCACGTCTGTACCGTCGGAGAACTTGGCACCCTCGCGCAGGGTGATCTCCATTTCGGTATCGGAGACCTCCTCCGGCTCACCGGCGGCGAGCGCGGGGTAGGTGGAGTAGTCGCTCATGTCGAGCTCGTACAGACCTTCCATGACGTGCCAGTTGGTGCCCATGGCCAGCGCGGAGCTGGTGCTGGACGGGTGATAGTTGGTGGTTTCGTAGGCGACGCCCAGGTTGATGGTTTCACCCGATCCGGCTCCGGCGGCGCCGGTGGAGTCGGTGGAGCCTGTCGAGTCGGTGCCGGATCCACCGGAGCAGGCGGCGAGGAACAACGCTGCCGCGGTGGTGACCGCTACCAATCCCTTCTTGGTGTTCACTGTCGGAGTCCTTCCGTTGGGGGCGGAGGAGCCTCAACGGCTCCTCATTGCTGGTACCTGTCAATGTACGACGTGTTATGTCGTACAACAAGACCCCAATGTGACCCATTGCATTTACGGGGGTAGATGTGTTTGCCCTCTCGTTGTACGATGTCGTACAAACAGGGTTGTGACCTCTACTTTTTCTTCAGCACCAAACTGGGCCTCCCCACACAGCGGGTGGTACCCCCACACCACGGGCCTAGGATGTGGTCAACAGCCCACATACCCCGCAAACGGACAGGAAAGGAGTGCAGGGCATGGCCTATCAGAGAAAGGTCTACGGACAGGCGGAAGCCGCCGTCGACGAGATCAAGAAGCACATCCTCCAGCATGATCTGCAAAGCGGCGACCCTCTGCCCACCGAGAACCAGCTCTGTGAGCATCTGGGCATGTCGCGCACCGTCGTCAGAGAGGCCATCCGTACCCTCACCGCTCTCCGCATCGTGGAGGTCAGGCACGGCCGCGGAACCTTCGTCGGCGATCTATCCATGCAACCGATGGTCGAGTCCCTCGTCTTCCGCGGACTGCTCAACCCCGGCGAAGACGCACAGAGCCTGCGGGACATCGTCGAGGTCCGCGCCTCCCTGGACCTCTCGGTCGGCGAGGAAGTCATCGCCGCTTGGCAGGGCCGCCACTCCCCTAAGCTGCACCGCACCGTGGAGAAGATGCTCGAACTCGCCGACGCCGGGCAGACCTTCCCCCAGGAGGACCGCTTCTTCCACTCGCAGCTGCTCGCCCCCCTGCCGAATCAGCTTTTCCGTCGGCTCACCGAGGCGTTCTGGGACGTCAACACCCTCATCGCCCCGAGCCTGGGGATCCCCACGCCCGCCGATATCATCGTCACCGCCCGCGCCCACGGCCAGATCCTCGAGGCCGCGGAGCAGGGGAATCTCGATGCCTATCATGCCGCAGTCCGCGAGCACTATCAGCCGCTACTCAACAATCTCGACAGCCTCGATGCCCGCTCAGAGCCAGGCAGAAAGGACCGTCCGCCTCTCCCAGATCACGGAATCACTCTTTAGTTGCCCTGTCACGTGGTAGGCAGGGGTTATGCGACTGGATGCTTTTCGACGCCCCTCCTTCGGACCCCTTGCCTGGATCCTTGTCGCTCTGGTGTGGGTAGCTGCCTACGCTGTCTGGCTACTGCCCCATTTCATGAACGACTACTCCCTGCTCCTCTTCGGCGCCTTCATGGTACCGGTGGTGATCTTCGCCCTGCTGGTGGCGCTCGCCCAGCAGCGGTGGATCCTCGGCATCATCGCCTGCGTGACCGTCGCATCCCCGATGCTCATTCTTATGGCAGGGTTCATGATCTTCGGGTTCTAGGAATACCCGGGGCACCCCGGGTACATTGCCGGTACACTCCCGCATTTTTCTACCCCAAACAGAGCACTGTGTACCGGCTATGGCCCTGACGGGGACGTCGATAAGCAAAAAACCACCGCCCCACAACAGTGGGACGGTGGTTTTCACGCCGGAGGGTTTTATGCCTCGGTGGTGGTTCCGCCGGCTGCCTCGATCTTCTCGACAGCAGACTTGGAGAACTTGGTCGCGGTGACGTTCAGCTTGACGCCGAGGTCGCCGTTACCCAGAACCTTCACCGGCTGCTTCGGACGCACGAGGCCCGCTGCAACGATGTCGGCCACGGTGACGTCGCCACCGTTCGGGAAAGCCTTCTCGAGGTCGGCAACGTTGACGACCTGGAAGGTGACCTTGTTGGGGTTCTTGAAGCCCTTGAGCTTCGGCAGACGCATCTGGAGCGGCATCTGGCCAC
>NZ_JAUNUG010000060.1 GCF_030538285.1 Corynebacterium sp.
GCCACCCCGGCGGGGTGTTATTCCACCCACCCGATGGCAGCCCACCCAAAGCTAATCCCCACCCCCTGCGGAAATACTCCGCCAGAGGGCTGGCTACGTGATCACCAGGTGGAGTCGCCGCGGAAGGTGACGTCCACGCCACCGTCGATGAAGATGACCTGACCACACAGATGAGTGTTGGCCGGGGATGTCAGCCATGCCAGAAGCTCCGCCGCCGATTCCGCAGGCATCCAGCCGTTCAGAGGCATGGGTACCTGCTCCTCGAGCTGCGCGCGTCCCTCCGGTGAAGAGGTGAGCTGCTCCGTCATGGGGGAGATGACCACCCCGGGTGCGATGGCGTTGAGCGGGATGCCTGCGCCCGCCCATTCCGGGGTCGGGGCGTTGCGGCGCACCCACCGGGCGATCGCCTGCTTCGACGTCGAATAGTTGAGGTAGCCGACTTGCGGTCCTGCCTCCTCCAAAGCCGTGGCGCGGGTGAGGGCGGTGGGCTCGTCGGCGTCGAGAAGCGCAGCCAGCAGCTCCTCGTCGGCGGGCTGCAACGACGCCATTGACGCCGTGACCACCGCACGCGGCGCAGCTGAGGCCAGCAGCAGAGGCCGCAGGCCCTCCAGGGTGGCTACGGCGCCGAAATAGTTCACCTTCATGGTCGCCGCGATCGGGGCGGAGATACCGGCGTTGGCGATGACCCCGTCGATACAGCCGCTGGAGAGTTCCCGCGCCTGGTCGATCATGTGCTCACGACCGTCGACGGTGCTGAGGTCGGCAATGATGTCCGCACCCCGGAGGTCCACACCGATTACCCGGTGGCCCTGAGAGGTGAGGAGAGCGGCGGTAGCGGCGCCGATGCCGCTGGCGGAACCGGTGACAAGATACGTGCGTGACATGGGTTTCCTTTCACTGGGGGACTGTCTCCGATGCTAGGGGTCCTGTCCGGCCCGCACGTCGATAGAAAAGCTCTGCTACTTCGCTCCGCGCGCCTTACGGGTAACTCCGACGCCTCCCATGAGCGCGATACCACGGAAGCGGATCACCGGGGCATCGGCGGGGATATCCTCGCGGCGCAGCGTGACGCTCTCATCGTCCGAGATGCCGAAACCACCCATAATGCCAATGCCGTCACTGACCACACGCACGTCCTCCGGGACAATGATCTCGATGCCGCCCATGACGGCGATGGCATTGATCACTGTCTCCTGAGCGCCCAGGCGGGCCTCCCTCAGATCGACGCCGGTTCCGCCCATGATCGCCAGGGAGGTGTGCGTCGGCGAGCACAACCAGTTGCCGGCGCGCTCCGAGCCGCCCATGATGGCGACGCTGAAGGCATCACCGCCGGACTCCCCGGTGACCTGGGAACGGGCAGGGGGCTGGTGGGGGCGGGGCTCGGGTGAGTAGTCGGGGCGGACCGCCGGCGTGCGCTGGTCAAGGACTGCCGCTGGGTCCGGGAAAAGGTCCTCCAGCGGGGTGAGCAGCTCCTCACGGTACTTAGTGGACCAGATCAGCTGGGTCCGCTCGTCGAATTCCCGGTAGTCGAGCTGCCCCTGTGAAAAGGCCTGACTCAGGGCAGCGGCGGCGCGCTGCCGGTCGTCATCGCTGGCACGAATGCGGAACGGGTCGGGGGTGTTCATAGTGTCGATGGTACGGATAGGCGGGTTACTCGTCGTGCCAACGGGACAGGTGCGCCAGGAGGAGGCGGTCCGACTCCTGCTTGGCCTGCCGATTGCCCTCGACGGTGCCGCCGAGCATCGTCTCCCAGCTATTGCCGTAGGCGGCGATGTCCTCGGCGAAGAGATGACCGGCGCCCGGGAAAATGTGCGGTTCTAGGCGGGGATTCTGCGCCGCCAATGCGCGCGCGGCGATGTCGCCCTGCCACATCGCGTCGGCGTCGCCGGCAAGAAGGAGACCCTCGCCATCGAAGCGGCCGATGTCGATGCGCGCGTCGAGGGGAGCCTGCCGGGCGGCGTCCTCGTAGGTGGAGCGGTAGGAGACGGGCAGGCCGAGTATCATCCGGCCGATCATGCCCGCGTCGAAGGGGAACTCGGCGAATGGGAGTGGTTGGCCCTGCCAGGTGAAGCTGCTGGTCTGTTCGTTGCTTTCGAATTGGAGCCCGGCATAGGTGTACTCGGATGGGGTGTACAACACGATGTGGTCGATCTCCGGGTAGCGGACCGCGAGGTTGGCTGTCAGTTCCGCTCCTTTCGACGTGCCAATGACGGTGAGCGGGCCGGATTGCTCCTGGTGCTTGTCGATCCAGTCGAGTGCCTCCCGGAAGAAGTCGAGTGGGACTTCCGAGAGCGATTTTGGTTGGCCCTGCTGTCCGAAGTAGTAGAGTGCCAGGACGTCGAAACCTTGGGCGGCCAGCTGTCTGGCCTGAGCATCGCCCGCGCTTCCCTCGGAGCCGCCGAAGATGATGACCATGCCCGGGTATGAATCGGCGGCGTCGGGCCGGTAGTGGATGCCGCGCAGGTAGTCGCCGTCTACGCTTTCTCCACCGTGGGTGAGGGCATCCCCGCGGTCGGTGACATCAGGGCCGGGAATGGCGTAGTAGTTGAGGTTGTAGGCGCGGACGCCCCACAGCACCAAGACCACGGTAACCAGCCCGCCGAGTACTTTAAAGAACGTCTTCATGATGCTTCCTTTCGTCTCTACTCTATGGAGTTCCACGCTGCCACGTTCTCACTGCGTCAGGTCAAGGATTTTGGATCGGCGGGGGGATTCCGGTAACGTGCTCGGAAGTCCCACGTCTTTATGGTGGGAGCCTTATTTCCTCCCGGTAGGCCAGCGAGAGCGGCTGACTGGGTCTCGCACGTTTAAATGTTCGTGTGCTTCCGAGGGGCTAAGGCGAAGAAACTTCCGAATCTCTCGGTCGGCTCATCCGACCGGATAAGCCGATCAACACAGAAAGACGGTTATGCCCACTATTCAGCAGCTGATCCGTAAGGGTCGCCATGACAAGACCGCGAAGATCAACTCCGCGGCTCTGAAGGGTTCCCCGCAGCGTCGCGGCGTGTGCACCCGTGTCTACACCACCACCCCGAAGAAGCCGAACTCCGCTCTGCGTAAGGTTGCCCGTGTGCGCCTGACCACCGGCGTCGAGGTTTCCGCCTACATCCCGGGTGAGGGCCACAACCTCCAGGAGCACTCCATGGTGCTCGTGCGTGGCGGTCGTGTGAAGGACCTCCCGGGTGTCCGTTACAAGATCGTCCGCGGCACCCTCGACACCCAGGGTGTCAAGGACCGCAAGCAGGCCCGTTCCCGCTACGGCGCCAAGAAGGGACAGTAATCAATGCGTAAGAACCGTGCTCCCGAGCGTCCCGTTGTCAAGGACCCGGTCTACAACTCTGAGGTTGTGACCCAGCTGGTCAACAAGGTCCTCCTGGATGGCAAGAAGTCCACCGCCGAGCGTATCGTCTACGGCGCCCTTGAGGCTTGCCGTGAGAAGACCGGTACCGATCCGGTCGGTACCCTCGAGAAGGCTCTGGGCAACATTCGTCCGGACCTCGAGGTTCGTTCCCGCCGCGTCGGTGGCGCCACCTACCAGGTGCCGGTTGAGGTCCGCCCGGGCCGTTCCAACACCCTGGCCCTGCGTTGGCTCGTCTCCTTCACCCGCCAGCGTCGTGAGAACACCATGATCGACCGCCTCGCCAACGAGATCCTGGATGCGTCCAACGGTCTCGGTGCTTCCGTGAAGCGCCGCGAGGACGTCCACAAGATGGCTGAGGCCAACCGCGCCTTCGCCCACTACCGCTGGTAGTACCGGGATTTTCGCACATGGCCCAACCGACAGTCGCTCACAGCCGTCTCGCACGGCCCTGAGCTGACTCGTCGTTGGGCCTTTGGCGTTGTACCCATAGAGCCTGCTGTGCCGTAAACTGGTGTGCTGGCGAAGTTTCCTACTTCGACTCATGCCTGTGCGGCCAATCAATGGCAGTATTGAACAAGACCTATCCACCGACGGCGTCCCGCCGGGCGTCGTAGATCTACAAGTTGGGGTAAGACTGTGGCACAAGAAGTGCTTAAGGACCTGAACAAGGTCCGCAACATCGGCATCATGGCCCACATCGATGCCGGTAAGACCACCACGACCGAGCGCATTCTCTTCTACACCGGTATCAACCGTAAGGTCGGCGAGACCCACGACGGTGGCGCCACCACCGACTGGATGGAGCAGGAGAAGGAGCGCGGTATCACCATTACCTCCGCAGCTGTCACCTGCTTCTGGGAGGGTAACCAGATCAACATCATCGATACCCCGGGTCACGTTGACTTCACCGTTGAGGTCGAGCGTTCCCTGCGTGTTCTCGATGGCGCCATCGCTGTCTTCGACGGCAAGGAGGGCGTGGAGCCGCAGTCCGAGCAGGTGTGGCGTCAGGCCACCAAGTACGACGTGCCGCGTATCTGCTTCGTCAACAAGATGGACAAGCTGGGCGCTGACTTCTACTACACCGTCGGCACCATCGTCGACCGCCTCGGCGCCAAGCCGCTGGTCATGCAGCTGCCGATCGGCGCTGAGGATGACTTCGACGGCGTCGTCGACCTCGTCGACATGAAGGCCCTTACCTGGCGCGGCAAGACCGAGATCGGTACCGAGGCCACCATCGAGGAGATCCCGGCGGATCTGCAGGAGAAGGCCGCGGAGTACCGCGAGAAGCTGCTCGAGACCGTCGCTGAGTCCGATGAGGAGCTCATGGAGAAGTACTTCGGCGGCGAGGAGCTGACGAAGGAAGAGATCCAGGGCGCGATCCGCAAGATGGTCGTCAACTCTGAGATCTACCCGGTCTTCTGTGGCACCGCCTACCGCAACAAGGGTGTCCAGCCGCTGCTCGACGCTGCTGTCGCGTACCTGCCGAACCCGCTGGACGTGGGCGAGGTGGTCGGCACCGACGTCAACGACGAAGCCGTCAAGATCAGCCGTAAGCCCTCCACCGAGGAGCCGTTCTCCGCGCTGGCGTTCAAGATTGCAGCTCACCCGTTCTTCGGCAAGCTGACTTTCGTGCGCGTCTACTCCGGCCGTGTGCTGCCGGGTGACCAGGTGCAGAACTCCACCAAGGGCAAGAAGGAGCGCGTCGGCAAGCTCTTCCAGATGCACGCGAACAAGGAGAACCCGGTCGAGGAAGCTCTCGCCGGTAACATCTACGCGTTCATTGGCCTGAAGGACACCACCACCGGTGACACCCTCTGTGCTTCTGATGCGCCGATCATCCTCGAGTCCATGGACTTCCCGGACCCGGTCATCAAGGTCTCCATTGAGCCGAAGACCAAGTCTGACCAGGAGAAGCTGGGTGTCGCCATCCAGAAGCTCGCTGAAGAGGATCCGACCTTCACCGTCGAGCTCGACGAGGAGTCCGGCCAGACCGTCATCGGCGGTATGGGCGAGCTGCACCTCGACGTCCTCGTCGACCGCATGAAGCGCGAGTTCAAGGTTGAGGCCAACGTGGGTGCCCCGCAGGTTGCGTACCGCGAGACCATCCGCAAGCCCGTCGAGAAGCTCGAGTTCACCCACAAGAAGCAGACCGGTGGTTCCGGTCAGTTCGCTAAGGTCATCATCGGTATTGAGCCTTACGCTCCGGGTGAGGATGAGCTGGAGGAGGGCCAGAACCCGCTGTACCTCTTCGATAACGCCGTCACCGGTGGTCGTATCCCGAAGGAGTACATCCCGTCTGTCGACGCTGGTATCCAGGACGCCATGCAGTACGGCTACCTGGCTGGCTACCCGCTGGTGAACATCAAGGCCACGCTTATCGACGGTCAGTACCACGACGTCGACTCCTCGGAGATGGCGTTCAAGATCGCCGGTTCCCAGGCTCTCAAGGAGGCTGTCGCCAAGGCGAAGCCGGTTCTGCTGGAGCCGCTGATGGCCGTTGAGGTTGTCACTCCGGAGGAGTACATGGGTGATGTCATCGGTGACATCAACTCCCGCCGTGGCCAGGTCAACGCCATGGAGGACCGCGCTGGCGCCAAGGTCGTCAAGTCCAAGGTGCCGCTGTCCGAGATGTTCGGTTACGTTGGTGACCTGCGTTCCAAGACCCAGGGCCGCGCGAACTACACCATGGTCTTCGACTCTTACGCTGAGGTTCCCTCCAGCGTCTCCGAGGCCATCATCTCCGAGCGCACCGGAAACTAGCTTCCGGAAAGTGCTTATCGACGTCCCCTTGTGCCGGCGTCGATAAGCACTGGCGGGTAGCGGTCGTGCTGAGCAGGCATCGAAGCCGATGTCGGTTGAGCCGGCCGTTACCCACCGTGTGATCCACTCGGCCGCGGTTTGAAAAAACAGCGGTGGAAATCTAGGATCGTGTAACTGGCACATTGTGAAAACGTCATCCGGCTTGTTCCGGTCATGACGACTGTCAACCACGTGGCTGCGAAGGTCGTAGCCACCATGAAGTCCAGGAGGACATACAGTGGCAAAGGCGAAGTTCGAGCGTACGAAGCCGCACGTCAACATCGGCACCATCGGTCACGTCGACCACGGCAAGACCACCACCACCGCCGCCATCACCAAGGTTCTGGCCGACAAGTACCCGGAACTGAACGAGTCCTTCGCCTACGACGCCATCGACAAGGCGCCGGAGGAGAAGGAGCGTGGCATCACGATCAACATCTCCCACGTTGAGTACCAGACCGAGAAGCGTCACTACGCTCACGTCGATGCCCCGGGTCACGCCGACTACATCAAGAACATGATCACCGGTGCTGCTCAGATGGACGGCGCCATCCTCGTGGTCGCCGCCACCGACGGCCCGATGCCGCAGACCCGTGAGCACGTCCTCCTGGCCCGCCAGGTCGGCGTCCCCTACATCCTCGTCGCCCTGAACAAGTGCGACATGGTCGACGATGAGGAGATCATCGAGCTCGTCGAGATGGAGGTCCGCGAGCTGCTGGCTGAGCAGGACTACGACGAGGAAGCTCCGATCATCCACATCTCCGCTCTGGGCGCCCTCAACGGCGAGCAGAAGTGGGTCGACTCCGTTCTCGAGCTCATGCAGGCCTGCGATGACTCCATCCCGGACCCGGAGCGCGAGACCGACAAGCCGTTCCTGATGCCGGTCGAGGACATCTTCACCATCACCGGTCGCGGCACCGTCGTTACCGGCCGTGTCGAGCGTGGTCAGCTGAACGTCAACGAGGATGTCGAGATCATCGGCATCAAGGAGAAGGCCACCACCACCACCGTCACCGGTATCGAGATGTTCCGTAAGCTCCTCGACTACACCGAGGCTGGCGACAACTGTGGTCTGCTGCTGCGCGGTATCAAGCGTGAGGACGTTGAGCGCGGCCAGGTCATCATCAAGCCGGGCGCTTACACCCCGCACACCGAGTTCGAGGGTTCCGTCTACGTCCTGTCCAAGGACGAGGGCGGCCGCCACACCCCGTTCTTCGACAACTACCGTCCGCAGTTCTACTTCCGCACCACCGACGTCACCGGCGTCGTGAAGCTGCCGGAGGGCACCGAGATGGTCATGCCGGGCGACAACGTCGACATGTCCGTCACCCTGATCCAGCCGGTCGCCATGGACGAGGGCCTGCGCTTCGCTATCCGCGAGGGCTCCCGTACCGTCGGCGCTGGTCGCGTCACCAAGATCATCAAGTAATGATCTGATCTGTGAGGGTCCGGTGGGTATCACCCACCGGGCCCTTTCTGATTCTCGGGTGGGTGGGGTATCTTCTACCCCATGCTCAGAACGATTCTCGGCGCCAAAATCCACCGCGCCACTGTGACGCAGGCGGACCTCAATTATGTCGGGTCCGTTACTGTTGACGCTGACCTGTTGGCCGCCGCCGGCATCATCGAGGGGGAGAAGGTCGCCATCGTCGACGTCACCAACGGTGCACGTCTGGAGACCTACGTCATCACCGGCCGCCCCGGCACCGGTGAGATCTGCATCAACGGCGCGGCCGCGCACCTCATCCACCCGGGCGATATCGTCATCCTGATCTCCTACCTGCAGGCCACCACCGAGGAGGCCCTGGAGTATGAGCCGCGCATCGTGCACGTCGACGCCGACAACCGCATCGTCGCCCTGGGCAGTGATCTGGCTGAGGCTGTCCCTGGTTCGGACACGGTCTCCGCGCGCATCTGATGCGGGATCCCCGGGTACTCGACGCGGTGGGGCGTGTGTGGGAGGGGCGCCCGGAGCTGTCGTTGCCGACGTTGTTCGCCATGCTCGCCAATCGGGGTGTCGGGTGGGGTGCTACGGATGAGGATCTGCTCCGCGAACTTGCCGTGATGGAGCGTGAGCGCCCCGCACGCCTATCGGTGGTCGATGCGAGCTACCTCATTCTCGCCGGTGATCACCGCGTCACTGTCGACCCGTGGCGCGTCATTGTCCGTCGCCCGGGTGTTACAGCGCAGCCTGGGGTGTGGGACTATTCGTCATTTCGCCCGGTCACCGTCGGCGGACCCCTGGTGCTGACGTCCCGCGACGGCATCGATCATCGCCTCGGTGAGGTCACCGCCATCAAGCTTATCGACGCCGCCGCCACCGAAAGCCTCGACGGACTCCAGCGCAGGGACATGGAGGATCGCGTCTACCTGCTGGTCCTGGAGGATGAATCGACGGTGTTGCTCTCCCACGGTCTGCAGCGTTTCATCACCGGTCGCCGTGAGTTGGCGCAGGAGCAGGTGCGGTGGGAATCATTGCAGGCATGCACCCCGGCTGAACCTCTGGTGGTCCTTCCGCCCGGGGGAGGGCGCCCGTTGGAGTTCGCCGCGGTCAGTGCCATCTATCTCGTGGAGGCCTGAGGCGGGAGAAGATGCAGCTTATAGACACTGTCGACGGTGATGCCCGGCACCGCGGACCGGAAGTCCTGCTCAGCAGATTCCAGGGTGTCGCGCAGCGAAGGGACGTCAGCCCCGGAGCGGGCGCGGACGGTAATGGTCATCGTCGGGCGATCCCAGTGGTCGACCACCGTATGCAGCACCGAGTCGACACGCGGATGTACCTCCAGGTCCTTGGCGATCGCCGCGGCGATCGTCGCGAGGTTGACGCCGATCGTGCCCGTGGCATCGGAGGCGGGGGAGATCACCCTCCCCAAACGGTAGCGGCGGACATTGAGGGCGATGAGCCATCCGCCGAGCAGCGCCGACACCACCCCAATTCCGGCCAGCACCCAGTCGAACCACTCGGCGTCGGGAGCAGCTCGCCAGGCGGGGAAGTCGATGAAGTCGGTGAGGCTCTGTGAGAAAGGCAGGTCGAAATAAAGGCCCACGGCCCAGGCGCCACCGGCCAAGATGAGCAGGCCGACGATGAGCACGACAATCCGGTCGAAATAGTTGATCCTCTTGTTCACTTCTCCACCTCCTGCAGTGGGCGTTGCCGCACCTTGAGGGAGAGGTTGAGCCCGAGGTCCTCGATGAGGGGGGTGAGGGTGGCGTCGATAAGCGGGGCGAGATCCGGCTGATGTCCGGTGACGGAGACGACAGCCGAACCGCCCGAGACATGTGCAACTGCCGTGGATACCCCGGGGACTCCACGGGCAGCGGCGGCCAACAGCCGGGAGATGTCAACCGGGCGCATCCACACTGGCGCCGCCGCACGGATACGCCGGTGAGTGCGGATGCGTGGGCGCAGCGCCACCCACACCAGGAATATCCCGAGCAGTGCGGCGGCGATGCCGGTCGGCAGCATCCAGGGTTCATACGTGGCGTCACCGATGGTCATGAAGATTGGCTCCACCCACGTATCCCAGTCTATGGATCGGGAGTTACGCAGCCAGATCTCGCGGCCACACACAATGGCCACACCGAACAGGATCAGGCCGATGAGAATCGCCACTGGACGGGCCCAGGGCTGTGGGCGGGGGGATCTATCGGACACGACGCCCCCTCACAGTCACCGGTCGTAGCTTCGGGTGCGCCGGATGATCGGCGACTGCTGTCTCGGTGACCGGCAGGCCCGGCACCACCGGTCCGACGATAACGTTGACGCCGGTGACCTGAAGGCCCGTCATATCCTCCACCCACTGGGCCACCGTCCGCCGCACCGCCACGGCCACCGCAGTGACGGGACAGGGCCAAACCACCGCGATGAACGCCTCGATGGAACAGGTGCCGGCGGAATCGTCGACGATGACGTCATAGCGTGGGTACGTACGGCCTGCGAGCCGGTCGAGACCGCGACCCAACTCCACCGTCCCGGGAACGGAGGCGGCCGCCGCCGCCACGATGCGTTCGACGGCGCGTTCCGTGATGTGCACACCCATCTACTCCCGACCCCCGATCCGCCGGGCCAGCGCCATGAGGTCGAGGCGGCCATCACAATGTGCGCCGATCACCCCGCCGACTGCGCCGAACAGCACGGCGTACAGTAGCCCGCCCCACCCGCCGAAGATGGTGGCGAACGCCAGAACCAGACCGAGGAGCACTCCGCGGCGGGTGTTATCCATCGGTTGCCTCCGCGAAGATGATGTCGACCGGCAGGTCGAGATGTCGGGCGACAACGTGGCGGACGTCGACGGCGACGTCGATAAGCGGGCGCCGCACCGTCAAATCAACAACGACGTGTACCTCTAGGCCGTGCGACGTGCGACGCAGCCCGTTGACGCGGCGCCGCGGGAACAACAAAGCAACTTCCCCGAAACGACCGGCGTGCAGTGCCGCCACGCCGGATACGTCGCGAATGTCCCCGGCGAGGGCGACGGCGGTCTCAGGGTTCATCGACGGTGCCACCCAGATCCAAGTGCACATCATGGACGGTAACGTTGACCTCCGGAACCTTAAGACCCGTCATCCGCTCGACAGCGGTGATGATGTTCTCCCGGATGGCCTCCGCCAGGTCGTGGATGGCCACGCCGTACTCCGCGACGATGGAGACATCCACCACCGCCTGCCGGTCACCCACCTCCACGTGCACGCCCTGCGGGGCCCTCGTCCCGCTACCGCCGAGCGCATGCACCCCGGAGACCTCGCGGGCGGCCAAGCCTGCGATCCGGGAGACCACGACGTCCTCGATGCGGGTAATACCGCGGGACGGGTTGTTTAGCTCCGACATAATGTGACTCCTGCAACAACGGGGGCGGGCGAGTGATCCCCATAGTAGTTCTGAGAGCGCGGATTGTGTTTGTGGGGCGTGACGTGCTTTAATACATGGGTTGCTTTAACACGACATGTGCCCGGGCGCAGCTCGGAAAGACATCGTCGCTGGTGAAGCGAACATGACACCTTCGTCAGACACTCCGTCAGGAATGGCTGGGAAGGCTTCCCGATCGGGTCAAGGTCACCGCTACAGGTTCGACACACCCGAGAGAGAAGACCGGAGAAGGGGCATGGCAAATAAACAGCGGCAGTACACGAGGGCCCACGCTTATCGCGAGATAAACGTATCCCTTCCTACTTGACTAACGGGTCTTGTACCCCGTCAGGAGCACTTCCGGTGGCCTTTGTCAGCCCCGGACACCTCCCGGCCAGTCATGGCAGTTAAGTAACTGGCGTTGCGCCCAGGCCCCAGAGCCCGGACAACGTTATAGAGAAATCGAGAAGCGAATTCCCACCGCTCCTAAATGTGATGTGGGACAAGCGAGGAAGAGGATAAGCGTGGCCGGACAGAAGATCCGCATTC
>NZ_JAUNUG010000012.1:0-16395 GCF_030538285.1 Corynebacterium sp.
GGATGCCGTCGCCCCAGCTCTTGGCGTCGCCGCCGTGGTGGATCTCGTCGAGGATGACCAGCGAACGGCGGGCGGAACACACGGCGTGGTGCTTGAAGGGGTGCATCGACACCTGCGCATAGGTGACCACGATGCCGTCATAGGACGGGTTGACCGCCGAGGCATTGGTGAAGTGCGGGTCGAGCGAGAGGCCGACCCGGGCGGCGGCCTGGGACCACTGGATCTTCAGGTGTTCGGTGGGCACGACGACGATGATGCGGTCGACTACCCGCGAGGCCATCAGTTCGGTGGCCACGCGCAGCGCGAACGTGGTCTTGCCGGCACCCGGGGTCGCGACCGCCAGGAAATCCTTCGGTTTATGCAGCAGGAACTTCGTCAGCGCTGAGCGCTGCCAGGCGCGGAGCTGCCCCTTGTTACCCTGTCCTCCCCCACTCACTTGCGACGCAGGCCCTTGTAGATCCGTTCGCAGTCGGGGCAGACCGGTGATCCGGGCTTGGCCTGCTTGGTCACCGGGAAGGTCTCACCGCACAGGGCGACGACCATGTTGCCGCTCACCGCGGACTCGACGATCTGGTTCTTCTTGACGTAGTGGAAGAACTTCGGGGTGCCGTCGTCGAGGTCGGTGTCTTCCCTGATGTCGGGGCGTTCGATGGTCTTCGTACTGGTCTTCACGCGAACCATCATGCCCCACATCTTGCCTCGTTGGCACACGGGGCTACCCTGAGCAGTATGGATGAGGACACCTTCGACGTCGTGGACGAGCCGGACGAGCCCGGCGGTGACACGTCGGGCCCGGCGCGCCGCCAGCGTCGCCTGGGTATTCGGCGGCGGCGTGCGGAGCTGATCACCACCGCGCAGCGTTCCCCGGCGGAGAATCTCCGGCGCCGGGAGCGGGTGTACACGTGGTTGCAGGCTTCGCGTCTGCCGGCGTTGCTGATCAGTGCGGGTAGTTACCTGTGGCTGGGTGATTGGATTGTGTCGGGCATCTTGTTCCTTATTTCTGTGCCGCTGCCGTGGATCGCGGTGGTGATTGCGAATGGGCAGGGTGAGGTGCGGGATAAGCGTTCGCGTAACACGTATAAGCCGCAGGTGGCGCGGGAGTATTATGCCGCGGTGGAGGCGGAGCGGCGCGCGCAGGTGGAGGCCCCGTCCCGTCCCGAGCTGGAGACCGGCCATTCGGACATCATCGATCATGAGGAGAATGAGAATTGAGCGTGGCTGCCCTCGCCCCTGAACTGACCGCCCTGTTCGCCGAGGCGGGTTTCACGGCGGACGGTATCGCCGCCCATGTAGGCCCGGATGCCACGGAGGCGTTGCATCGCGGTGAACCGGCGGCGGTGCGTTTCGCGGCGTCGGATGATTCGCGGCTCTCGCGTCTGATCCGCGTTTTCGTGCTTCGCGACGCCGTCCCCGCCACCGAGTTGGCGGATCTGCTCGGCGCTACGCTGACGACAAAGCTTATCGACGCCGCGGCCGTCACCGCCGATCCTTCCGGCACCGTCCGGCTGGTGCTCGACATCCGGCCGCATGTCATTGTCGGCGAGAACCGGTGGGTGTTCTCGGATGCGGATGCCTCCATGACGCAACATGTCCCCGGCCCGGACCACGTCCTCGGTGTCGGTGCCGCCAGCCTGTCGCTGCTGCAGTCCACACCAGTGACCCCGGTGGATACGGTGCTGGATCTGGGCACGGGTTCCGGAGTGCAGGCCTTGGGTCAGCTGGAGGCGGCTGAGTATGTCACGGCCACGGATATCCATCCCCGCGCACTGGAGTTGGCCGCCGCGACTTTCGCCGGGGCGGGTGCGCAGGTGGAGCTGCTGGAAGGCCCGTGGTTTGAGCCGGTCGCCGGGCGGCGTTTCGACCGCATTGTGGCCAACCCGCCGTTTGTGGTCGGCCTGCCGGAGGTCGGCCACGTCTACCGCGATTCGGGCCTGAACCTGGATGGGGCTTCCGAGCTCGTCGTCTCCCAGGCACCGCAGCACCTCAACCCGGGTGGCACCGCACACCTGTTGGCCGCGTGGGTACATACCCACGGGCAGTCCTGGGCCGCGCGTGTGGCCTCCTGGTTGCCGAAGCGGGGGGTGGCGGCGTGGATCATCGAGCGTGATGTCGCAGATCCCGCCCACTATGTGGGTACCTGGCTGCGGGATGAATCGATTGATCCCCGCTCCCCGGAAGCGGCCGCGCGCACCGAGGCCTGGTTGGCCCACTTCGCGGACCACGGAGTCACCGGCATCGGTTTCGGGTTCGTCGCCATCCGTGATATCGGCGATGAGCCCTCCGACATCATGGCCGAGCCCATGCCGCAGGCCTTCACCGATCCCCTCGGCCCCGAGGTGGAGGAGTACTTCGACCGCATCGCCTGGCTGCGCCACCGCAGCGCCACCGAGCTTGCCGACGCCACTTACCTCACCCGCCCCGGCCTGGCCCGGGAGGAGATCTCCGTCGCCGACGTCGACGCCGGGGTGGGCTTCGCGCCAGCCGCCCTGCGGCTGACGCGTACGGACGGACCGCGGTGGAGCCACGACGTCGATAAGCATCTGGCGGCGATTGTCGCCGGCCTCCACCCGCATGGGCTTTCCCTGCGCGAAACCGTCGGCCTGTATGCCATGGCCAATGATCTGGAAGAGGAGCCATTGGTGGAATCTGCCATCCCCGCCGTTGTCGATCTGGTCCGGCATGGACTGCTGCTGCCCGCGGAGGTGATCCTGTGAAAGCCGTCCTCACCCGCGTGAGCGAGGCCTCCGTCACCGTCGACGGAAAGGTCGTCGGGGAGATTGGGCCCGGCATCCTGGCACTAGTCGGCGTCGGCCGCGAGGATGCCCCGGATGCCTGGGAGACCATGGTGCGCAAGATCGCCGAACTGCGCATCCTCGACGGCGAACAAGGAGTGGAAGAAGCCAGGCAATCGGTGCTGCTGGTCAGCCAGTTCACCCTCCACGGGCGCACCGCGAAGGGACGCCGGCCCAGCTGGTCGGATGCGGCACCGGGCGAGGTGGCGGAACCGGTGATCGAGAAGATCGCCGCCGGGCTACGGGAGCGCGGCATCCCCGTGGAGCAAGGTGTCTTCGGCGCGATGATGAAGGTGGCTTCCGTCAACGACGGTCCCTTCACTGTGCTGGTGGAGTGCTGATTTTTGGGTCGGGAACAAAACCCAGCGCCCGCGCGTTGAGCAGATAGTACCGGCGAATTTAGGAGGCCTCCCGATGACCAACCCTTCCCTGCAGGATCCTGACGTAGAGACCACCGACCGTGGAAGCCGCCGCGGCCAGACCAACGACAACCCGTCCGCGGACCTGGTGCGTGTTTATCTCAACGGCATCGGCCGCACGGCCCTGCTGAATGCGGAGGAAGAGGTGGAGCTCGCCCAGCGCATTGAGGTTGGTTTGTACGCTGCCCATCTGCTGGCCACCGACAAGAACCTCACCCGCGCCATGAAGCGCGACCTGAAGGTGTTGGCGAAGGACGGCAACAAGGCGCGCGCCCATCTGCTGGAAGCCAACCTGCGCCTGGTGGTCTCCCTGGCCAAGCGTTACACCGGCCGCGGCATGCCGCTGCTGGATCTCATCCAGGAGGGCAACCTGGGTCTGATCCGCGCGATGGAGAAGTTCGATTACGCCAAGGGCTTTAAGTTCTCCACCTACGCCACCTGGTGGATCCGCCAGGCAATCACCCGCGGTATGGCGGATCAATCCCGCACCATCCGGCTGCCTGTCCATCTCGTGGAGCAGGTGAACAAGCTCTCCCGGATCAAGCGGGAGATGTACCAGCACCTGGGCCGGGAGGCCACCAACGAGGAGCTGGCTGAGGAGTCGGGTATTGAGGAATCCCGCATCGAGATGCTCCTGCGCCAGTCCCGCGACCCGGTGTCGCTGGACATGCCGGTCGGCGCAGACGAAGAGGCTCCGCTGGGTGATTTCATCGAGGATGCTGAGGCCACTGACGCTGAGTCCGCCGTGGTCGCCACCATGCGCCACTCCGATATCCGCTCTGTGCTGGGCACCCTGGAGGAGCGTGAGCAGGATGTCATCCGCCTGCGTTACGGCCTTGATGACGGTGTCCCGCGCACCCTCGATCAGATTGGTCGCCGTTTCGGGCTCTCCCGCGAGCGGGTGCGCCAGATTGAGCGTGAGGTCATGAGCAAGCTGCGGGACGGCCACCGCGCCGCCCGCCTGCGCGAGTACGCGCTCTAGCCACCCTGCGCATCCCGCCTTCCCGCACCCCCGGGAGGGCGGTCGTTCGTTGGGGTAGGCTTTTATCCATTGTCGGTACTTGTGAGGCAGAAAGGCGTTGGGCCCGTGAAGGACCTGGTCGATACCACTGAGATGTATCTGCGGACCATCTACGAACTCGAGGAGGAGGGCATCATCCCTCTGCGCGCCCGCATCGCAGAGCGTCTCGAGCAGTCCGGCCCGACCGTCAGCCAGACGGTCGCTCGTATGGAGCGCGACAATCTCGTCATCGTCCGCCCCGATCGCTCCCTGGAGATGACTCCGGAAGGCCGCGAGCTGGCCACCGCCGTCATGCGCAAGCACCGCCTGGCGGAGCGCCTGCTCACCGACATCCTGGGCCTGGACATCCACCAGGTCCACGATGAGGCCTGCCGCTGGGAGCATGTCATGAGTGAGGCCGTCGAGGAGCGCGTCGTCGCCGTCCTCGCTGATGCCTCCCGCTCCCCCTTCGGCAACCCGATCCCGGGCCTGGCGGAGCTCGGTGTCACTGATCCGGTCGCCGCCGATCACGGGATCCGCGCCATCGATCTGCCCGAGGGCCAGCCCACTAGGGCCCGGATCGTGCAGCTCAACGAGATCCTGCAGGTGGATCTCGAGCAGTTCGCCTCGCTTGTCGACGCTGGGGTCACCGTCGGCGCCACCGTCACCGTCACCCATGAGGGCGGGACCGTGCGCATCTCCTCCGGTTCCTCCGAGGTGGAGATCCACCCGGATCTCGCCCACGCCATCCGGGTGGAGCTGATCTAATGAAGCTTCTGGTCACCGGCGGTGCCGGTTATGTCGGATCAGTATGTGCGCAGGTACTCATCGAGGCCGGCCACGAGGTTGTGGTGGTAGACAACTTCTCCACCGGCAACCGGGAGGCTGTGCCCGCCGGTGCGCGCCTGGTGGAAGGTGATGTCCGCGACGTCGCCGCTACCGTCCTGAGTGAGGGTGGTTTCGACGGCGTCATCCACTTCGCCGCCCGCTCCCTGGTCGGCGAATCCATGGAGAAGCCCGAAGAATACTGGCAGCACAACGTGGTCACCTCGCTTGAGCTTCTCGACGCCATGCGGGACCACGGCGTACATAACCTCGTGTTCTCCTCCACCGCCGCCACCTACGGCGAGCCAGACATCGTGCCGATCACCGAGGACATGCCCACCGCCCCGACCAACCCTTATGGCGCGTCGAAGCTGGCGATCGACTACATCATCACCTCCTACGCCCAGGCCCACGGTCTCGGCGCCACCAGCCTGCGCTATTTCAACGTCGCTGGCGCCTACGGCTCGATCGGTGAGAACCGCGAGATCGAGACCCACCTCATCCCCCTGGTCCTGCAGGTGGCACTCGGCCACCGCGATAAGATCTTCATGTTCGGCGATGACTGGCCCACCGCCGACGGAACCCCGGTGCGCGACTACATTCACATCCGCGACCTCGCCGATGCCCACGTCCTCGCCCTGGAGAGCAATACGCCTGGCACACACCGGATCTACAACCTCGGCTCCGGCGACGGCTACTCCGTCAAGCAGGTCATCGACATGTGCCGCCAGGTCACCGGGCATCCCATCCCGGCGGAGGTAGCACCCCGGCGCGCCGGTGACCCGGCCACCCTCATTGCCTCCTCAGCGAAGATCCAGTCCGAACTGGGCTGGAACCCGACCTGCACGGACCTCGAGACCATTGTCACCGACGCCTGGGCCTTCACCAGCCAGCTCGGCGACAAAGCGTGGTCAGCACGCCGCTAGACCACCCTGCTCAGCGTTCTCAGGCCGCTGTCCCCTGCTCCAGAACTGCGGGCGGCTCATTGATTCCGTGGTGGGATCTGACGATCAAGGATCCCTCCCGCACTGAGGAGACCATCAGCCGGAACTGGCCGTGCTGTGCGGCCGGGAAAAGCAGCCCGGCCAGAACATGCGCAGGGTCTTCGGCGCACGCCGTGAGTAGTGCATGCGTGGCGCGCATGAAAAGCTGCAGCTCCACCGAACATAACGCATAGAGACACAGCGCGTTGTGGCGGATTTCGCCGTGGAAGGTGCGGGCCACCGCCAGCATGAGCAGCGAGCCAGTCACCGGGTCGCACAGCAGATCTTCGGCAACCAGATCACGCAGTTCCTTCGTACCCAACAGGGTCCCCACTGTGAGCAACACCTCCTCGTCCCCCATAAGGGTGGTGAGGGGGAGGTCGCGGGCTTCGTCGATAAGCAATCGAGCATCATCGACCAACGCCGGGTACGTCGACGGGCACAGATCCCACGCGCGCTCCACCGCGAAATCAGTGAACTGCTCACAGTCCTGGGCGGTGAAGAAGCGGTTGCCGTGCGCGAAATGGGCATCCATCTCCTCGCGACTGAGTTCCGGCAACTCCCCCTGCGCCAACAGTGGCTGCATCGACTGGGCGGCCGTCACCGGGGCGATGACGTCGCGCGCCCAGCTACTGTCCAGGAGCTTCTCCTCGGCCAACCCCAAGGTGAGTACCTCCCCGGTGAGAATCCGCGGGGTCACCCACGCCGCATCCAGGGGCAGGTCCACCATGTGCCTGTAGAGAATGAGCGTGTCGATGAGCTCGCAGATCTCCTCATCGGGACGGGTGGTGATGATAAAGCCCATGACGAGAGCCGGTTCCATGCTGTGCAGGGTTTCAGCAAGATCGTTCAGGACGTGAAAATCATCCAAATCGATGCGCAAGACTGGGCCGAGGGAAAACTGATGCGGTTCATCCGTGGCGGTGAACGTGACAAAGACGAGGGACTCATTCGGGTAGAAGCCGAGGATGCCCGGCAGGTTGGCGGCGATCTGTCCAGGGGAAGCAAGTGACGGTGTGGTCATGCCCCCGACACTGCACGCGCCGACCCACTCGTGCCGGACACCTGCCCCGAAACCGCCCAAACCTGTGGATAACTGTTAGTTGTCCACAGGCTGCGACCCCCTCGGGTGGCGGTTCAATCGGGGATGGGGCAGAATATTCCGACTACACTGGTCAGTCATGGGAATAACACCCGTGTCAGATAAGTTGCACCGGGTGTATGCCGCTTAAGCCGAAGGAGGATGATGGGTATGCATGACCATGAGCGTTCCATGTATGAGCTCGAATACCCGGCCCCGGAGGTCACGACTGGGACGCAGGGTGGACCCACCTTGATCGTCGCCCTCCAGGGCTACGCGGACGCAGGCCACGCCGTCGAATCCAGCGCCGATCATCTGCTCGCCGCGCTCGACTCCCGTCCGGTGGCGTCCTTCAACAACGATGAACTCATCGACTACCGTTCCCGCCGCCCCGCCGTGACCATGGACAACCATCAGATCACCGGGATGGAAAACCTCGACCTCGGGATCCGCGTTCTGCGCGACACCGAGGGGCGTTCCTTCCTGCTGCTGTCGGGCCCGGAGCCGGATCTGCGGTGGGAGGCGTTCACCGAGGCCGTCGCCGATCTGGTGGAGAAGTTCGGTGTCGACCACACCATCTGCCTCTACGCCGCGCCGATGGCTGTGCCGCACACCCGTCCGCTCGTGGTGTCCGCGCACAGCAACACCCCGTCGCTGGTGAATTCCATGTTCACCTATGACTCGAAGGTGGTCCTGCCCGGCTCGGCTTCCATGATGCTGGAACGGGCGCTGCACAAGCGCGGCCGCAATGTCGCCGGTTTCACCGCCCACGTTCCGCACTACTTGGCGGCGTCGCCCTACCCGGCGGCCACCCATGAGCTGCTCGACGCAGTGGCCCGCGCCGCTGGTCTCTCCCTGCCGCTGCGCGCCCTCGAGCACGACATGGTGCGTGTCACCCAGCAGCTTTCCGAACAGGTCGATGACAGCCACGAGATTCAGCAGGTGGTCGCCCATCTGGAGCGTCAGTACGACGAGGAGCTGGAGCGCTACCGCGCCGCGAAGCCGCACGCCATGCTGCCCGGGGAGCATGAGATGCCCTCCGGTGATGAGATTGGGGAGGAGTTCGAGCGATTCCTCGCCACCCTGGATGCCACCGAGGAGGACAACCGCACCGAGGAGGTCGGGGGCCCCGCAGAGTGGCCGGTCGATGACTCTCCGGAGGAATTGCCGGACGACGACGAATAAGCGTCGCATGCCAGCGCCCCGTCGAGCCCTTCAAGGAGAGTCCGCGGGGCGCTGTTGCGCGCTGGGATAAGGGAATGGCAGGATGGCCAGGCCCGCTCGCCGTGGGTCTGCGGCTAGGGTGAATAAGTGTGAACCTCGCCCAGATGCTGCCCGACCTGTCCGACGTCCCGGAGAACCTCCTGGACGAGTCCATCTTCGACAGTTTCCTCAGCTGGGTCCGCGGGCGCGGCATCGAACTCTACCCTGCCCAGGAGGAAGCGGCGCTGGGCATCCTCGCCGGAGACAACGTCATCCTGGCCACCCCGACCGGGTCGGGTAAGTCGATGGTGGCTAACGCTGCGCACTTCATCGCCATGGCCCGCGGGCAGCGTTCCTTCTATACCGCCCCCATCAAAGCGTTGGTGAGCGAGAAGTTCTTCGCGCTGTGCGAGATCTTCGGCCCGGAGAACGTGGGCATGATGACCGGTGACGCGACCGTCAACGGCCAGGCCCCCATCATTGCGGCCACCGCGGAGATCGTGGCCAACATCGCGCTGCGCGACGGCGCGGACGCGAAGATCGACCAGGTCGTCATGGACGAGTTCCACTACTACTCCGACCCGGAGCGCGGCTGGGCGTGGCAGGTGCCACTGCTGGAGTTGCCAAAGGCGCAGTTCCTGCTCATGTCCGCCACCCTCGGCGACACCACCTTCCTGCAGGAGGATCTCACCTCCCGCACGGGCCGCACCACCTCCCTGGTGGCCGGATCGGAACGTCCGGTGCCGCTGGATTTCTCCTATGTCTACACGCCGGTGCACGAGACGATCGAGAACCTGCTTTCCGACGGTAAGGCACCCATCTACGTCGTCCATTTCTCCCAGCGTGAGGCCACCGAACGCGCTCAGGCGCTGACCAGTCTGAAAATCATCGACGATGAGACCAAGGAGAAGATCGTCGCCGAGATCGGCAGCTTCCGCTTCACCACCACTTACGGCAAGACGCTGTCGCGTCTGCTGCGCCGCGGCATCGGCGTCCACCACGCGGGCATGCTGCCGAAATACCGCCGCCTCGTCGAACGCCTCTCCCAGACCGGCCTGCTCAAGGTCATCTGCGGTACGGACACCCTCGGCGTGGGCATTAACGTGCCGATCCGCACCGTACTCATGACCGGGCTGGCGAAGTTCGACGGCACCCGCCAGCGCATCCTCAAGTCACGTGAGTTTCACCAGATCGCCGGCCGCGCCGGGCGTGCGGGTTATGACACGGAGGGCACCGTCGTCGTCGAGGCCCCGGAGCATGAGATCGAAAACTGGCGCCTGCGCAAGCGCGCCGGCCAGGACCCGAAGAAGCTGAAGAAGCTGCGCTTGAAGTCGGTCCGCGAGGGCGAGGTCACCTGGTCGGAGAAGACCTACGAGCGCCTCACCGTCGCCGAGCCGGAGCCGATGAGTTCGCAGTTCCGAATGACCAACTCCATGCTGCTCAACGTTATCGCCCGCCCCGGCAATGGCTACGAGCACCTCAAGCATCTGCTGCGCACCAACCACGACACCCGCGCGAAGCAGAACCGCGACATCCTCCACACCCTGGAGCTGTTCAAGGGCCTGCTCAACGCAGGCATCGTGGTCAAGGCTACAGACGGTACCGATGAGGAGGGCCGCCCCTACCACCTCACCCAGGAACTGCAGCGCGACTTCGCCCTCAACCAGCCGCTCTCCCCCTTCGCGCTGGCTGCGCTCACGCTGCTCGACCAGGAATCCGACACCTACACCGTCGACGTCATCTCCACCTTCGAGGCCATTCTCGACGACCCCCGCCCCCTCCTCCAGGCCCAGCAGAAGCAGGCCCGCGGCGAGGAAATCGCCGCCCTGAAGGCCGAGGGAGTTGATTACACCGAGCGGATGGCCATCGTCGAGGACATCACCTGGCCGCAGCCGCTGTCCGAGGAACTGGAGGACGCCTACGACACCTTCACCGAGGGCGCCCCCTGGGCCCGGGAGTTCGAGCTCTCCCCGAAGTCGGTCGTGCGCGACATGATCGAGCACGCCATGACGTTCTCCGATCTCATCGCCACCTACGGCCTCGCCCGCTCCGAAGGCGTCGTGCTGCGCTATCTCACCGACGCCTGGCGTACGCTGCGCCAGTCCGTGCCGCTGGAATCGCTCAACGACGAGCTGGAGGACGTCATCGAATGGCTCGGTGAGCTCATCCGCCAGGTTGATTCCTCGCTTATCGACGAATGGGCCCAGATGGGCGACGAGGACACCCCCATCTCCAAGGAGGACCTCGAGCGCGAACTCGCTTTCGGCCTCGAGGACCCCACGGCGCTCACCGCCAACAAGCGGGCGTTTACCATCATGGTCCGCAACCTCATGTGGCGCCTCATCGAACTCTTCGCCTGGGAGAAGGAGGACAAACTCGCCGAACTCCTCGACTACCTGGAGCGCGACGACAAACCCGATTGGGGTGCGGAACTCGACGCCTACTTCAACGAGTACGCCGACCTCGACACCGGCCAGGACGCCCGCTCCGGCGAGTACTTCACCCTGACCCAGGACGGCCGCGAGTGGACCGCCCGGCAGATCATCAAGGACCCCGAGGGCGACAACTCCTTCCAGCTCGTCGCCGTCATCGACCTCGACGCCTCCGACGCGGAGGGCGAGGTGCGGCTGAAGTCGGTGAAGATGGTGCGGCGCTAGGCCACAACTCTAGAAAGGATCGCCCGCGGGGGCGGGAACCTCTACCGGCGCCTCGTAGTATTCCTCCGGGATGGGTGCGGGCTCAGCTGGCGGCGGGGTGCGATTAGTGGGCGGGTCGATGCCGCACAGGTCCCGGTACTCTTCAGCGGAGACTTCCATCCATCCGTAGAGCCCGCCGCAGACTCCTTCACCACGGATCGCCCGCTGTTGCTCCGGGCTGCCCTCGCATTCCGGGGCGAGGCGTTCGACACCATCGGAGTACAGGCCCTGAGCGGGCCCGAGGTAGCCGAGGCATTGCACCACTGTCGGCTCAGTGGCCTGGTTAGTGGTCGGCGCGGCCTGCGGTTCGGCGCGGGAGGTCGAGGATTGCATATATTCATGCACGGTGTAAGCCACATCCCCGAGATTGGAAATGTCGCTGGAGTTAAGGAAGACATAGGCCGGGGTTTCGCAGTTGGTGGACAGTGACCACCCTTCATTGATGTTTTCTTCCGCGGCGGTGCCGCCGGCGGCGTCGATAAGCTGCGCGGCGATATCGACGTTCGGGTTCACCGACTTAAAGGTGACCAGATACATGCCGATACCGCAGCGGTTCATCGTCGCTGGGAAGCGGCCGCCGCCGTCATCACTGATGGGGCTGAAGTCTGCGTTCGCGAAGACCCGGGTCATGCCGTCCCAGGAGCGGCGGAGCTGGTATTCGCCCCACTCCTGCGGCGCGTCGGGGGCAGGCTCCGGATGGATGGAGTAGATGTCGGTGCCCTCCAGGAGTGCTGCGGCGTCGACTTCGGCTTTTTCGGAGGCGGTCGCCTCGACGCTGCTTGTCGAGGGCGGATCCGTGTCACCCGCGTCCACACCGCCACCGCGCACCAGGAGCGCGATGATCCCGATTCCTGCCAGCAGGGTGAGCGCCAGCAGCGAAATGATGACGGTGGCCTGGGTCTTGTTCATGGCGTTGCCTCCAACTCCGCGGGCTGAAGGTCCAGCTTATCTAGAACATCGCCAGCAAGGTGAAAGCTCCCGCGATGATCACACCGGTGACCAGCAGCCAGATCATGCAGTAGCCCATGATGTCACGGGCGGAGAGGCCGGCAACACCCAGCAGCGGCAGCGCCCAGAACGGCTGCACCTGGTTGGTCCAGGCATCACCCCAGGCAAAAGCCATGAGGGTCTGCGGAATGTCTGCCCCGATGGCCTCGGCAGCCGCCATGGTCACCGGGCCCTGGACGGCCCACTGCCCGCCGCCGGACGGGATGAAGAAGTTGACCACACCTGCGGACAGGAAGGTCAGCACGGGGAAGGTCTCCTGCGTGGCCACTCCGATGATCCAGTCGGAGATGACATCCACCAGGCCGGAAGTGGCCATGATGCCGGCGACACCGGCGTAGAGCGGGAACTGGAGGATGATGCCACGGGTCGAGGTGATGGCCTCCTCGACAGCGGCGAGCAGTTCCACCACATTGCGGTGCGCCACCAGCGCGAGCGTGAGGAAGAGCAGGATGACGGTGTTGAGGTTGATGTCGAAGCCGTTGGTGGCGAAGTGGCTCACCAGGTAGGTACCGGGCAGAATCGCCAGGAGGAGCAGCAGAATTCGCGAGTGGTCGAGCTTTTCCGCCGGGGTCATGGACGAACGGTCGACGGTCTCGCCCACGTCATCGGCCTCAGGCCCGGTGAAGGAAATGATGTTCTCCTTGGGTACTCGCACCGACGCGTAGAACACCAACAGAGCGACAAGGATCACCGCGGTGATCGCCAGGTTCCACGGGCTGTAAAGAGTCTCGGAGACCGGGATGAGGCCGGTTTCCTCGAACATGAAATGGTCCGGGGTGGCCATCACAGCCGGGATCGACGAGGAAGGTCCACGGACGATTTCAGCCGAGTAGGCGGCGGCCACCACGAGCGGGAAGTGGATGCCGGGGATTTTGCGTCCGATGGCGCGCGCCAGCAGGGCGCCCACGACCAGGCCCATGCCCCAGTTGAGGTAGCAGGCGAAGAACGAGATCGCGGCAGTCATGAGATAACCCTGGCGCGGGGTCTTGGGGATGTCTGTCAGCTTGTCGAGCAGCTTGGTGACAATCGGACTCAAGGCCAGGATGTAGCCGGTCAGCAGAACCAGCGCCATCTGCATGGCGAAAGTGAAGAGTTCAGAGAATCCGGTTCCCCATGAGTTGACGACATCGAGCGGGGTGGACGGGGTGAAGATGAGTGCGGCACCACTGACCAGCACGGTGAGGAAAATAGCCAGGATGAAGGCATCTGGCATATAGCGCTGGACGACGCGCGTGGTGAAGTTCACCATCGTTTGCATGTTTGAAACCTCGGAGGATCGGCGAGTAGGTCCGCTGATCATAGGAAATTAGCAACACAAACGCATATCGTCGCACACCCCGAGGGTTTCGCCATCACCGCACGTCAGGGCTATAAAATGGCGAGCACTGCACATATGCACAATTGTTCTCTACGTGAACACGCTTGAGGGGGTGAATATATCTAGCGAAGCAGTGGCGCGCGCCGCCTATTATTGCTGCCTTTCCGCCGCGATCCGCCGCATGATCTCAGCAGCCTCGGTCGGCGTCGTGCCGACACGCACACCCGCCGCCTCGAGCGCCGTTTTTTTGGCCCGCGCGGTGCCGACGGATCCAGTGACGATCGCCCCTGCATGCCCCATGGTCTTGCCTTCGGGGGCGGTAAAGCCGGCGATGTAAGCAACGACGGGCTTCGACACGTTCGCGGTGATGTACTCCGCAGCACGCTCTTCAGCATCGCCGCCGATTTCACCGATCATGACGATGGCCTCCGTGTCCGGGTCCGACTCGAACAACTCCAGGGCGTCCATGAAGTCAGTACCGATGAGCGGATCACCGCCGATGCCGATCGCGGTGGAGATGCCGACGTCGGAAAGCTCGTTCATCATCTGGTACGTCAGCGTGCCTGACTTGGAGATGAGCCCCACCGGCCCCGAGCCGGTGATTTTCGCCGGGATGATCCCGGCCAGCGACGCCCCAGGGGTGATCAGACCCGGGCAGTTGGGGCCAATGATGCGCGTGCTTTTCGACGCCTGCGTCAGAATCTCGGCGGTGTCCCGCACCGGCACACCCTCCGTGATGACAACCACCAGGGGCATCTCTGCCTCGATAGCCTCGATCACCGCATCCTTGACGAATGCAGCCGGAACAAAAACCACGGAGACGTTGGCGTCGGTGGTTTCCCGGGCGTCGGCGACGGTGGCGAACACCGGGAGGTCGTCACCACCCAGAGTCACCGTCTCCCCCGCCTTCTTCGGGTTGGTGCCACCCACCACACGAGCGCCGGCGGCGAGCATGCGCTCGGTGTGGAGGCGACCTTCCCGTCCGGTGATGCCTTGGACGATGATGCGGGAGTCGGCGTCGATAAGCACGGCCATGTCAGCTCCTTGCTGCGAGTTCGGTCACGGTGTCGGCGGCCTCATCCATGTCCGCGACGACGGTGACCAGCGGGTGGTTGAAATCCTCCAGGATCGCGCGGCCCTCATCGACGCTGTTGCCGTCGAGACGCACGACGATGGGTCGGGAGGCGTCCTCGAGTCTGGTCAGGGCCTCCACGATGCCGGTGGCGACGGCGTCGCAGGAGGTGATGCCGCCGAAGACGTTGACAAAAACGCTGCGGACGCCCTCATCAGATAGCACAATCTCCAACGCCGCGGTCATCGTCTCCGGGGAGGCGCCACCGCCGATGTCGAGGAAGTTCGCCGGCTTCTGCCCGCCATGCTTCTCCCCCGCCCCAGTCACGACGTCGAGCGTCGACATGACCAGCCCGGCACCATTGCCGATGATTCCCACCGAACCGTCGAGGGTGACGTACTTGAGTCCGTGCTCGCGGGCCTGCTTTTCGACGGGGTCGAGGTGGCCGGCGGCGTCGGCAAGCGCCGTACGGTTGTCGTGGCGGAAGGCAGCGTTATCGTCGAGGGTGATCTTGCCGTCCAGGGCGAAGATCTCGCCGTCGACGGTGAGAACCAGCGGATTCACCTCAACGAGGGTGGCGTCCTCGGTGCGGTAGACCTCGAGAAGCTGGTGGAGCACGGGGATCACCTTCACACGGATACCTTCCGGCAACGCAGCGACAAGCGCTTCCGCATCGAGGTCCCCGAGGGGGTCGACCGCAACGCGGGTGATGGCGTCGGGGCGTTCGCCGGCCAGCTTCTCGATGTCCACACCACCCTCCACCGAAAACATCGCCAGGAAAGTCCGGGCAGCCCGGTCGAGCAGAATGGAGAAGTAGTACTCCTCCTCAATGTCAACGCACTCGACGACCATGACCTTCTCGGCGCGGTGCCCGCGGATATCCAGCCCCAAGATCGCTTCGGCGGCCTCATGGGCGGCGTCAGGGGTATCGGCGACGCGGATTCCTCCGGCTTTGCCGCGCCCACCGATCTTGACCTGCGCCTTCACGACGACCGGGCCACCTATCCGTTCAGCGGCTGTCCGGGCTTCCGCAGGCGAGGTTGCCACGGTGCCCTGCACGACGGGCACGCCGTGCTCCTCGAAGATGTCACGGGCCTGGTACTCGTAAAGGTCCATGCGGCGAGTCTATATATCGGCTAGTTGATGCGCCGGAAAGCGAGAAAGAGCTTTCCCCGAAAAATAACGAAAGTGAAACCCTTTTCCGCAGATTCCTGTTCACCTTCCGTTAAACATGTACGGTGGTTCATACAACTTCATATTTATGTTTCCCCGACAGACAAAGGAGTCTCACATGACCACCCGCCTTATGAAGACCGTTGCCATCGCGGCATCCGCCGGCCTGTTCCTCAGCGCCTGCACCACCTCCGACGACACCGCCACCGATGACCCGGGCACCGTGACCACCACCACCCCGGCAGGCGAGGATCCGACCGAGACCACCGTCACCACCGCGGACACCGCGGACCAGGTCGAGGGTGAGGACCCGGTCTTCCGCGTCATCGACGCTGTCATGGCTGACTACCCGGACGCTGTCATCATCGACATCGACCGCGAGGACGACGCCGACAGCTACTCCATCGAGGTTGTCGAAGGCGAGGACATCATCGACCTGCAAGTCGACTTCGACGGCACCCTGGAGGAGCGCGACCGCGGCTCCGACGACGAGAAGGTCCGCAAGTCCCAGGAGGCCACCGTCTCCGCCACCGACGCCATCAACGAGGCGCTCGAGCTACACCCGGAGGGCCTGCTCGACGAGGCTGAGCTCGACGAAGAGGACGGCACCCTGCAGTGGAACATCCAGCTGGATGACGCCGACCGCAACGACCTCGCAGAGGTCGACGTCGCCGCCAACTAAGGCCGCGGCCACGTCTGCACACCCTGCCGCCCCCGTCACCGCCTTCCCGGTGACGGGGGCGTCGTGCATCTAGATGACACAACCCTCCTGGAAGTTTCATCGTGGTTTCATCTTCGGTTCCTAGGCTCAAGGCAGGCTCAAGG
>NZ_JAUNUG010000012.1:16405-72041 GCF_030538285.1 Corynebacterium sp.
TCACCAAGGAGAACACCATGAAGAACCGCGCCGCGCTGGCCCTCACCGGGATCGCCGCCCTCGCTCTCACGGGCTGTACCGATTCCGAGAACACCACTACCACGGTCACCGAGACCACCACCGCGCAGGCCACCGCACAGGCCGCCACCCAGACTCCGGCTGAGACCACCCAGGCTCAGGATCCCGCCCCGGCCACCGGCGAGGACCCGGTCTTCGCCGCCATTGATGCAGTGCTCGCCGCGCACGCAGGCGGCATCATCACCGACATCGATCGCGAGGATGGCCGGGTGGCTTACGACATCGACGTCGTGGTCGGCGACCAGGTCATCGAGCTGGAGGTCGACGCAGACGGCACCGTCCGCGAGGAGGAGCGGGAGAGCGACCCCGAGGATGTCGCCGAGGCCCACGCCGCCACCGTCACCGCCGCCGAGGCCATCCGCCAGGCACTCGAGCAGATCCCGGACGGAGTGCTCGACGAGGCTGAGCTCGATGAGGAAGACGGCGTACTCCGCTGGGAGATTGAACTCGATGACGCCAACGGCATTGACCTCGCCGAGCTCAACATCCCCGCCACCTGATCCTGTCCCCCGCAACGACGCAAGCCCCGCACCAGACGGCGCGGGGCTTGGACGTGGGGGGCGTCGATAAGCAAAAGCCTAGCGAGCTGCCTCAATCTGAACAGTCTGAGCAACAGCCTCGACGACTGCGGCGACCTTGACGGCCTCCCAGATCTGCTCCTTGGTCAGACCCTCCTCACGGACGGTGTTCGCGTGGGCGACAACGCAGTTCTCACAACCGTTGATGGTGGAGACGGCGAGGGACCACAGCTCGAAGTCGACCTTCTCCACACCGGGCTTGCCGATGATGTTCATGCGCAGACCCATCTTGACCTGGGAGTAATCATCACCCAGGAAGTGGCGGGCACGGTAGGCCACGTTGTTCATGGCCATGACGGTCGCGGAACCGAGAGCAGCCTCGAAAGCCTCATCGCTGAGGTGCTCCTTGGCCTCCTCGGCAATCTCGGAGAAGACGGTGTCGTTGCGGGTGGCGGCAGCGGAGGCAACGAGGGTGCCCCACAGCTGCTGCTCGGAAAGCTCGGTGGAACGGGTCAGGGAACCCAGGTTGAGCTTCTGGTCCTTGGCGTACTCGGGCAGCGCGCCACGCAGGTTATCGATCGACATTACTTAAGCGACTCCTGAACGACGTCCATCTTGTTGATGTTCTTGGTGGGGTCGTTGGCCTGCCAGTTGCAAGCGCAGACCTCTTCGGACTGCAGGGCGTCGAGGACGCGCAGGACCTCGTCGACGTTGCGGCCGACGGCGTCCGGGGTGACGGAGACGAACTGGATGATGCCGTCCGGGTCGATGATGAAGGTGGCGCGGTCAGCGACGCCGTCCTTGTTCTCGACGCCGAGGGCGCGGATCAGCTCGTGCTTGATGTCGGAGAACATCGGGAACGGAACGTCCTTCAGCTCTTCGTTGGTGGCACGCCAGTTGAAGTGGGAGAACTCGTTGTCGACGGAACCGCCGAGGATCTGGGTGTCGCGGTCCTGGAACTCCTCGTCGAGCTTGCCGAAAGCGGCGATCTCGGTCGGGCAGACGAAGGTGAAGTCCTTCGGGTAGAAGAAGACGACCTTCCACTTGCCCGGGTAGGTGTCCAGGGAGACGGTCTCGAAGTAATCGTCCGGCTGCTGGGCGTTTGCCTCAGACAGGTTGCCGCCCTTGAGGGCGAGCAGCTCGAACTCGGGGAACTTCTCTCCAACGGTCATGATTGCCATGCGAATATCTCCTCAGAAAAAGTGGGGGATGTGACGGCCGTCACGGAAAGGTCTTACTATTGCACCTTTCCGAAGCCACCAACCATTATGCCCCCAAATCCCCGCGGCGTCAATAGCCAATTGCAATCCACATATTGTAGAGTGATAGGCATGAACAATAAGGAGTACCGCCCCACACTCTCCCAGCTGCGGACATTCGTCACCATCGCCGAGAACAAGCACTTCGGCACCGCCGCCACCAAGCTCGGCATCTCCCAGCCCTCGCTCTCCCAGGCACTCGTCGCCCTCGAGCAGGGGCTGGACATCCAGCTCATCGAGCGCTCCACCCGCCGCGTCATCGTCACCCCCGCCGGCGAGGAACTCCTCCCCTACGCCAAGGCCACACTAGACGCCGCCGACTCCTTCCTCGCCCACTCCCGCGGCACGCACGGCACCCTCATCGGCCCGCTGACCATCGGCATCATCCCGACGATCGCGCCGTACCTCCTGCCGACCCTGCTCACCACGCTCAACGAGCAGTTTCCGGAGCTGGAACCCCGCATCGTCGAAGACCAGACCCGCCACCTGCTCCAGATGCTCCGCGACGGCCAGATCGACCTCGCCGTGATGGCGCTTCCTTCTGAGAGCACCGGTGTCGCTGAACGCCCCCTCTATACGGAAGACTTCGCCGTCGTCGTCCCCGCCGATCACCCCCTGGCCGGCCGGGAGGATCTCGGCCTCTCCGACCTCGATGCCCTTGACCTTCTGCTTCTCGACGACGGCCACTGCCTCCACGACCAGATCGTCGACCTGTGCCGCCAGGCCGATCTCAACCCCACCGAGGCGACGAATTCCGTCACCCGCGCCTCCTCACTGACGACGATCATGCAGCTCGTTGCCGCGGGCCTCGGCGCCACCCTCGTGCCCGTCTCCGCGCTGCGCACCGAGTGCCACCGCCCGGGCCTGGCCATCGCCACCTTTGCCGCGGACGTCACCGCTCAGCGCGAGATCGGGCTGGTGGCCCGCAATTCCAGTTCCCGCTCCGAGGACTTTGAGATCCTCGGGGAACTGCTCACCGCGGCATTCCAGGCGGCACTGGAGGACTAGCTGGCAGCTGGCCCTGCGCCGCCTGCCGGTACATGTGCCCCTGCGCCAGCGTCAAGGCCGGGACAATGATGATCGCCGCCAGCCCGAATGTGACCAGCGTGAGGATGAACGTGGCGATAGCTGCGACGAAGGTGAACAGCAGCAGCGGCAGGTAGTTGCGGGCGCCGGCGCGGAAACCAGCCCCGAAGGCGCCTGCGAAACCGGTGCGGCGGTCAGCCGCGAACCAGGGCATAAACGTTGTCAGCGGCACGACGAGCAGGGTGATCAGCAGGACCACACCGAGCACGGCAAACAGCTTGCCTAGCTCTGCGAGCATCTCATCCTGCGAGGCCATCTGTTCCATCGCGATCTCATTGCTGGTGGCCATGATCGGTGTCGACACCAGCGTCAAGGCAACGCCGGAGAGGACCTGCAGAACCAGCACCACTCCGAGGGTCGGCCAGAAGTTGACGTTATTCCCGAAATCGCCGTATCCGATCTTGTCGTTGTCGATCTCGCGCAGCACACCGTTGTAGATAAACACACCGACGACGACGCCGATCACACCCATCAGCAGCTGAATGACCATGTCGCCCGAGCTCATCGGGGCGCTCGGGTCAGCGCTCCCGCCGCCGATGAACTGCAGGCCAGCGGAGGTGACGAAGATCAGCACCATCAGTGCCAAGGCACCTAAGATCCACACCGGCCAGTTGCGGAACGTCGCCCGGAACGCCCAGCCCACAGCCTCCATGGGGCGGACCTTGCCGTCGCCGACAGGCTGCTGCGGCTCACCGTAGTGCGGCTCACCGTACGACGATTGTCCGGCGTACTGCGGGTAGCCCTGGTAGGGCTGCTGACCGTAGCCGGGGGCATCTTCCGGGTGCGGGGTGGAGGGATAGGGTTCATAGGGGTCGTTCGGGGTGCTCATGTGCACCACAGTAGGCCACGCCCTTGGAGACGGTAGGATTTACGCTCAGCCATGACTACCCGTGAAGATCTTTACGCCCGCCTCTCCGAGGTCTCGCTCGCCGACGAACGCGCCTTCCGCCGCCGCCTCCACAAAGCACGCGCCCCGCAGGCTCTTGCTGCGATTGCCGCCGACGTGGAGCGCGCCGTCGAGAAGCAAATGCTTATCGACGCCGCCGTCCCCGACATCACCTACCCCGAATCCCTGCCTGTCTCCGCGCGGCGTGAGGATATCGCGGAGGCGATCGAGAACAACCAGGTCGTCATCATCGCCGGTGAAACCGGTTCCGGTAAGACGACGCAGATCCCGAAGATCTGCCTCGACCTCGGTCGGGGCCGCCGTGGGCTCATCGGGCACACACAGCCGCGTCGCCTGGCGGCCCGCACCGTCGCCGAGCGTATCGCCGAGGAGTTGGGCCAGGACATCGGGGAGACCGTCGGCTACGCCATTCGTTTCGACGACCGCGTCTCCCCCACCTCCGCCGTCAAGCTCATGACCGACGGCATCCTGCTCGCCGAGATGCAGCGCGACCGCTTCCTCAACGCCTACGACACCCTCATCATCGATGAGGCCCACGAGCGTTCCCTCAACATCGACTTCATCCTCGGCTACCTGCGCCGCCTGCTGCCGAAGCGCCCGGACCTCAAGGTGATTATCACCTCCGCGACGATTGATCCGGAGTCCTTCGCCTCCCATTTCGCGGATACAAACGGTGAGCCCGCGCCGATCATCGAGGTCTCCGGGCGTACCTTCCCCGTGGAGATCCGCTACCGACCGATGGAGTTCGAACGCGAGGGCAAGGTCATCGACCAGGATCCGCTCGACTCCCTCTGCGAGGCGTGCGAGGAGCTCATGCTCGAGGGCCCCGGCGATATCCTGTGTTTCTTCCCCGGTGAGCGCGACATCCGCGATGCCATGGAGGCGATCGAGGGCCGCAAGTGGAAGGGCGTGGAGGTCACCCCGCTGTTCGGCCGCCTGTCCAACCAGGAGCAGCACCGCGTGTTCCAGCCCCACTCCGGCAGGCGCATCGTGTTGTCCACCAACATCGCCGAGACCTCGCTGACCGTGCCCGGCATCCGCTACGTCGTGGACACCGGTACCGCCCGTATCTCCCGGTATTCCACCCGCAACAAGGTCCAGCGCCTGCCCATCGAACCGATCTCCCAGGCTTCTGCCAACCAGCGTTCGGGGCGCTGTGGACGTGTCGCCGACGGCATCGCCATCCGCCTGTACTCGCAGGAGGATTTCGAATCCCGGCCCGAGTTCACCGACCCCGAGATCCTGCGCACCAACCTGGCCAGCGTCATCCTGCAGATGGCGCTCATGCGCCTGGGTGATATCGCCGAGTTCCCCTTCGTCCAGGCGCCGGAAAACCGCGCCATCCGCGACGGCCTCCTCCTGCTCCATGAGCTCGGGGCGCTGACCGACGAGGAACGCGACGGCCAGCCGGTGCTCACCCCCACCGGCCGCGACATCGCCCGCATTCCCGTCGACCCCCGCATGGCCCGCATGCTGGTGGAGGCCAACCGTCTCGGGGAACTCGACGCCGTCATCGTCATCGTCGCCGCCATGACCATCCAGGACGTGCGCGAACGCCCCCTCGAGCAGCAGGCCCAAGCTGACCAGAAGCACGCCCGGTTCAAGGACACCACAAGTGATTTCCTCAGCTCGCTGAAGCTGTGGGACTACATCAACCAGTCCCGCGATGACCTCTCCGGCAATGCTTTTCGACGCCGCATGAAGTCCGAGTTCCTCCATTACATGCGGATTCGCGAGTGGTACGACCTGGTTCGTCAGCTCCGGGAGGTCACCCGCCAGCTCGGGTGGTCCTCGCGCCACGACGTCGCCGGCGACCGCAACGCCGATGCCATCCACCAGTCGCTGCTCTCGGGTCTGCTCTCTCACATCGGTGCCCGCGACGGCAACACCCGTGAATTCAAGGGGGCCCGCGGCACCCGCTTCATGGTCTTTCCAGGTTCCTCCCTGGCGAAGAAGCCCCCGGAGTTCCTCATGGCCGCCGAACTGGTGGAGACCTCCCGGCTGTGGGCGCGCGACGTCGCCAAGATTGAACCCGCCTGGGTGGAGAAACTCGCCGGACCGCTGTTGAAACACCAGCATTCCGAGCCCTCCTGGTCCCGGAAGCGGGCCTCCGGCATCGCCCACCAGAAGTCGACCCTCTACGGCGTGACCATCATCGCCGACCGCATCGTCCCCTACCACCGGGTCGACGCGGAGGCCGCCCGCGACATGTTCATCCGGCATGCCCTCATCGAAGGGGATTGGACGACGCATCACACCTTCTTCCACTCCAACGTGGAGAAACTGGAGACCGCCGCCGAGATCGAAGAGAAGGCCCGCCGCCGCGGGCTGGTCATCGACGAGGAATCACTTTTCGACTTCTACGACGCCCGCCTGCCCGCGAATATCACCACCGGCCGCCACTTCGATTCCTGGTGGAAGAAGGAACGGCAGACCAACCCGGACCTGCTCGACTTCGACCCGGCAACGCTTCTCGACGAGGACGCCGACGCCATCACCGAGGAAGCCTTCCCCGACCGCTGGCGCAAGGGCAGCATAGTCTACGACCTGGCCTATCGTTTCGAGCCCGGCCACCCGCAGGACGGCGTGACCATCCTCGTGCCCGTTCCGCTTTTGGCGGGCATCGACCGCGAGGGATTCGACTGGCTCGTCCCCGGCCTGCGCGAGGAACTACTCACCGAGCTCATCCGCACCCTGCCGAAAGACAAACGCCGCGCGGTGGTGCCCGCGCCGGATGTCGCCCGCCGCGCGCTGAGCCGCCTCATCCCTTATGAGGGATCCCTGGTGGAGCAGTTCACACAGGTGCTGCATTCCATGGGCGGGCGCCACATCATGGCGGAAGACTTCCGTCCTGCCGCGCTGCCGCCTCATCTGAAGATGACCTACGGCGCCGTGGATAAACGCGGCAAAGTCATTGACGCCGACAAGGACCTCGGCGCACTCATCAAGCGCCAAGCCGGTTCGATCACCTCCTCAGTGAGTAAGGTCTCACGCTCCTCGGAGTTAAAGGCCGTGCCGAAGTGGACGGCTGATTCACTGGGCACCGTCGCTGAGGAAGTGAGCACCGTCGTCGACGGCCATGAGGTGACCGCTTACCCGGCGCTCGTGGCCACCAAGGACGGCGTGGAGATCCGCGTCCACCCGACCAAGGCCGCGGCCGACGCCTCCATGCTTACCGCTACCCTCACCCTGCTGCTGCGGGAGATCTCCGTCAATGCCGGGCAAATGACCAAGGGCCTGCCATTGCAGCAGCGCGTCGCCGTGGATCACTATCCACACGGTGGGGCCGCTGGCCTGGTGGAGGACGCCCGCGTCGCCGCCACCCGCGACCTCATGCTCGTCCACGGCGGGCCGGTGCGTGACCCGGAAGAGTTCGAGGTACTGCGCAAGAAGGTCTCCCCGGAGGTACCCGGCATGGTGCGCCGCACCGTGGTATCACTCGCTCCGGCGCTCATCGAATACCAGTCTGTGGCCGAGGAGCTCAACGCCTGGAGCGGCGACGCGATCGACGATATGAAGGCGCAGCTGGGTTTCCTCCTGCCACGCAACGCCGTCACGGTACACGGGACAGGACAGCTCCGGCACCTGCCGCGTTATCTGCAGGCCATGCGCATCCGATTGGAAGAGATGGCGCAGGACCCCGATAAGGATGCCGACCGCCAGGACGAGGTCGAGGAGGCCCAGTCCTATCTGCAGTTGCGTCTGGCGAAACTGCCGGCGGGCCGGGAGAAAACCCGCGAGGTCAAGGACATCCGCTGGATGATTGAGGAACTGCGCGTCAGTCTCTTCGCGCAGCGGTTGGGCACGGCGCGACCGATCTCCCTACGCCGGATCCAGAAGGCAGTGGACAAGCTGCGCTGACCTTTAGCCTTCGAGGACGGCTTGCTCCTCCCGGGCACGGCGTCGCATGAGACGGATTTCCGACTCGAAGTCCTCAGCGGATTCGAAAGACTTGTACACGGAGGCGAAGCGCAGGTACGCCACCTCATCGAGCGCGCGCAGCGGCTCCAGGATCGCCAGGCCGATGTCGTTTGCGTTGACCTGGGAGCTGCCGTGCGAGCGTACGGCTTCCTCCACTTCCTGTGCCAAGCGCTTGAGGGCGTCGTCCGAGACATCCCGCCCCTGGCACGCACGGCGCACACCGAGGACCACCTTGTCTCGGCTGAAGGGCTCGGTGACTCCATTACGCTTGATCACCAGCAGGATGGCCTTTTCGATCGTGGTGAATCGACCCTCGCATTTCGTGCACTCCCGGCGCCGCCGGATGGAGGCCCCGGAATCGATGATGCGCGAATCAATCACCCGCGAGTGATCATGATGGCAAAACGGGCAGTACACGTGAGCCGTCAACGCCTTTCTGGGATCGACCAACAAAACTACTGGCCGATCCTACCCCCGCACCCCAGTACTCTCCCCTCCCCCGGTTAGGACTAGCGGGCATCTCTCACATCGACGGGCGAGGTTGCGATCTGCTCTGGCGTCACAGCCTGCTCGCCGTTATCGCCCAGCGCGGAGGCACCGATAAGGGCAGCGCCGAACAATGCTCCGATGAGGTAGGTGCGCCAGGTATCGCGGCGCTTGCGTGCCCGGTCCTCCCACGTGGCGGCCGATCGTGGGGGCAGCACGCCGATATCTCGGTGCTGCGTTCGATCTGAGGGCCGCAGGGTTCGAACACCACGCTCGGCGGCCGAACCTTCCCGGAAGCCGGAGGGCTCCCAGACTGCCGGGGCACTAACACGCGGACGAGCCTGCTCCTCCATGTGGCGACCTGCATGGGAGTGGTTAAGGTGGATGGTCATGGTGCTGTCCTTTCGTTGACTGATGTGAGAGTATCGAATGCATCCGACACGCTCGAACATCAATACCGTTCACTTGTTCGAAGTAGATGCTATGTTCGATTTATAGCACCGCTTCGAAAGTTTGTCCAGCCGTGAGTCGTTTCGCTCGAACATCCGTACCAGTTCGTGGTAGACATGTATCAGGTGAATGGCACACTGAGGGCAAACCATTCGAACACCGCACAAGAACTCCTCGACAACCGCACGAGAACCTAGGAGCGAGACAATGACCAACCCCACCGGGAAGCCTGACCTGGCGACCCTGTCCGACCGCCAGCGACGAATCCTGGAAGTCATCCGTGACGCCGTTGTGTTGCGGGGCTACCCGCCGAGCATCCGTGAGATCGGTGACGCCGCTGGGCTTCAGTCGACCTCCTCGGTCGCCTACCAGCTCAAGCAGCTGGAGAAGAAGGGCTTCCTGCGCCGCGACCCCAATAAGCCCCGCGCTGTCGACGTGCGCACATTGCCGTCCACCGACACCGCCAAGAAGCCGGGCCGCAAGGCCGCTCCGAAGCAGGTGGAGACCCCGGAGGATGCCAGCCCCGCCAACTTCATCCCGGTGCTGGGCCGCATCGCCGCTGGCTCTCCGATCCTCGCTGAACAAGAAGTCGAGGAGTACTACCCGATGCCGGCGCATCTGGTTGGCGATGGTGAGCTGTTTATGCTGCAGATCGACGGGGAGTCCATGAAGGATGCCGGCATCCTGCACGGCGACTGGGTTGTTGTTCGCTCCCAGCCGGTGGCTGAACAGGGAGAGTTTGTCGCCGCCCTCATCGACGGGGAGGCAACCGCGAAGGAGTTCCACAAGGATTCCTCCGGCGTGTGGCTTCTGCCCCACAACGAGGACTTCGCGCCGATCCCCGGCGAGAAGGCGGAGATCATGGGCAAGATCGTCTCGGTGTTCCGCAAGCTTTAAGCCCCGCCCCCAGCCACCCCCGCCACTTCGGACATCCCCGTTCGGCGATCTAGACACCTTCCCACCTGAACGGGCATGTCACAGGGGCATCGGACGTCGGGCGCGCTTCCTTTTCCGGCGAATTGCTCTCCCCCGTTCGTGCTGTACAACGGGTAGATACGCCTCCTAACCCCGCGATGTTTGCAACAATGGCGGAAACGGGCAAACACGTGTCCGGTTTCCATCGTGTTGGGTGTCGGACACCAGTAGGAGTGCAGCATGTACGCAGAGGAGCGGCGTCGCCAGATCGCCTCCCTCACCGCCGTCGAGGGCCGGGTCAACGTCACTGAGTTGGCCCAGCGCTTTGACGTGACCGCCGAGACCATTCGCCGAGACCTCGCGGTCCTCGACCGTGAAGGTGTGGTGCACCGCGTCCACGGCGGCGCAGTCGCCAGCCAGACGTTCCAGACCACCGAGTTCTCCCTCGATGCCCGTTTCCGTTCTGCACCCTCCGCCAAGTCCGCTATCGCCCGTGCCGCGCTGCGTTTCCTCCCCGAACCCCACGGCGGGCTGTTCCTCGACTCCGGCTCAACCATCGGCACGCTCGCTGACCTTATCGCTGAGCAGCCGAACGCGAACCAGTGGTCAATCGTGACCAACAGTCTGCCGATCTCTCTCAACCTCGCCACCCGCGGCCTGCCGGAGGTGCAGCTGCTCGGCGGCTCTGTGCGTGCGATCACGCAGGCTGTCGTCGGTGATACCGCACTGCGCACCCTGGCACTGATGCGTGCCGACGTCGCCTTCATCGGCACCAACGCCCTGACCCTGGATCATGGTCTGTCCACCGCTGATGCACAGGAGGCGGCCATCAAATCCGCCATGGTGACTAACGCACACAACGTCGTCGTCCTGTGCGACTCCACGAAACTCGGCACCGACTACCTCGTCAGCTTCGCAGGCATCGACGACATCGACGTGGTCATCACCGATCCCGCAGCCCCCAATTCTTTTGTCTCTGCTCTGCGCGAGCGGGTGTTCGTGGAAACCAGCGCCGCGTATCACACCCAAAAAAACCCGCCCGGGGGCGGGCTTTTGAGACCATGACAAAGCGCGGGGGTGTCCGCAGCGGCGCACTCCCCGGCGCTCGTTTATCCAGGTCAGCCGAGAATCATCTCGGCGGCGATCTCCCGGGCCCGCGTCGCGCCGGAGGCGTCGAGTACCGCTTCCGCAACCTCCTGGCACTGCGCCAGGTCGAGGTCAGCCAACTGCGCGCCGACACCTGCTACGGCGGTGGATGCGGCGGACAGGGAGGTAACCCCCAGTCCGGTGAGCACGCACGCCAGCTTCGGGTCGGCAGCAGCCTCGCCGCACACTCCGACGGGGGTCTGGGTGAGCTCGCCGACGCGGCAGGTTTCCTTCACCAGGCGCAGCACGGCCGGCTGCCACGGGTCGGTGAGGTAGGCCAGGGACGGCGAGAGCCGGTCAGCGGCCATCGTGTACTGGGTGAGGTCATTCGTGCCGATGGACACGAAGTCCAGGTGCGGCATGATCCGGTCGGCCATGATCGCGGCCGCCGGGACCTCGATCATGGCGCCGGGCACCAGACCGCGCTCGCGGCAGAGTTCGGCGAACCACTTCGCCTCGCGCTCGCGGGCGACCATGGGGGCCATGACCCACGTGGGGGCGTCCTCGCCGCGGCCTTCGGCGGCCAGGGCGATAGCGTCGAGCTGGCGGACCATGATTCCTTCGTTGCCCCAGGCGATGCGCAGGCCACGGACGCCGAGAGCCGGGTTGTCCTCGTGCTCCATGTTGGCGTAGGCGATGGGCTTGTCGGATCCGGCGTCGAGGGTGCGGATAACCACCTTGGAGTTGGGGAAGGCATCGAAGACCTTCTTGTACACCGCGGCCTGCTCCTCCACGCTGGGTTCCTGGGAGGTGGACAGAAAGCTCATCTCGGTGCGGTAGAGGCCGATACCTTCGGCTTGGGTGTCAGCCGCAACGCGGGCGGCCTGGCCGTCGGCGACGTTGGCCAGCAGCTGCACGCGGTGTCCGTCCTTGGTCTGCGCGGGGCCCTTCCACTGGGCGACGATGGCGGCGCGCTCGCGGGAGGAGGCGACGGCGGCCCGGGAGGTCTCTTCGTCGGCGTCGAGGGTGATGGTGCCGCTGGCGCCGTCGATAAGCACGGGCTCGCCTGCGGGGATCTCGTTGATGGCCTTGCCCGCGGCGACGATGCAGGGGACGTTGAGCTGGCGGGCGATGATGGCGGTGTGGCTGGTGGGGCCGCCGAGTTCGGTGACCAGCGCCACGACGAGCTCAGGGTTGAGCGTGGCGGTGTCCGCCGGGGAAAGGTCATCGGCGAACAGGACCTTCTCGGAGGTGATGTTCGGCAGGCCGGGCTCCTCCTCGCCGCGCAGTTCGGCGATGACGCGGTCGCGGATGTCCTTGAGGTCGGTGGTGCGCTCGGCCATGAGACCGCCGGCGGCCTCAAACATCTCGACGAATTTCTGGGTGGCGGCGACGGTGGCGTAGTCGGCGGGGTGCCCGGATGCGATGTTCTTCTTGGCGGCCTTGCGCCAGCCGCGGTCTTTGACCATGCCGGCGGTGGCTTTGAGAACTTCGGCGGCGGCGCCGTCGACGGTGCCGGCGCGTTCTTCCAGGCGCTGCGCGACATTGTCGGCCGCGACGGTGAAGCGTTCGAACTCGGCGTCACGAGCGTCTTCGGCGACGGTGCCGCCGGATTCGGGCAGTTCAGGGCGCGCGTGGACCCAGATTGCGGGGGCGTAGGCGATACCGGCGACGACACCGGTTCCCTTGATGGACGTGGATACAGTGTCGACAGTGTCAGAGGCCATGGTGGTGTTGTCCCGTCTCACAGAGCATTTGATGGTGTGACTTCCAGAACACCACAAAACTCAACGGTTAGCAACGACCCAGACACACACCCACTTGACAACCGGACACAAACGGGCAAGAATAAACTCACAATCAAACATAGATTGTGAGTTAGTTCATGTTCCGTAGTCATCCGGCCGCGCACGTGACCCCCTTTCACCGGCCCCGACTAGCCCGCCCGTAGGATTGACGCATTTCAGGCCGCATCCAGCGTCCTGTCAACCACAGCATCACCTGATTTTCCGAACGGACACCGACGAGGGAGCCCATCGTGATCCTCACCCTGACGCCCAACCCGAGCATCGACGCGACGATGCAACTGGAGGACAGGTTGCGACGTGGCCTGGTCCACCGCCCCACGGCCATTACCCAGGTCGCGGGCGGCAAGGGCGTCAACGTCACCCACGCTCTCTCGTTGGCCGACCGGCTCAGCCTCGCTTTGTTCCCGGCGGACAGCAATGACCCTTTCGTCGCTCTCGCCCGCCAGGCTGGCATACCCTTCCACTGCATCCCGGTCGAGGAGGGCGTGCGCATCAACACCACGCTCACTGAGCCGGACGGCACCACCACCAAGATCAACGGCTTGGGCGCCACCATTACGCCCCGCACCCGTCGCACCATTGAGGACACCGTCACCCGCCTGTGCGGCAACGCGTCCTGGCTGGTCATGGCGGGTTCTTTGCCGCCGGGGGTGCCGGATGACTGGTACACCACGCTCATCGCGGCGGTGCGCGCCACCCACCCGGACATGCTCATCGCGGTGGATACCTCGGACCAGGCGATGCAGACTCTCGGCGCAGGGCTGGAGAAGGCCGCCCCGACGCTGATCAAGCCCAATGGTCTGGAGCTGGGGCAGCTGGTCGGCCGCGACGGCGCCGCCATGGAGGCGGCTGCCGCGGAGGGTGATGTCACCGAGGTGGTCGACGCGGCCCGGATTGTCATTCAACGGGGCATCAACGAGGTGCTGGTCACCCTCGGTTCGGCGGGTGCGGTCCTGGTGACCGCCGAGGGCGCGTGGTTCGCCACTCCCCCGCCCGTCGAGGTGCAGTCCACAGTCGGCGCTGGCGATTCTTCGCTGGCCGGTTATCTCATCGCCCGCGCGGAGGGCGCCGATGAGGCAGGTTGCCTCGCCCGCGCCGTCGCCTATGGCACCGCCGCCACGGGGCTGCCGGGCACCACTATCCCTTCCCCCGCACAACTAAATCTCGAGGAAACCCATGTCTGTCATCTCCCCTGAGCTGGTGCTTCTCGACGCCGACCTCGGCGCCAGCACCACCGACGTCATCACCTCACTCGCGCACACCGTCCATCAGGCAGGTCGCGCCACCTCCCCGCAGGAGCTGGCCGACGCCGCCCTTGACCGTGAGGCCCAGAATCCCACCGGCGTGCCCGGCCAGGTCGCCATCCCGCACTGCCGTAGCGCGGCCGTATCGGAACCTACCCTCGCCTTTGCCCGCCTGTCACGACCGGTGGATTTCGGTGGCCCGGATGGCGACGCCGAACTCGTCTTCCTCATCGCCGCGCCGGAAGGTGGCGGTAAGGCTCACCTGAAGATCCTCTCCAAGCTGGCCCGCGCGCTGGTCCGCGGTGATTTCCGCGAGCGTTTGCGCGCTGCCACCACCCCCGCGGAGGTCGTCGCGGCCGTCGACGAGGTCATCGGGCAGCTGCCCGCCGCCGCGCCGGAAAGAACCCAAATCGTGGCCATCACCGCCTGCCCCACCGGCATCGCGCACACCTACATGGCCGCCGATGCCCTCGCCCAGGCAGCCGCCGACCGTGCGGACGTCGAGCTCCAGGTCGAGACCCAGGGTTCCTCCTCCACCGAGGCACTCGACCCCGAGGTCATCGCCCGCGCCGATGCCGTCATCTTCGCCACCGACGTCGGCGTCCGTGACCGCGAACGCTTCGCAGGCAAGCCGGTCATCGAGTCGGCCGTCAAACGCGCCATCAACGAACCTGGCGTCATGCTCGATGAAGCCGTGACCGCCGCCCGCGATCCGCAGGCCCGGCGGGTGAGCGGGACGGCGTCGATAAGCGAAAAGAAGCAGGAGATGAGCTGGCCGCGCCGTATTCAGCAGGCCGTCATGACCGGTGTCTCGTACATGATTCCGTTTGTCGCGGCGGGCGGCCTGCTCCTCGCGCTCGGTTTCCTCATCGGCGGCTATGACATGGCCAACGGGTGGCAGGCGATCGCGTTGCAGCATTCGCTGGGCAATCTGCCCGGCAATGAGGTGCTTATCGACGGCGCCCCCGTCACCTTCGACCGCTCCGGCCTCGCGCTGTACCTCGGTGCGGTGCTCTTTGCCACCGGCCAGATGGCGATGGGCTTCATCGTCGCTGCCCTGTCCGGTTACACGGCCTATGCCCTGGCCGGGCGCCCCGGCATCGCCCCTGGTTTCGTGGGCGGCGCGATCTCCGTGCTCATCGGAGCCGGCTTCATCGGCGGCCTGGTCACCGGTATCCTCGCCGGACTCATCGCCTACTGGATTGCCTCGTGGAAGGTGCCAAGGATCCTCACCTCGCTCATGCCGGTGGTAATCATCCCGCTGCTGACCTCCCTGGCGATCGGCTTGCTGATGTTCCTGCTGCTCGGCCGCCCGCTGGAGGGCATCATGACGGGGCTGACCAGCTGGTTGTCCTCGATGTCCGGTTCCTCCGCGATCCTGCTGGGCATCATCCTCGGGCTCATGATGTGCTTCGACCTCGGCGGCCCGGTCAACAAGGCGGCCTACCTGTTCGCCACCGCCGGACTGTCCACCGGCGACGCTGCGTCCATGCAGATCATGGCCGCCGTCATGGCGGCGGGCATGGTCCCGCCGATCGCCCTGTCGCTGGCCACGCTCGTGCGCAAGCGCCTGTTCACCCCCGCGGAGCAGGAGAACGGCAAGTCCGCCTGGCTGCTGGGTCTGTCCTTCATCTCCGAGGGAGCGATCCCATTCGCGGCGGCCGATCCGCTGCGCGTGATCCCCTCGATGATGGCCGGTGGTGCGGTCACCGGCGCGCTGTCCATGGCACTCGGCGTGGGCTCCCGCGCCCCGCACGGCGGTGTCTTCGTCCTCTTCGCTATCGAACCATGGTGGGGCTTCCTCCTGGCCATCGTTGCCGGCACCCTGGTCTCCGCGGTGGCCGTCATCGCGCTCAAGCAGTTCTGGCCCACTAAGGCAGTGGCAGTCGCCACAGTGGACGCCTAAACTGGCCTGCATCACCTCTTGTACAACGAAAGGAACACCCCCATGGCTTCCAAGACCGTGACCGTCGGCTCCGCTGTCGGCCTCCACGCCCGCCCCGCTGCCGTCGTCGCTGACGCCGCCGCCGAGTACGACGATGACATCATCCTCACCCTCGTCGGCGACGAGGACGGCGAAGAGGCCGACGCCGCCTCCTCCCTCATGATCATGGCGCTGGGCGCCGAGAAGGGCGATGAGGTCACCGTCACCTCCGACAACGCCGAGGCTGTCGAGAAGATCGCCGCCCTCATCGAGTCCGACCTGGACGCCTGACACACGCGAAAGCCTCCCGGCCACCTGGGCCGGGAGGCTTTTCTCATGCCTAAATATAGGCGATGATGATCGCGTCGTGGCGCTCGGCAGCCGCGGCGAAGAACTTCTGCAGCGGCGGCAGATCATGCGAGTAGGTCAGCTCCCCGACCTCCCCGAGCGCCTTCGCGATCATGGTCACCTGCACCGGCGCCAGCGCATTGCGCGTGGGCTTGTACTGCCACATCTCACCGCCGTTGAGCGCTGGCTCGGCGTGGGTGAGCAACAGATCCTCATCGAGGATGAACCACTCGTCGCTCAGGCGCAGGGTGGGCTGTTGCCCCTCTTCAATGAGCTTATCGACGACCGCCACCCGGTTCGGGTTGACCGTCAGGTGAAGGTAGTCGTCCTTGGAGACGGCGAGATACACAGGAACACGCATGCCTACCGTTCTACCACCGCGAGGGCGTACACCGCGTGGGTCCCGCCTGGCCAAGTGGGGAGTTTGTGACGAAAATCGCGCGATCAGGCCAGCGTGACATACAGGTCGGTGATCATGTCCGCCGGGGCAGCCTCCGGGGTGGGCTCGGTGACGTAGGTCTCCCAGCACACCGCACCCGCCGGCCGCCCGGATTCCCGGACCGCCTCCATCAACTCCTGCCAGGACCGGCCCAGCATGTCGTACGAACCGTGGTGCCGGGTGGTGAACGCCTCACACTCAGGAACGTGGTGCACCAGCTCCGGATACGCGGCCTCCACCGCGGCCACCTGCTCGGGGTGCAGCGGAAAGGCTGCGGCGATGTCGACGGTCTCGGTCAGTGGCGAGAAGTAGTACGCGCGGGCCGGGCCCGCGGGGTACGCACCGACCGCAGCCAGGACGTCGACAAGCCGGGGGTAGGCGCGGTCGAAGAAGGCGGGCAGCCCGTCGGTGGAGACGGTCTCACGCAAGGCGATGAACGCGTGGGCGGCGACGGTGATCTCGAGGGTCATAGCGCCTAATTATAGAACTTGGCGCCCTTACCCTCACCGACGTGAATGTAGAGCCATTTCAGGAGCGGGTAGGCGAGGATGATGCCCGCCGACCCCCAAGCGATACCCTCCAGCTCGATGGCGCCGATGCTCAGCGTCAGGTTGCCGATACCCGCGATAAGTGCGACCGCCGCCGCCGTGAGGTTGACCGGGTTGTTGAAGTTGACCTTGTTGTCCTGCCAGATGCGGATACCCAGCATGCCGATCAGGCCATAGAGCACGATCGTCGCCCCACCCAACACGCCGGTGGGGATGGTGAATATGAGCGCCCCGAACTTCGGGATGAACGCCAGGGCGATGGCGGTGGCCGCCGCCACCCAATACGCGGCCGTGGAGTACACGCGGGTCGCGGCCATGACTCCGATGTTCTCCGCGTAGGTGGTGGTACCGGAGCCGCCGAAGGAACCGGCCAGGGTGGTTGCCAGACCATCCGCGACCAGCGCATCACCAGCCAGGTCATCGAGGTTTTTGCCCGTCATCTCCGACACGGCCTTGACGTGGCCGACGTTTTCCGCGATGAGCACGATGACCACCGGCAGCGTCACCAGGATCGCCGAGAGGTGGAACTCCGGGGTATGAAATTCCGGCACGCCGATCCACGCGGCCTCGCGGATGGTCTCCCCCGCCCCTTCGGCGAGGTTGCCCGTCACCGTGGCGAACACCCAGCCCACGACCACACCGATGAGGATGCCCAGCCGCGCTACCATGCCGCGCCCGGCCACGGTGCACACCAGGATCGCCACCATGGTCACCGCCGCCACCAGGGGCTGCGCCTGGAAGTTGCTCGTGGCCACCGGCGCCAGGTTCAGCCCGATAAGTGCCACGATGGCACCGGTCACCGCCGGCGGCATCACCGCGTCGATGACCTTGCGCCCGGCCGCCTTGACGATGAAACCCACCGCCATGAGCACCACACCAGTGACCAGCACGCCACCGATCTGCGCGCCCGGGCCGTGCTGCTGGCTGGCGATCAGCGGGGCGATGAACGCAAACGACGAACCCAGGTAGGAGGGCAGGCGGTTGCGGGTGATGAGCAGGAAGATCATCGTGCCCAGACCGGAGAACAACAAGGTGGTGTTGACGGGGAATCCGGTCAGGGTGGGAACAAGGAGGGTGGCGCCGAACATCGCCACGACATGTTGCATGCCGATGCCGATGGTGCGGGGCCAGCTCAGGCGCTCGTCGGGTGCGACGACTGCGCCGGGGGCAATTTTGCGACCGTCTCCATGGACGGTCCAACCGAGGCTTTTGATGGTCACGGTTACACAGTAGCGTCGATAAGCATGAATCCTGATACCCAGCCTTTCGCCTTCGGCCGCGATGGCGTGCGCCTTTTCTCGCTCATCGGCAGCGTGCTGGCGGCGTGGTTCTGGTACGAGCAGGAAGGCGGCGGCTGGATTGCCATGATCTGGATGCTGGCTGTGTCCTGGGTGGTGCTGTTTGTCGTGTTCAGCGCGGCGCGGTGGGCGTTCAACCGGCTGTTCGCGTGGGGTGCCCGGCGCGCCGAGGAGGACTCGTAAATACGATTCTCGCATTTGCGAGCATCGTAATTACGATCCCTCTTCCTCCACCGCGAACTCCGCGAGCTCGGCGGCCATGGACTGGGGCAGGCGGACGTCGATAAGCGTGCCGTCCTCGGTGTACTCCTCGGAACGGACCGTGCCGTACTCATGCAGGCGGGAGATGATATCGCCGCGGGTGAAAGGCACCAGCAGCCGCAGGTGGGCGTCCAGCGAATTGAGGAAGAGCTCGATGCGCGCCTCCAGCTCCGGGATGCCTTCGCCGGTGACGGCGGAGACATACACCGCATCCTCGACGGCGTGGCGCAGCTCGGCGAGCACCAGCGGATCGGCCTGATCGATCTTGTTCACCACGATCATCTCCGGCGGGGCGTCCTCGCCGGTCTCCTTGACGATGTCGTAGATCACCTTGTTCACCGCCTCGATCTGCTTGAGCGGGAACGGATCGGAACCGTCGACGACATGCAGCACCAGGTCAGCAGCCAACACTTCCTCCAGTGTCGACTTGAAGGCCTCGACCAGCTGCGTCGGCAGGTGGCGCACGAAACCGACGGTGTCGGTGAAAACCACCGCGCGACCGTCCGCCAGTTCGGCGCGCCGGGTCGTGGGGTCCAGGGTGGCGAACAGCGCGTCCTCCACCAGCACACCCGCCCCGGTCAGCGCATTGATGAGCGAGGACTTGCCCGCATTCGTATACCCCGCGATAGCGATCTGCGGGATCGTCGACTCCTGCCGGCGCTGCCGCTTGATCTCACGCGCCGTCTTCATACCCGACAGCTCGCGGCGCAGCTTCGCCATTTCCTGGCGCAGGCGACGACGATCCGCCTCGATGCGCGTCTCACCCGGGCCACGCAGTCCCACGCCACCATTGGAGCCGGCGCGGCCACCCGCCTGGCGCGAGAGGTTGCCACCCCAACCGCGCACGCGGGTGTAGAGGTACTCCATCTGGGCCAGCGAGACCTGCGCCTTACCTTCCTTGGACTTCGCGTGCTGGGCGAAGATGTCGAGGATGAGCATGGTGCGGTCGATGACCTTGGTGTTCAGCGCTGTCTCCAGGGCGACGAGCTGGCCGGGCGAGAGCTCACCGTCACACACAACGGTGTCGGCGTCGGTGGCGGCGATGATGTCCTTGAGTTCATTCACCTTGCCGGAGCCGATGTAGGTGCCCGGATCCGGCTTGTCGCGGCGCTGGTAGAGCATCTCAAGCACCTCCGCGCCGGCGGTCTCGGCCAGTGCGGCCAGCTCCGCCATGTTGGCGTCGACCTCAGCGGAGGTGCCTTCTGTCCACACGCCGACGAGGATGACCTGCTCGAGGCGCAGTTTGCGGTACTCGACCTCGGTGATGTCCTCGCTGTCGCGGGAGCGGATCTCCGTATCCCGGGTGACGCGCCGGAAGCGGTTACGTTCGGCGAGGTCGAGCTCACCGGTGGTGGGGGTCAGCAGGTCGGAGAGATCCGTGCCGGGATCCTCCGGGACGGTTGACTGCGGGGCGTTGTCGCGGAAGGCGCGAGCCAGCAGCTCATCGTGCGAATCAGGGTTGTTCTGTGAAACATCAGTCATTTCTGTTCATTGTTCCACGCCTGCCCCAGGTTGAACAGCACCGGTCCGCCGCAGCCGGCCTCCACCGGGCACCCGCCACATCCCGTAGAGGCACACGAGGTGGGCCGGTGGAAGTGCAGCAGGACCGCGCTGACCAGTGTCAACGGCAGCCCGGTCACGGTGGCGATCTCCGCGCTCGTGCCTGCCCCACCGGCCACCGCCGCGCGGATCTGCGCGACCGGGCTCCTCACTGGCGCGCTCACAGCCACACGCTCAGCAGCTGGAAGGTACCCACGGCCAGAAGCCACGCCACACCCAACTGCAACACCACTCCGGCAAGTGTCCACGGCAGTCCGATCTCCCGCCGCTGCGCCGCGAGGGTGGCCACGCACGGGGTGTAGGCGAGCAGGAACATCATGAACGCCCACACCGCGGCCAGGGCATGCCCGCCGGAGGTCTCCTCGAAGTCGCGGGTGATCGCAGTGGACAATTCCTCATCCGGGTAGGTCTGCGCCCAGGTGGAGATGACCGCCTCCTTGGCCACGAACCCGGTGATGAGCGCGCCGGTAATCGCGCCCGAGCCAAATCCGGCCGGGGCGAAGATGGGCGCCATCGCTTCCGCGGTCACGCCATAGGCGGAGTCGGCGACCGCGAGATCCGGGTCGCCGAATTCGTGGTCCCCGCGCACCGGGGTGGCCTGCAGGAGAAACACGATGGCGACGCACGCCACGATGATGGTCGAGGCGGTCTTGAGGAACCCCGCGAGACGGGTCCAGGTCATGCGGGTGACCATGCGCGCCCCGGGGAGCTGATAGCGCGGGAGATCAATGACCAGTGGCTCGGAGCCGAAACTGCGCCACAGCAGGCGCCGCACCGCCATGCCCACCACGACGATGAGCAGCACCGATATGACATACATCGCGAAGACAACGGTGCCGGCGCGATCGGGGAAGAAGGTGGTGGCGAGCATGACGTAGACAGCCAGGCGCGCCGTGCAGGAGGCGAAGGGGATGAGTAGGGCGGTGAGGATACGGTGTTCCCGTTTGCCCAGGATGCGGGTCGCGGAGATTGCCGGCACGTTGCACCCGAATCCGACAATGAGCGGCAGGAAGGCCCGCCCGGGCAGCCCGATGGCGCGCATCACCCGATCGGCCACCACCGCGGCGCGGGCCATGTAGCCGGAGTCCTCCAGCACGGCCAGGCAGATGAACATCAAGGCCATGAGCGGCACGAAAGTCAACACCATGCCGACACCGGCCACCAGACCATCGACGATGATCGCCTCCCCCAGCCGGGGCAGCGGCAGGGCGCGCAGAGCATCGGACACCGGACCCGCAAACAGCCCGTCGAGCCAGTCCTGCAGCGGCGCAGCCACGGTGGTGGTGATCTGGAACACCACCCACATCACCGCAAGAAACAGCCCCGGCCCGGCGACCGGGTGCAGCGCGACCGCATCGAGGCGGTCGCTGAACCCGCGTTCCGGCTGCTTATCGACGCTGCCCTCTACCACCCCGGCAATCCATCCGAAACGTTCCTCCGCGGCGTCGAGTTCCCCGCCCCAGGGGGCGTTGCGACGCCGCCGTGGCTCCTCCGCCAGTGCCTTTTCCACCGCGGGCGCCAGGGCGTCCAGGCCCCGGCGGTGGCGCGGATCGACGTCGACCACCGGCGCGTCCAACCGGGTGGCCAGCTCGGTGATGTTGATCCCCGGGGCGAGATCCGCCTTGGTCACCGCGATGAGCACCCGCAGGTTGCGTTCCAACAGCTGGGTGACCAGGTACAATCCGCGGGCCAGGGCGGTGGCGTCGACGGTGACAATGATGAGGTCGGGCGGGGCGTCGATAAGCATGTCCCGCGTGAAAGCCTCGTCCGGGCTGACCGGGTCGAGGGAGTACGCGCCGGGCAGATCGATGAGGTCGAAGGGGCGGGCCGCGGTGTGCCAGGTACTGCGCGAGATCTCCACCGAGGTGCCCGGCCAGTTACCCTCCTGCACGCGCGCGCCGCTTAGCGCGTTAAACAGGGTGGATTTGCCCGAGTTGGGGGCGCCGACGACGGCGATGACCGGGGAACCTTCCGGCGCCGAACGCAGGGCGCCGTCGTGACAGCAGGGGGCGTTCATGACACTGTCGCCACGGTGAGGCGGGAGGCGGTCTGCCGGTCAATGACGTAGCGCGTCGCCCCGATGCAGATGAGGCAGGCGCCGCCGATGGCCGTGCGGTCGAGACTGAGTTCGGTGCCGTCGTGCAGGCCGAGTTCGATAAGCCTGCGGCGCAGGTGCTGGGGAAGCTGGGGGTCAACGGCGCACAGGCGCAGCGGGCAGCGGCGGGGCGCGTCGGTCAGTGGGCAGGTCATGGAGGTCTCTCTGACTATGAGTAGGTAAGCCAAGCCTTACCTTACACCTATGTGTGTGCCGGGGAAAGCGTCCCCGCAGATTTCCCCCTCCCCCACACCGCGATAGACTGAACAACCATGAGCACTGACCTGAAGAGCATCGGCCTGGGATTCGACAAGTGGCAGGACGCCGTCGAAGCCGCCATCGCCACCAACCAGCTGGTTGTCGCCGGCGAAATCCGCGGCGGACAGCTGATCCAGTTCACCGACGCCTCCGGCGCCCAGATCAACATCCTCGCCGTCGAACCCTTCGCCACCTTCGCCGGCTTCGAAGCAGTCACCCAGACCTTCGCGCACGTCAGCATGGTCAACGACGTCCTCGCCCTCTGCGAGATCATCACCCCGGACGGCACCGTGCTCGCCTCGGTCACCGCCAACCTCGCCCAGGGCCCCCTGCTTGTCGACGCCCCCACTCAGACCTGGCAGCAGATCTCCGTCACCGCCCTCGGCCTGGACACCGCCGTCTACGAATCCCCCGAGGCCTACGAGGCCGCCTCCGGCCAGCCCGCCGGCGAGCTCGTCTCCGAGGGCGCCCAGCTGGTCACCTCCGGATCCGGCGCCGCCGCCCCGGACGCCTCCGCCTTCTTCTCCGCCCGCATCCTCGACGCCGAGTACCGCCACAACCAGCTCACCGGCCAGCGCTTCATCCACGCCACCGTGGACGGCGCTTTCCCCTTTGACCTGTGCCTTATCGACGCACCGGAGCTCCCTGCACGGGGATCTGTCGTCGCCGGCACCGCGATGCTCGCCGCCTCCGTCCTGACCCCCATGTCCGGCGGCGGTTGCGGAGGGTGCGGCGGAAGCTGCGGCTGCGGCGGACACTAAGGCCCTTGACATGCCTGACCGGATGCTCATCCGCCCAGAACCCCACCGGCAGTGGTTGGTCCTGGCGATCATCCTGCTCGCCTGCGTCGCCGTCCTAGGGATCTTCCGGCTGCAGGGGCTGCTGCTCATCATCCCGATCCTGGTGGTGGCCGCCTTCGTGATGACCCGTCGTCCCGACACCCGCGAAACCACCGCGTTGCGCTCATCAATCCTGCTCAGCGCCGATGACATCCGGGACGTCGTCGCCGAATTCGAGCGCTTCGCCGACAGCCCGGACACCACCGCCATCGCCGATCGCACCCTCGCACGCCCCGCGCTGCTTGATCTCGACTGCACCGACCCCGACATCGCCGCCTTCCACCACGCTTACGCGACCGCGCGTCGTTTCCTCGGGCGCCTCGATGCCCGCCTCGCCAACGAATCCCTCGAAGTACCCCAGCTGGAGTCGTTGCTGCAGGTCACCGACATGCGGGCACTCGAGCTCAAAGAGACGTGGCTGGCGGCGCGACAAGCCGCACAGCGGCTGGGGCCGGACTACTAGATCACCGTGTGGCCGCTCGCGATGATCCGCGAGGGGCCGGTGAGGGTCGAGCGCTGCCCGTCAATACTCACCTGCACGCTCCCACCGGGGATATGCACGGTGACTGTCCCGTCCGTGCGCCCGGCATCGGCCAGTGCCGCGCGGGCCGCGGCGACGGTGCCCGTGCCACAGGAGCGGGTCTCCCCCACCCCGCGTTCATGGACACGCATGTGCACGGCGTTGTCGATGAGCGGGGTGAGGATCTCCACGTTGACCCCGCCGGGGAAGAACTCCCGGTCATAGTCAGGGTCGGGCAGTGTCAGCGCTCGCAGGGTATCCGGGGTCAGTCCGGGCAGTACGCATGCTAAGTGCGGATTGCCCATATCCACACCGAGGCCAGACACGTGGAGTTCCCCCAACCGAGCGGTAGACAGGCCCGTGACTTCCGCGGGGCCCATCTCGACGGTGACCTGCGCATCCGTGTCCGACCACTCGCGCACGATCACGGGCCGGTCGCCGGCGCGGGTGCCCACGATGAATTCATCGGTATCCACCAGCCCACGGGAGCGCAGCCAATGCGCGAAGACCCGCACGCCGTTGCCGCACATCTCCGCGATGGAGCCATCGGCGTTGCGGTAGTCCATGAACCACTGGCCACCCGTGTCCACCGCGCGCAACAGGCCATCGGCCCCCAGGCCCGCGCGGCGCTCACACAGGGCGCGGACCTGCTGCCGCGTGGGATCGACGGAGGCGTCGATGATGAGGAAATCGTTCTCCGTGCCGTGGCCCTTGGCGAAGCTGATGGTGTTCACCGGAGTGATTCTAGAACGACCGCGTTGTGACATGCCCCTTTGTCACCTAGCGCCCGGGAAAAGCCCAGGTCGCGCGGCGATCCTTTCAGAATCGGGGTACGTCCGTTCACCGCAGTGCCGCCAGTGCCGCTGCTGCGGGGTCTTTGTCGGCGACCAACCACGTGATCCGCGGGTCACGGTTGAACCAGGAACGCTGGCGACGCACATAACGGCGGGTTCCGGTGATGGTCCGCTCAACCGCCTCCTCCCAGCTCAGCTCCCCCGCCCGCGCAGCCAGCACCTGCGCGTAGCCGATCGCCCGGCCTGCGGTGGAATCGGCCACAAGCCCGTGCTCTGTGACCAACTGTTCCACCTCCTCGACCAGGCCGCGGTCGAACATGAGGCGAGTGCGCAGTTCAATGCGCGGGTTGAGCCACTCCGCCTGCGTGCGCAACCCGAGGATGCGTGAACCCCAGCGCGGGGGCGCATCCTTCGGTGGCTGAGAGGCCTGGAAAGGCTGTCCCGTCATCTCAATGACTTCCAGAGCCCGGACAGTGCGGCGCGGATCTTTGTCCTCGATGATGGCGGCGGCTGCCGGGTCCACCGCGGCTAACTCAGCATGCAGAGCATCGATGCCGATCTCCCCCAGGCGTTGCTCATAGCGCGCCCGGACCATGGGGTCGGTGGGCGGGAACTGCCAGTCATCGATGAGTGACTGCACATAGAGCATTGAACCGCCGACCAGAATGGGCACCTTACCGCGAGCCATGATGTCCTCCACATCAGCCACGGCATCGGCCTGGTAGCGCGCCACCGAGGCGGTCTCGGTGACATCCCACACGTCAAGCTGGTGGTGTGGGATGCCCTCGCGTTCCTCCACGCTCAACTTCGCCGTACCGATATCCATGCCCCGGTAGAGCTGCATGGAATCGACATTGACCACCTCCCCACCAAGCTCATGGGCGAGCGCTAAGCCCAGCGCCGACTTCCCGGAGGCCGTCGGGCCGACCACCGCGATCGGTGTCAGATCTGCCATGCCGCCACATACCTTCCCACGCCGTGCGTGCTATCTGCCTCCAGGAGCTCCGCGTTGTGTGGGCGCAGGGCCGCGAGTTCCTCCCACAGTTGGGTTTCGATGATGCCTGACTCTGCTGGCAGCTCCCCCGGCGGCTGGCCCGCCAACATCGCCCGGCACCACGCATCTGCCCGCGCCGCCCCCGGCAGCAAAGCCAAAGGCGCCCGCTCCGTCAATCCGGCCGAACCATCCACGGCCACGATAGTCAAGGCTGCAGGCTCGATTTCGTCGAGCTGCCCGCGTACCGAGGCCACCCGCAAGGCAGCCTCGCCCAGCACGTAACGTTGCACCAACTCCGGCAGGAAACGCCCCGTGCCCACCTGAACCTGCGGCGCACCCCAGGCCCGGAACGATCCCTCCACTCCGGTCTCCCACCGTGCTGCACGCGAGGAGACGAGGTGGATGGGGGCGCAGCTAGCGTCGATGAGCGAGCGCAGCCGCGCCACCATGCGGGCGCCGACGGTATCACGCGGCGCCAGCTCATGGACCAGCGACGGCGACCCCGGCATGACGACAAGATTGGTGCTCACCCGCGCAATCCTACTGACTACTGCTGACAGGCCCGAACGCAGCGCGGTATGTTAGTTGGAGCACTATCGGCAGCCGTGACGCGCGGCATGAAGCAAAGGACCACCGAGATGACCAACTCCCCGACGCCGTCCCCCACGCCCGGCCCCAAGCCCGGCCCGGGACCGAAGCCTGGTCCTCTGCCGGGCACCGGCAACCGCCCTACTCCCTCCCCGCGACCGGCCACACCCGTCGCCGCCCGCCCGCCGAAGAACGATCCTGCCAAGTGGGGGCGTGTCGACGCGGACGGCGCCGTGTTCGTCACCACCGCCGAAGGGGAGCGACAGATCGGATCCTGGCAGGCCGGCACCCCGGAGGAGGGTCTGGCCCACTACGGCACCCGCTTCGATGACCTGGCCACCGAGGTCGAGCTCCTCGAAGCCCGCCTGACCGCCCACCCGGATGACGCCAACTCCATCAAGGAGGCCGCCGGGCACCTCCGGGAGACTCTGCCTGAGGCCGCTGTCATCGGCGACATCGCTGGTCTGGACAAGCGCCTGTCCGACATCATGGAGCACTCCGAGGCCGCCGGCGAGCAGGCCAAGGCCGACCGCGCGAAGCGCCGCGAGCAGGCGATCGCCCGCAAGGAGGCACTCGCCACCGAGGCAGAGGAACTCGCCGAGAACTCCACCGAGTGGAAGGTGGCCGGCGACCGCCTCCGCGCCATCCTCGAGGAGTGGAAGACTATCCGCGGCATTGACCGCAAGACCGACGATGCGCTGTGGAAGCGCTACTCCCGCGCCCGCGACGCCTTCAACCGCCGTCGTGGCTCCCACTTCGCCGAGCTCGACCGGGGTCGTGCCGCCGCCCGCCGCACCAAGGAAGCGCTCGTCGAGCGCGCCGAGGCACTCAAGGATTCCACTGAGTGGAATGACACGGCGCGCGCCTACCGTGACCTCATGAAGGAATGGAAGGCCGCCGGCCGCGCCCCCCGCGAGGTCGACGACAAGCTGTGGGAAGCTTTCCGCGCTGCCCAGGACCACTTCTTCAACGCCCGCAACGCGGTCAACGAGGAACGCGACAAGGAATTCGTCGCCAACGCCGAAGCCAAGGACGCGCTTCTCGCAGAATATGACTCCCAGATCGACCCAGCCAAGGGCCTCGACGGTGCCCGCGCCAAGCTGCGCGAGCTGCAGGAGAAGTGGGATGAGATCGGCTACGTCCCACGTAACCAGGTCCGCGAGTACGAGGAGAAGATCGGCGCGGTAGAAAAGCGTGTCTCCGAGGCGGAGGAGTCCCAGTGGCGCCGCACCGACCCGGAGGCCCAGGCCCGCGCCCAACAGTTCCTGGACAAGGTCGCCGAATTCACCGCCCAGGCCGAGGCCGCCGAAGCCAAGGGCAACACGAAGAAGGCCGAGAAGCTGCGCGGCCAGGCTGCCCAGTGGCAGGAGTGGGCCGACGCCGCCGCGAAGGCTGTCGAGGACCTCTAGTTGCAGCCTTCGCCACTTGATCGGCCGGTTCCGGGTGCGGAACCGGCCGATGACGTTATCAACCTGGTCTTCCTGGCCAACCTCGCCGCGCAGGAGACCACCGGCGACACCGCTTCCTCTACCTCGGTGGAGCGGGTGCTCCATCGCCTGCGTGGTTCCACGGAGTATGACACCCGCGGCTTCAAGCTCGTGGTCCCCGGGGAGGATCCGGCCGGTTACCTCCTGCTGAGCACTCCCCTGCTGGAGGACACGGCAGTCGTCGACGCTGAGATCATCCTCGATGCCGCCCACCTCCCCCTCCCCGGCGCCGACTTCGAGCCGGAGGGCCGGGCGGTGCTGGAGCGTCTCTACGAGGCCGCCGAATCGGAGGCGGCACGTCTGGGCCGCACCATTGTGCAGACCTGGCTGCTCCACCCGGCCGACGAGCCTGTCGGCACCGGCGACTGGGCGGATATGCTGCGTGGACGCGGCTATGAGCTAGGCCTGCAGGAGATCCAGGGCGTGGTTGGGGTTGGTCCCGCCCCGACATGGCCGGCGGGCATCCGCGTTGACCTGGTCCGGGACCTGTGCTTCCCCGCCCCGCTCGTGGAGGGGGTGTTAGCGCTTTATTACCAGGCCAGTCTCGATGTCCCCCATGGTGGCATGCACGCCGAGCCGGTCAATTGGACACCGGAGCGCCTGGCGGCTGCCGCTGCCCGCGTGCGCGGCACCCGTCGGCAGGTGGTGTCGGTCGTGTTATCAGACACCAGCGGCGTGATCGGGATCAGCGAGATCACCCGCTTCCCTGGCTCCGAACCCGGTATCGCGGAACAAGGCATCACGGTCATCGCACCCTCGGCCCGCGGCCACGGTTACGGGCTCCGTCTCAAGCAGGCGGTGCTGCGGGCGGCGGCTGCAGAACTGGGTGCGGTGCGGGTCTACACCTCCAACGCGGCCGACAACTCGTGGATGATCGACATCAATCGGCGCCTGGGGTGGCGCGTGATTTCGGGTGGTTCGGGCTGGCAGAAGGTTCTCGATTCTTAAGAGCGCGTTGTCACATACCCCGACTCCTCCTGCGCGGTAATTCCACCAGGGGAAAAGCCGAGACCGCCGGACATCGGGGTACGTCCGCACGCGGCTTGGCCGGCAGCACTGCGCAACCGTCCCTGACATGCCACACTGCAAGACATGAACACGGTCGGGGGGCCTGTCATCACGACAGCGAAAATGTCAGCAGCGCAGCGTCAGCGCATCATCCGCGGGTAAAAGAAGAACGAGTACGTCCGCCCCGTCCCGGGCTTTTTCATGGAACGGGATCAGTATGAGGACCTGGTGCGGGAGGAGCAGATCAAGGCCCGCGTCGTAGACAGGCGGACCTCCGCCGACCTGGGGTTATGTCTACGCCAATCAGTCCTTCTTGTGGCGTTCGGTGGCGCGGGAACGACGGTCGTCGACCAACAGCGGGTTGTCTTCCGCCTGCACGTTGGCCTGCTGCTGCATGCGTCCGACTTCATCGAGGTTGTCGGATGCCGCGCGCTCCCGGGCCAGTTTCTCCTGCTCGGGGTTGCGGCGGAAGATCGTCAGCGCGTAACCCAGGAAGGCCAGGACCACGGCAATGAGTGACACCCAGAAGCCCAGGCCCATCTCCACCCCGTCGTCAGCACTGGCGCGGGTCTGGCGCAGCCACAGGGCGAACACAGAGTAGGCCAGCCCGACGGTAGTCAGCATCCAGGCGGGAATCGCCACCGCCAGGCGGCGAGTGATCACCGTCAGCGTGGTCAGCACACCGACGCCGAGGAAAATCAGCGTGGCGTAGATGTACTCGGTGACCTTGATGCCGGCGTCGTCGGCGGCCGGCAGGTGGAAGAGGACCTCGTAGCCGCGGACGGAACCGGCCTGCGGCAACACCAGAGCAAGTACGTATAAAACCAGTGCCCCGACGAAAAGCCACAGCCGTCCTCCCAGGTCAAGTCGGGACGCGACCCGCTTCTCGCGGGTGGCCAGTTCCTGATGGGTGTCAGACACGTGAAGTTCTCCTTGGGGTCGTCTGTAGTGCAGCCTATCTCAGCAGCCGCAGGAATCCGCGGCGGCCGGGGGTGTGGCCGGGCGCCCGATTGACGGCAGGCCCAGGCCGACGCCGATGGGTTCGGTGGTGGGCACCTGGCCGGCGGCGGACATGTCTCCGGCGCGGGTGCGGCGGTGGCTGAGCACGCCTGCGTCGGCCAGCAGGTGGTGCGGGGCGGAGTCGGTGATGGTGGTGGTGACGATGTCACCGGGGCGGATGTCACCGTCGAGCGCTCCGACGGGCTCGAAGTGGACGAGGCGGCCGTCGCGGGCGCGGCCGGTCAGGCGGCCGGTCTTCTTGCGGCCCTCGGCCTGGACGAGGAGTTCGACCTCGGTGCCGACCAGCTTGGCGTTCTCCTCGGCGGAGACCCGCTCCTGCAGGGCGAGGAGGCGCTCGAAGCGTTCCTGGACTACTTCCTTGGGGATCTGGTCTGCATACTCGGCGGCCGGCGTGCCGGGGCGCGGGGAGTACTGGAAGGTGTAGGCGGAGGTGAAGCGGGCCTTTTTCACGACGTCGAGGGTGTCCTGGAAATCCTCCTCGGTTTCCCCGGGGAAGCCGACGATGATGTCGGTGGTGATGGAGGCGTGCGGGATCTTAGTCCGCACCTCGTCGAGGATGGCGAGGAACTTCTTGGATCGGTAGGAGCGGCGCATCTCCTTGAGCACCTTGTCGGATCCGGACTGCAGCGGCATGTGCAGCTGTGGGCACACGGCGGGGGTTTCGGCCATGGCGTCGATGACGTCGGAGGTGAATTCGGCCGGGTGCGGGGAGGTGAAGCGCAGGCGCTCTAGTCCGTCGATCTGCCCGCAGGCGCGCAGGAGCTTGGAGAAGGCGGAGCGGTCGCGCTCCATGTCGGGGTCGGCGAAGTTGACGCCGTAGGCGTTGACGTTCTGGCCCAGCAGGGTCACCTCGGTGACCCCTTGGTCGACGAGTGCCTGCACCTCGGCGAGGATGTCGCCGGGGCGGCGGTCGATCTCCTTGCCGCGCAGTGCGGGCACGATGCAGAAGGTGCAGGTGTTGTTGCAGCCGACGGACACTGACACCCATCCGGCGTAGGCGGATTCGCGTTTGGCGGGCAGGACGGAGGGGAATGCCTCGAGGGCGTCGACGATCTCGACCTGCGCCTTCTCGTTGTGCCGGGCGCGTTCCAGCAGGGTCGGCAGGGAGCCGATGTTGTGGGTGCCGAACACCACGTCCACCCACGGTGCGCGGGAGACGACGGTGTCGCGGTCCTTCTGCGCCAGGCACCCGCCGACGGCGATCTGCAGGCCGGGATGTTCGCGCTTGGTCGCGCGCAGGGATCCGAGGGTGCCGTAGAGGCGCTCGTCGGCGTTCTCGCGGACGGCGCAGGTGTTGAACACGATGAGGTCCGGCTGCGTATCCGCCGCCGCGGTATATCCGGCCTCCTCCAGAAGCCCGGAGAGGCGCTCGGAATCGTGGACGTTCATCTGGCACCCGAAGGTGCGCACTTCATAGGTGCGGGGGGTATCGGTCTCAAGCTGTGCCACGGGAGGTCATTGTATCGGCGCGGGGTGTTTCGGCCTAAACGATGGCGGGGGCGTCGATAAGCAATTAACAAACTTTGCCTCGTTGCTGAAAAGTTAAGCAAAACTCGTATGGCCCGGGGAGCTTTATGTCTAAGATCTCTCCTATGACCCAGACCACACCCCCATCGGAACGTGTTCCAGCTAACGCGGACATCATGATTCGGATGACGGACGTGCAGAAGTATTTCGACGACTTCCACGCGCTCAAGGACATCAACCTGAAGATCCCGCGCGGTCAGGTCGTCGTGGTACTCGGGCCGTCCGGCTCCGGTAAGTCCACGCTGTGCCGCACCATCAACCGCCTCGAAACCATCGAGGACGGCCACATCGAGATCGACGGCGTCCTCCTCCCCGAGGAGGGCAAGGACCTGGCGAGGTTGCGTGCCGATGTCGGCATGGTCTTCCAGTCCTTCAACCTCTTCCCGCACCTGACCATCAAGGACAACGTCACACTCGGTCCGATGAAGGTGCGCAAGAAGAAGAAGGCGGAGGCCGAGCAGCGCGCCATGGAGCTATTGGAACGGGTCGGCATCGCCAACCAGGCCGAAAAATACCCGGCACAACTGTCGGGCGGCCAGCAGCAGCGCGTGGCGATTGCCCGCGCGCTGGCGATGAGCCCCAAAGTCATGCTTTTCGACGAGCCCACCTCCGCCCTTGACCCCGAAATGGTCAACGAGGTCCTCGACGTCATGGCCAGCCTGGCCAAGGAAGGCATGACGATGGTGGTGGTCACCCACGAGATGGGGTTCGCGCGCCGCGCCGCGGACCGGGTCTTGTTCATGGCTGACGGGGCGATCGTCGAGGACGACACCCCCGAGAACTTCTTCACCAATCCGCGGACAGATCGCGCCAAGGACTTCCTCGGCAAGATCCTCTCCCACTAAAGACAAGGAATCAACGACATGAAGCGCAACATTTTCCGTATCTCCGCCCTGACCTCCACTGCCGTTCTGGCTGGTATCACTCTCGCCGCGTGTGGTGATTCCGCGGGTGGCGGTGACGGCATGCTCGCCGCCATCGAGTCCGGTGAGGTGACCGTGGGCACCAAGTACGATCAGCCGGGCCTGGGCCTGCATAACCCGGATGGCTCCATGACCGGCCTGGATGTGGATGTCGCGGAGTACGTGGTCAACCACATCGCCGAGGAGAATGGGTGGGATGCCCCGACCATCACCTGGCGTGAGACCCCGTCCGCGCAGCGTGAGACCCTCATCCAGAACGGCGAGGTGGATCTCATTGCCGCGACCTACTCGATCAACAAGGGCCGTTCCGAGTCCGTCAACTTCGGTGGCCCCTACCTGATCACCCACCAGGCGCTGCTGGTGCGCGAGGACGAGACTGAGATCACTGATCTGGAGTCCCTCGACGGCAAGATCCTCTGCTCGGTCACCGGCTCCACCCCGGCGCAGAAGGTCAAGGATGCCCTGCCGGGTGTCCAGCTGCAGGAGTACGACACCTACTCCTCCTGCGTGGAGGCGCTGCGCCAGGGCAACATCGACGCGATGACCACCGACGCGACCATTCTGCTCGGCTACTCCGCGCAGGCCCCGGGCCAGTTCAAGGTCATTGAGATGGAGAAGGACGGCGAGCCTTTCACCAACGAGTACTACGGCATCGGCCTGGCCAAGGATGATTCCGAGGCGACGGATGCCATCAACGCCGCTTTGACCGAGCTGCATGAGTCGGGCGACTTCGACCGTCTCCTGCAGGAGAACCTCGGCGGCGATGAGGCCGTGTCCCCGGGTGAGCCGGGCGATCTGTCCTTCCTCGACGAGAACTAGTCCGCACGCAAGGAGTTATCCCTCATGTCGACATTATGGGCCGATCTCGGCCCCCGGTTGTGGCCGGCGTTCTGGCTGACCATTCAGCTGACGGTCTATTCCGCCATCGGGTCGATGATCCTCGGCACTATTTTGACGGCCATGAGGGTCTCTCCGGTGAAGATTCTGCGTGGGTTGGCCACCTTCTACATCAATACGCTGCGTAATACGCCGCTCACGTTGATCATCATTTTCTGTTCCTTCGGCCTGTACCAGAACCTGGGTCTGGTGATGGCCGATCGGAGCTCCCCCACCTTCCTGGTGGACAACAACTTCCGTCTCGCGGTGTTGGGTTTTATCCTGTACACCTCGGCTTTTGTGGCGGAATCGCTGCGTTCGGGCATCAACACGGTGCATTTCGGGCAGGCGGAGGCGGCGCGTTCTCTGGGCCTGTCCTTTAGCCAGATCTTCGGCAATATCATCTTCCCGCAGGCCGTTCGCGCAGCGATCGTGCCCTTGGGCAACACGCTGATCGCGTTGACCAAGAACACGACGATTGCTTCGGCGATCGGCGTGGCGGAGGCCTCGCTGCTCATGAAGTCCACGATCGAAAACCACGCGAACATGCTGTTCGTGGTGTTCGGCATCTTCGCGCTGGGCTTTATCATCCTGACGCTGCCCACGGGCCTGGCCCTGGGTCGTCTGTCTGATCGTCTGGCGGTGAGGAAATAATGTCCGTACGTGCGACAGTGCTTTACGACGCCCCCGGCCCCCGCGGTCGTCGCAACAACATCATCTTCACGGTGCTCACCGCGGTGGTCACGCTGGTGGCACTCGGCTGGATCGGCTGGACACTCAACGAGAACAACCAGCTGACCTCCGCAAAGTGGACCCCGTTCATTAATCCGCAGACCTGGCAGACCTATATCCTGCCCGGCTTGTGGGGCACCTTGAAGTCGGCGTTCGTGTCCATCATCCTGGCGATGATCCTGGGTGTCATCCTCGGCCTGGGACGTCTGTCTGAGGTGGCACCGATCCGCTGGGTGTGCGCCGTGATCGTGGAGTTCTTCCGCGCGATCCCGGTGCTGCTGCTCATGATTTTCGCCTATCAGATGTTCGCTACCTACCGGATGTTCCCGCCCCGGGAACTCGCGTTTGCTGCGGTGGTGTTCGGTTTGACGATGTACAACGGCTCCGTCATTGCCGAGATCCTGCGCTCCGGCATCAAGTCCCTGCCGAAGGGGCAGACGGAGGCGGCCCGCGCGCTGGGCATGTCACATTCCCAGACGATGCGCACGATCCTCCTGCCCCAGGCGATCGCCGCCATGCTGCCGGCACTCATCGCGCAGATGGTCATCGCGCTGAAGGATTCCGCACTCGGTTACCAGATCGGTTACGTCGAGGTGGTCCGTTCCGGTATCCAGACCGCATCGGTGAACCAGAACTTCCTGGCCTCGCTGACGGTGGTGGCGATCATCATGATCCTCATCAACTGGGCGCTGACCTCCCTGGCCCAGCGCATCGAGCGTCAACTCCGCGCCGGCCGGGCCCGCCGCAACATTGTCGCCAAGGTTCCCGAGCTGCCCGATCAGGGCCTGGACACCAAGGACAACGTCAACGTCGACTGGCACGATCCCGACTACGTCGAGATCAAGAACCCGGGCCAATAACATTCATACCCCCTTTTGTCCGCGCGGCCAAAGGGGTGCGGCTACAGTGAACCCATGCGATGGATTGTTGTACTATCCATACCGCTGGCGCTGATGGCCTGCGGCTCGAATAGTGCGATCCCCAACGAGCGGATCCACACCGACTCCGCCCAGGCATGCTGGGCGGAGTTCTCCCTCTACCTCCAGGAAGAGTCCAGTTTTATCCCAGTTCCCGCGGCCGATCATGTCTCCGTCTCCTTCGAGCGGCCCGCGCGCGACACCGCGGTGGTGACCGCGCAGACCACGGTCGTCGATGAGACAAAGGGGGAACACACCGTCCGGTACCGCTGCCGGGCTACCCACCGCCACGGCGGTTCGGGGATGGCGGGTGCGCACCACTATGAGGCCATGATCGAATCCGCCGAGATAGTGCAGGCGCCGAAGTAGAATTCGTGTCACACTCAACGCATGAAGTATCGCGCCGCACCTCTCGTGCCTATCTTCGTACTCACCGCGTGCGGTTCCACCGGTTTCGCCTCCGAGGAGGAGGCGGAGATCCGGCGGCTGTCGGCGGAATCCGACTGCACGGTCGCGGCCATCGAGGCCGCCACCGAGGCCGGGTTCTACCTCTCTGAGATCAATTTTGAGGACGCCCGGTCCACCGAGCTCGCCGACGACGCCGCCTCCGCTACCGTCACCGGCACCCTCCCGCTCCTCAACGACGCGGGCACCTCCTTCGACGCCTCCTACCGTTGCGAAGCCACGCTTAGCGACGCCACCGGCCCCCTCCCCGAGTGGAACACCTCCCTGGACGTGGACTGGAACGAGCCCCGGTAGCGTCACCGAGCACATGGATAGTTCAATGCCAGCTCCCGCATGCGTGCAGCGCCTGCGGCACTACGTCGACCACTGCGGGACGCTCGACCTCTGCCTGAACAGTCTGCGCAGCTAAAGCTGCTCAATCCGCTCGTCGAGGGCCTCGCGGGCGATGCGCAGGCTCATCCCCTGGTTGAATCCCCGGCGGGCCAGCACTCCGACGATGCGACGCAGCATCTTGTCCTGCTCGGCGCGGTCGGCGGGAGCACGGCGCACGGTGCGGGCCTTCTTCTCGGCCAGGGCACGCGCAGTGGCTTCCTCATCGGCCGGGTCGATCTGCTCCAGGGCGTCGGCACGCGTGGCGGAGTCGACTCCTTTTTCCTGCAGTTCCATATCGAGCACCCGGGCCGATTTCCCGCGGCGGGCGTGACGTTGGCGGACCCATTCGTGGGCGAAGACCGCGTCGTTGAGCAGTCCGACGCCCGCGAGATCGTCGAGGACGTCGTCGATGACGCGGGGTTCAAATTCGAGGTCCGCGAGCCGGGAACGCAGCTCGTGGCGGGAGCGGGCGCGGGCGTCGAGAAGAAGCAGGGCGCGTTTGCGCACCGCTTGTTTCGCCTCCTCGGCGTCATGGTCAAACAGCGTACCGGGCCGGTACTCGACCATTGCCCGGCGCAGCTGCGCGATCTTCAGCTCCTGCTCCCCCATCGACTACTCCGCAGCTGCGTCCTCGACCTCGTCCTCATCGTCGAAGTCAACGTTGGGGACCATGTCCACCGGGTCGTCGCTAAGATCGCCCTCTGCGGTGGCGGCATCCGGGCCGATCCCGAGCTTGCCGAAGATGCGGCGCTCAATTTCATCGGCCAGCTCCGGGGTCTCCTTGAGCAGCAGGCGGGCCTTCTCCTTGCCCTGGCCCAGCTGATCCCCCTCGTAGGTGAACCAGGAACCGGACTTCTTCACGATGCCGTTTTCCACACCCATGTCAATGAGCGAGGACTCGCGGGAAATGCCCTCGCCATAGATGATGTCGAACTCCGCGATCTTGAACGGCGGGGAGACCTTGTTCTTGACCACCTTGACGCGGGTGCGGTTACCGATCGCATCCTGGCCGTCCTTGAGCGTCTGAATACGACGCACATCCAGGCGCACGGAGGCGTAGAACTTCAGGGCCTTGCCGCCGGTGGTGGTCTCCGGGGAGCCGAACATGACGCCGATCTTCTCGCGCAGCTGGTTGATGAAGATCGCGGTGGTGCCGGAAGAATGCAGGGCACCGGTCATCTTGCGCAGCGCCTGGCTCATGAGACGGGCCTGCAGGCCGACATGGCTATCGCCCATCTCACCCTCGATCTCCGCCTTCGGGGTCAGCGCGGCGACCGAGTCGATGACAATGATGTCGATGGCGCCGGAGCGCACCAGCATGTCCGCGATCTCCAGGGCCTGCTCACCCGTATCCGGCTGAGAGACCAGCAGGGCATCGGTGTCGACGCCGAGCTTCTTAGCGTAATCAGGGTCGAGCGCGTGCTCCGCGTCAATGAACGCGGCGATGCCGCCGGCCTTCTGCGCCTGGGCGATAGCATGCAGCGCCACGGTGGTCTTACCGGAGGATTCCGGCCCGTATACCTCGACGATGCGGCCGCGCGGGTAGCCGCCGATGCCGAGAGCCACATCGATGGCGGTGTTACCGGAGGAGATGATCTGGATCGGCGGGCGGTTATCGTCGCCGAGGCGCATGACCGCGCCCTTACCGAAGTCCTTCTCAATCAAAGCCAGGGCAGCATCCAGTGCCTTCGCGCGGTCATCGCCCTTCGGTGCAGCGGCCTTCTTCTTCGGTGCCATGGTGACGGTTCCTTCTGTCGGGTGGTCAATGATGTCTGGGTTGTGTGAATAGTCCACACCCTCTTAGACTCCGGAAACCCGCGAAAGGATCCCGGTTCGGCCAAGAAAGTGCGTACGTGCGTTTATCGGGGCCCACACTATCCACAGGGTGCGACACGTAGGCCATCGCCTTCGAACATACACGCACGCCTGTTCGAACTCAACGCCATCGCCCCGGCATGTCGCGACCCAGGCGCCGCTCCTCCGGGACATCAAAGTCGCGGCAGATCTCCAGCCAGACTTCCCGCAGGTCAGCTCCATCGTCGACAAGCGCTTGGACAGTCTCCCCCCGGGTAGCCAGCACGTGCGAGTGCAGCAGGTGGCGGCCTTTCGCGCGTCCGAACTCGTCCTCGATGAGCTGATGAAACTCGGTCAATCGCATGCCCCGATACTACAGACACACCATCCACAGGTTCCCTTGAACACCGTTCAATGCTAGTGTTTCCTCCCATGACAACAGCCACCGCCGCCCGCACCTCCCGCACCGGAGTGCAGGATCTCGCCTACATCGCCGTCTTCGCCGCACTCATCATCGTGCTCGCCTTCGTCTCTATCCCCGTCGGCGCCGCTGGCGTGCCCATCGTGCTGCAGAACGCCGCTATCGTCCTCGCCGGACTCGTCCTCGGAGGGCGCCGCGGCTTCCTCGCCGCCGCACTCTTCCTCGCCCTCGGCCTCATCGGCCTGCCGGTCCTGGCTGGTGGACGCACCACCCTGGCGGCACTGGCTGGACCGACCGTCGGCTACCTTGCCGGCTACCTCGTCTCCGCAGGTGTGGCAGGTGCCATCGCCTACCGCGCGCGCCCGAAAAAGCGCGGCGAGCAGATGCTCTGGTTCGCCCTCGCCGCCTTCGTGGGCCTGCTCATCCAGTACACGCTCGGTGCGCTGGGACTGGTGTGGCGCGCTGGCCTGTCCCTGAGCGAGTCCATCATCGCCCAGGGTGCTTTCGTCGTCCCGGACGTGGCCAAGTTCGCCATCATGGTCATCATCGCGCTCGGCATCCACGCCGCCTTCCCTGACCTGCTCACACGCAAGAAATAATGCCCACCATCACTTTCGAGAACGTCTCCGTCACCTTTGACGGGGACGATTCCCCTACTCTCGACAAGATTTCCCTGGAACTCACCGAGCACCGCATCGGCATCATCGGTGCCAACGGCTCCGGGAAATCCACCCTTGCGCGCCTCATCAACGGGCTCGGCGATGCCACGGAAGGCCGCGTGCTTATCGACGCCGCCGACGTCGCCCGCCACGGCCGCGACATCCGCCGCCGCGTCGGATTCGTCTTCTCCGACGCCGAGAACCAGATCGTCATGCCACAGGTGCGCGACGACGTCGCCTTCTCCCTGCGCCGCCTGAAGCTCTCCCGCGCTGAGCGGGACGCACGTGTTAACGCCGCCCTCGCCCGCTTCGGCCTGCAGGACTTGGCAGACAACTCCCCGCACACGCTCTCCGGCGGCGAAAAGCAGCTCCTCGCCCTGGCCTCTGTGCTGGTCATCGAGCCGGATCTCATCATCGCCGATGAACCCACCACGCTGCTCGATCTGCGCAACCGCCACCGCATTGTCGCGGAATTCGCCAAGCTCGAGCAGCAACTCATCGTGGTCACCCACGACCTGGATATCCTCGCGGACTTCGACCGGGTCATCTGCCTCGACAACGGCAGTGTGATCGCCGATGGCACCCCGTCCGAGGTCTGCGCCCACTACCGGAACCTCATGCTGGCATGAGGAACATCCCCTTAGGCGTCTACCTTCCCGGCACCACCGCGATTCACCGCCTGCCGGCTGGCTGGAAGTTTCTCCTGCTCCTGGCCTTCATCCTGGCCTCGACCATCCTGGTGAAAACGCCCTTCGTCGCGGCCTGCTGGCTGGCTGTGGTCCTGCTCGGCTACGTGATCGCCCGGGTACCGGTACGCACTGCGCTCGGCCAGATCCTGCCGGTCATGCCCGTTCTCGCCGTGCTCGGTGGTTTCCAGTGGTGGCAGCGCGGATGGGAATTCGCCCTGACCACCGTGCTCGTTCTGCTGGCCTCCGTGGCGGCGGCTGCTTTGCTCACCCTGACCACCTCTATCGCCGAGCTCATGGCCGCCATCGAGCGCGGCCTTAGCCCCTTCGAACGTTTCGGGCTGCCCGTGGAAACCATCTCCCTGGCGGTGTCATTGACGCTGCGGCTCATCCCCCTCCAGCTGGCGACGGTCCACGAGGTCTTGGCCGCTCGCAAAGCGCGCGGCGCCGGCTTCTCCATCGCCGCATTCGGCACCCCGGTGCTGGTGCGCTCCATCCGCCGGGCCCGCTTGCTGGCGGAGGCGCTTATCGCGCGGGGCGCCGCGGACTAGTCCTGCCTGATCGCAGAGCCGTCAATCTCGATCCGCACTTCGTCGGAAAGCAGCAACCCTCCCCTGGGCAGTTCAGCGTGGAAATCGAGTCCGAAGTCTTTCCGGTTGACGGTGGTGGACGCGCGGAAACCGAGTCGGTGCTCGATCTCGCCCGTGGCGGGAACGGGGACCTCGGCCTCGGCGATGTCGATGATATCCAGGACCACCGGCTGTGTCCGCCCCTTGACGGTGAGGTCACCGTGAACGCGGGCCCGGTCACCGTCACCGTCGCGCTCGACCTCGGTAGAGCGGAAGGTGATGTCCGGGAACTGCTCGACGTCGAAGAAATCAGCGGCCAGCAGATGCTCGTCCCGATGAGCCACACCGGTACTCAACGAGGAGACGGCGATGGTCGCGGTGACTGAGTCGTCGATAAGCGAAGCCTCGAAGGAGGTGAACAGGCCGCGCACCCGGGTGATCATGGCGTGACGGACTTCGAAAGCCACCTGGGACATGTCGGGATCAAGGACGTAGTGGACCATTAGCACCCCGTCGTGTCGAACAGGGTGCACTGCGGGACGCCGGCCAGCGAGGACAGCATGGACGACAAGAGCACGGGAAAACCGAGGATAAGGAGCAGAGTATTCACGGATGAGTCCTAACGGGAGGAGAAGAGGCTGACGGCCAGCTGCCCCATCGCCGCACTGGCAGAGCACGGGGGCAGAGGCACGACCGATGTGGAATCCATGAACCCTACCCTATACGTGAGCGTAGTCACGTCAAGGGCTCAGCAGCCACGCAATACTGCGGGATCCCCGGCATGGTGAGCCCCAGGGAGGACAAGAACAAGAGGTAGTCATACCTGAACCGCGACAGATTACCTGTCAAGGGTCCGGGCATGACAAAGCCCCTACCCCACCGGGGGGGCCGGGGCAGGCAAAAGGCTATTCGCCGCGCAGCTCACGCATGCGCTGGGCCACGGCATCGTCGGAGACATTGGCTCCACCGTTACCGGACTCAATGGCCTTGTCAGCCTGGCCGGAGGTCAGCTGACCGCCGCCCTGCATCTCGGCGCGGATCTGCTCGAGGCGGGAATGGCCGGCCATCTGGATGCCTGCCTGCTGCACCTCGGCCATACGGCCCTCGACGGAGTTCTGAGCCAGCTCGGCCTGGCCGAGAGCGTTGGCGTAACGACGCTCGATCTTCTCGCGCACCTGGTCCAGGTTCGGGGTGGAACCGGAGGTGATGGCGTTCATGGACTGCAGGGACTCGGAGACCTTCTCCTGCATCTTGGCCTGCTCCAGCTGGGAAAGCAGCTTGGTGCGCTCGGCGACCTTCTGCTGCAGGGCCATGGCGTTGCGCTCGACGGCCTGCTTGGCCTGGTCAGCCTGCTGCAGAGCCTGGTCGTGGAGCTGCTTGGTGTCCTCGACGGACTGCTCGGCGGTGACCAGCTGAGCGGCGAAAGCCTCGGCAGCGTTCTCATACTCCACGGCCTTACGCTCATCCCCTTCAGCGCGGGCCTTGTCGGCGAGCTGAAGCGCCTGGCGGGTGTTGGCCTGCAGCTTCTCGATCTCGCCGAGACGGCGGTTGAGCTGCATCTCCAGCTGGCGCTGGTTGCCGATGACAGCGGCCGCCTGCTGGGAAAGCTCCTGGTGCTGGCGCTGGGCGTCCTCGATGGCCTGCTGAATCTGCACCTTCGGGTCGGCGTTCTCCTCGATCTTCGAGTCGAAGAGCGCCATGAGGTACTTCCATGCCTTAACGAAGGGGTTAGCCATGTCGGATTGGGCCTTCCTGGTTAGTCAGTGTTTTACGCCACCATGGTAGCGGAGTAGGTGATGAACTGTCGCTTAAGCGTGCAGTGATTCTGTCGCCAGTTCCTCGGCGACAGACTGCAGCGCCATGGAGCCAGCCGCCTCAATGAGCACGTCTGCCACAGACGTGTCCAGTGCGTGGCACACCGACGCGAGAAGCTCCGAAGAGACCTCCTTGCGTCCGCGTTCCAATTCGGAGAGGTAGCCGGGGGACACGCGGGCCTGTTCGGCGAGTTCTCGCAGGGTGATGCCCTGGTCGGCGCGGAAGGAGCGGAGGGCAGCACCGAGTGCCTCCCTCAGCAGCGGCTCGGGCGCGCGGCGGGTGGTGATCGGGGTATCAAGTACAGCGGTAGTAACCATTACTCCTCTTAACGTCCGGCATCCGTGGTTTGTTCCACGCGCTCCCACAGTCCTGCGAGTGCTGCCGCCACGGCCTGTTCACGGATGGCCCGCCGGTCACCGTCCAGCTGCAGTTTGTGCTTATCGACGTCCCCCGGCCCCGCAAATCCCAGCCACACCTCCCCTACCGGGTGCTCCCCCTGCGGCTCGGGGCCGGCGACACCGGTCAACGCCACTCCCCAATCGGCGCCGCATCGCTCGCGCGCGCCGCGGGCCATGGCGACTGCCGTCTCCCCGTCGACCGGATCCGCACCCGCCGGCACCCCGGCGAGGGAGTACTTGAGGTCGGTGGCGTAGGTGATCAACCCGCCGCGCAGCACCGCCGACGCCCCGGGGGTGTCGGCGAGGGTGGCGGCGGCGAGTCCCGCGGTGAGGGACTCGCAGAAGGCGACGGTGAGACCGCGGCGTCGCAAAGCATCGACGAGTGTCATTGCTTTCTCGAATCCCACAGGTACTGCACGCCCGTGATGACGGTGACCGCCACTGCCGCGAGCATGACGATCCACGTCGGCAGGTCCATCCACTCCGGCAGCGGCAGCAAGTACAGGCCGATAGCAAGAGCCTGCAGGGTGGTTTTGATCTTGCCGCCCTTCGACGCCGGGACGACCAGGCCGCGGCGCAGCATGACCATGCGCCACAGGGTGATACCGAACTCACGCACCAGGATGACCACGGTCACCCACACCGGCAACACCCCGATGATGTTGAGTCCCATGAGCGCGGCGGTGATCAGTGCCTTATCAGCGATGGGGTCGGCGATCTTCCCGAAATCCGTCACCAGGTTGCGGGCACGCGCGATGTCGCCGTCGAGTTTGTCGGTGATCATCAGCGCGACGAAGACGCCGAAGGCCCACCACATCTGGCCGGTCAGCAGCAGCCAGAGGAAGAGGGGGATGACCAGGATCCGCAGGCTCGTCAACACATTGGGCAGGTTGAAATTGCTGGGCCGGTCAGTCGAAGGAGCAGTCACGACACACACCCTACCCCGCGTAGAATCACCCGACATGAACTACTTCACAGTGCAGTACCGCTACCCCGACGGCGATGAGACGATCACCCGCGTGCGCCCCGAGCACCGGGAGTGGCTCAAGACGCTTCTCGACGCCGGACAGCTCGTCGCTTCCGGCCCCCACACTGACGGTTCGGGTGGTGCGCTCATCATCGTCCGCCTGCCGGAGGGCTCCACCGTCACAGACGCCGAAGCACTGATGGACGCAGACCCCTTCATCCGCGAAAAGGCGCTCCAGGGGCGCGAGATCCGCCCCTGGAACGCCGTGCTCAACGTCTTTACTCCAGGTCGCTGAGTTTCGTCGAACCCTTCTCATGGGGTGATGCGGTCACGTCGTCGGCGGTGTACATCTCCTCCTCGGTGAGCTCGTGGTCCCACTCCTCCGGGCGGATACGGGTGTCGATGCCACCCTGCGCCTGGTCGTACTTGTTCTTCCATATCGACGCCAGCACCGTCACCGTGAGGATGCCCACGATCACCACCAGGGACAGCTCGGTGGGCACCTCCGGCACGGTCACGTCCTCGCCGCCGTTAATGAACGGCAGGTTGTTCTCGTGCAGTGCGTGCAGCAGCAGCTTCACGCCGATGAAGCCGAGGATCAGGCCCAGGCCGTAGGGCAGGAAGACAAGGCGGTCGAGGAGGCCGTCGAGAAGGAAGTACATCTGGCGCAGGCCCATCAGGGAGAAGGCGTTGGCGGTGAACACCAGGTACGCCTCAGTGGTGATGCCATAGATCGCGGGGATGGAGTCGAAGGCGAACATCACATCCACCAGGCCGATGGCCACCAGCGCGACGAACAGCGGGGTGAGCGCGAACTTACCGTGGTACTTAGCGGTGAGCTTGTCGCCGTGGTAGCCGGGGGTGACCGGGACGACCTTGCGCAGCCAACGGATGATCTTCATGTCATTCGGATCAGTCTCCGGCGCGTCCGTGAACTCATCCCACAGCAGCTTGGCGGCGGTCCACAGCAGGAAGATGGCGAAGAGGTAGAACACGTCCGACCAGGCGGAGATGATCGCGGCGCCCGCCAGGATGAACAGCAAACGCAGCACCAGCGCCAGCACGATGCCGATGAGCAGCACCTTCTGCTGGTACTTGCGCGGGATCTTGAAAGCGCCCATGATCAGCGCGAAGACGAAGAGGTTGTCCACGCTCAGCGCCTTCTCCGTCACGTAGCCGGTGAAGTACTCCATGCCGTGCTGGTGATCCCACATGAAGTAGACGAACACACCAAACGCCAGGGCCAGGGCGACGTAGAACGCGGTCCACGTGCCGGATTCCTTGAGCGTGGGCTCATGGGGGGTGCGGACATGGGAGTAGAAATCGAAGATGAAGAATCCGAGGATCAACACGATGGTGGCGATCCAGATCCACAGGGGTACAGACATTGTGCCTCCGGTCTTTTCAGGTTGCGTAAATGACCGGAGGTCTTCCTCACCTTGGAAAAACAAGGCCGGCACGACCGGGTCCTTGTTCAGGACCGTGCTGACGATCAATGCCGCTTAGGGGGTACTCCCCTCCATGGGGTGTCACTATACACGGTTAGGTCTGGCACCGGTCGGCAAAATGTCACAAATGACGAGTGCACGTATTTTTATAGGCCCATTTCGGCTCCCTTTATAACAATGACGCCTGTCGGCAAAAGCCAACAGGCGTCAAATGTTACAGGGTGACCCCCCTAGAACACCCCGCGCGGCGGGTCAGCCTCGACGACATTCACGTCCCCGGCCTCCTCCTTCGGCGCCTCCGCCGGATCGGCGCCCTTGATCATCCACAGGATGGTGTCCAGTTCCTCGGGCTTGACCAGCACGTCACGCGCCTTGGAGCCTTCAGAAGGCCCGACCACGCCGCGGGTTTCCATGAGGTCCATGAGGCGACCGGCCTTGGCGAAGCCGATGCGCAGCTTGCGCTGCAGCATGGACGTCGAGCCGAGCTGCGAGGTGACCACCAGCTCCACGGCCTCGAGGAGGTCGTCCATGTCCTTTCCGATGTCCTCGTCGATCTCCTTTTTGGCATCGGAGCCGCGGTCCTCGGTGACGCCCTCGGTGTAGTTGGGTTGTGCCTGGTCCTTGGCGGCGTCGACAACGGCCTGGACCTCTTCGTCGGTGACGAAGGCTCCCTGGAGGCGCTGCGGCTTGCCGGCGCCCTGCGGGATGAACAGGCCATCGCCCATACCGATGAGCTTTTCGGCGCCGGCCTGGTCGAGGATGACGCGGGAGTCGGTAAGCGAGGACGTCGCGAAGGCGAGGCGCGAGGGGACGTTGGTCTTGATCAGGCCGGTGACCACGTCGACGGAGGGCCGCTGGGTGGCCAGGACGAGGTGGATGCCGGCGGCGCGGGCTTTCTGGGTGATGCGGACGATGGAGTCCTCGATCTCCTTCGGCGCGGTCATCATGAGGTCGGCAAGCTCGTCGACGACGCAGATGATGAAGGGGTAGGGGCGGTATTCGCGCTCGGAACCCAGCGGGGTCTCGATCTCCCCTGCCTTGACCTTGCGGTTGAAGTCCTTGATGTGGCGCACGCGCGCGGACTTCATGTCCATGTAGCGCTGTTCCATCTCCTCGACGAGCCACTGCAGCGCAGCGGAGGCCTTCTTCGGCTGGGTGATGATCGGGGTGATCAGGTGCGGGATGCCCTCATAGGGCGTGAGCTCGACCATCTTGGGGTCGACGAGGATCAGGCGCACCTCCTCAGGCGTGGCGCGCGTGAGCAGTGAGACGAGCATGGAGTTGATGAAGGCGGACTTACCCGAGCCGGTGGATCCGGCGACGAGCAGGTGCGGCATCTTCTGTACGGAGTGGGAGACGAAGTCGCCTTCGATGTCCTTGCCCAGGCCGATGAGCATGGGGTCATGGTTACCGCGGGTGGCGGGCGCGTTGAGCACATCGGCCAGGCGGACCATTTCGCGGTCGGTGTTGGGCACCTCGATGCCCACCAGCGACTTGCCGGGGATGGGGGTGAGCAGGCGGACGTTGTCGGTCGCCACGGCGTAGGCCAGGTTGGACTGCAGGTTGGTGATCTTGGAGACCTTGACACCCGGGCCCAGTTCCACTTCGTAGCGGGTGACGGTCGGGCCGCGGGAGAATCCGGTGACGGTGGCGTCGACGTTGAATTCGTTGAAGACGTCGGTGATCGCCTCGATCATCCGGTCGTTGGTTTCGGTGCGGGTTTTGGGGCGCTCGCCGTCGATAAGCAGGTTGGTGCTGGGCAGCTGGTAGTCGGTGGTGGTGTCCGGCTGGCGCGGTTCCGGCACGGGCAGATCCTCCACCTCGGATTTCGGGGTGGCGGCGGGCACGGCGGCGGCGTCGATGCCGGAGCGGGCGACGATGGCCTGACGCATCTGCTCGCGGGAGGCGTCGACGGCGTCGACGGCCGGGAATTCATCGGTGTCCGCGCGGCGGACGGGGGTGTCAAACAGCGTGTGCTGGGTGTCGTGTTCAAATTCTTCCGCGTGGTCTTCTTCGACCGGGTAGTTGTCCAGCGGCGTCGTCATGCTTCTCGACGCCCGCGTCACCCGCGGCTTCGGCCGCGGGCGGGGTGCGCGCTCGCGGCCTTCGGCAAGCGCGTCGATGTCGTCGTCGACGAAACCGTAGGGGTCATCGTCGGAGATGTCGTCGTGCTCGGGTCCGGGGGTGCGGATGTCGCGGATGAGCTGGGCGAGGTAGTCGAACCCCTGGCGGGTGGTGATGCCGGTGGCCTTGAGCGCGCCGTAGATGATGACCAGCACGAGCAGCGGAATCGCCACATAGGAGCTGAAACCTAAGGCCAGGGTGCCGCCGGTCCAGGCGCCGATGGCACCACCAGCGATGGCGCGTCCCTCCCACTCGGCGGGGTTGCCGGCGAGCAAGTGGACGAGGCCGAGCATGGCGACGGCGATGAGCGTGGTGCCGATGGCGATGCGCGGGCGCTCGCCGGGGTTGTCGCTGAGCCCGAGCATGAGCGCGATAGCCAGGGCGATCAGTGCCACGGGCAGGATGAGTGCGCCAGCGCCGATGGCCAGGTGGGCGGCGGTGGAAATGGCCGCGCCAATGGGTCCCGCGACATCGAGCCACACGGAGGCGCCGAGGACGGCCGCCAGGCCGAGAAGAACCAGGGCGATGCCGTCCATGTCGACGTCACGGCGCTCGCGCGGCTCGCGCTCCTCCGGTTCCGGGGCAGCGGGCTCGGCGGAGCGGCGGGTCAGGTTGCCCACGCCGCGGGCGAGGGAGCCGAGACCGCCACCGACCGCACGGAAAGCGCTGCCGGTCCTCTCTTCGGAGGTCTCAGCAGCGCGGAATGCGGAGGTCGCGGGCTGTTGGGCCTTGCTTCCTCGGGAGGAGGGCCGGGTGCGGTCCTTCTTGGTGCGGGGCGCCGAGCTTCGTACAGACATGGCCCCCACTGTAGTAGTTCACACCACTTCATTCACATCAGCCACACCGGGCACAGGTTCATAATCCTCCGCGGTGGGCGTCGGCGGGGTTGCCGTCGATACGCACCTCGACCACATCGCGGCCGAAAACCCACAGCAGGATCTCCCCCACCGCGCCGCTCACGCTGACCACGTTCTCGCCGTCCTCGCTCACCCCGCGCTCATCCACGGCGACAATCCGCGGCAGCCCCTCCGGATGCAGGATCACCGGCGCCTCACTGTCCTTGAGCAGCCGCGGCGCCAACATCTTGACAATCCCGTGCAGCTGCTTGTTCACCGCCGCGCTGAACTCCCGGGGACGCGCCACCCCGTCGCCGCGGCGTACATCTTCGTGGTGCACGAAGTGTTCCGCGGTGTTCATCTGCTTATCGACGAACCGCACCGGGTTCAACGTCCCCGGTCCCGCCGCCCACTCGCGCACGACCTCCTCATAGTCACGCTCCGCGGTCTTCGCGCTGGCCTTCGCCAACTGGCCCGCCAGCGCGGGAACGAACATGCCGGCGGCGGCGAGTGGCCGGTTCTCGCGCAGGTAGAGATGGATCGCCATATCGCGGGTGTCCCATCCTTCACAGAGGGTGGGGGCGGTGGGGCCGACGTCGATAAGCAAGTCGGCAAGGCGGGTGCGCTCGGTGGCAGAAAAAGACATGCACCCCAGCATAGCGCCGGGGTGCATGGGTGAGCCTTTAGAGCGAGGGTCGGGCGGAGGCCTTGATCTCGTCGTCGTCGATGGCGTCGTCGAGGTCGGAGGTCATGGGCACGACCGTCGGCAGGATCATCGGCTCGCGGCGCCACTTCTGCTCCACGAAACGGGAGACGCGGCGGCGCAGCTGCTGGACCATGCGGTAGGGGTTGTTCTCGCCCTCCGCGGCCAGGTCGTTGAGGATGGTCTCGGCCAGTTCCTTGACCTCGGGGGTCATGGCGCGGTCATCCTCGCTGAAGCCCTTGGTCTCCACCGTCGGGGACTCCATGAGTCGACCGGTGCGGTTATCGATCACCGCGGTGATGGAGATCAGGCCGCCGGAGCCGAGGCTCGTGCGGTCGGCGAGGACATCCGCGTCGACCTCACCCATGGTGGTGCCGTCGACGTAGAGGTTACCCACCGGGATCTGGCCGACAACCTGGGCGCGACCATCGACGAGATCGACGACGACACCGTTCTGGGCCAGCACCACGCGATCACGCTCGGTACCGGTGGCAATCGCCAGCTCCTTGTTGGCGCGCAGGTGGCGCCACTCGCCGTGAACCGGCATGGCGTTTTTCGGACGTGCCGCGTTGTAGAGGAACAGCAGCTCGCCGGCGTATCCGTGACCGGAGGTGTGCACCTTGGCGTCCTTGCCGGTGATCACGGTGGCGCCGATCTGGGCCAGCATGTTGATGACACCGAACACAGCCTCCTCGTTGCCCGGGACGAGCGAGGAGGACAGGATGATCAGGTCGCCGTCGCGGACGGTGATCTGCCGGTGCTCACGGCGCGCCATGCGGGACAGCGCCGCCATCGGCTCACCCTGGGTACCGGTGGTGATGAGCATGACTTTGTGCGGGGCCATCTTCGAGGCATCATCCATGGACACGATGGTGCCCTTCGGTGCCTTGAGGTAGCCCATCTTCTCGGCGATCTCCATGTTGCGGATCATCGAGCGACCGTTGAAGGCGACCTTGCGGCCCGCGGCGACAGCAGCGTCGACGGCTGCCTGCACGCGGTAGACGTTGGAGGCGAAGGACGCGAGGATGACGCGCTGGCGGGCATCGGCCACAATGCGCTTGAGCGTCGGGGCGACATCCGCCTCGGAACCGGAGACACCCGGGGTGGTGGCGTTGGTCGAGTCACAGAGCATGAGGTCCACGCCCTCATCACCGAAGCGGGACAGCGCCGGGAGGTCGGTCGGGCGACCGTCCGTCGGGGTCTGGTCCAGCTTGATGTCACCGGTGTGGATGACCAGGCCGGCGCCGGTCTTGATCGCCAGTCCGAGGCAGTCCGGGATGGAGTGGTTGACGGCCCAGAAACGGATGTTGAAGGGGCCGCGGTTCTCATCGGAGGACTCGTTGACCTCGATGAGCTTCGGACGCAGGCGGTGCTCCTTACACTTCGCGGCGATGAGCGCGAGGGTGAAGCGGGAGGCCAGGATCGGGATGTCCGGGCGCAGCTTGAGCAGCCACGGGATGGCACCGATGTGGTCCTCATGGCCGTGGGTGACCACGAGTGCATCGACGCGGTCGAGGTGCTTCTCAATCGGACCAAAGTCCGGGAGGATCAGGTCCACGCCCGGCTCACCGGAGGACGGGAAGAGCACACCACAGTCAACGATGAGCAGACGGTTGTTGTACTCGAAGACCGTCATGTTGCGGCCGATCTCGGAGATACCGCCCAGCGCGTAGATGCGCAGGCCGTTCTTCGGGGCCTTCGGCGGCTCCGGCAGGCGCTTGGTCAAATCCGCGCCCTGCATGGACTTGACGACGTTGCGACGTCCCCGTCCACCCTGGTTCCGGTCGTGGTTGCCCTGGTTCTGGCCACCCTGGCCCCCCTGGTTGCGGCCGCCCCGGCCACCACGGCCGCGGTTGTTGCCGCCGCTGCGGGAGCGGTTGCCATTGCCGTTGCCGTTGTTGCCGTTACCGCCGCGGTTGCCGGATTCGGTCGGCGGGGTGCTGCGCTCAGCGTTTCCGTTCGTCTCCGGGGTCGGTGCCTGGAAAACCGGGGATGCAGCGGTGCTCTCGGTCTCCGGCGGGCCCGCCTTGCGGGTGACCTTCCGGGCACGATTACGGGATTCAGTCATATTTAAAGGACTCCAGCCTTTTCCATGTCACGGCGGAGGGCCTCGATCTGCTGCTCGTCGGGAGCGACGACCGGCAGACGCGGGTCCCCCACCTCAATGCCCTGCAGACGCAGGGCAGCCTTGGCCATCGTTGCTCCGCCCAGGCGACCCTGGGCGGCGATGAGCGGTGAAAGAACAGTGGCGTTGATTTCCCGCGTGCGGGCGAGGTCGCCTTCCTCGAAACTTGTGTACAGCTCGCGCAGTGCCTGCGGTGCGGCATGGCCGACCACAGAGACGAAGCCCGAGGCGCCGATGGACAGCCACGGGACGTTGAGCGGATCATCACCGGAGTACCAGGCGAGACCGGTCTCATGCATGAGCAGTGCAGACTCGGCCATGTTACCCTTTGCGTCCTTGACCGCACGAATGGTGTCGATCTCCGCGAGTCGGCGAAGGGTGTCCGCCTCGATCGGAATGGAGGAGCGCGGCGGGATGTCGTAGAGCATGATCGGCAGCTCCGTGGCCTCTGCGACAGCACGGAAGTGCTGGTAGAGGCCTTCCTGGCTCGGCTTCGAGTAGTAGGGGGTGACCACCAGGAGGGCATCGGCGCCGGCCTCGGCAGACGCCTGGGCCAGCTCGATGGAGACACGGGTGTCGTTGGTGCCGGCTCCGGCGATGAGCTTCGCGCGGTCCCCGACCTCCTCCTTCACTGCCTTGAGCAGAGCCAGCTTCTCCTCGACCGTGGTGGTCGGGGATTCGCCGGTGGTGCCGGCGAGCACCAGAGAATCGAGTCCGTTGTCCACGAGGTGGGCCGCGAGCTTGCGTCCGGCCTCGAGGTCGAGGGCGCCGTCCCGGTCGAAGGGGGTGACCATGGCGACGCTGACGGTGCCGAAGTCCGCGACTCCGGTCTGGGCGGTCAAACCTGTACTCATGGTGGTCAAGGGTACCTGTTTCGCTTTCTTGTCGGGGAATCCCGGGCCAGTCAGAGGTCCGTGGCGTAGGGACTGACGGCCATCTCGGTGCCGTCGGAAAGGGTGGAGATCTGGAAGTCAGAGAAGAGCACCGGGGATTGCTGCTGGAGCAGGCGCAGGCAGGCGACGGCCAGGGCGCGGATTTCCACGTCGGCGTGTTCCGTGGCGCGGGCGCCGATGAAGTGCCGCCAGGCGCGGTAGTTGCCGGTGACGACGATGCGTGATTCGGTGGCGTTCGGTAGCACCGCGCGGGCGGCCTGGCGGGCCTGCTTTTTGCGCAGCAGGGCGTTGGGCTCTTCCGCGAGTTTGTCGTCGAGGGCGTCGAGAAGCTCCTGGTAAATGAAGCGGGATTCGTCGACGGCGCGCAGCATCATCTGCTCCAGCTCGGGGTCCTCGGCGATGAGTGTCGGTAGCACGACCTCGGCTTCATCGGTGTGGACGAAGCGCTGCGAGAGCTGCGAATAGCTGAAATGGCGGTGGCGTACCAGCTCATGGGTGGCCGAGCGCGAGATCCCGCGGATATACAAGGTGGCGGTGGCGTGCTCTAACAGCGCGGTGTGGCCGACCTCCATGATGTGGCGCAGGTAGGCGTCATTGGCGGCGGTACGCGGGTTGGGTTTGTCGAAGCTCTCGTAGCAGGCGCGTCCGGCGAATTCGACGAGTGCCTCCGCATCCGTGGCGGTGTCGTCGACGTCCCAGTCGACACCTACCGGCGGGGTGAATGCGGTGGCGGCGATGAGCTGGACGTCAAGCGTGACTGGCTTGGCCATTCTAGAGCCCCAGGTAGGAGTCGAGCCCCACTGTCAGTCCCTGGTGCCCGGCGATCTCGCGGACGCCCAGCAGCACGCCCGGCACGAAAGAGGTGCGGTCGTAGGAGTCCTGGCGGATGGTCAGGGACTGGCCCTGGGCGCCGAAGATGATGTCCTCGTGCGCGACCATGCCGGTCATGCGCACGCCGTGGACGCGCACGCCGTCGACATCCGCGCCGCGGGCGCCGTCGAGGCTCTGCTCGGTGGCGTCCGGAATAGGCCCCAACCCTGCTTCTCGACGCGCCTTAGCGATCCCCTGCGCCGTATGAATGGCGGTGCCCGACGGCGCGTCCAGCTTGTGCGGGTGGTGGTACTCGACGACTTCAGCCGAGTCGAAGAAGCGGGCGGCCTGCGCGGCGAAGTTCATTGCCAGCACCGCGGAGATGGCGAAGTTCGGGGCAATGAGGACGTGTCCCGCGCCCTCCCTGCTGGTCCACTCGCGGACCTGCGCCAGGCGCTCCTCATCGAAACCGGTGGTGCCCACCACGGCGTGGATGCCGTGGGCCGTGGTGAATTCAAGGTTGCCCATGACAGAACCCGGGGTGGTGAAGTCGACGACGACCTCCGCGGCGGCGTCGACAAGCATCTGCAGGTCATCACCCTGATCGACCTGCGCCACCAGTTCCAGATCCTGTGCCGCCTGCACGCCCTCGCACACCGCTGAGCCGACGCGGCCCTGCGCGCCGAGCACTCCCACCTTGATCGCCATGGTTCCTCCTTGAAGTCCAGTGAATACGGTCACCCAGTGTAGGCGCATAGGATCGGGGCATGCGCATCAACATCACCAGCATCTACGTCGCCGACCAGCAGCAGGCCCTCGAGTTCTACACCGACAAGCTCGGATTCGAGGTCAAGCACGACGTCCCCGTCGGTGAGGGCGCGCGCTGGCTCACGCTCGTCTCCCCGGATGATCCTTCCGGAACGGAGCTGTTGCTGGAGCCCATGGGGCACCCCGCGGCCGCCGTGTTCTGTGAGGCGCTCTACGCCGACGGCCTGCCCTTCACCCAGTTCGAGGTGGCCGACATCGAGGCAGAGTACGCCCGGCTCCTCGAGCTCGGGGTGACCTTCTCCATGGAACCCACCGACGCGGGCCCCGTCAAGGTGGCGGTCCTCGATGACACCTGCGGCCACTGGATCCAGCTGATCCAGCCATGAGGCGGTGGCTCGTGGTGTTGCCACTGGTGTTGGTGGCGTGCGCTTCCCCGGATCCGGAGCCCGCGCCAGAACCTGTCACCTCCACGGTGACGGCAACGCCCACGACGTCTACGCCCGGCGTCCAGCCCCTGGGCTCTCCGGACACGGGCCGCCAGGAGCACTGGCCTTCGCTATCGGAACTGCAGGTCACCGGCTATCGCATCGGCGAACACGAGACCTTCAACCGCCTCGTCTTCGACCTGGAGGGCGCGGGCGAGCCGGGCTGGTTCATCGAGTACACCGACACTCCCCTGCAGCAGGCCTCCGGTTTGCCCGTGGACTATGAGGGCAGCACCGCCCTGCAGGTGATCATCATGGGCACGCCCTACCCGATGGGCGATGATTCGGCGCTGCTGGAGCACGGCCCGCACCCCGGCGGCGGCGTGATCAACCACATCACCTACGCCAGCCTCTTTGAGGCGAATTCGGAGTTTGTCATCGGCCTGAATGAGCGCCATCCGTATTCGGTGACGTACCTGGAGGATCCGAAACGGCTTGTCATCGATCTGGTCACGGGTTAACAATTCGGTAATAACCGGTGACAATTATTGGTTATGACACATATCGTGGACCTATGAACGCTTATCGACGTCCCCTCATCCCCGCCGCCGTCCTTCTTATCGGTGCTGCGTTGCTCACCGCCTGCAACGATGGCGATGCAGGCGGTGCCGAAACCACCGCCGCTGACTCCAGCCCGCTCACGGTCACCTCCACCGCCGCGCCCGCCCAGGAGACGACGACCACCACCCCGGACGAAGAATCTGAGCCCACCGATCGGCCTCTGGGCACTCCCTCCACCGAGGATCTGGAGCGCAGCCCCGAGTGGGAGGAGCCCGCTCCCCTGCTCACCGGCATCCGCGTCGGAGAGCATGAGACCTTCGACCGGGTGGTCTATGACTTCGTCGGCAATGGAGAACCCGGCTGGTTTACCGGTTACCTTGACCAGCCCTATCAGCAGGGCTCCGGCCATGACGTGGAGGTTGCCGGCCAGGCCTTCCTCAAGATCGACCTCACCGGCACGACCTACCCCTTCGAGCATGATCACGAGGGCCTGGATGTCGGCGAGTACCCCGGCGGCGGTGTGATCGCCGAGGTGGTCAACACCGGCACCTTCGAGGGCCACACGCTGACCTACATCGGCCTGGATGAGCAGCGCCCGTACTCGGTGACGGTGCTGCAGGATCCGCTGCGGGTGGTCGTGGACATCGAGAAATAAGGGGCATTCCCCTTACTACCTGGTGACGGGATCATCACCCGGTTCAGAGTGGTCGGCCACGTCCTTGTTCTGGTCAGTTTTGTTCCGGCGGTTGAACACGGGGTAGAGGGCGATGGCGGCGATGACGAGAATCAACAGCAACCACCACCAATTGAATCCGGAGTTGTCAGCGGCGGCCAGCAGAAGGTCATGAGGGAAAGTCATGCCTGCAAAACTACCTTCGCCCAGATCAGCCCGCATGTTCTAGAAACACGAGGGCCAGTCGGGGCGTCGTGCCCTCGGGGCTCGGGAGCGCCCCCTCGGCATCGCTCCCTAAGGGCGTCCGTAGGTTCGGGATCGCACTGATCCCTACTGCACGATCGCGAACCCCGAGGGCAACGCCGTGCCCACCAACGCACAGCGCCCCCGCCCACCACGAGGGTGAACGGGGGCGCCGCAGCAGCCAGCCTCAGGCAGATTAGTCCTCGACGGGGACGAGGGAGATCTTGCCGCGGTTGTCGATGTCGGCGATCTCGACCTGGATCTTCTCGCCGACGTTGATCACATCCTCGACCTTCTCGATACGCTCGTCGCCACCGAGGTTGGAGATGTGGATGAGGCCATCGCGGCCCGGGGTCAGGGAGACGAAGGCGCCGAAGGCGACAGTCTTGACGACAGTGCCCAGGTAACGCTCGCCGACCTTCGGCAGCTGCGGGTTGGCAATCGAGTTGATCTTCTCGATCGCAGCATCCGCAGCCTCACCGGAGGCGGCGGAGACGTAGACAGTGCCGTCGTCCTCAATGGAGACGTCAGCGCCGGTGTCCTCGGTGATGGAGTTGATGGTCTTGCCCTTCGGGCCGATGAGCTCACCGATCTTGTTCATCGGGATCTTCACGGTGGTGATCTTCGGCGCGAGCTTATTCATCGGGTCCGGGCCGTCGATGACGTCGGCCATGGTCTCCAGAATGGTCAGGCGTGCCTCGCGGGCCTGGGACAGGGCGTCGGTAAGCACCTGCGAGGGGATGCCGTCGAGCTTGGTGTCCAGCTGCAGGGCGGTGATGAACTCCGGGGTGCCGGCGACCTTGAAGTCCATGTCGCCAAACGCGTCCTCGGCGCCGAGGATGTCGGTCAGCGCGACGTACTTGGTTTCGCCGTCGACCTCATCGGAGACCAGGCCCATGGCGATACCCGCGACCGGCGCCTTGAGCGGCACACCGGCGTTGTACAGGGAAAGGGTGGACGCGCAGACGGAACCCATGGAGGTGGAACCGTTGGAGCCCAGGGCCTCAGAGACCTGGCGGATGGTGTACGGGAACTCCTCGCGGGACGGGATGACCGGCTCGAGCGCACGCTCGGCAAGCGCACCGTGGCCGATCTCGCGGCGCTTCGGGGATCCGACGCGGCCGGTCTCACCGGTGGAGTACGGCGGGAAGTTGTAGTGGTGGATGT
>NZ_JAUNUG010000061.1 GCF_030538285.1 Corynebacterium sp.
GATCATGCCCCTCATGATCGTGGCTGCCGGCCAGCTGCTCCGCATCGGCGGGGGCGATGCCGTCCACCACGGCGATTTCCACGGGTGCCACGTCGAGGGAGAAGCGCTCGGTGACCTCGCCGGTGTGAAGGTCGATGAGGACCAGCTCCTTGTTCTCGGCGTCGGTGAGGTAGGCGATGTCCCCGGCGACCTGGAGGATCGGGCCCGGCTCCTGCCAGGAGTCCTTCTCTTCCCAGGCGTCGATGGCCGGGATGTCGGCGGTGATCTCGCCGGACTCGGGATCGATGACCTTGAGGTGGCCGTCGTAAGTGAGTACCAGCGCCTCGCCCGCGGGACCGCGGCCCAGGGAACGGAACCAGTAGGCGCTGTCGAGCTCCACCTGCTGCATCGTGTTCGAGCGGGTGTCAATGAGGTTGATCTGGGTGGGGCGCTCGAGGTCAGCGTCCTTATCCACCTTGTAGTCCCCGAGGATGATGGGGGAGTGCGGGGAGCCGGCGAGGTTGCCGGAACGCTGGTAGTCGACGCCCGCGGCGGGGGTGATCTTGTGGAACTCGGTGCCGTCGAAGACCACCGGGCCGTCAGTGCAGCCGAAGGCGGTGGCGCCGCCAGCGGCGACGGCCTCACCGTGGATGCCGGGGCACTCGTTGGTCTCGGCGAGTACCTCCCCGTCGGCGTCGCGGTATTCGATGGTGTCGCGCTCCTTGTCGGTGCCGACAGTGATGAGCACGGAGCCGTCAGCAAAAGGCACGGCCACACCGTGGTGCGGGGCGCCGCTTTCGACGACAACGCCGTCGGCCGGGCGGTAACCTTCCGCCACCTGGTCGCTGGGGACGATGAAGGCAGTGCCCTCGCCATCAGAGAAGAAGGCGGTCAGGCCGTCGTTGAGGGTGACGTGGCCGGCGGTGTCGGCATCGTAGGCCAGTTCGCGCAGCTCCGGATCGCCGGCGTAGTGGTGGGCGTGGTCGCCGTGGGGGCGGGACTTGAGGGCGGCGTCGAAAGCGATGAATTTGTTGCCGTCGGTGACCATGACGTGGCGGCCGTCGCCGGAGGGGTTAAGTCGCTGGAAGCCGTCCAGCTCCGTTTCGGAGATGATCTCGCCGGTGGCGGTATCGAGGACGCTGAGGCCGTCCTCGTGGGCGATCACCACGCGCGGGGTGATGCTGGTGACCTCCTTAAGTTCGCTTGCCGACGCCCCGACGTGCGCTTCACTCGTTGCAGTCGTGGGGGTGGCGGTCGTGTCGGTGGTGCTGGTGTCGCCGCAGGCGGCGAGAAGGAAGGTGGTGAGGATGGTGGGAACGGCCAGGGTGGCGGGGCGAAGTCGTGTCTGCATGCGCGGAACATTAATGCAACTGAAAACCATGTGCAACTACGAGGATGGGGAGGGAGCGCCTAGACTGAGCTGTTGACATGACGAATCTGATTAATCTCGAGAACGTCTCCAAGACCTGGGGACTCAAGACCCTCCTCGACGGCGTGAGCCTGGGTGTGCAGACCGGTGACCGTATCGGCGTGGTCGGGCTCAATGGTGGCGGCAAGACCACCCTCCTGGAGGTCCTCACCGGCATCGAGGAACCCGACTCTGGCCGCGTCTCCCACAACTCCAACCTGCGCATGGCAGTAGTGACTCAACGCGCGGAGCTGGATCCGGAGGAGACGATCGCGGATGTCGTCGTCAAGCCCCTCGGCCTGCAGACCTACGAGTGGGCCTCCAATGCCCGCGTCCGCGAGGTACTCGGCGGGATCGGGGTGGCTGAACTGGGACTCGATACCCAGGTGGGCAGCCTCTCCGGTGGTGAGCGCCGCCGCGTCAACCTCGCTGCCGCCCTGGTGCGGGACCTGGACCTCGTCGTCCTGGATGAGCCGACCAACCACCTCGACGTCGAAGGTGTGCAGTGGCTCGCGGAACACCTCCTGGACCGTCGTATCGCCGTCGTCGTGGTCACCCACGACCGCTGGTTCCTCGATCAGATAGCCACCTTGACCTGGGAAGTTCACGACGGCCGCGTCGACACCTACGAGGGTGGGTACAACGACTGGATTTACGCCCGCGCCGAGCGTGCCCGCCAGGCCGATGCCATCGAGCAGCGCCGCCAGAACCTGGCACGCAAGGAACTTGCCTGGCTGCGTCGCGGTGCCCCCGCGCGTACCTCCAAGCCCCGCTACCGCATCGAATCCGCCGAAGCGCTCATCGCCGACGTCCCCGCCCCGCGCGACACCGTCGAACTCATGGCATTTTCGCGCCAGCGCCAGGGCAAGGTCGTCATCGAGCTGGAGGACGCACGCGTGGAGACCCCCGACGGCCGCATGCTCGTCGACCACCTCACCTGGCGCCTCGCGCCGGGCGAGCGCATCGGCCTCGTCGGCGTCAACGGCTCCGGCAAAACCACCCTCCTGCGTACCCTTGCCGGCGAACACCCGCTGGCCGCCGGCCGCCGCATCGAAGGTCAGACCGTGCGACTCGGGTGGCTGCGCCAGGAACTCGACGACCTCGATCCAAAGCGCACGCTTCTCGACGCCGTCGAGGACGTCGCCACCTACGTCCAGCTGGGCAAGCGCGAGATGTCTGCCTCCCAGCTCGCCGAGCGCCTGGGGTTCAGCCCGAAGCGCCAGCGGACTCCCGTCGGCGACCTCTCCGGTGGTGAGCGCCGCCGCCTGCAGCTCACCCGCGTACTCATGGCCGAGCCGAATGTCCTGCTTCTCGACGAGCCCACCAACGACCTCGACATCGACACCCTGCAGGAACTCGAATCGCTCCTCGACTCCTGGCCGGGCACCCTCGTCGTCATCTCCCACGACCGCTACCTCATCGAGCGCATCGCCGATAGCACCTGGGCCCTGTTCGGTGACGGAAAGCTCACCAACCTGCCGCGCGGCATCGAGCAATATCTCGAAGTCCGCGCTCAGCAAGCCGAGGCCGCCGGGTCCGGCCCCTTGGACCTGGGGGAGCGGGACCAGGCGCCCGTCGATAAGCAATCGGGCTTAAGTTCCCAGGAAGAACGCGAGCTGAAAAAGCAGCTCAACGCCCTGGAACGCAAAATGAGCAAGGTTGACGAGCGCATCGCCACGTTCGAGCAGGAGATGGCCGTGCTGTCCGCAGCTGCGGACCCGGACTACGGCAAAATCGCCGACGCCAACGCCGCTCTCAACGAGGCCCGCGAGGAGCACGAGGCCCTGGAAATGGAATGGCTCGAGGTGGGGGAGCAGCTGGAGGGTTAGGGTTCGGTAGCGGTGTCGAGCTGGTTCAGTTTCAGGCTCAGCCTTTTAGATATAAAGCCCCCGATTTTGGGTAGAAGCTGTGCAATTACTGCCTGAAGGCTGGCCACATGGGAAGCTCTTTCCTGTGACTAAGTTCATTCGTATCGCAGTCGCCGCCGCCACGGCCGCCACTGTCGCACTCGCCCCCATGTCCACCGCTCACGCCAGCTCCTTCGGCAGCTCCTCAAACGGGGGCCAGGGTACGGTCGTCGAGACCGGCCCGTCCCAGCCGAAGAGCGAAGACCAGGAATTCAACGATCGCTTCCGCGAGCTGCTTCGCAGCGAGATCAAGAAGTCTGGATTCCCAGAGAACCCGGTGGCGGGATCTGAGGCGGAGCGTGTTCTCGGTCGTGCGCTGAATGGTGAACTGGTCTACCAGCAGTCCGAAGACGGATTCTCTGCGGCGGAAGACTCGACGTTTGTGGAGGGGGGCTACTACTACAGCCTGGTCTTCCGTATCTCCAAGGACCTGGCAGCGACTGCGGACTTCAGCCAGGCGACGGACATGGGCTCCCAGCCACTTGCATTCCCGTTCGGAATTGCCTCCGACTTTGACGAGGACTACCACTATTTTGTGGTGACACTCAAGGTCCTCTAGTTCTTCTCCTCCAGCAGCACCCCCAACCACACCCCGAGCGCGAGATCGTCTACCTGGCCGAGCCATTTCTGTCGGACGCGGCCCTGCCTGTCGACGAGCATCGTGGTCGGGGTGCCTTCCAGTTGCCAGCGTTTCATCGTCTTCGGCAGAACTTCGCCGGGGCGATCGATGGCGACGGGGAAGGTAATCCCGAACTCCTTCAGGAACACCTGCAACGCCGCCGGCCCGGTGACCTCGTGGTGCTCGAAAACGGAATGGATGCCCAACACCACGACCTGGTCGCGTTTGGTCTTGTGGTGAACGCTCTGGGCCTGGGGGAGGGAGTGGTTGACGCAGCCGGGGCACAGCATCTGGAAAAACTCGACCACCACCACCTTGCCGTGCAGCTCCTCCACACTCAGTGGATCCGAGTTGAACCACTCGGTGACGTCGAAGTCGAAGGGTTCGACAACAGCCATGGCAACCTCCTTGTGCGGTAGATCACAGTGTAGTCGTCGGTAGGCTGGAACCATGATCCTCATTAACGTTCGCTTCAAGCCCCTGCCCGAGTATGTCGACAACTTCCGTGAGCTGGTCGAAGAGTTCACCGCCGCCACCCGCGCGGAGGAAGGCTGCATCTTCTTCGACTGGGCCCGGAACACCGACGATCCGAGTGAATATTTCCTCAACGAGGCCTTCGAGGACGACGCCGCCGAGGCCCACGTCAACTCGGAGCACTTCCAGAAGGCCACCGAGCTGTTCCCGACGATCCTGGCCGAGACCCCGCAGATCATCAACACCGTCATCGAGGGGAAGAAGGACTGGGACCGTATGGCCGAGTTCCAGGTGGGCTGACGGTACTCTGAGAACCATGGGCAACAAAGAAAAGCCGAAAAAGCTGGACAATAAGGCGTACGAGAAGGAACTCAAGCGCCTCCAGGCCGAGTTGGTGGACATGCAGCAGTGGGTCGTCGAAACCGGCGCCCGCGTGGTCATCATCATGGAGGGCCGCGACGCCGCCGGTAAGGGTTCCGCGATCAAGCGCATCACCCAATACCTCAACCCCCGCACCGCCCGCATTGAAGCGTTGCCGGCCCCGAGTTCGCGTGAGCAGGGGCAGTGGTACTTCCAGCGCTATGTCGAGAAGCTGCCGACCGCCGGTGAGATCGTCATCTTCGACCGTTCCTGGTACAACCGCGCGGGCGTCGAGCGCGTCATGGGCTTCTGTACCTCCCAGGAATACCGCCGCTTCCTGCACCAGGCCCCGATATTCGAGCGTCTGCTCGTCGAGGACGGGATCATGCTGCGCAAGTACTGGTTCTCGGTCTCCGATGAGGAGCAGCTGGCGCGTTTCCAGTCTCGCCTGGAGGATCCGCTGCGCCGCTGGAAGCTCTCCCCGATGGATCTGCAGTCCATTACCCGCTGGGAGGAGTACTCCCGGGCCAAGGACGAGATGTTTATCCACACGGATATTCCCTCCGCGCCCTGGTACACGGTGGAAAGCGAAGACAAGAAGCGCTCGCGCATCAACGTCATCAACCACCTGCTGTCGACGATCCCCTACGAGAAGATCGAGCGTCCGCTGCCGCAGATCCCGGATCGCCCCGAGTCCGACAACGGTTACGAGCGCCCTCCGCGCGCCGAGTTCCGCTACGTCCCCGACGTCGCCGCGAAGCTGGCGCAGCCCAAGCGCAAGAAGGACAAGAAGAAGTAGTTAGTCCAGCAGGGAACGGAGGACGGTGACCACACCTTCCTCCGTGTTCGGCGGCGCGATGTGGTCGGCGATGGCCAAGATGTCGGGGTGAGCGTTCTCCATCGCCCACGCCGTGCCGGCGGCCTCCAGTAGTTCCAGGTCATTGAGGTAGTCGCCGAAGGCGGCGGTCTGTTGCTTATCGACGCCCATCGCCTCCGCGAGCGCCGTCAACGCCCGGCCCTTGCCCGCGTCCGCGTGCATGATGTCGATCCAGTGGGCGCCGGAGACGACGACGTTGGCGTCGGGGGCGGCGTCGAGAAGCAGGGGGTAGATCTCGGTTTCGGCGTCCCCGGGGGTGAACACCGCCAGCTTGATCACGTCGGTGACGGAATGCAGATCCTCGGTCGCCTGGCGGGAGTGGTAGTACTTCGCCAGCTCCTTCTCTGTCTCCGCGGAGATGCCCGGGCGGTGGTAGGCGACCGTGGGGGTGCACACCACGAGATCCATGTCGGCGGCGGCGTCGATGACGGCGGTGACGGTCGGGGTGTCGATCAGCGTCGTGGAGACGACCTCGCCGTCGTGAAACACGCACGTGCCGTTCTCCGCGATGTAGGTGTCCCCGGGGAAGATGGCCTGCAACGTGGCCAGCTGGCGCCCCGAGGCGGGGGCGACGGCGACGCCGCGTGCCCGCAGCTCCTCCAGGACGGGCCAGAAGGAGTCGGGGACCTGCCCGGCGGCGTCGAGAAGCGTGCCATCCATGTCGAGGGCAATGATCCGGAACTCCATAACAGGTGACCTTTCGCGTATGTAGGCTGTCTCACATGAACGAACAGCCAGTAAACGTCAGCGTCCGCCAGACTACCGGTGTGCTCGAACTAGACCGCCCCAAGGCACTCAACAGCCTCAACCACGAGATGATCGAAATCATCACCGACGCCCTTCAGAAGTGGCGCGATGACCCGGAAGTGGAACAGGTGCTCATCACCTCCGCCTCCCCGAAGGCCTTCTGCGCGGGTGGTGACGTCCGCTCCGCCCGCGAGGGAATTCTGGCAGGCGATGAGACCGCGGTGGATCAGTTCCTCTCAGACGAGTACGCGATGAACAACCTCATCGGCACCTTTCCCAAGCCGTTCATCGCCGTGTGGGACGGCATCATCATGGGCGGCGGCCTCGGAGTCTCCTCCCACGGCTCCCACCGCGTGACCACCTCGCAGGCCTGGGCATCGATGCCGGAGATGGCCATCGGATACATCACCGACGTCGGCATCTCCTGGTCCGCCCAGCGGTGGTCGGGGTCCTCGCCGGCGATCGGCACTTTTGTTAACCTCAGCGCCTACCGCATGACCGCCGCCGACATGCTCCACCTGGGACTGGCCACCCACCTGGTCGAAGACGCCGCCGCCTTCGCCGAGGATGTCATCGCACTTGGCGTGGACGGCGCCGTGGAGAAGCACGCCACCACCACCGACGAGCCTTCGCAGCTCGCGCAGTGGCGTGAGGACATCGAGGCCACCTTCGGGGCCGGATCCTGGGCGGATATCGACGCCGCGCTGGAAAAGCACCCCAACCGCGAGTTCGTGGACGCCACCCGCGAGCTCATGGCCAAGGCCTCCCCGTCCGCGGTCATCGCCGCCGCTGAACTTCACCTGGCCAACCGCGACGCCCCCACCCTGCGCGCTGGCCTGGATAACGAGGAGCGCCTCGGCGAGCTCATCCGTCGCCAGCCCGACTTCGTGGAGGGCGTGCGCGCCGTGCTCGTGGACAAGACCCAGGATGCGCAGTGGAGCGCACCGCATGACCCGGAGGAGTACCGGGCCGTCCTGCGATGAGCGCCCGCACCTGGTACCTGGGCATACCCGCCGTCGTGGCGGTCTGCCTGACGTATCTGTGGATGAACTTCCACCTGGTGCCCGACCCCATGCCCATCCACTTCGGCCCCCGCGGTGAACCCGACGGATGGGCCACGAAGTCCTTCGGGTCGGCCACGTCCCTTATCGCCCTGGGGCCCGGGATCATGCTGCTCACGGGTGCTGCAAGCGCGGGAGTTACCCACGCCGTGGCACAGGACGCGGGGGAGCGCCAACAGATGCTGTCGAAGGAGATGAACCCGCCACTGGCGGCGTGGCTGTTCTGGATTGCGACCATCATCGCGGTCGGCGTCACCGGCTCTCTCCTCGGCCACCACGGTCCACTGGGCACGCTGTTGTTGGTGGGCTCACTGGTGCTGGTGACAGTGGTCTTCGGGTGGCAGATGGTACGGGTCTACCGCCGCGTCGACGCCGCCTACCCGCCCACGGAGAAGGACCGCCGCGGCCGTTGGGGTTTCTATTACAACCCGGACGACCCGGAAGTGCTCGTGTCGCTGGAAAACGGGATGAGCACCACCCTCAACTTCGCCCGGCCTGCGGCGTGGGCGATTATCGGCGGGTTGCTTATCGTTCCTGCCCTGCTCATTGTGCTGGTGGCAGTGGCAGGCTGATTCCACGGCGCTGTGCGTAGGCCGCCCGGGCCCGCTGCTTATCGACGCCCCCCGGCACCTCCACATCCAACGTCACCGCCACCGCTTGCTGCGTCGTCGGGGCCTGCGGCCCCGGGAGTGCCAGCTCTGGGGCGGCCAAGAGCACGACACCCTGAGTCTTTTCGTTGAGTGAGACCAGCGCGTGGGTCCACATATTGAGGATCGGTTTGGCCACATGCACCAGATCTGGATGCGCGGGGATGCGGGGGCGAACGAGGTCGAGGATGCCGTGGTCGATGCCGAAACGGCGCAGGGTCTGCGCCGGGGACTCCGGCAGGTGGGAATCCGCCCAGGCCCACGTCCACGTAGCTTCCGTGATGGTCGCGACGACCACCGCCCCCACTGCTACCTGCCCGTTGATCATCGCCTGCCCCGCAGCAACATCGACCTGGATATGTGGGGTGGGGAAGCGGCCGTCGAAAAGCAACTGGTGTTCGGTGGAAAAATAGAAGGCATCCGCCACGATGTCCTTCATCTGCAGCCCACCCGACAGATGGCTCAGGCGGCCGTCGTGGAACACGACGGAGGTGCCATCGGAGAAGTGGAAGGCCCCGTCCTCCTCATGGACGCCCAAACCCCGGGAAGCCGCGCACGCCAGGAGCGAACGACGGGCGTCGAGATGATCCGGCAGGCTGGCCAACCCCACCGTCAGCGCACTACGCAACGGCCCGGGAGAGGGGTGGAAATCAAGGGCCATCGCCCGCTGGCCGTCCGGGAACGGCGCCAGGTGGACCGGCACATTGCCGTAGAGCGTGCGCGCGGCGCGGAGCAGGTCATCGGACACTGGTTGCGGTGACTGCAGCTCCGGAATGTCGAGCTCGTGATCCTCACTCCAGGTCCACTCGCCAGCGTCGATCCGCGCGACCTCGCGCGCCGGGATGTCCCGGCTCCCGGCACGGGTGTGGACGCGCGCGGTATCCGGCGTGTACTCGATCCCCGTGACCGTCCCCATGACACTGCTCCACGTCGCGTCCACATCCGACTGGATGAGATGGCCGTCAGCCACCAGTTCGGACAGTGAAGAAGGGGAGGCAAGATCCATGGGCACCACAGTAGTGGGTTGCTCCGAATTGGGCCGCTACCCGGATGCGTGGGGCTCGGCGGCCCGCATGTACAGCACGTTCCGGGACTGTCCTCGCTTATCGACGATCCCGCGCTCTCCACCCGCTCCTCGCTCTCCAGCAGCGACTAGTAGAGCGAGTCCTGGATGGTCTCCCATGCGGGGGCCAGCTGCGGGCGGAAGGTGTTCCAGTCGTGGACACCCGCCCCGGTGTACTCGACCACGTGGTGATGCATTCCCGCGTTCTGCATCGCCTCGTCGAGCGAGACAGTGCAGGCGTAGGAACCCTGCTCCAGCAGGGTGGAAACGAGCATCGTCTCCACCGGAAGGCCGCTGTAATCACGTTGCGGGTCGAAGAGATACTGCCCGTCGGAGGACGAGAGATACACTGACATGGACCCCAGGCCCGAAGGGTCGAGGGTGGTGTCGTGGCGGATCCACTGTTCGGAACCGAAGGGTCCCCACATGTTCTCCGCGTCGGCACCACGGGTGGCCAGGGTCAGCTGCGCGGTCTGGCGCCCCACCGGGTCGAGGGTGGAGTAGCAACCGGAAATACCGAAGACGCCGTCGAAAGACCCCGGATTGGTGTTCGCCAGGTGTACGGCACCGGCTGCGCCCATGGAGATACCGCCGATGGCGCGGTGGCCGTTGAAGTTGAGGTCCGGGTCGGAGTCGAGCAGCGGCATGAGTTCGGTCATGATGAACGTCTCCCACATGTGGCGTCCAACCGCCGGATCGTCGGATACCCAGTCCGAGTACATGGAGGCCCGCGCTTCCACCGGCATGACGAGCGTGACGTTTTTCTCCGCGAAGAACTCGCCTGCCCCGCCCAGGCGCAGCCAGTCGGAATTGCGCTGGGCGTCGACGCCGTCGAGAAGATAGAGCATCGGGGCCACGGTCGCAGCATCGGGGGCGCGCATGATCTGCACCTCCACGTTGCGGGCCATCGACGGCGAGGACACCGTCCACCGCTCCAGGCGCCCCTCTTCGACGTCCTTGGAGACGATCTGAGCCTGCGTGATCGATTCATCGATCGGCTTCGGCCAATTCGGACTGCGGAACACCTGTCCGGCGGGCAGTGAAAATTCCGAGGAACCCAGCAAAGACATCGACGACAATAGTGCGTTGAGAGAACTACCGGAACGTGCGGCGGAGGTCGCTGAGGAGCCGGCGATGAGTGTGCGGGCCACAGCCGCCAAACCTTCGCGGGCGGTGGAGCCGGTATCGGCGGACCCCGGTTGTACTGACCCTCCGATGGATGAGTTCGACGACCCTGAGGAAGTACTCGAAAGGGACGACAGCGTCGCCGCGCTCTGGGCAGCCGCACTGGGAGCAAGGAGGGGGCCCGTGCTCAGGGCGAGGACAGATGTGAGGGCCAGAAGCCGACGAGGCAGGAACATGAAGAAATATGTTACTGGGGGAGGGGGGAAAAGACCACGGGCGGCGATAAGAACACAGCCCCGGCCACCGCGAACGGTGACCGGGGCCCTACGACAGGTAGCGGGGACTACTTGATGCCCTGGCGCTCCTTGAACTCACGACGCTTGGCGTGCAGGATCGGCTCAGTGTAGCCGGACGGGGACTCGGTGCCCTTGAAGATAAGATCCTTGGCGGACTGGAAGCCGATGGAGTGATCGAAGTCAACGGCCATCGGCAGGTACTCCGGGTCACCCTCGTTCTGGCGGTCGACGACCTCGGCCATACGCTTGAGGGAGTCCATGACCTCCTCCTCGGTGACGATGCCGTGGACCAGCCAGTTGCAGACCATCTGGGAGGAAATGCGCAGGGTGGCGCGGTCCTCCATGAGGTCGACGTCGTGGATGTCCGGGACCTTGGAGCA
>NZ_JAUNUG010000062.1 GCF_030538285.1 Corynebacterium sp.
ATGCGCTCGGTGGTGTCCTTCGGCTCAGTCTGAGTCATCTGAATGCTCCTTGGGGGATGAGGAAATGCGGAATCAGTCGCGCCTTTGCGATGCCTCCACCCTAAGTGATTCCAGTCACGACGTAAACGGTTTCACCGATTTAGCCGTCCGCTACCCCTGCCGTGTCAGTGGTCTCAGAGCGGTATTCGCAGGCGGAAACGGGTCTGTGGGCCGGTACCTGCGGTTTTTGTTTCGTTTCGTTTGTGCAGGCCACGGGCCTGGGGGTGAAACGGGCATTCGTGTTGATTTACTTGTGGGATTTACAAAGTTAGCAAAAACCCCCGTTACCCCCGCACACAATTTGGACTCCGGAAGCCATTGACGGGAGGCACTTTTGCGGGCACTCTGTGAGTCACGCCACCGATTACGGTTTTGAAACGCCCGAAGGTGGATTGTTCCTCCATCCCCTTGCCGGCTTCCGACGGAGTGTCCGGCACACCAAGACAGGAAAGTGAGTCCTCTCCATGACCACTACCGGCCAGGCACGTACTGCAGCTGAGATCCAGAAGGACTGGGACGAGAACCCCCGCTGGGAAGGCATCACCCGCGACTACACCGCAGAGCAGGTGGAGCAGCTCCAGGGCAACGTCATCGAGGAGCACACCCTCGCACGCCGCGGTGCTGAGATCCTCTGGGAGAAGGTCTCCAAGCGCGACGGCTCCTACATCAACTCCCTCGGTGCCCTCACCGGCAACATGGCTGTCCAGCAGGCCCGCGCTGGCCTGCAGGCTGTCTACCTCTCCGGCTGGCAGGTCGCCGGTGACGCCAACCTCTCCGGCCACACCTACCCGGACCAGTCCCTGTACCCGGCCAACTCCGTGCCGAACGTCGTCCGCCGCATCAACAACGCTCTGCTGCGTGCCGACGAGATCGCCCGCGTCGAGGGCGACGACACCGTCGAGGACTGGCTGCTGCCGATCGTCGCTGACGGCGAGGCCGGCTTCGGTGGCGCCCTCAACGTCTACGAGCTCCAGAAGGCCATGATCGCCGCTGGTGCCGCTGGTACCCACTGGGAGGATCAGCTCGCTTCCGAGAAGAAGTGTGGCCACCTCGGCGGCAAGGTCCTCATCCCGACCCAGCAGCACATCCGCACCCTGACCTCCGCTCGCCTGGCTGCCGACGTCGCCAACACCCCGACCGTCGTCATCGCCCGTACTGACGCTGAGGCCGCAACCCTCATCACCTCCGACGTTGACGAGCGCGACAAGCCGTTCATCACCGGCGAGCGCACCGCTGAGGGCTTCTACAAGATCAAGAACGGCCTCGAGCCCTGCATCTCCCGTGCGAAGTCCTACGCTCCGTACGCCGACATGATCTGGATGGAGACCGGCACCCCGGACCTCGAGCTGGCCAAGAAGTTCGCCGACGGCGTCCACGAGGAGTTCCCGGACCAGCTGCTGTCCTACAACTGCTCCCCGTCCTTCAACTGGTCCGCGCACCTGGATGCAGACGAGATCGCCAAGTTCCAGAAGGAGCTGGGCGCGATGGGCTTCACCTTCCAGTTCATTACCCTGGCTGGCTTCCACGCCCTCAACTACGGCATGTTCGACCTGGCTCACGGCTACGCTCGCGAGGGCATGACCGCCTTCGTCGACCTGCAGAACCGCGAGTTCAAGGCTGCCGAGGAGCGCGGCTTCACCGCCGTCAAGCACCAGCGTGAGGTTGGTGCCGGCTACTTCGACACCATCGCCACCACCGTTGACCCGGAGTCCTCCACCACCGCCCTCAAGGGCTCGACCGAGGAGGGCCAGTTCCACTAGGAACTAGCCACCAGGCTCAACAGCTCTGAAGAAGCGGCGTGCATCGTGAGAAATCACGGCGCACGCCGCTTCGTGCTTTTCCCTGTCAGCCCGCGTCGAATTCACCCCGTCGAAACCTGTGCCCTTCAGGTGCTTGGGGCACTCCTTTCGACCGCGTGAATTCGACGGGGCTGCACCCCGCCCACCCCAGACGAAAGGACTCCCATCCCATGACCATCACCTTCATCCCCACCGCTGACCTCGTCGACATCATCGGTGAGAAGGTCGTCCGCTCCTGCGACACGCAGTTCCAGAACTTCGGCGGTGTCACCGAGTACTGCGGCCCCATCACCACCATCAAGTGCTTCCAGGACAACGGCCTGGTCAAGCAGACCCTCAACAGCCCCGGCAACGGCGGCGTGCTGGTCGTCGACGGTGATTCCTCCGTCCACACCGCGCTGATGGGCGACATGATCGCCCAGGCTGGCGTCGACAACGGCTGGGCCGGCGTGGTCATCCTCGGCGCCATCCGTGACTCCGCCGTGGTCGGCGAGATGCAGTTCGGCACCAAGGCGCTGGGCACCAACCCGCGTAAGTCCGCCAAGGATGCCGCCGGCGAGAAGGACATCACCGTCTCCTTCGGTGGCGTCGACTTCGTCCCGGGCCACATCCTCTACGCCGACGGTGACGGCATCGTCGTCACCGAGGAGCCGATCGACACCCCGGCCTAAGGCAGCTGAACCACCCGGAACGCCCGGCGGACCAGCTCTTCGGCTGCCGCCGGGTCGTGGCCTCCCGGCAGGGCGAAGCAGTGCTCGAGGGCGGTCTGCGCGACGGTGGCGGCCGCGCGGATCGCCACCTCGGCCTCGAAGGAGTCAAGGCCGGTGGTGCGGGCGCGCAGTCCCTCGAACAGGGGCCGGAGTTGGCAGTCGAGATCGTGGGTGGCCGCGGCGCCGCGCAGCGTGAGCAGTACATCGGAGACGCGGAACAGCGTGGCGAAGGAGTCGAGGTGGGTGTCCACGCCGGCGTCGCCACGCAGTCCCTCGATGATGACCCACTCGATGGACCCGAGTAGACCGGCGTCGGCGGGGGCGTCGCGAAGCTGGTCGATGAGGTCGCTGACGCGCCCGACGAGGAACTCGAGCAGCGCCTCATCCATGGCAGTGAAGTAGTTGTGGAAGGTGCGCGTCGACACGCCGGCTGCCTCGGCGACGGCCGCCACCGTCAGCCCCTCCGCGCCCTGGTCAAGGGCCAGGCGGGCGGCGGCCCGGGCGATCTGCCCGCGGGTGGCGGCCTTCTTGGACTCACGGAGCCCGGACATCGCGCAGGCCCTCTCCCTCGACGTCGACGGTCGGCAGAATTCGGTCGAGCCAGCGGGGGATCCACCAGGCGCGCTCATCGAGAAGGAACATCGTCGCGGGGATGATCATCATGCGGACGACGAAGGCGTCGAGGGCCACGGCGACGGCCAGTGCGAAGCCCATCGTCTTGATGAACACCATGTCCTGCGCCATGAACGCCGCGAACACGGAGATCATGATGAGCGCCGCGGCGGTGACGACGCGCGCGCCGTGTTTGAAGCCGTTGGACGTGGCGTTGCCGGCGGTTTTGCCGTGCGACCAGCCCTCGCGCATGCGCGTGACGAGGAAGACCTGGTAGTCCATGGCGAGGCCGAAGACGAGGCCGATGAGCATGATCGGCAGGAAGCTGAGCAGCGGCTGCGGGTCGCTGATGATGCCGAGCCAGCCCTCCTGGAAGATCGCGACGGTGATGCCGAACGTCGCGGCGACGGAGAGTCCGAAGCCGAGGGCGGCGATGAGCGGCACCCAGATCGAGCGGAACACGAGCAGCAGCACGAGGAACGCCAGGGCCAGCACGATCCCGACGTAGGGGAGCAGCACGCTCTGCAGACGGTCGGAGATGTCATCGAAGATGGCGGTCGCGCCGGTGATGCCGAAGGGCACGCCGAGGTCTGTCTCGCGCAGCGTCTGCAGCGTCTCGGAGGTGCGCGGGTTGGTCGCGCCGAACTCCGGTGTGATGAGCACCTGCGCGGCGGACAGGTCCTCCGTCGTGCCGACGACCTGTGCGTTGACGACGCCGTCCGTGGACAGGAGCTTCTCGACGCCCGCGCCCATCACCGCCGGACGCTCCTGCGGGTCGGTGTCCTCAAGGTCGAGCAGCGCGATGAGCGGTGCGTCGCGGCCGGGTCCGAACGCGTCGGCCGTGATCTCATGGGCGATGCGCGGCGGGGTGCCCGGGGTGGCGGTGCCGTCGGTGGGCATGGCCAGGCGCATGTTCGCGGCCGGGATGGCCAGCAGGCCGAGGAGGATGACGCCGACGAGCAGGTGGGCGACGGGGCGCTTACGCACGCGGCGGACCCAGCGCAGTCCCATCGTCGGGTGATCATCCTCCGGGTCCGGGCCCTTCACACCCGGAACGCGGGCGGCGAATACGCGGGTGTCCAGCAGGCCGACGAGCGCCGGGAGGAAGGTGAGTGCGATGAGCACGGCGAGCGCGACGGTCGCGGCGGCGCCCAGTGCCATGGCCGTGAGGAAGGGGATGTTGATGATCGACAGCGCCGCCAGGGCGATGAGCACCGTGAGGCCGGCGAAGATGACGGCGGACCCGGCGGTGCCCACGGCCATGCCCATCGCGTGCGCGCGGGTCTCCTTGTCCATGCTGCGCAGGCGTTGCGCGAGGTCCTTCGGCTCGAGGTCGTTGGCACCGGTCGCCTTGATCAGCTCGGTGCGGAAGCGGGACACGATGAACAGGGCGTAGTCGATGCCGACGGCCAGACCGATCATGGTGGCCAGGACAGGGGTCATGTCGGAAATGTCGTCGCTGACGGCGGTGGTCAGCTGGATACCCAGGAAACCGATGGCCACGCCGATGATCGCCGAGACCAGCGGCATGCCGGCGGCCACGACGGAACCGAACGTGATGATGAGCACCAGCGCCGCCACACCCAGACCGATGAGCTCGGAGGTCATGTTGATCTCGCCCGACGTGGCACCGAAGGTGTTGCCGTTGTACATGACCGTGAGGTCACCCTCGTTGTAGCGGTCGAGGATGTCGGTGACCGTCTCGATGTCGGTGGCCGGGACATCCATCATGGACGGCTCGTCGAAACGCACGGTGACGATACCGGTCGTCTCATCCTGGCTCAGCGGGCTGACGGTGGCGACGTCCGCGGCGATCTTCTCCGCCGGCATGCCCTGTGCCTCCATCTGCGGAACCATCTGCGCCTGCAGGCCCTGCGCGGCCATGACCGGATCAACAATGGTGTCCGGGTCGCTCATGAGGCCGGTGTCGCGAACCTCCGCGAGCATCTCATTGACCTCGGCCGAGACCTGCGGGTCGGTGAGGGTGGTGCCCTCGGGGGCCTGGATGACGATGTTGCCGGTCGGGGCGTTGGTCGGATCCTCCGCTGCGGGGAAGATCTCCTGCATCTTCTCCATGGTGACGACGGAATCCAGTCCCGGGATGGTGAAGGTCGAGGAGGGTTTCTGGGCGAAGGCGCCGGCGAGACCGCCGACCGCGAGAAGAAGGATGAGCCAGAACGCGAGGAACGGCCAGGATCTACGGTAAGCGAAGCTACCGAGCCGGTACAGGAAGGATGCCATGCCCACAGAATAGGAATGTTGCATGGACTGTGCAACTTTGCGTTTGGGGCGAAAATCTTCTGGAGCTTGACGGGTGACAGTCCGCAACGGCGGACTCCTGATGGACAGTCCGCAACGGCGGACAGTGTCACCGTGTGACGCTACTCCACCACAATGCCGAGGTTGAGCCCGGCGATCTCGTAGGCACCCACCGCGCCAGCGACCTGCGTCGCCAAATCCGCCGCCACCGCCTCGGTCAACGGAATGATCCAGCCGCGCTTGGGGTCAAAGGCGGGGACGAGGCGACCGTCCCGGACCGGGATGAGGTTGACCACCAGGCCGCCGTCGCTGAGGGAAGTGGGGCGGCGGGAAGAGGCGACGTCGATAAGCACAGGCGCGCTGGAGAGTGGAACGGTGAGCACCACCATGGACTCGGCGGTGTGCACCGTCATGCCCGGGACGGGGCGCTGAACAAGGTCGACCGGGACGTCGACAAGCTCTTTGCGACGGAACATCTAGTCGGCGACCAGCGGGTCCATGGTGAGCTCCGGATGCTCCTTCTCGACGAACGCGAGTTTCCACTTGTCGCCGAAGAGAGCGATGAGCTCGCCGTCGGTGCGGGTGAACACCTCGACGCCGCGCTGACGGCCGAGCTCGGCGGCGGACTCGGCGTCGGTGCGGCGGGCGACGGAGTAGGGGACCGGGTCGGTGACGGTCTCGACGTTGTACTCGACCTCCATGCGGGCCTGCATGACCTCGAACTGCATGGGGCCGACGGCGGCCATGACGGGGTTGGCCTCGCCGCGGGCGTCGTTACGCAGGATCTGGACGACGCCCTCGGAATCGAGCTGCTCGAGCGCCTTGCGGAACTGCTTGTACTTGCCCAGGGACTTCGCGCGCAGCGTGCGGAAGTGCTCGGGAGCGAACTGCGGCATCGGCGGGAACTGGACCTTGCGGCCCGAGTAGATGGTGTCGCCCGGCGCGAGGGAACCGGCGTTGACTAGACCGACGATGTCGCCCGGGAAGGCGGTCTCGACGGTCTCGCGCGTGCGGCCGAAGACGGTGAGCGCGTACTTGGTGGAGAAGGAACGGCCCGACTGCGCGTGGGTGACCTGCATACCGCGGTCGAACTCGCCGGAGACGATGCGCATGAAGGCGAGGGTGTCGCGGTGATTCTTGTCCATGCCGGCCTGCACCTTGAACACGACGCCGGAGAAGGGGTCATCGAGGTCGCGGACCTCGTCGATGGCAGTGGAGGAGGCCTCGACGGCCTTCGGATCGGACTCGCGGGAGCGCGGGGCGGGGGCGATGGCGCACAGGGTGTCGAGGATCTGGTGCACACCGAAGTTGAGCATCGCGGACGCGAAGATGAGGGGAGAGGTGACGCACTGCTCGAACAGATCCTGGTCATGAAGAGCACCGTCGGCGGCGAGCAGCTCGGCCTCCTCGACGGCGGTCTCCCAGACGTCCTCCTCGCGGGCCTCGGCCTCGTCGGGGGAGTAGTGCTCCTCCGGGGCGATGGTGGAACCACCGGCGGTGCGGATGAAGTGGATGTACTCCTCGACCTCACCCTCCTCGCCGACGCGGGCCAGGCCGCGGAAATCGCCGGCGATGCCGACCGGCCAGAACAGGGGAGTGGGCTGCAGACCGATCTCCTGGACGATCTCATCGACGAGCTCCAGCGGCTCGCGGCCGACGCGGTCCCACTTGTTGATCACCGTGATGATCGGCAGGCCACGCGCCTTACACACCCGGAACAGCTTGAGGGTCTGCGGCTCGAGGCCCTTGGCGGCGTCGATGAGCATGACCGCGGCGTCGACGGCTGTGAGCACGCGGTAGGTGTCCTCGGAGAAATCGGCGTGACCGGGGGTGTCGACGAGGTTGATCATGAACGGCTCGCCCTCGTGGCCCTCCGGGGCGTACTCGAACTGCAGCGCCGAGGAGGCGATGGAGATACCGCGGTCCTTCTCCATCTCCATCCAGTCGGAGACCGTCGCCTTGCGACCGGCCTTGCCGTGGGTGGCACCCGCCTCCGAGATGATGTGCGCGTGCAGCGCCAGCGCCTCGGTGAGAGTGGACTTACCGGCGTCGGGGTGTGCGATGACGGCGAACGTGCGGCGGCGTGCGGCTTCGGCGGTGGTGCTCATAAGTACTGAAGCGTAGTCGGTGCACTACCCCCAGGTCACACCGAGTACGCGCGCGGTGTCCTCGAACACGCGACTCGCCAGTGCGGCATCCCGCCCGACCGGTTTCTGGATGCCCGGGCGGCGCTTGTCGTTGTAGTAGCAGCCCGACTCCCAGTGGATGCCCGGGGTGCCCGCGATGAAGTGGGCCAGGTTGTGCCCGCCCTGCTGGGCGTTCCGGAACAGGCGGGAGACGGCCGAGTGGTAGCCGAAGTGGACGATTCCGGAGGACTCCGCGCCGAAGTTCGTCGCGATGACCCCGGGATGGAACGCCACGGTGTTCAGGCCCCGGTCGTGGTAGCGCGCGTGCAGTTCGGTGGTGAACATGACATTGCCCAGCTTGGCGTTGCCGTAGGCGCGGGAGGCGGAGAAGTCGCCCTGCGTGTCCGGGTCCTCCGGGTTGAAGCGGGAGAACAGGACGGACGCGATCGAGGAAGTGGACACGACCGACGCCCGGGAATCCAGCAGTGTGGGCAGCAGCAGGTTGGTCAGCAGATACGGGGCCAAGTAGTTGATCTGCCAGGTCTGCTCGAAGCCGTCCTCGGTACAGATGGGGCCGTCAAACATGCCGCCGGCGTTGTTGGCCAGGACGTCGATACGCTCGAGTCCCTGCAGTTCGGCGGCGAGATCGCGGACCTCGTCGAGGCGGGAGAAGTCGGCGGTGTGGTGCTCCGCGCCGAGTTCGGCGGCGACGGCGGCCGTCTTGGCGGGGTTGCGACCGACGAGGACGAGGCGGGCGTCGGGAAGCGAGGAGTGGAGGAGGCGGGCGGCAGCGGCTCCAATGCCGTCGGAGGCGCCGGTGATGACGAAGGTCGGGGCAGTCACGCAATCCATTGTGCCTGTCCACCGGTACACTGGAATGCGTTTGTATCAACATCTTCCGAAGGAGAGAAACATGAAGATCGGCATCATCGTCGGTTCCATCCGCGACGGACGATTCGGCGAGGGCGTTGCCGCGTGGGTCACCGAGGCTGCTCAGCAGCGTGAGGCTGCCACCTACGAGGTCCTCGACCTCAAGAAGTTCAACGTCCCGCTGCTCACCTCCGCCACCGTCCCGGGTGCCGCGAACAAGCAGTACGACGATGAGAACGTGACCGCCTGGTCCCAGGCCGTCGACGCCTGCGACGCGTACGTGTTCATCACCCCGGAGTACAACCACGGTGTGCCGGGTGCCATGAAGAACGCCTTCGACAGCATCGGCATGGAGTGGTGGGGCAAGCCGGTCGGCTTCGTCTCCTACGGCGCGGCCGAGGGCGTGCGCGCTGTCGAGCAGTGGCGGCAGATCGTCGGCAACTTCGAGATGTACGACGTGCGCAACCAGGTGACCCTGTCGATCTTCACCGACGTCGACGACAACGGTTTCGCCCCGCAGGAGCGTCGCGCCGGCGAGCTGGAGACCCTGCTCGGTGACCTGGAAAAGCTAACCGCTCAGCTGGCTAAGTAGCTTATCGACGCCCCAACGGCGCGCCCCTCAACCGTGATCGAGGGGCGCGCCGTCGGCGTTGCAGAGACTAGTCGTCGAAGATGTCGTCCCAGTCGTCGAAGGACGACAGGAAACCGAGGTTGCCGAACAGGGACTTCAGGAAACCGAAGATATCCATGAGGGTTGCTCCTTTCTGGTGTCGCAGGGGCGGCGGGGACTAGTCGTCCCAGCGATCGTCGTCATCCCAGTCGTCGTCCCAGTCATCGTCGTGATCGTCCCAGTCGAGCCAGTCGTGGACGATCGCGGGAATGGGCAGGGAAGAGGCGGCGGGAACGACACCGCCGACGAGCGAGGTGACCATCGCCATGACGGAGGCGATGATGGCTGCCACGTTCATGCGGTGACTCCTTTCGGTAGGGATGTGCCTGTCTTTCGGGCACACCCCTAGTTCACCGCCGCTCCGTGAAACCTCCGTGAGCCCCCGATGAGGAAAGGTTCATCGGGAGTGGATCGAGTTCTGCGCCTTGCTCAGCCCCTGCTCGATGATGAGCCGCGCCGCTTCGGCGGCGAGGGTGATGCTCTCCCCGCCGTCGACGGGCCCGAGGACGTGATCGGTGACGGACACGCCCTGTGACGGGCGCCCGATGCCGATGCGGACGCGCAGGTAGTCGCGGGTTTCCAGCTGCTCGGTCATGGACTTCAGGCCGTTATGGCCGTTCTCGTTGCCACCCTGTTTGACCCGCACGGTGCCGACCGGCAGGTCGAGTTCATCATGGACGGCGATGATCCGCTCGGCCGGCACGTCCAGGCCGGCGAGCGCCTCGCCGGAGAGGTTCATGTACGTCGTCGAACGCAGGACCAGGACGTCCTGCCCGGCGATGCGCAGCCGGGCGTGGTGGGCCTTGGCACCGGGCAGGGGCCGGAGCGGGAGGCCGTCGAGAAGCTCGTCGACGGCCATGTACCCGACGTTGTGCCTGGTGGCGGCGTACTTCGGTCCCGGGTTGCCGAGGCCGAGGATGATCCAGTCGGCGGTAACGTCCGGGGTCGGCTGGCGGCGGAAGAGGTCGAGGAGCTTGAACACGCCCGCTAGTCTCTCACACATGGACATCCCGCAGATCATCGTCGCGCCCATGGCCGGTGGGCCTTCCGCGCCCTCGCTTGTCGACGCCGCGTCCGCCGCCGGGTCGCTCGGCTTCCTGGCCACCGGTGGTGCGCCGGCCGCCGTGCTCATCGAGCAGATGTCACAGGTCAGCGGTCCTTTTGGCGTCAATCTGTTCACCAGGCAGGCGCCGTTCGCCTCGCTTGCCGACGTCCACGCCCTCGCCGCCGGACGCGAGCTCCCGGAGGTCGACCTGTCGAACGGCTTCGACGAGAAGTTCGCCGCGGTGCTGGCGGCGGAGTACCCGCCGGTGGTGGTGTCGGCGACCTTCGGCCCGTTCACGCGAGAGGAAATCGACGCGCTGCATGAGCGGGGGATCGCCGCGTGGATCACCGTGACCAACCCCACCGACGCGGTGACGGCCGCGGACCTGGGGGCGGACGCCCTCGTCGTCCAGGGTCCGGAGGCCGGCGGGCACCGCTCGACGTGGACGATCGAGGAGACCCCGGACCAGCGTCCCCTGCCTGATCTTGTCCGGGCGGTCGCGGAGGTGGTGGATCTGCCGCTCATCGCCGCCGGCGGCATTCGAGACGCGGCCGACGTGGCGGCGACGCTGGCACTGCCCGGCGTGGTCGCCGTGTCCTGCGGTTCTGCCTTCCT
>NZ_JAUNUG010000063.1 GCF_030538285.1 Corynebacterium sp.
CGGTGCCGCCGATGCGCTGCATGCGGCCCTCAATGGAGTCGCGGATGCCGTGGCGGTCCTCCGCCACGCCACACACGGTCTCTACCGCAGCTCCCACCCCTGAATCAACGCCAGCCCCTGCAACTCCGAATCATGCAACCGGGAAGCAGTCTTCGCACGCTCCCCATTGACCACGCAAAACACCGACTGGCTCACACCAGCCGAAGTCATGGCCGCCGCACTCAAAGAAGTCAGTAGCATCATCGCTTAACACCCACCGTTGCAACGACCCATAGAATCCACAGCTGGCCTACGCCTAGCAAACACCCCCGGCAACCACCCTCATATATAGATTCCCCTGCACGCTTCCCGCCGCACATTTAAGGTCACAGGTGTCACCATCAACCCCCAAGGAGACCCACGTGACACCACTAAGACGCATCGCCGCCTCAACCGCGGCCCTCATCATGATCGGGGGGGGGCATGCCAGCGGTAGCCACCGCCCAGGCTGAACGCACCATCGCCCCCGAAGACATCGACGCCTACATCAAAGAATTCCACCAAGACCCCATCACACCCCCTGTCGTTGATGGTGTCGGCGGTGTCACCGACGCAGAACTCGCCGCCTACCACGAGAAGGTCCGCGCCACCCAGGCCGCAGGAGACCCCGAAACCGAACTCGTACCCGGGGAAATGTGGTCCGACACCGTCGGCCTCCCAGCAGGAGTGAACAAAACAGACGCCGACGCCGCTGAAATCGCCATCGCCACCGAGCAGCACACACTGCCCAGCACCGACACACTCGATGCTCTCGGCACTCTCGATGCCCTTGATGCCCGGATGATGGCCCCGGCCTCCACCCACTGCAAAACCTTCTTCTTCTCACCCCACCAAGTCTGCGGCGCCATCCTCGCCCGCTACGAAGCACTCGGCGGACAATTCGGCTGGCTCATGCACCCCATCGAGCCCATGCACCTCAACCCCGACGGACAAGGCTACCGCCAGCGCTTCCACAACGGCTTCATCTACTGGCACCCCACCACCGGCGCACATGCCATCACCGTGCGCAACGCTGACGTGTGGGCCCGCAACGGATGGGAACAAGGCTGGCTCGGCTACCCCCTGGGCGGTGAAGTCCCCGTCAAGGGCACCACCCCCACAGACGGAGAACTCAACGGCTGGGTCCAACTCTTCCAAGGCGGACGCATGTACCGCACCCCCCTTGCCCAGGGACCCCAGGTCGCCAGCATCAACGGAGCCATCCTCGACAAATGGCTCGAACTCGGCGGACCCAACAGTGACCTCGGCTTCCCCATCGCCGACGAAGCCAAGACCACTGACGGAATCGGACGATTCAGCATCTTCCAAGGAGGATCCATCTACTGGAAGCCCGCGACCGGTGCGCACCCAGTCCAACCTCCCATTCTCGGAGAATGGCAAGCAACTGGAGCTGAAACAGGAAATTATGGCTACCCCCTCTCTGACCCCCAAGTCACAGAAGAATTCACCCATAGACAAGAGTTTGAAGGCGGTGCGATTACAGCTAGATTAAATAATCCACTTGCCGAGTTAGATACCATTCCTTACCTGAAATTTGACTCTCAAGAAGCTGCTGACGCCTACTTTGACCAAGTTGAAAACGGACTGATACCCCCTCCAGGGTCCAGCTCCCCAACCCAGCTCCGCACGACGAGCGCTACACGATACGGACCCTGCGAACTCGAGACAGAACACGTGCACCTTCGAAAAAGTGGAAACTTTGGATCTATTGGCTTTAAACCCGTGACTAGATGCGAGCTTGATGTGATCAGCGTGGAACACACGAGCGAGCTCGCTCAACTCAAATGGAACAAATGGGTACCCGTCCCGTCTGTGAACCAGCACATAGATAGGGGGCCCGCCGTCGGACGAAAGCTTGACAAAAAACACCGAGACCGCGGATTCACAGTTGACTATACAACCTTGAATATAGAGCAAGAATGTCGAACTGACAAATATTCTCAATTCAAGGGATTTACTAGGGGAAAAATCACAACAACCTCTGGGACGTATTTTGCTCGATCATACACTCTCGTCAGAACGGAAAAGTGTCGTGTTCACTAGAGAACTCCCTACCCTGGCTTAAGCGACCATACGAAAGATACGAATGCCCCTTACCCGCCGAAACCTAAAAACAAAGGCGAAAGCCTACCTCGTTTACCGCACGCGATGGAGAACTGATCCGATGGAAATGTCATTGGACGCTCCATATCACGTATTCTGCGCGGTAACCCTGGATGAACAAGTAGCATACGAAATGTGGTCACAAGGAAAACAGGCCGGAGCACACATTGCGTGGGAGGAAATACCTCTCCAAGGGCAGGCCGACTTTCCAACTGACCTTTACATAGTTTTTCAAGGCGGAATTCCACAGGATGACCCACTCGCACTCGAACTCTCCAACCCGGTTGGAATAGCGGCATTCGACAACAAGGATGACGTGCAGGATTTTATTGACCAATCCACCCAGTGGGATTGGGAAGATGTGTGGACAGTACCCGCGGAGTGGCGCAGCAAGTTTCTCTTCACACCATTTCCCGCTCGGGTCTATCTCGAGTATCCGGAGCCCAACTTCTTCACCGCATAGAACCGCACGTACCGACACCCCTACAACCTATCCTCGACCCACGTGCCCGCCGGCTCATCCGGTTGCGGCGCACGTTCGCTTAGTTGTAACAACCGCGCACGAGCGCGACAACATCTCCGACACGAACGGCGTGTACACTCCAGCACAGACCGCAGGCATGGATATTTACAATAACTACACAGGCCGCCAAGTCGGAATTCGACTGGATGGACAACCGGAGACCATTAAAAGAGTGTGCATAGGATACGCCTTGGATGCGAGGGGTAACCCTGACTCCCCAAAATGAGCTCCCTACCGGCGGCATCGATCTGGTGTTCCTGAGAAGTGACCTCAATTAATGGAGGGCGTGCGAAAACTGGTCATTGCCCTACTCTTCCTAGTTGGATTGGTAATTGGCTACTTCTTTCGAGACAGTCTGCTACCACTTGAATTTGCCCTTTTAAGAGAAACTACTTGGATCCTGGGGTTTTCCATAAACCAAATGGTACTGTTTGGAATATCGGCTATAACGGGTATGGTTTTATACCGTTACCGCCGGATACATTCTTCCATTCTTGCCCTGGGGTGGGGCCTGTGGGGAGGTTTCCTGGCCGGGAATATCCTTTTCCTGGCAATGACTCTTGCCGTGGCCTCAGGCAGGCTAACCCCCTGAAACAGGGGCCACCACAGCTATATGCAGATCAAACTGAGACGGGGGACACCCCATCATCACTGGGTCCACCATGCCGTTCAGGATACCGGGAGTCGGTAACTCACGGTGACCTCGGTGCCCTCCCCCAGCGTCGAACGAATGCGCGCGGTGCCGCCAATACGCTGCATGCGGCCCTCAATGGAGTCGCGGATACCGTGACGGTCGGCGGGGATGTCGGCGGGATCGAAACCGGCACCCCGGTCGCGCACGAAGATGCTCAACTCACCGGCGAGGATCTCGGCGTAAACATCGAGCTTATCGACGCCCGCGTGTTTCGCCGCATTCACCATCGCCTCCCGGGCGGCCAGGACGACGGCCTGCGTCTCCTCGCTGAGGTCGACGTCCTCGCCGACGGTCACCGGCGCGATACGGATGCCGAAGAGATCCTCCACCTCACCACACGCGGTCTCCACGGCGGCGAAGACGGTCTGGTGGATCTTCTCCTCGGCGTCGAAAAGCCACTGCCGCAACTCGCGCTCCTGGCCGCGGGCGAGGCGGGTGACCTCAGCCGGATCCTCGGCACGCTTCTGGATGAGCGCCAGCGTCTGCAGTACCGAATCATGCAGACGGGAGGCGATCTCCGCCCGCTCCTCACTCGCCGCCTTCGCCGCCCGCTCCTCCGCCAGCGAATCCCACAGGCGGACGATGAGCGGCACACCGAGCGCCGCCACCCCGGCGAGCGTGAGCAGCACCGCGATGAGCGCCGCTGCGAAACCACCGGAACTCTCCGCGAAGAAGATGGTCACCACCACGCCGGCCAGCACCAACGCTGCCCCGCCGATGATGCTGACGTAACTGCGCCCCGACTCCAGCCCCCGGTCATAGGCCTGCCAGGCGAGCACCGCGCCGACTCCCGCGACCAGAAGCGGCACGAGCACCGCCCCCGACACGCCGGACACCAGGGTGACGGACATGAAGAAACCCAGCCCGCCGACGGCCGCCAGCAGCAGGTACACCGGGCGCGAGAGCTGGTGCTTCCGCTGCGGCAGCACCACCTCGTCGGAGGCCTTGGAGAACATCCACAGGCCCGCGTATGCCATGACACCCAGGCCGGAGAGGAACGCCCCCACGATGAACGCCAGCCGGACGTAGAACACGTCCACCCCCAGATGCACCGCCAGGCCGCCCGCCACGCCCGAGATGACGCGGCCGGAACTGGGGCGTCGATAAGTGGGGTACGGGCCGGCGACGGCACGGGTGGGATCGGCCCCGTACGGGACCGGGCTGGCATTACTCATGCCCTGATCCTGTCAGACCCCACCCCCGGATACATCGGGGCAGACCCTGAAAACACAAAATCAGGGTGGATCCCTATACCGTTTCCCCACCCGAACAACCGACAATGAAGACATGAACACCACCACGAGCTTCTCCGACACCGCCTCCCAGATGTGGGCCACCCGCCCGCCCCGCATTCCCGCCGAGCAGGGCGGCAACGCCAAGATCGCCGGTGTCTGTGAGGGCATCGGCGTGCGCTACCAGATCGACCCGACCATCGTTCGCGTCCTCTTCGTCGTCTCCCTATTCACCTTCGGCGGAGGTCTCGCGGCCTACCTCCTGGCCTGGATGTGCATGCCGCGTTACGGGCTGAGCACCGCGCCGCTCACCGCCATATCCCGCCGGACAGAAGAGCTAAGCCCTCCGGAGAAAAAGGAACGCACCACCGGCTGGTGGCTGCTTATCTTCTTCATCCTCACCTTCGGCTCCTTTGGCACGGAGGGCGCCTGGTTCTCCTCCGGGTTACTCGCCGTGGGACTCCTGTTCGCCGCCTGGTGGCTGCTCCACCAGCGCACCCCGCAGCCCCCGGCCGGGCTGCTTGCCGACGCCCCCGTCCCCGCCATGCCCACCCCCGTCGACCTTTCCGGCTTTCACCCCGCCGACGGCACCGACGTGCCACCCGGACGCGAGACCCCGCCGTCCTGGGACCCCCTCGGCGCCGCCCCCTTCGCCTGGGACCTGCCCGAACCCGGCCCCGCCCCGCAGCCGGCGCGCCGCAAGCCGCGCCTCTGGCCCTGGGTGGCACTCGGCCTGTTCGGCGCACTCAGCGCCGCGACCATCATCTCCGGCGTCTTCGGCGCCTTCCTCTATCAGAAGGACGTCGGCCAGGATCTCTCCTACACCCCCGCCACCGAGGCCGAACTGCAGGGACGCTACCAGGGCGAAATCGGCTCCCTCGAGGTCGACCTGCGCCAGCTGCCCCCGCTGGACGCATCCCACACGGTCCGCATCGACGGTGGCATCGGCCCCGTCAACGTCTACCTGCCCACCGCGGTGCCCGTGCAGCTGACCTGCGAGGAAGGCCTCGGAGAGCTGGACTGCGACCCCGGCACCTACAACGACCGCGCCTCCGGCGGCACGCTCACCCTCCAGGTCGAAGGCGGTATCGGCCCGGTGAAGGTGTCGGTGCCGCGTGATCTTCCCGCCCAGGACTGACCATGCTCTCCCGCCTGCTGGCCCCGGCCCTGATCGCAGCCGCGGTGGGCGGTGGCACCCTCGCCGCCCCCGCCCCCGCCACGCCCACCGAGATGGCCGTCGTGTCCTCCGCAGGCATCCTGCGTACCGACGCCGCGCACACCGACCCGGGTCGCATCTACCAGTTCGGTTCCGTGTCCAAGACCATCACCGCCGCGGCCTTGGAGGCCGGCGATCTCCCGCTTACCACCCCGGTCGCCGAGGTGCTCCCCGCCCTGCGGGACACCGAGCTCGCCCACCGCGGCACCACCCTCGCGGACCTGCTCGGGCACACCTCCGGACTGCCGCACGACATCACCCTCACCGACGGCGCCGGGGTGGAGCTCAGCGACATCGTCGACCAACCACTCGGTGAACGCGGCTACCGCTACTCCAGCCTCAACTACGTGCTCCTTCAGGCCGTACTGGAGGAGACCGGGCCGGACTTCGCCACCGTCGCCCCCGGCGTGGTCACTGACGGCGACGTCCCCGCCGGCTCCGTCCCCTTCCTCTCCTGGCGGATGCCGCTGCCCGCGCGTCACGACCCCACCGGCCTCGGCTACGGTTACCTCGCCGGCGACATCACCACCCTCGCCAACTTCGCCGCCCGGCAGCTCGCCGAGCCCTCCGCCGCGTGGCGCCAGGAATCAATGCTTATCGACGCTCGCGCAGACACCGAGGTCACCACCTACCGCCACAGCGGCGCGGTGCCCGGTTACTTCGCCCACGTCACCCTCGTGCCCGAGCTCGACCGAGCGGTGGTGCTTCTCACCGCCTACTACGGGGAGACCGAGGCACAGCGCCTGGATGTGTGGGCGGACAACGTCGTGCGCGCGGAACTCGGCGGGCAGGTCGAACCGCTGCCTGCCCCCTCCCGCCTGTCACTGTGGCTCATGATGGCATGTGTTCTGCCGCTGCTCGCCCTGGCCCTGCGACCCCGCCGCTGGGTCATGGTCGCCTCGGTGCTCATCGCAGTGTCCACCCTGGCCGTGCCCTACGTGCTCGGCTACCCGCTGCACCACCTGTGGCCGTGGGCCCCGGATATCGCTGCAGTCGTGGTGCTGTGGTCGGCGCTGTGGCTCCTCGCGGCGGGGATCATCAGGTTTCGATTTCGTCACCCACCCTCGACCCCTTAGGCCTAACCCCCCGGACATGAACCCTCCGGCGTGGGTGACGAAATCGTCACGCGGAGTCACGCGGGCGTCGATAAGCAAAAAGCAGCGCCCCCTGACAACCTGTCAGGGGGCGCTGCCACAGGGGAAGACTACTCCCACTCGATGGTTCCCGGCGGCTTGGAGGTCACGTCGAGGACGACGCGGTTGACGTCCTTGACCTCGTTGGTGATGCGGGTGGAGATGCGCTCGAGCACGTCGTAGGGGATGCGCGACCAGTCGGCGGTCATGGCGTCCTCGGAGGAGACGGGGCGCAGGACGATGGGGTGGCCGTAGGTGCGGCCGTCGCCCTGGACGCCGACGGAGCGGACATCGGCGAGCAGGACCACCGGGCACTGCCAGATGGTGTCATCGAGGCCGGCGGCGGTGAGCTCGTTGCGGGCGATGAGGTCGGCGGCGCGGAGGATCTCCAGGCGCTCCTCGGTGACCTCGCCGATGATGCGGATGCCCAGGCCGGGGCCCGGGAAGGGCTGGCGGTTGACGATCTCCTCCGGCAGACCCAGCTCGCGGCCCACGGCGCGGACCTCGTCCTTGAACAGCAGACGCAGCGGCTCGACGAGCTCGAACTCGACATCGTCCGGCAGGCCGCCGACGTTGTGGTGGCTCTTGATGTTCGCGGTACCGGAACCGCCGCCGGACTCGACGACATCCGGGTACAGGGTGCCCTGCACCAGGTAGTCGACCTGCTCGCCCTCGAGGACCCCGGCGACGGCGCGCTCGAAGGAGCGGATGAACTCGGCGCCGATGGCCTTGCGCTTGGCCTCCGGCTCGCTGATGCCGGCGAGCTTGTCCAGGAAGGCCTGACGCTCGTCGACGGTGACCAGGCGGGCGCCGGTGGCGGCGACGAAGTCGTTCTCCACCTGCTCGCGCTCGCCGGAACGCAGCAGACCGTGATCCACGAATACGCAGGTCAGGCGGTCGCCGATGGCGCGCTGCACGAGGGCGGCGGCGACGGCGGAGTCCACGCCGCCGGAGAGTCCGCAGATGGCGTGGCCGTCCGGGCCGATCTGCTCCTTGACGGCCGCGATGAGCTGCTCGGCGATGTTCGCGGGGGTCCAGGTGGGCTCCAGCCCGGCGATCTGGGTGAGGAAGCGGGTGAGCACCTGCTGGCCGTGCGGGGAGTGCAGGACCTCCGGGTGGTACTGCACGCCGGCCATCCGGGTGTCCACGTTCTCGAACGCGGCCACCGGGGCGCCCTCCGAGGTGGCGGTGACGGTGAAGCCCTCCGGGGCGACCGTCACGGCGTCACCGTGGCTCATCCACACCTTGTGCTGGGCGGCGAGCTGATCGTGGAGCACGCCGCCGTCGCCGACGACCTCCAAATCGGTGCGGCCGTACTCGCGGGCACCGGTCTCCGCCACCGTGCCGCCGAGGGCGGCGGTCATGGCCTGGAAGCCGTAGCAGATGCCGAAGACCGGGACGCCGAGCTCGAGGATCTGCGGATCCAGCCGGGGGGCGTCATCGGCGTAGACCGAGGACGGGCCACCGGAGAGGATGAGGGCGGCCGGGTTCTTGGCCTTGATCTCCTCGGCGGTGGCGGTGTGCGGGACAACCTCGGAGTAGATGCGGGTCTCACGCACGCGCCGGGCGATGAGCTGCGCGTACTGGGCTCCGAAGTCCACGACGAGGACGGGGCGGGGGTTTGCGGAAGTCACGGCCTTGATCCTACTACGCCGCATGCCCCGCCCAGACATGCTTATCGACGCCCCCGTCAGGCCCCCGCCACCAGCCCTGACAGGTAGTGCACCGCGTCCTGCAGCTGATCGAACTCCAGGGTCTGCTGTTCGTTGACCGCCTGCCCCAGCTCACTGAGCTGCGCCATGGAGGAATCGGACTTCTCGATGGCCTGCCGGGCCTGGGCGATGAGCTCTTCGGCGCCGTCGGCAAGCGAGGAAGTGACGGTGGACTGCAGCCACGTGTCGATCATCTCGCGCGGCACCTCCAGCAACGACACCACCGAACCGGACTTCACCGACACGCGGCGCGACACCCGCTGGTGCTCCGCCACCAGGTGGCGCATCTTCTCCGTCCCGGCCTCCAACACCTTCACCAGCATCCCGATCGATTCCTGCCGATCGGCCTCATCGGCGGCGAACAGCGCGGTCATCAAAGCGTGCAGACGGGCAAGTGCGATGAAAAAGCGTGACTGCTCGCTCAGCGCCTGCAGGGATGCCAACATCTCCTCCAGGTCCCCGATGTACTCGGCGACAATGCTGCGCATACCGGCCCAAACCTTCAAGGGGGCCAGCAAAAGTGTGGCCTCAGGGCCGTCGATGTCGAGGTTGTCCATCTCCTGTGCGACGCGGGCCGTGGTGGAGGTGTCCTCATCGAGCTGGGCGCTGGCCGCCCGGAGCGCGGCCACCGTGCGGGCAAGGGAGTCCTGGGTGTTCATGAAATCATCGAGCGCCCGGTACACCGCGACCACCGCCTGCGCGACCTCATTGCGGGACCCCAGCGCGGCGATGTCGATCGACGACTGCGCCTCCCGCGCCGCTACCTCCGCCGGGAGCATGACGTTCATCAGGTGGCGGTAATCAGGGATCCCCAGTTTATCCAGCTCTTCCTGCAGCCGGCCCACGCCGATGGCGGCCGCCTCCCGGCGGTTCTTGCCCTCGTTGTTGCACACCCAGTGCTCGAGATCATTCATCTCGTAGTACACGGACGCAGCAGTGGCGTAAGTGTCGGTGGAGGGGCGCATACGTACCGACAGGTAGCCGCCGTCGGGCAGCGGGGTCACGGTGGCGAGGACGTCGTAGGAGGAGTCCCCCTTCGCCAGGTTGCGGACATAACCGACGAAAGGCTCACCTGCTTCCAGCGTGTCCCACATGGCGCGGAACACACCACCCGGCATATCGGGATGGCGGATGATGTTGTGCGCGGACCCGATGAGTTCATCGCGCGAATAGCGAGCGAGGCGCTCGAAGACCTCGTTGGAATCGGTGATCACCCCCTTGGCGTCGGTCGTGGAGAAGAACAGATCGTCCACCCCCACCTCATGCTGAGGGAAGTCTGATTCAAACCTGGAAATTGTCGGAGATATCTGGTTCATAGGTTTATTTAACTCTCTCAGGTTGTTAAATGCCGCCCAAGTGGCTGAAAACTCTCGACTCTCCACACAACACCAGGTCAGATACAGCGAATATCTAATCCCCCCGGTGCCATGGAGCTCGTTCTCACCTTCTGCACGTCGCTGCAACTCGGCGATACAGTCGTAACCTACGACTTCCCGCACACCGGACCGTGGGGCGTGACGACCATCCGCCTCCTCGTCGCCGGACACCTGCTGCTGGCTTTCGCCCACCCCGAGGAAGCAGTGGGTGGCGGTGGGACTGTTCGCCCCCACCCTGGCCGGGATGAACGGCTTCTACTACGCCGCCATAGCCCTGATCCCGCTGCTACTGGCAGCCCTGTTGTCCCGGGGTGCGCGGGAGTTCCTCTGGGTGGGGCTGGCGTTGCTCGGCTGGGACTCCTGGAGGTCGCCGGTGCGGATGGGCTACATTCTCGCTTCTCGACGCGTCGGTGTCCCCGTCCCCGGCCAAGGCGGACTGGCGGTGGCCTTCCTGCTGGCCGCGGCGGTGGTCGCCCCCTTCGCGGCAGCCGTGGTCGCCCCCTTCGGGGCCCGCGGGGTGGCGACCATTCTGGATTCACCCGGACTACTCGCCCTCGCAGCACTGACCGCCGTACTCGCCTCCCTCATCCCCTACTCCTTCGAACTGGTGGCGCTGCGCTCCCTGCCCC
>NZ_JAUNUG010000013.1 GCF_030538285.1 Corynebacterium sp.
TCCGGGTGCTATCGATTCGTCAGAACACTGCTACTGGACGCACGTCCCTAACACCCATACTCCCGCTGGTGTCAGCATCCTTCGACGACCCGAACCTCGTGTCCACCGCCGGCCTGGTCCCGATCATGCGACTGGCCGACGAAGCCGGGCTGACTGCCTTGGCGCAGAATCGGTTGAGCGTACCGACCGATAACGGCGCGAACGCAGGTGCCAAGATCGCCTGAACCGTTACGATAGTTGCCGCCGTTAGATTGGCTGAGCCACCTTCTCAGGTGACTCGGTGATTGTAACGTGCCCGACCCAGTGGGCTTGCTCACACTCCGCAGGAGGGAGCATGCCCAAGGTGGGGTGCAATCGTCGGTTGTTGTACCACTGCACCCACGACATGGTCGCGAGCTCGACATCCACGATCAACTCAAGCCGCTCCCGGGGTGAAGATCCTCGATCCGACGCACTCGGTCTTATACAGCCCGTTGATCGACTCCATCAGCGCATTGTCATAGGCATCACCCACGCTGTCGATCGACGGCGTGATCCCCTGCAAGGCCAAGTTTTCGGTGAATCTCACCGCCGTGTACTGACTACCGGCATCCGAGTGGTGGGTCAGTTCCCCGGCCACGACGGGGTGCTGGATCCGGTCGCGTTCCCACAACGCCAGGTGCAGCGGGATGCGCACCAGTTCCACCCCGCGGGAGGTCTGGGCATGCCAGCCGACGATGCGCTGGGAGTATACATCGACGATGAAAGCGACATACACCCAGCCAGACGCAGTGTGTACATACGTGAAATCCGCTACCCACTCCCGGTTGGGGGCCTGGGCGGTGACATCCCTGTTGAGCAGATCCGGGGCACGGTGCCCGGCCCCAGCAACCGAGGTGCGGGGTTTCGTCCGACGCCTGGAGATACCGTTCATCCCGACCAATCGCATCAACCGGTCAACGGTGCAGTCCGCCACCGAGTAACCCTGACTGTGCAGGTGGGCGACCATCTTTCGACGGCCGTACAGGGATTCCGGGGTGTCCTTCAGGCCGTAGAGGACATGGAGGATCTGCGCGTCTGCCACCGTCCTGGCCGCCGACGCAGCGTTCTTCCAGTGCCGGTAAGTCCTCGCCGCAACCTGCACGCCCTGCTCACGCAGGACACGACAGACTGACTCGACGGCGAAGCCCTCGTCTCTCATCTGATCGATGAATCCGATGATCAACGGTTTCGGGGGTCGAGCTCCCCGGCGAAGAAAACCGTGGCCTTCCTCAGGATCTCGTAGGCCTCCCGCAGTCGCTTGTTCTCTTTGCGCAGGCGGTTCATTTTCTCGTTCTCCTCGGTGGTGACACCGGGTGCGTGGCCGGCGTCGACCTCGGCCTGCCGGACCCAGTTACGCAGCGTTTCTCGGGAAACCCCCAGCTCCTCACCGATGGCCATGCACGCCGCAGTCAACGAGCGGTAGTCATCACGGTGCTGCTGGACCATCCGCACGGCCCGGGCTTTGAACTCGGGGTCGTAGGACTTCTTCATGATGCTGATCCTTCCTCATCGGAGGACGGCACGAAACCCATGACGGTTCAGAGAAGATCGTTCAATATCGTTTGGCCATCCCGCCGTTGGTGCCGACCCAACTCTTGACTCGGATCGATGAAGCCCTAGGGGGCATTGACGTCAAAGAACTTGTACGCCGGGCCATCGCTTCATTACCTGATCACGGCCCTCTTTGTCTATGGATGATCCATCCGGAAAAATAGTAGAACCGGTCACCCTTGCTCCGTCGAAGGTGTCTAAATTGCAAGTGGCCCCGGTAAAGTCGGCCTGGTCCAGATTCGCACCGTCAAAGATACATCCTTCCAGATTAGAACCGGTGAAAGAGGCAAAAGCTAGTTCACATCCTATGAACGACGATTTGAACATATTCCCACGAACGATCAATCCTGTTGCTCTAGATTGTTCAAAACTGGAGCGCCAGAAATTGCCATTGAAGGTGGTGGATTCAAGATTGGCACCGGAAAAATTTGCTTCATTAGCCGTGGCGTCATCGAATTCCGTGTAACTGAGGTTTGCTCCCTGGAAAAGTAGTCTAGAAAGGGTCACCCCGCTAACCCTGAGGTGGGACAGGTCAATATCCGAAAAATCTACCCTTACCTCGACAGTTGGATTCTCAGGTTCGAGAAAGGCGGCTTTCCACTGATAGTTGGGGACGAACTGTGGCATATCGAAGATGGTGACAACTTGTCCACGCTCTTCGCTCAGCGGGCCAGCGAATCGTGAACACAACCCTGACAATGCCGCTTCTCGAGCACGAACAGTTGGATCGCTGTGGCGGGCGAGTATGTCCCCGGAGTCGATAAAGGTTATAAGAAGGTTGATTATCTCCTGTAATCTTCCTGTGGCGGAGTTCAGGTCAGTGATGGACCAGGAGTCTGCGAGGTGAAGCAAATCGTACACAGCGACGAGCCGAAGAAGAGAGGACCTGGATCTTAGGCTTCGGGAGGACTGGAAGAATCGTTCATCTAATCGCTGGCTCATCGTCATGTCTTTCATGGCCCCTTAGTACCTCAACTTGTTCCAGAGGTTGACGTAGTCGGGACAGCGGGAAGCTCGGGGCTCAGTGCGTTCATCACTTTTGCTGTGATGGCACCACGCTGTCACTACGCCCACCGGAAAATTATCTCTAGATTTGGTGGGATCCTTGGCGGGATAGTTCTTATATTTGTTCATCGAAACAGGGCGGAAGATTGCTGTGAGGTAGATGGGGTCTTCGACGTTCCGACATCCTGCTCTAGGTTCAAACATGTACTCCCTGCAATCTACAAAGTAGACCCTACTCGTGTACTTGAAGTTGTTTGTTTCAGTGCCTCCAACGTTATTTTCGCGCTGCGTCTTGATCAAATGGTAGATCATGTCTCGATTAGACATGTTGTGCTTCTTGGTGAGCTTTTCATATCCCCACCCGTCGTCACTTCCGTTTGCATATTTCGTGTAAAAACCGTTTCTGACGACATATCGGACTTCTTCCGATCCTGCCGGCCAAGCGAGCTTCCTCAGGATTCCTCCAACTGCTCCGCCGACGATGATGCCACTTCGGGATGCCTGGTCATCTGCCAACGTAGTCATCTGGGGTGAATCGTCTGCCACTAGAGTTAAGGCGGTTGATGAGCTCAAGTCCTCCAGGGAAAGTAGAGGAGTATCCCTCCTTATCAAACCGATGTTATCTCCGGAGCCGAATGCAATGGCGTTGGAAAATTCTTGGGCAGTAGATTCGGCAGCGCTGAGTACATCAGGAATAGGGAAACCGAGATCATCTTCTGTCTCATAAAGAGAGTGCCAGTAGTTATAGAGTTGCCCAGTCATCTCTCTCGCACCGAAAGGTCCAGACCAGGCGATTGCTCCTCGATCTTCGAACGGGACGAGATGGAAAACTCCTGGAATTTCCGCGGTTTCGTCGCTTTCTGGGAATCCGAGTTGGCCGGTTTCCCGTCCCAAGGCGTCCCATACTTTCTGGGTGGCCAGGTACATGAACCGGGTTTGCCGGTCGTTGCGCCAGCTGATCGTGCCGTTGGAAAAGTTATTGTAGAAGTACTGATCACCGTTGGACTTTTCATTGGTGATGGGGATGCCGATGGCATGGTGAGATCCCCCCAGCTGGTCATAACGCTGCTTGATATCGCCCCAAACCGCGCCACCTGTTAGAGGGTTATAATTGTTGTCGCCTCCCTGAAAAGTCTGCATCTGGGAAAGAGGAATATTGATGTCGATGGGGCCGGAGGTTGGGTAACCAAGCGGTCCAGACTCCCAACCGAGGGTTCCCCACTGACGCATCCCATCAAGGGTGACTGTGTGTGCCCCGATGTCAGGGTGCCAGTAGATCGACCCGCCGTAGAACTCACTTCGCTTTCCTATCCCGTCAGGGTTGGTCAACTCATTCGACTTCGGCGGACCAAGCCACGACAGCTGGCCGCCTACCTGCCGGTAGGCATCCAAGATGGCTCCGCACACCTGACGTCCTGTGGGCCACATGGTTTCACAACCAGTAGTGGCAAAGGTGCGGGGCTGTTCGGCACGCTGCGCTTCCTCAATTTCAACCTGGTCAGCTTGCTCTTTACTCACCCCTTCGGGAAGTCCAAGCACATCAGACCGCATTTCTCCTGTAACCAAGGTGCTCTTGGGTGCAGGAAGGGCAGCGTTCTTATCTGCAGCGATTACGACTTGCTGTTCATATTCAGCAACTACCTCTGGATGATCCAGTTCATACTGAATCAACTTATCTTCAACTGACGGCTCGTTCCTATCCGAAACATAATCGGATTGCTCGATCCCCATCTCTAGCTCAAACGGCACTAACTCTTCTGGCTGGGCATGAGCGACCGGGGGTACCACCCCGAGTGCTATTAACGCCGAAAGGACGGCACCAACGGTCCTTCTCTGAATCACCTAGAGCACTCCTTCCTGAAAGATTAATACGATCTTCCTAACCATAAACTGCCAGAAGACCTGAATCAGGTCAACGAAAATTAAGGAGACAAACGGTACCCCTGAACGGGTTGAAATCCCTAGTCTCTTAGCCTCGATCCACCGAGGGCACATCGGTGGATCGAGGCTTAGAGGCCCTTGATCTCCTCCTGCCCCGCGGCGGCGCCACCTGGGGCGTCAATAAACGGCAGGATCTTGCGCTGCGGAAGCGCATCGCGCCCGGCCAATTCCACGAGGACGTTGGCGACCAACTCACGCGACGTGGTCACCGTGTCATCGGAGGGACGGGCATTATCGACGACCGCGAGCCCACCCGCCGGCTCCAGCGTCAAACGCCCCGGGGCCAGGATGAGGTACTCGAGCTCAGAGTCGAGCAGGTGTCGGTCCACCGTCTCCTTGGAGTCGGCGTAAGGAAAGAAAGGATCTTCCGGATCGATGCCGTGGTCCAGCGAACCCAGGTAGGAGACCATGAGGAAGCGCGGCGGGTTGTCCAGCTGCTCCAGCCCGAGGATGCAGCTTAGGGCACCGTCGCGGTCAATGGCGTAGGTGGCGGCGGCGCCGTCCTTGCCACCGTTGCCGGCGGTCCAGATGACCACGTCGTAGCCGTCCAGGTGCTGCGCCCAATCCTCCGGGTGCAATGCCGTGAGGTCGCGGACGAACGGGGTGGAACCGAGGGCCTCGATATCAGGGGTCTGATCGACGTTGCGGATCAGCGAGGTGACATCCATCCCGGCCTTGATCAACCGCGTGGTGGCCAATTGGGCGACCTTCCCGTGGCCGCCGATGATGAGAACCTTCTTCTGACTGGAGTGCTGTGCGTCGCTCATGCAATCCACCCTACGGAAACTTTCAGGGTCGCATGCCGGCCACGTAACGACGATTAGCCCGCCGCTGCATCATCCGCGCCAGCGGGCCGGTGAGCTTGGCCAGCCACCAGGCGTGCCGCGAGAAGGCGATGACCCGGCCTGTCACGGTGCCGTCGGCAGCCATATCGATGAGGAATGCCTCCTCCCCCGATTCCACGTGCGCGGGCAGCGTGCCGTAGACGAGCAGGGTGCGGGTGGGTGTGTGTTCCTCCCGGATGATCAGGCACGATGATGTGGTCGGCCCGTAGTGCAGCCGGACCAGCTTGCCACGGCGTTGTGCGCGAACCCCCGCATGGGCGTGGGCCTGCCAGGTCAGTAGTTTCTCACTGGCTGCGGCGAAGACCTCGCGGCCGTGGCCGAGAACTGCCGCATGGTCGGTGATTTTCCAGCGCCGCAGCCCGATCTCCTCCGGAGCCCGGCCCTGGGCCAGGCGGAGGGTAGCCAGCTGCAGATGCGCCGGATAGGACAGGTGGCCGCGGGTGATCACTTGCGGCCGAAAGCCCAGTAGGCTGCCGGGCCGATGCCGTTGAGCAGCTGGGCCAGCGCCCACGCCCACTTCGGTCCCCGCACCCGGGAGGCCGGACGGCGATAGAGATCCACCCAGGCGCCGATCTTGGCGGCGAGTTCGACGGCGACTCCGGCAATCAGCGACACCCGCGAACGCGTCGACATGTCATTGAACTCGGTGCGAAGCTGGGACAGGGACGGGTTTCGGCTGCTCATGACGCTAATTTTACCAGGAGAGACGCAGCGCCGTCGGGACGCGCCATCAATAAGCCGCATCGCACGCGCGTACAGTGGGTGTATGTGAATGCAGCACCCTACGCCCACGATGTGAACACCGTTTTCGAGGACCTGGGCAGCCGCCCCGGGGGTCTGAGTTCCGCCGCTGCCGCCCGCGCTCTCGAGGAATACGGGGAGAACGCACTGCCCCAGGCCGCGGAGGAAACCTGGTGGCAGAGGCTGTTGCGCCAGTTCCAGGACCCGATGATCTACGTGCTCATCGCGGCGGCCGTGCTCACGGCCGCGCTCGGCGAGGTGGTGGACACCATCGTCATCGCCGCGGTGGTCATCATCAACGCCGCAGTCGGGTTCTTCCAGGAGGGTAAGGCGGCGGACGCGCTCGCCGCGATCCGCGACATGCTCTCCCCCTCTTCCGAAGTGCTCCGCGACGACACCTGGCACACCGTCGACTCCTCCGAACTGGTCCCCGGCGATGTCGTGCGCCTGCGCCCAGGCGACAAAGTCCCGGCGGATCTGCGCCTTTTTACTTCCTCCAGCCTGCGCGTGGAGGAATCGGCCCTGACCGGCGAGTCCGTCCCCTCGGACAAGCAGATCGAGCCGGTCACCGAGGGGGCGGACCTCGGCGACCGAACCTCCATGGCGTTTTCCGGCACGACCGTGGCCGCCGGCACCGGCCTGGGTGTGGTGACCGCCACGGGTGCTGATACCCAGATCGGCCACATCACCACCATGCTCGATGAGGTGGAGGCCGCAGAGACCCCCTTGACCCGCTCGATGAGCCGTTTCTCCTCGATGCTCGCGGTCGGTGCAGTGCTGCTGGCTGCGCTGATGATCGGCGTATCGGTCATCATCTATGACACCGGTTGGGGCGAGGTCCTCATGTCGGCGATCGGTTTCGCCGTCGCCGCCATCCCCGAGGGCCTGCCCGCAATCATGGCGATCACCCTAGCACTCGGCGTGCAGAAGATGGCTGCCCGCAACGCCATCACCCGCCGTCTGACCTCGGTGGAAACGCTGGGTTCCGTCACCACCATCTGCACCGATAAAACCGGCACGCTCACCCGCAATGAGATGACGGTGCGCGCCGTCCACACCCGCAATCACATCTATGACGTCACCGGCACCGGTTACGCCCCGAAGGGGCGCCTGCTTCTCGACGACCGCGAGATCACCGTAGGCGAACACCCCGACCTTGCACGCATGGCCGAAGTGGCGGCATATGCCAATGACGCGGGCGTCGAGAAGCGGGACGGGCACTGGGTGCTCATCGGTGAGCCGACTGACGGTGGCATCCGCACCTTCGCCCTGAAAGCCGGGGTCGACGATCAGCGGCGCCGCATTGACGTGGTGCCCTTCGATTCCGAATTTAAGTACATGGCCACCCTCGACGACATGCAGCAGGGCCCGGTCATCCACCTCAAGGGTGCACCCGACCGGCTGCTCGACCGCTGTGACCGGCAGTCCGATCCCGAGGGCGGCACCGAGCCGCTCGACCGCGCCTACTGGGAGGACAAGATCGAGGAGTTGGGGGCCCGGGGCCTGCGTGTGCTGGCCGCGGCCTGGCGCCAGGGCGAGGGCCTGAGCTCCCTGTCCGTCGACGACATCGATGGCGGCGGTTTCGTCTTCCTCGGCCTCTACGGCATCATCGACCCGCCACGGGACGAAGTTCTCGAGGCCGTCCGCACCGTCCAGGAGGCCGGTGTGCGGGTGCGGATGATCACCGGCGACCACGCCTCCACCGCCTCCGCCATCGCGCGTGAGGTCGGTCTGCGCGGCAACCGCGCCATCACTGGCGCCGAGCTGGAAGCCGCCACCGATTCCGAGCTGCAGACCATCGTCCGCGACCACGACGTCTACGCTCGCACCTCGCCCGAGCACAAACTCCGCCTCGTGCAGGCACTGCAGGCCAACGGTGAGGTTGTCGCCATGACCGGTGACGGCGTCAACGACGCCCCCTCCCTCAAGCAATCCGACGTCGGCGTGGCCATGGGCATCAAGGGCACCGAGGCGACGAAGGACGCCGCCGACATCGTGCTCGCCGACGACAACTTCGCCACCATCGCCGCCGCCATGAAAATGGGTCGCACCATCTACGACAACCTCCGCAAGGCGATCGTGTTCATGCTGCCCACCAACGGTGCGCAGGGCCTGGTCATCTTCGTCGCCATGCTCGTCGGCATGACCTTGCCTATCACTCCCCTGCAGGTCCTGTGGGTCAACCTCATCACCGCCGTCACCTTGTCCCTGGCCTTGAGTTTTGAGCCCGCTGAACCCGGCATCATGCGACGACGACCCCGCAACCCCGAGGCCGCCCTGTTGGACTCCGAGGCCATCCTGCGCATCCTCTACGTCTCCGTCCTCATCGGCGGCGCCACCATCGCGGTGTTTCAGTACCTGCAGATGAACGGCGCCTCGCTCGAGGTCTCGCGCACCATTGCCGTCAACACCCTGGTCGTCGGCCAGGTCTTCTACCTCTTCTCCGCACGCTTCTCCCGGGTCAGTGCCCTGCGGAAGGAGTTGTTCACCACCAACCCAGTCTCCTGGTTGTGCGTGGGAATCATGTTGCTGCTCCAGCTGGCATTCGCCTACCTGCCGTTCATGCAGGCGGCGTTCCACACCACCTCGGTGGGGCTGCTCAGCTGGGGCGTGCCGATCCTGGTGGGCATCATCGTCTTCGCCGCCGTGGAGGTGGACAAGCTGATCCGTCGCCGGGTTTAGGAGCCGGGCCGCAGCCTGACTAGACTACTTGGTATGCCCGGAACGACCATCCATCCCCGCAAGCCCTTCGCGCTCCTAAGCACCCGCCCCGAGGACATCGCGGCTGCCGCTGAGCTGGTCAGCTTCCGGGAGAAGATGGGCCTGGGAACCTCCGGCATCGTGCAGCACCGCCTGGAAGCCCGCGAACTCGGGCGCCTCGACCTGCGCGACTTCTCCGGCGTCCTCCTCGGCGGCAGCCCCTTCAACGCCTCCGACCCGGTAAAATCCCTGCTCCAGATGCGTGTCGAGGCCGACCTGGCCCGCCTGATGGACGAGGTCCTCGACCGCGATTTCCCCCTGTTCGGCGCCTGCTACGGGGTCGGCACCGTGGGCACCGCCATCGGGGCGCGCATCGATAACACCTACGGTGAAAAACCCAAGGTCATCGAAGTGTCCATTGTCCGGGAAGACCCCCTACTGGAGGGCATGCCCGACACCTTCCACACGATGGTCGGCCACAAGGAGGCCGTGGCGGTACTGCCGGACGTGGCCACGGTCCTGGCCACCGGGCAGGACTGCCCCACACAGATGTTCCGCGTGCAGGACAACGTCTACGCCACGCAGTTCCACCCCGAGCTGGCACCGGAGGCCTTCGAGCAGCGGCTGCGCATCTACGCCGACGCCGGCTACTACGAGCCGCACGAGCTCGATGAGATCCTCGCCGGCACCCGCGGGGTCGACCTCACAGTGGACGATCGGATCCTGCGGAACTTCGCCACGCGCTACGCGCGGTAGGTGCTACAGCTTATCGAACTGCTCGATCGCTCGCACCGCGGCGGATACTGCAACCGGCACCAGCTGGGGAAGCGGCATGCCGACATGCCTGCTCAAGGCCAACACCGCTTCCTTCAGTTCGATGACCCGGGCGCTCCTGGTCAGACTTCCTGTTGAACATGCCCACAGGATTTCCAGGATTAGGCGAGCTCGACGATCTCCATGTAGGCGTCTGACCAGAGGTCCTCGTCGCCGTCGGGGAGGACGATGACACGCTCCGGCTCCAGGGCCTTGACGGCACCGGGATCGTGGGTGACCAGGACGACCGCACCCTGATAGGTGCGCAGAGCATCGAGGACCTGTTCGCGGGACTGGGGGTCGAGGTTGTTGGTGGGCTCGTCGAGAAGCAGGACGTTGGCGCGGGAGGAGACCAACGCGGCCAAGGCCAGACGGGTCTTTTCACCACCCGACAGTGTGCCGGCAGGTTGCTCGAGCTGTTCACCGGAGAACATGAAGGCACCGAGTAGACCGCGCAGGTCCTGCTCACCGGCTTCGGGGCAGGCCTCGATGGTGTTCTGCCACACGGATTTACCTGGGTCTATCGTGTCGTGCTCCTGAGCGAAGTAGCCGATCTTGAGGCCGTGACCGGTGACAATGCCACCCTCACCGTCGGTACGTTCCACACCGGCGAGCAGCTTGAGCAGAGTTGTCTTGCCGGCGCCGTTGAAGCCGAGGACGACGACGCGGGAACCCTTGTCGATGGCCAGGTCGACGCCCGCGAACACCTCGAGGGAGCCGTACATCTTGGTCAGACCCTTGGCGAACAGCGGGGTCTTGCCGCAGGGTGCGGGTTCCGGGAAGGAAATGGCGGCGACGCGGTCGGAGACCCGCACCTCGTCGAGGGAACCCAGCATGCGGTCCGCACGGGCCAGCATCTGTTTGGAGGCGGCGGCCTTGGTGGCCTTGGCACCGAGCTTGGCGGCCTGCTTCTGCAGGGCGGCGGCCTTCTTCTCGGCGTTGGCGCGTTCGCGGCGGCGACGGGCCTCATCAAGGGCGCGGGCGTCTTTGTACTTGGAAAAGCCCATGTTGTACACGTCGGCCTCGGCGCGGACGGCATCGAGGAACCAGATCTTGTTGCACACGTCATCGAGAAGCTCGACGTCGTGGGAGATCATGATGAGCCCGCCCTCGTGCTTGGACAGAAAGCCACGCAGCCAGGTGATCGAGTCGGCGTCGAGGTGGTTGGTGGGCTCGTCGAGAAGCAGGGTCGTCGCGGACTTGCCGGAGCCGCTCGTCGCGGCAAAAAGAATCTGCGCTAATTCGACGCGGCGGCGCTGGCCACCAGAGAGGGTGTGCAGCGGCTGGTCGAGGATGCGGGCCGGCAGGCCGAGGTTGTCGCAGATCTGCGCGGCCTCGGAATCGGCCTCGTAACCGCCGAGGGCGTAGTACTGCTCCTCGAGGCGGGAGTACTTGCGGATCGCGGCGTCGCGCTTGCCGGCGGTCTCCGCGCCCTCCATGATCTCCTGCTGGCGTTCCATCGAGGAGCGGATGCGGTCGAGGCCCCGGGCCGAGAGTACGCGGTCGCGCGCCGTCTGATCGATGTTGCCCTCGCGAGAATCCTGCGGCAGGTAGCCGATCTCACCCGAGGAAGTCACCTCGCCGCCGTAGGGTTTGGTCTCCCCCGCCAGTATCCGCATGGTGGTGGTCTTCCCGGCACCATTGCGACCCACCAGTCCGATACGGTCGCCAGGCTGCACGCGCAGGTGCTGGCCAGGGGCAGTCAGCAGCGTGCGGGCGCCGACGCGTACTTCGAGGTCATTGGTGACAATCACAAGGGGCCATCCTATCAATCTAAGCTGAGGCCATGAACGTCGGTCGCGATTACATCGTCGAGTACAAGGCAGGTCAATTCCAGCACGGCTCGCTCGTGCTGCGTTTCGACGCCGAGCCCTCCGAGACTCAGCTCCGCGCTGCTCTCGTTGACTATGGGCTCCCAGCGAAAGCACTCGAGGAGATTCGCGCCCGCCCGCTCGGCTCCGAACGTGTGCGCCCGGCACCGGAGCAGCGAAAACCCGCGCCGGTCACGCGAGCGTCGGCAAGTACTTCCCGACGCGGCGGTGGCGTCATCGTCATCCCCCTCATCATCGGCCTGATCGGATTCGGGATGTTGCAGGCAGAACCCGCGACGGATCTCGGTCAGGTGGCGGGTATGACGGCGTCGGGAAGTAGCTGGGCCCATTGCTCTGATCGCCTGGACGTGGCACGCGCGGGCGACGACAGCGGGATCATCGGCTCCCAGTTCTCCAGGTGGCCGACGGCCTTCGTCATCTCCCCGGCGAACGCCGCGTTCATGGTTACCTGCCTGGGCGAAGCGATAGAGTAACTAGCCTTCGACGGCGGCCTTCATGCAGCGCATCGCGGCGAGGGTCTTGGGCACGCCGATATAGGGCATGAGGTGGATGATCGATTCGCCCACCTCCTGCTCGCTCATCCCGGTGACGTCGAGTGCCGTCTTGATGTGGCCGGTCAGTTGCGGCTCGACGCCACCCATGGCGGCCAGGGCGGCGATGTTGAGCAGCTGGCGGGTGCGCAGGTCGATGCCCTCGCGCTGGTAGGTGCCGCCGAACACGGCGCCGACCACCCAGTCGGAAGCACCCGGGGCATAGGCGTCGAGCTGTTGCTTCCAGGCGGCTGTGCCCTCCGGGGTCTGCGTCTGCGCGACGAACTCGTTGCCCTTGTCCATGCTGAAGGTCATGTGTCTTCTCCCTTGTGGTGTGGATAGCGAAAACCCCGGGTCCAGGACCCGGGGTCAGCAGTTGCCTAGACGGCGAAGCCGAGCGAACGTAGCTGCTCGCGGCCGTCCTCGGTGATCATGTGGTGGCCCCACGGCGGGAGCCACACCCATTCGAGGTCGATGTGGTCGACGATGCCGTTGCCGACGAGCGCCGCCTGGACCTGGTCCTCGATGACGTCGGTGAGCGGGCAGGCCGGGGAGGTCAGCGTCATGTTGATCATGGCGACGTCCTCGCCCTCGCGGTCCTCGATCCACACGTCGTAGACCAGGCCGAGATCGACGACGTTGATGCCCAACTCGGGGTCGATGACGTCGTAGAGGTATTCCGTGACGTCGAAGGCGAGCGCCTCCTGCTCCTCTGACTGGTTCTCCGGGCGCTGGCGCTGGACGTTGTCGGTGGGGTTGTTCTCGGTCATTTATTTCTCCCTTTCATTGAGGGCGTCGGCGGTGGCGGCCTGGAAGGCCTTCCAGCCGAGCAGGGCGCACTTCACGCGGGCCGGGTACTTGGACACGCCGGTAAACGCGATGCCGTCACCGATGAGGTCCTCGTCGCCGTCGACGGTGCCGCGGGAGAGGATCATCCGCTCGAACTCGGCGAGCTTGGCGTTGGCCTCCGGCAGGGGAAGGCCGATAATCTCCTCCGCCATGACAGAGGTGGAGGCCTGCGAGATGGAACAGCCCTCGGCGTGGTAGGACACATCCGCCACGCTGGCGCCGTCCGCAGACAGCTGCACGCGCAGGGTGAGCTCGTCGCCACACGACGGGTTGACGTGGTGCACCTCGGCCTCGAAAGGCTCGCGCAGGCCCGCATGCTGCGGGTTCTTGTAGTGGTCCAAGATCACTTCCTGGTACATGGATTCCAGGTTCATCAGTTCACCCCGAAGAATTCTCGGGCGTGGTGGATGGCGTCGACAAGCATGTCGACCTCCGCACGCGTGTTGTAGATGTAGAAGCTGGCCCGCGCCGTCGACTGCGCGCCGAGCGCGCGGTGGGCGGGCCACGCGCAGTGGTGGCCGACGCGGATGCACACGCCACGGCTATCGAGCACCTGCCCAAGGTCATGCGGGTGCACGCCTTCCAGGTCGAAGGCGATCGCGGCACCGCGTTGCGACGCCTCGGTAGGCCCGACAATGCGCAATCCCGGCACCGTCTGCATGCGTTCCAGGGCGTAGGCGGTCAGTTCCTGCTCATGGGCGTGAACATTGTCCATGCCGAGTTCGGTGAGGAACTCCACGGCCGCACCCAACCCGACGACCTGACTGGTCATCTGGGTACCAGCCTCGAATCGCTGCGGGGCCGGGGCGAAGGTGGAGCCCTCCATCTTCACCACCTCGATCATGGAACCGCCGGTGAGGAAGGGCGGAAGGGTGTCCAGCAGGGTGCCGCGGGCGTAAAGCACGCCGACTCCGGTGGGCCCGCACATCTTGTGCCCGGAAAACGCCGCGAAATCTACGTCCAGGTCGTGGAAATTGACGGGCATGTGCGGCACCGACTGGCAGGCGTCGAGCACCGTGAGGGCCCCGACGGCCTGGGCCCGGCGCACCATCTCGGCGACATCAGTAACCACACCGGTCACATTGGACTGGTGGGTAAACGCCACCACCTTGACAGTGTCGTCGAGCTCGAGGGAATCGAGATCAATGCGTCCGTCTTCAGTCAGCGAATACCACTTGAGCTTCGCGCCAGTGCGCCGGGACAGCTCCTGCCACGGCACGAGGTTGGCGTGATGCTCCAGTTCCGTGATCACGATGGTGTCATCGGCGGTGACACGGTGCTTTCCCGCGCGATCGTCGCCCAGGGCATAGGCCACGGCGTTAAGGGCTTCGGTCGCATTCTTGACGAAAGCGATCTCGTGCCCCGCCGCGCCCACAAAGGCCGCGATGTTGGCGCGGGCGTTCTCGTAGGCGTCGGTGGCTTCTTCTGCGAGCTGGTAGGCACCCCGGTGGACGGGGGCAAAGGTGTTCAGCACGAACTCCTCCTCCGCCTTCCATACCCGCAGCGGGCGCTGCGAGGTGGCGCCGGAATCCAGGTACACCAGCGGATGATCGCCGCGGACGGTGCGCGAGAGAATCGGGAACTGCGCCCGGATCTTCTCGACGTCGAGGTGGCCCGCCATCACAGGAACTGGTCGTAGCCGTCGGCCTCGAGCTTGTCGGCGAGCTCAGCGCCACCGGTGGTGACGATGCGGCCGTCGGCGAACACGTGGACAAAGTCCGGCTGCACGTAGTTGAGGATGCGCTTGTAGTGGGTGATCATCACGATGCCACCGTTGGTCTCCTCCTGGTAGGAGTTGATGCCCTCGGAGACGATACGGAGGGCATCGACGTCGAGGCCGGAGTCGGTCTCATCCATGATGGCGAACTTCGGCTTGAGCAGGTCCAGCTGCAGCACCTCGTGGCGCTTCTTCTCGCCGCCCGAGAAACCCTCGTTGACGGAGCGCTCGGAGAAGGACTTGTCGATCTGCAGTGCCTCGCGGGCGGAGTTGAGCTCCTTGATCCACTCACGCAGCTTCGGCGCCTGGCCGCGGACGGCGGTGACGGCGGAGCGCATGAAGTTGGCGGAGGAGACACCCGGGATCTCGGTCGGGTACTGCATGGCGAGGAACATGCCGGCGCGGGCACGCTCATCGACGTCCATCTCGAGGATGTTCTCGCCGTCGAGCAGGATCTCACCGTCGGTGATCTCGTAGCGCGGGTGGCCGGCGATGGCGTAGGCCAGGGTGGACTTGCCGGAGCCGTTGGGGCCCATGATGGCGTGGGTCTCACCGGAGTTGACGGTCAGGTTGACGCCCTTGAGGATAGGCTTCGGCTCGCCGCTGCCGTCCGTCGGGATGACCTGGGCGTGGAGGTTCTTGATTTCCAGGGTGGACATGTACGTCTCTTTCAGATCTATGGGGTGGGTTAAGCGGTGACGGACTCAAGCTCGTCAGTGACGCGGCGCTCGAGCTCCTCGCGGATGGACTCGACCGGGATGCGGTTAATCACCTCGGAGAAGAAGCCACGGATGATCAGACGGCGAGCCTCTGCCTCGGGGATACCGCGGGCCATGAGGTAGAACACCTGCTCATCATCGAAGCGGCCGACGGTGGCGGCATGGCCGGCCCCGGCGATCTCGCCGGTTTCAATCTCCAGGTTCGGGATCGAATCCGCCCGGGCTCCCTCTGTGAGGACCAGGTTGCGGTTGACCTCGTAGGTGTCGGTGCCCTGCGCATTGGCGCGGATGAGCACGTCGCCGACCCAGGTGGTGTGCGCATCGGGCAGATCCGAGGAGGGATCAGCCTGCAGCGCACCCTTGTACATGACGTTGGAGCGGCAGTTCGGCACAGCGTGGTCGACGAGCAGCCGGTTCTCGAAGTACTGGCCGTCATCGGCGAAGTACACGCCGAGCAGCTCGGCGTCACCACCCGGGGCCGTGAACTTCACGCGCGGGACCAAGCGCACGACGTCGCCGCCGAAGGTCGCGGCGTTGTAGCGCAGCGTCGCGTCCCGGCCCAGCAGCGCGTGCTGGCCGGACAGGTGCACCGCACCGGCATCCCAGTCGGCGTCGACGATGACGGTGAGACGTGCGTTGTCACCGACGATGAACTCCAGGTTATCGGCGTGCGTGCCGGTACCGGTGTAGCGGATGAACACGGTGGCATCGGCGCCGGCCGCCACGTCGACGACGACGGCACCGAAGGAGGTGACCCCTTCGCCGCGGCCGGTGATCGTCACGGCGATCGGCTCGGTGACGTGCGTGTCCTTCGCCACGGTGATCAGCGAGGCCTCCTCCATGGAGGTCCAGGCCTGCGCGGCCACCCGATCGACCGGGGCGGCGGCACGGCCGAGACGGGCGTCATCCTTGGCGACGGTTTCGACGGTGACGTCCGCCGAGGGGGCGTCGATAAGCACATCCTGGCCGACAGCCTCGTCGAACTTGCCGTTGTGCAGGCCGCGGATGCGGCGCAGGGAAATGAAACGCCACTCCTCGTCACGGCCCGCCGGGACGGGGAAATCCTCGACGTTGAAGGAGGAGAAGAGGTCACCCTTGGTGTTGTGCGGGGTGGCGGCGTCAACAGCGGTAGCTGTGGTCATAGGTCTAGCCCACCGATCCTTCCATCTGCAGTTCAATAAGGCGGTTGAGCTCGAGCGCGTACTCCATCGGCAGCTCCTTGGCGATGGGCTCGACGAAGCCACGGACGATCATCGCCATGGCCTCCTCTTCCTTCAACCCGCGGGACATGAGGTAGAAGAGCTGGTCCTCGGACACCTGGGAGACGGTCGCCTCGTGGCCGAGAACGACGTGGTCATTGCGGATGTCGTTGTACGGGTAGGTGTCCGAGCGGGAGATGTTGTCCACCAGCAGCGCGTCACACTCCACGTTGGAGTAGGAGTGATGCGCATTGGCGTTGACCTGCACCAGACCACGGTAGGCGGCGCGGCCGCCACCACGGGCCACCGACTTGGACACGATGTTCGAGGAGGTATGCGGGGCCATGTGGGTCATCTTGGCGCCGGTGTCCTGGAACTGACCCTCACCCGCGAAGGCCACGGAGAGAACCTCACCCTTGGCGTAGGGGCCGGTCATCCACACTGCCGGGTACTTCATGGTGACCTTGGAGCCGATGTTGCCGTCGACCCACTCCATTGTCGCGCCCTCTTCGGCCTTGGCGCGCTTGGTCACCAGGTTGTAGACGTTGTTCGACCAGTTCTGGATCGTGGTGTAGCGGCAGCGGCCACCCTTCTTCACGATGATCTCCACGACCGCCGAGTGCAGCGAGTCCGACTTGTAGATCGGGGCGGTACAGCCCTCGACGTAGTGGACGTAGGCGTCCTCGTCGACGATGATGAGCGTGCGCTCGAACTGGCCCATGTTCTCCGTGTTGATGCGGAAGTAGGCCTGCAGAGGGATGTCCACGTGGACACCCTTCGGCACGTAGATGAAGGAGCCACCCGACCACACGGCGGAGTTGAGCGCGGAGAACTTATTGTCGCCGTCGGGGATGACCGTGCCGAAGTACTCGCGGAACAGCTCCGGCTGCTCCTTCAGGGCGGTGTCGGTGTCGAGGAAGATGACACCCTGCGCCTCCAGATCCTCGCGGATCTGGTGGTAGACGACCTCCGACTCGTACTGGGCGGCCACACCCGCGACCAGACGCTGGCGCTCAGCCTCCGGGATACCCAGGCGGTCATAGGTGTTGCGGATCTCCTCCGGCAGGTCCTCCCAGGACTGGGCCTGACCCTCGGTGGAGCGGACGAAGTACTTGATCTGGTCGAAGTCGATGCCCGACAGATCAGCACCCCAGGTCGGCATGGGCTTCTTCTCGAAGATGCTCAGCGCCTTGAGACGCTTCTCGAGCATCCACTCCGGCTCGTCCTTCTTGGCGGAGATGTCGCGGACGACCTCCTCGCTGAGGCCACGGCGTGCGGAGGCGCCGGCCTCATCGGAGTCGTGCCAGCCGTAGTTGTACGGACCGATCGACTCGATGATCTGGTCATCGCTCATGCTCTCCGGCGACTGCGGTGTTGCCTGGGTCATGATCCGCTCCTTTCTTCTGGAAGTTTCTCTATGGGTGTCAGGGGAATATTGGTGGTACAGATCCCTTGACCACCGGTGATGGTGGCCAGCGGTTGAACATGGACGCCGACGAGATCAGAGATCTTCGCATGTTCGGCCTCACACAGTTCGGGGTGCTCGGCGGCCACGTGGGCCACCGGGCAATGGTGGTGGCAGATCTGGATACCGTTCCCGGCCCGGGTGACCGTTGCAGCGTACCCGGCACGGTCGAAGGCTTCAGCCAACTCCCCCGCTGTTTTCTGGATGGAGGCCTCATCCTCGCCCGCGGGGGTAACCCCCTCCACGATCCGCTCGATGCGGGTCGTGGCCAGGCGCTTGACTGCCTCACTCCCCCCGGTCTCCCGGAGGATGTCCAGGGCCTCCACGGCCAACTGGTCGTAGGAGTGCCCGAAGTGGGAGCGTCCTGCGTCAGTGAGCCGGAAGGCCTTCGCCGGCCGACCGCGCGCTGCCGCGGACCCGGTCGACCTGGTGCGTCGGTTACTGGTTTCCGCCAGGCCGTCCGCCACGAGGATGTCCAGGTGCCGGCGGACACCGGCGGCGGACATGTCGAGGCGTTCGGCCAGGTCGGAGGCAGTCACCGGCGCGAGCTTGAGCAGCATGAGCATGATCTGACGACGGGTGTCGCCCTCCACGCTGCGGGTTTCGTGGTTGTCGTTCATCGTCATCACCTCCTGCTGTTGTCTATTAGACAACACTAGTGTTCCTTAATTCATTCCCGCTGTCCAACCCTTAGGATGGACAGGTGACTTCGCAGCGACCTTTCGGCTCCCTCGGCGCGATCCTCCCCCGCCTGGGTTCCGCTGGATCCCGCTCGGCGCTGCTGCACATCGAACCCGGGGGAGTCTCTGCGGCAGAGGGCGCCCGCCTGGGAGTGCGCGAGCTCAACCGCTTCCAGGCGCTGCGCTGGATCGGCACTATCGGCGCTCTGCTCATTGGCCTGGGCGCGTTGGGCGCCGGCGCGCTGCCCGTTCTGGGCAACCCCTTCTCTGCCTTCCCGGGCGGCGCCTTCATGGCGCGCATGCTCACCACCTCCTCGGTGATGGTGCTGGTAGGCGTGGGGTTACTGGTGTTGGCGTGGGCGCTGATGGCACCGTTCGTGGGTGCCACGCACCCCCGTTCGCTTCTCGACGGCGCCACCGTCACCCCTTCCCTCATCCGCCGCACATTCGCCGCGTGGGTGATTCCCCTCCTGTTCACCGCGCCCCTGTTCACGCAGGACATCTACTCCTATCTGGCACAGGGGTCGATCGTGGCGCGCGGCATGGACCCCTATGCAGCCGGACCCGTCGACCTACTCGGGCCCGAGGATCCCCTGGCCCGGTCGGTACCTTTCATCTGGTCCCACTCCCCCTCCCCCTACGGGCCGGTGGCCTTGGGGGTCGCCTCGGCGATCAGCCGGATCACCGCCGACTCCATCGCCCTCGGTGTCATCAGCCACCGCCTGGTGTCGCTGGTGGGGCTCATCGCGGTGGGCTGGGCGATCACCAAACTCGCGCGCCGCTGCGGCGTCAACCCTGTCACCGCCTTATGGCTCGGTCTGCTCAACCCGCTGACCATCCTCCACCTCGTCGGCGGCATCCACAACGAATCCATCCTGCTCGGCCTCATGCTGGTGGGCATGGAGGTGGGGCTACGCGGCGTCGATAAGCTGGGCGGGCGCAACGGACAACCGGTCGACCCCACGGGCGGTGCCGGACTGATCATCGCCTCCTCGGCGCTCATCGCCTCCGCCGGCATGGTGAAAGTAACCGGCTTCCTGGCGCTCGGCTTTGTCGGCATGAACCTGGCGAGACACTTCCAACGCGTCGGCCGCGGGCCGGTGCTGGCGGTCACCCTGGCCGTGCTCACCCAGGTGGTCCTGCTGATCGCCACCATCGCCCTGGTGACAGCAATCACCGGCATCGGTCTGGGCTGGGTGACGGGGCAGGGAGGGGCGGCGTCGATACGCAGCTGGATGTCCATGACCACCGACATCGGTGTCATCGCTGGCTTCCTCGGGATGCTCCTCGACCTGGGTGACCACACCGACACCATGCTCCTGCTCACCCGTGGCATTGGGGTGCTGGTTGCCGGCGGCTTCATGGTGCGCTTCCTTTTCGCCACCTTCCGCGGCACCATCCACCCCGTCGGCGGGCTGGGGGTATCCACGTTCGTGCTGGTCATCCTCTTCCCCGTCGTCCACCCCTGGTACATGCTGTGGGCGATCCTGCCGCTCGCCGCCTGGGCCAACCGTGTGTTCTTCCGCATCGGCGTGGTCGTCTACTCCGCCTTCTTCTCCTTCACCGTCCTCCCCCGCGGACTCGCGCTTCCCCCCGCCACCATCGGCGCAATCTACTTCGGCGCTTTGCTGGTTTTCGCCGTCGTTGTCGGACTCGGGTGGTGGCTGATGCAGCGCGGGAAGATCCGTGGCCTAGACTGACATATCGTGTCTGCAACTTTCGATGGGTCAATAGCTCTGGAGCTTCGGGGTGTGGTGAAAACATTCGGCACCACCACCGCCGTCAACGACCTGTCTCTGACCGCCCACCGCGGGGAGATTCTCGCCCTCCTCGGCCCCAACGGCGCCGGCAAGACCACCACCATCGAAATGTGCGAGGGCTTCCAGAAGCCCACCTCCGGCTCCATCCGCGTACTCGGCATGGACCCCGTCACCCAGCCCGAGGATGTCCGCGCCCGCATCGGCATCATGCTGCAGGGCGGCGGCTCCTACTCCGGCATCCGCGCCGCCGAGATGCTCCGCCTCGCCGCCGCCTACAACGACAACCCGCACGACCCCGAATGGCTTATCGACGTCCTCGGCCTCGACGGCGTCCGCCGCACAACCTGGCGACGGCTGTCCGGCGGCCAGCAGCAACGCCTCTCCCTCGCCCTGGCGATCATCGGCCGGCCCGAGCTCGTCTTCCTCGACGAACCCACCGCCGGACTCGACGCCCAGTCCCGCCTCGCCGTCTGGGAGCTTGTCGACGCCCTGCGCCGCGACGGCGTCACCGTCATCCTCACCACCCATCTCATGGATGAGGCGGAGGCGCTAGCCGACCGCATCGTCATCATCGACAAAGGCCAGGTCGTCGCCGCCGGCACCCCCGCCGAACTGACCGCCGGCGATACGGCGACCTTGAGCTTTTCCACGGATGCCCCTTTCGACGTCGCAGCTGTGCCGGTCGACGGACTGCAAGCCGTACGCCCCCTCACCTACCGTGTGGACGGCGCCGCCACCCCGCAGCTGCTGGCCACCCTCACCGCCGCGGCCGCCGAACAGGGCGTGCTCATCCGCCGACTCGACGTCGCCCACCGCAACCTCGAGGAAGTTTTCCTCGACATCACCGGACGGAACCTGAGGAGCTGACATGTCCGACACACTGAGCACCCGCGGACGTTTTGAGCCCGGTACCTTCCGGCCGGCTCCACAGCGGGCGTCGACTGCCTCGATGATCGCCGCCCAAGGGCGCACCGAAACCATCCTCTTCCTGCGCCACGGTGAACAGCAATTGCTCAGCGTCATCATCCCGCTGGCCGCGCTCATCCTCACCGCCCGCATGCCGGTGATCAGCGAGCAGACCTCGCTGGCGCAACTGTTCCCCATGGTGCTGGCGATCGCGACCTCATCCTCCGGTTTCACCGGCCAGGCCATCGCCGTCGCCTTCGACCGCCGCTACGGGGCACTGAAACGCACCGGCGCCTCCGGCGTTCCCGCCTCGACAATCATCTTCGGCAAAGTCATCGCCGTCGCTGCGATGGCGGCCTTGCAAGTCCTTCTTCTGGGGGCCGTAGCGCTCTTCCTGGGCTGGCGGGCCTCCCCCGGTGGGGTGGTCCTGGGCCTGGTAATCCTGGCCCTCGGCATCACCACCTTCACCGCCCTCGGCATGCTCATGGGCGGAACCATGAGTTCCGAAATGGTTCTCGCCTTGGCGAACCTCATCTGGTTCCTGCTGGTTGGTGCCGTCGGTTGGGTGATGTTCGCCCATGGCCTTGATGCCGCCGGCTGGTACACCGCCATCCCCACCGTGGCGTTGGCCGCCGGGCTCACCGATGCCTTCGCCGGGGTCATCCCCTGGGTGGAAATCGGCGTCCTGCTCGGGTGGGTGGGCATCGCGTCGGCTCTGGCGGTGAAATGGTTCCGCTTCGAGGCGTAGAGCTTCCTCACAACCGTCAATGATTCAAACTCGCACGTCAAACAGATAGGATGGGCGCCGTGACTTCTGCGACCGCGACCGAACAACCGACCACCACCCGCGGCCCCTCAGTGCGTCTCCAGCGCATCCTGGCCTTCATTCTCCTGCTGGCGCAGGGCGGTATCACCGTCACCGGCTCCATCGTCCGCGTCACCGGCTCGGGCCTGGGCTGTGACACCTGGCCGAACTGCCACGAAGGTTCGCTCGTCCCCGTCCAGGGCGCGGCGCCTGCGATACACCAGGCCATCGAGTTTGGTAACCGCCTGCTCACCTTCGTGCTTGCCGCCATCGCGATTGCTGTGTTCGTGGCGGTACTGCGGGCAGGGCGTCGGAAGGAGATCATCGTCTACTCGGTGCTCTCTGGTGTCGGCATCATCATCCAGGCCGTGCTCGGCGGCATCTCTGTCCACCTGGACCTGAAGTGGTGGGCGGTGGCCATCCACTTCCTGCCGTCGATGGTGCTCGTCTGGATCGCCGCGCTGCTCTACATGCGTCTGGCCGAGCCCGACCACCTGCCGCAGGTGCGCATGTTCGCTCCCATCATCCGCACGCTCACCATCGTCGCAGCCGTATGCCTGTCGGTCGTGCTGGTCACCGGCACGATGACCACCGGCGCCGGTGTCCACTCGGGTGATGACGGCGTCGGTATGGAAGGTCGCCTCGACGTCGACATCGAGCTCATGGCGCTTATCCACGCCGGCACGATGTACGTCTACCTGGCCGCTACCCTGGCCGTCATGTGGTTGCTCTACCGCGGCATGGCCTCCAAGGACGCGAAGAACACCGGCTGGGTGCTCATCCTCATGATCGCCGTGCAATGGGCCATCGGTGTCATCCAGTTCAATCTCGGTGTCCCCCGCTGGACCATCCCCGCGCACGTGGCGATGAGCTCGGTAGTGGTCGCCTTTTCCGCGTTCCTCTATGCCCACGGCCTGCGCCGCATCACCCGGATAGAGAAAAACGCCACCGTCACCGCCGAGTGATCGCTAGCCTGGATGCCATGAAGGCAATCCAGATCACAGAAACCGGAGGACCGGAGGTCCTCTTCCTGCGCGACATCGAGGCGCCGGTCCCAGGCGACGACGAAGTACTTGTCGACGTCCTCGTGGCCGGCGTCAACTACATCGACACCTACTACCGCGAGGGCGCCTACCACGCCAACGTCCCCTTCGTGCCCGGGCTGGAGGGCACCGGACGGGTCGTTCATGACCCGCGTGGGGAGATCGCCGAAGGTACCGTCGTCGCTTGGTGCGACGCCTTCGGATCCTACGCTGAGCAGGTGTGCGTGCCGCGTGACCGCCTGGTCGCGGTCCCCGAGGGTGTCGAGCCGACGGTCGCCGCCTCCATGCTCCTGCAGGGCATCACCGCCCACTACCTCACCTACGGTGTCTACAACCTGCAGGAGGGGGATTCCTGCCTTATCACCGCCGGTGCGGGTGGAGTGGGTCTACTTGCCACCCAGATGGCCGCCAACAAGGGTGCGCGTGTCTACTCGGTCGTCTCCACCGACGAAAAGGCCGAGCTCGCACTGGAGGCCGGGGCGACAGAGGTGTTCCGCTACTCCGACAACCTCGCCGAAGTGGTGCGCCGCCGCAACGGCGGGGTCGGCGTCGACGTGGTCTATGACGGCGTAGGCAAGGACACCTTCGGTGAGTCTTTGGAGGCCGTCCGCCCGCGTGGCGTGGTGTGCCTGTTCGGCGCCGCCTCTGGTGCGGTGGAACCGGTCAACCCGCAGCTGCTCAACACACACGGCTCCATCTACCTCACCCGCCCCTCGATCGGCGCCTGGACCTCCGGTGAGGGGGAGTTCCGGATGCGCGCCCAGGCTGTCACCCAGGCAGTTGTCGACGGCACGCTGAAGTTCCGCGTCTCCGGCGAGTACACGCTGGCCGACGCCGCCCAGGCCCACCGCGATCTCCAGGCTCGCCGCACCACCGGCTCCATCGTCCTGCACGTCCAGGACTAGGCGTCGGCGAGAAGCCCCAGGGCGGAGAGTTTCCGCAGGGGATGACGATTGTTCTGGGGTGGCCCGCCATCGGGTGGGAGGAACACGATCCCACCTTCCCGGCGTTCCAGGCGCCCATGTTTCGGCGGGGCGTTGGGATCATCGTCATTGCGCCCGTTATGCACCCGGCACGCCACCGAGAGGTTGGCCATGTTGGTCTGTCCCTCGTGTTCCCACGCAGTCAGATGATGGAACTGGCAATCCGCCGCCGCAGTGGTACACCCCGGGTTGGGGCAGACCAGGTTCTCCGCCATCGCCAGGATGCGCTGTTTGTCATTGGCAAACCGCGACAGGCGATAGAGATCAATCCCGCCCTCCACCAGGTCGAAGATCCCGAAAAACCCCAACTCGGACAGACCCTTTTCCACCCACTCCTTGCCGGTGATCGTCGTGCCGTCAGTCAGCCCGAAGACGGTGTCCCCGCCTTCTCCACGGTGATGGGAGACGAAATCCGGTGCCCGCATCACCCCCAACGGGATCGGCGGGGCCACACCGCCTGTCGGCCCACCACCGATGCCGTGCTGGTAGGCGGCATCCGCCATCGCCTGCTCCCACGACAGGGACGGGTCCTCGGCTCGGAGTGCGTCGGCGGTCGTCTTCAGGTGCGCGGTGTAGCGTGCCATATCCCCCGCCGGCAGCGTCAAAGTGGCGGTCCGCATCCCCTGCGCATCGGTGTTCTTGCCGCCCCGAAAGGCTCTTAAGCCCCGGTGCTCAGTATCGGGGGCGCTGCGGTTGTGTTCCCAGACCCGGTCGGCAGCCTCTCGGTCGATCTCATCGACGGTGCCGCGCAGCCCGCATAACTCCACGCGCAGTTCCCCCACCGACACCGCGGCTTTGGGTGAGAGTTTGCGCAGGTGCTTCTCAATCTTTTCGATCGCGGCTACCGGCAGGCCCCGGCCGGCAGCGCGGGCGGCTGCCTGCAGCTTTTTCTGCCGGGTCGGTCCGAAATAGACCCCGGCCAGCCGCTCCCATGATCCGGCCACCGAGGAGGACTGGCCTAGCTGCGCACGAGTGACAGCCCCGGAGGCAAGTGCCTCCAACAACTCCATACCCCGGGTACTCAGGGCTTCCACCAGCGCGGCGATATCCATGCCCCGAACGATAAACGTGGACTACGCCAGCGTCGATAAGCAAGTATCCCAGCCTGTGGATAACTACCAGTTATCCACAGAAAACCGCATTCCTATTAACTAACCAGTTGACAGCCTAGAAGAACGTGGTAGTCCAGCCGAGCATGGAACCGATGGTCTCCCAGCCGAGGACGGCGTCGATGGACAGGGCGACAAACACCAGCGCCAGGTAGTTGTTCGAGAGGATGAACAGCTTCAGGGGCTTGACCTTCTTACCGTTCTTCACGCCGTTGTGCAGGAAGATCGCCATGATGAGGAAGTAGGCGCCGCCGATAAGCGCCCCGGCGAGGTAGATCCAGGAAGCGGCGGGCACGAGCAGTAGAGTCGTGATCACGGTGGCGACGGTGTACCAGACAATCTGGCGGGTGACCTGCACGGGCTGGCGGACGACGGGCAGCATCGGCACGCCGGCCTTCTGGTAGTCGTCGCGGTACTTCATGGCCAGGGCCCAGGTGTGCGGTGGAGTCCAGAAGAAGATGATCATGAACAACACGATGGCCTGCCACCACTGCGCGGGCACCCCTTCGGGCATGTTGTCGGTGATCACGGCCCAGCCGACGAGCACCGGCATACACCCGGCGGCGCCGCCCCAGATGATGTTCTGCCAGGTCCGACGCTTGAGCCACTTGGTGTAGACGTAGATGTAGAACCAGTTGGTCAGCACGATGAAAAACGCCGCCAGCCAGGAGTTGGCCAGCAGTCCCAGCCACAGCACGGAGATGATGAGCAGCGACCACGCGAAGATCGTCGCCTTGCGGTTGGTCACAGTATGACGCACCAGGGGGCGGGCGCGGGTGCGGCCCATCTTCTGGTCGATGTCGGAGTCGGCGACCATGTTGAAGGTGTTTGCCGCCGCAGCACCCATCCAACCACCGACGACGGTGAGCAGGATGAGGATGATGTTGTTCTCACCGCGCTCGGCCTGCAGCATCGCCGGAATCGTGGCGACGAGGAGCAGCTCAATGACCCTCGGCTTCGTCAGCGCAATATAGGCCTTGATTGTCTCCAAGAGAAGGTTCCTCCAACAGCAGGTCGAAAAATCTGTACCACGCTTGGTGTCGCGTCTACCATGACTGGTCGTGCCAGGCGGACAAATAGTTCCCGCGCCACGTTCCATCCAGCCCGTTCATCCTAGCCCCCTCAACCTTAAGTAGGACAATCCGGCGCGCCCGCGGCAACAAAGTGCACCGAAAACCAACGGGGCGACAGAAGTCACTAAGGTGGAGTAAGTGACGTGGAGCCCCGGCCCACCCGACTTTTCCAACAACCCTTCCAAAGTGAGGATCCCACTGTGACGCTGACGCCCGAACTGCAGGCCCTGACGGAACGCCGCTACCCCTCGGACTGGACCGACACCGATACCCGCGCTGTGGACACTGTCCGCATCCTGGCCGCCGACGCCGTCGAGAACTGCGGATCCGGCCACCCGGGCACCGCCATGTCGCTCGCACCCTTGGCATACACGCTGTACCAGCGCGTCATCAACCACGACCCCAACGACACCGACTGGGTCGGCCGTGACCGCTTCATCCTCTCCTGCGGACACTCCTCCCTCACCCAGTACATCCAGCTTTACCTCGGCGGTTTCGGCCTGGAGATGGAGGACCTCAAGGCCCTACGCTCCTGGGATTCTCTGACCCCGGGCCACCCGGAGGTCGGCCACACCCGCGGCGTGGAGATCACCACCGGCCCGCTGGGCCAGGGCCTGGCCTCCGCCGTCGGCATGGCCATGGCCGCCCGCCGCGAGCGCGGCCTCTTCGACCCGGAAGCCCCCGCCGGTGAGTCCCCCTTCGACCACCACATCTACGTCATCGCCTCCGACGGTGACCTGCAGGAGGGCGTCACCGCCGAGGCCTGCTCCCTGGCCGGCACCCAGCAGCTGGGCAACCTCATCGTCTTCTGGGATGACAACCGCATCTCCATCGAGGATGACACCCAGATCGCCTTCACCGAGGATGTCGTCGCCCGCTACGAGGCTTATGGCTGGCAGACCATCGAGATCGAGGGAGGCGAGGACGTTGCCGCCATCGAGGCCGCCGTCACCGCCGCCAAGGCCGACACCGAGCGCCCAACCTTCATCCGCCTGCGCACCGTCATCGCCTACCCGGCCCCCAACGCCCAGAACACCGGCGCCTCCCACGGTGCTGCCCTGGGACAGGACGAGGTCCGCGCCACCAAGGAGGTCCTCGGATTCGACCCGGAGGTCAACTTCCACATCGACGACGAGGTGCTCGCCCACACCCGTCAGCTGGCTGAGCGTGGCGCGCAGAAGCACGCCGCCTGGCAGGAGAAGTTCGACGCCTGGGCCACCGCCAACACCGAGGCCAAGCGCCTGTTCGACCGCGTGGTCGCCCGCGAGCTGCCCGAGGGCCTGGCCGAGGCCATGCCGATGTGGGAGGCCGACGAGGCTGGCCTGGCCACCCGCAAGGCCTCCGAGGCCGCGCTGCAGGTGCTCGGCGAAAAGATGCCGGAGCTGTGGGGCGGATCCGCCGACCTGGCCGGCTCCAACAACACCGTGATCAAGAACAACCCCTCCTTCGGGCCGAAGGAGATCTCCACCGACACCTGGTCTGCCGAGCCCTACGGCCGCAACCTGCACTTCGGTATCCGTGAGCATGCCATGGGCTCCATCCTCAACGGCATGGCGCTGCACGGCCCGACCCGCCCCTACGGCGGCACCTTCCTCATCTTCTCGGACTACATGCGCCCCGCGGTGCGTCTCGGCGCCCTCATGGAAACGGATGTCTACTACGTGTGGACCCATGACTCCATCGGCCTCGGCGAGGATGGCCCGACCCACCAGCCCATCGAGACCCTGGCCGCCCTACGCGCTATCCCGGGCCTGTCCATCATCCGCCCGGCCGACGCCAACGAGACCTCCCAGGCCTGGGCCGCCGCCCTGGAGTACAAGGAGTCCCCGAAGGGTCTGGCCCTGACCCGCCAGAACGTCCCCGTCCTGGAGGGCACCAAGGAAAAGGCCGCCGAGGGTGTCCGCCGCGGCGCCTACGTCCTGGTCGAGGGCTCGAAGGAGACCCCGGATGTCATCCTCATGGGCACCGGCTCCGAGGTACAGCTCGCGGTCGCGGCCGCGCAGACCCTCGAGGGTGAGGGCGTGGCCGCCCGCGTCCTGTCCGTGCCCTGCATGGAGTGGTTCCTCGAGCAGGATGCCGACTACATCGAGTCCGTTCTGCCGGCCGCCGTCACCGCCCGCGTCTCCGTCGAGGCCGGTATCGCCATGCCGTGGCACCGCCTGACCGGCACCCAGGGCCGTAACGTCTCCCTGGAGCACTTCGGCGCCTCCGCCCCGTACCAGAAGCTCTTCGAGGAGTTCGGCATCACCGCCGACGCCGTCGTCGCCGCCGCCCACGACTCCCTCAACGCCAAGTAAAGGATCAAGACATGACCCACATCGACGAGCTCGCCTCGCTGGGTACCTCCACCTGGCTCGACGACCTGTCCCGTGACCGTATTACCTCCGGCAACCTGGCCGAGGTCATCGAGAACAAGTCGGTGGTCGGCGTGACCACCAACCCGGCGATCTTCGCCGCCTCCATGAGCAAGGGCACCGCTTACGACGCGCAGATCGCTGAGCTCAAGGCCGCCGGCGCCGCCGTGGATGAGGCTGTTTACGCCATGACCATCGATGATGTCCGCGATGCCTGCGACGTCTTCCTGCCGATCTATGAGTCGACCGGGGGCCGCGACGGCCGTGTGTCCATCGAGGTCGATCCGCGGATCTCCGAGGACCGCGAGGCCACCCTCTCCCAGGCCCGGGAGCTGTGGGCCAAGGTGGACCGTCCGAACGTCATGATCAAGATCCCGGCCACCGCCGGATCCATGGCCGCCATCACCGACGCCCTCGCCGAGGGCATTTCCGTCAACGTCACCCTCATCTTCTCCGTGGCCCGTTACCGCGAGGTCATCGCCGCCTACCGCGAGGGTGTGCAGCGCGCCGCTGAAAAGGGTCTCGACGTCTCGAAGATCCACTCGGTCGCCTCCTTCTTCGTCTCGCGTCTCGACGTCGAGATCGATCGCCGTCTCGAGGACATCGGCACCGAGGAAGCCCTCGCCCTGCGTGGCAAGGCAGGAGTGGCTAACGCGCAGCGCGCCTACGCCGTGTTCCAGGACATCGGCGCCAAGGACCTGCCGGAGGGTGCCAACGTGCAGCGTCCGCTGTGGGCCTCAACCGGTGTGAAGAACCCGGATTACGCCCCCACCCTGTACGTCACCGAGCTGGCTGGCCCGGACACCGTCAACACCATGCCGGAGCCGACCATCGATGCGGTCCTCGAGCACGGTGGCCTGCACGGTGACACGCTCACCGGCGCGGCCGAGGAAGCCCAGGGCGTTTTCGAGCAGCTCGTCGCCGTGGGGATCGACATGGAGGACGTGTTCGCGGTGCTGGAGCGCGAGGGCGTCGATAAGTTCGTCGCTGCCTGGAACGAGCTGCTCGATTCGATGGACGCCCAGCTCCACTAGCCACCCTCCGAGAATGAAGGACATGCCTATGCCCATGACCGGCACCGATGCCTGGGTCAATCCGCTGCGCAACGCCGAAGACAAGCGACTGCCCCGCATCGCCGGTCCTTCCGGCATGGTCATCTTCGGTGTGACCGGTGACCTGGCGCGCAAGAAGCTGCTCCCGGCGATCTACGATCTGGCCAACCGCGGCCTGCTGCCCGCCGGTTTCACCCTCATCGGCTTCGGCCGCCGTTCCTGGACGAAGACGGAGTTTGAGGAGTACGTCCGCGAAGCCGTCGAATCCGGGGCACGTACCCGGTTCCGGGAGCACGTGTGGGAGCGGCTGGCCGAGGGCATGCATTTCGTTGAGGGCAACTTCGACGACGCGGGTTTCGATCGTCTCGCCGCCACCCTCGCGGAGATGGACACCACCCGCGGCACCGCCGGCAACTGGGCCTTTTACCTTTCAGTTCCCCCGGACTTCTTCACCGCCGTCTGCCACCAGCTGGAGCGTTCCGGCCTGGCGGAAGGAGGGGAGGAGGCGTGGCGGCGTGTCATCATCGAGAAGCCCTTCGGTCACGACCAGGACAGCGCCCGCGAACTCAACCACGTGGTCAACGCCGTGTTCCCGGAGGAGTCCGTCTTCCGCATCGACCACTACCTGGGCAAGGAGACGGTGCAGAACATCCTGGCGCTGCGCTTTGCCAACCAGCTTTTTGATCCGATCTGGAACGCCCATTACGTCGACCACGTGCAGATCACCATGGCCGAGGACATCGGCCTGGGTGGTCGCGCGGGCTACTACGACGGCATTGGTGCGGCCCGCGACGTCATGCAGAACCACCTCCTCCAGCTGCTGGCCCTGGTGGCCATGGAGGAGCCCATCGCCTTCGACCCGGCGGAGCTGCAGGCGGAGAAGGTCAAGGTGCTGCGCGCCACCAACCCAGTGTATCCGCTGAACAAGACCACCGCCCGCGGCCAATACGCCGCCGGCTGGCAGGGTTCGCACAAGGTGCGGGGACTGCGGGAGGAGGAGGGTTTCGATCCTGCCTCGACCACCGAGACCTATGCCGCATGCACCCTGGAGATCAACTCCCGCCGCTGGGCGGGCGTGCCGTTCTACCTGCGCACCGGCAAGCGGCTGGGCCGCCGCGTCACCGAGATCGCCCTGGTGTTCAAGGAGGCCCCGCACCAGCCCTTCCTCGCCGGGCAGACGACGTCGCTGGGCAAGAACTCCATTGTCATCCGCGTCCAGCCGGACGAGGGTGTACTCATGCGCTTCGGTTCTAAGGTGCCGGGGTCCGCGATGGAGGTCCGCGACGTCAACATGGACTTCTCCTACGCGGAGGCCTTCACCGAGGCCTCGCCGGAGGCCTATGAGCGGCTCATCCTCGATGCGCTTCTCGACGAGTCCTCGCTCTTCCCCACCAACGAGGAAGTGGAGTTATCCTGGGCGATCCTTGATCCCATTCTCGAATACTGGTCGGAGAAGGGCCAGCCGGAGGAGTACGAGTCCGGCACCTGGGGTCCGGCGAGTGCTGACCGCATGCTGGAACGCACCGGCCGCACCTGGCGTCGTCCCTAGAGAAAGGCATTGTCTTGAAGATTGAATTGCCGGACACTGACACCCGGAACATTGCCGCCAGCCTGCTGGAGGCGCGGGAGAACAACTCCCAGACCACGGGCCGTGTGCTCACCCTCGTCGTCGCCGCCGCCCTGGAGGACAACGTCGACCACATCATCTCCGTCACCCGCGACGCCTCGCACGAGCATCCGGCCCGTGTGCTGGTCCTGCTCACCGGTGAGGAGGACGCGGCTTCGCGTCTCGACGCCGAGGTCCGCGTCGGCGGCCACGCCGGCGCCTCGGAGATGGTCATCATGCGGATCACCGGTGAGATGGTCAACCACCTCGCCGCGGTGGTCACTCCCCTGCTGCTGCCGGATACCCCGGTGGTGGCGTGGTGGCCGACCCGCGCCCCGGAGGTCCCCTCCGAGCATCCGCTGGGGCGTCTGGCGCAGCGGCGGATCACCAACGCCGATCACCCGGCCGGTGCCGCCGTGCTGGCGCGCCTGCGCTCGGCCTACTCCCCCGGCGATTCGGACATGGTGTGGTCGAAGATCACCGCCTGGCGCGGGATTGTCGCCTCCTCCCTGGACCGGCACCCGCATGAGGTCGTCGAATCCGCGGTGCTCACCGGCCCGGCGAACGAGCCGCAGATTGACGTTGCCGCCGGTTGGCTCGCCGATCGCCTCGGGGTGCCCGTCACCCGCGAGGTGTGCGACCCGGGTGATGATCAGCGCCTGTTCCCCATCCGTTCCCTCCGCTTCGATCGGCCTTCCGGCCCGGTCACCGTCGAGGTGCTCGACCACCGCACGGTGCGTGTCCACGTGCCGGGCCGCCCCGAGTCGCTCGTCGCCATGAACGAGCGCCCTGACGCTGATTGCCTCGCCGAGGAACTGCGTCACCTCGACCCCGATCTTGCCTACGCCCATGCACTTCGCGGTCTCACCCGCGTGAAAGGAATCAATGGTTACTCTCCGTCGTCCTGACACCCTGTCCACCCTCCTTGACCAGGCAGCGACTTCGCTTATCGACGTCGTCTCCGCCCTCCAGTCCACCGGCACCGGTGTCCACGGTGACGGCATTGCCCGCCTGGTGCTCACCGGGGGCGGCGCCGGCATCGGCCTGCTCGAGCGCATCCGCGAGCTGGAAGACGCCGACCCGCGCATCGACTTCTCCCGCGTCCATGTCTTCTTCGGCGACGACCGCAACGTGCCGGTCGACCACGAGGATTCCAACGAGGGGCAGGCGCGCGACGCCCTGCTCAACCACGTCGACATCCCGGAGACCAACATCCACGGCATCGGTCTCGACGGCGGTGAGATGGAGGAGGCCGCCCGCGCTTACGAGCAGCTGATCAAGGAGCTCGCACCGGAAGGCTTCGATATTCACCTCCTGGGCATGGGCCATGAGGGGCACATCAACACCCTGTTCCCCCACACCGACGCCGTACGCGAAACGGAACGCCTGGTTCTCGCGGTGACGGACTCCCCCAAGCCGCCTGCCGAGCGCGTCACCCTGACCCTGCCGGCCGTGCGTGGCGCAGAACAGGTGTGGCTGCTGGTCTCCGGCGAGGACAAGGCGCAGGCCGCCAAGGCCATCGTCGACCGCGCCAACCCCGAGGACTGGCCCGCCGCCGGCGCCGAAGGCACCGCGGACACCGTCCTCTATCTCACAGACGACGCAGCTACAGCTCTCTGATCATCCGCTTACGGATCCATGAACTGACAAGCCCAGAAGGGAGCTATTGATCCGGAACCGTCGCTGACGGGATCGTCCCAAAAGAAGTGCTGCCAGGTTAGGCACAATCCTAGGTGAAACAGAGCAATTATTAAGAAGGAAAAGAAACTCACTATTGATGCGAGCCCCAGAATAACCCTTCGTTGGGCAAACGCCACGATAAGCGCGAAGCCAACCGTAACGACATTTATGATGGGGCCGGACACGGTATTGAACTGCGATAGGTCTTCAACGCCCACACCCAGCGCGTGCGCTGGAATAACGGCCCTTAAGTAGGTCAATATGACATTAAGGGCCAGTGCAACCCAGGCGATGTAGAGTGCTGTGCGAGACTTCAATGACTGCAAGATATGCTTCCCTCTTCTGCTGGCATGCCTTCTTTTGATTTTGCCAACACCTGCGACTTTGATAGTTTAGCGTCGTGCTAGAAGCCGCAACCGTGGGCTCTCGGTACAACTACGATTGCAGCTTCGAGATAGGCACGACCCGGCGTACCCCACGGATACTGCGGCCTGATGACGCGGAGGTTCTGCACGAACCTATAATCACAATCACATATCGCGGTACCCTGCTGAATGCAAATATCATGGTTCATGCATGCGCGGTCCAGGGAGTCGATTGGCTCACCCGGCCCCCATTGGTTTGGCCCACACCAGCGACCGTAATTCCACGTACCCGCCTGCCACCCCTGAGGGCTTATCTCAGCACCTCCCACTCCGATCATGTGGTTTCGAATTACGCCAATCCGGATGATCTCGGGATCGACTCCATCAGCCTGTGCGGTCTCGTCGTCGAAGATTCCTCGCTTGTCAATCGAGAAATCAAGATGTTTCTCGATAGCTCTGTTGATTTCATATTCCGAAGGACCATCGGAGACAATTGCATGGGCTTCAATGGAATCCTCTTGATTGAGCACCATAACGTTGTGGATGTCTTGGGACGAATTGATGGGAACGACCGAATGGGCCATCCCTGATGGCACGGCAATAAGGCTTGTCAACACGGCGATTGCGATCTTACGGAAGCGGTTCACTATGCACTCTTTCGGGGAAACATTAGGACGCTTTTCAGTTCAATCAACACCCTAACCGTTTCCGTGCTATTCTGAATAGAAAGTCGGCGGATGTTCATCCCGAGTTGACCACGAGTTAACCAGCCCGCGCAACCACGCCGTTAAAGCTTTTTGATCACCCGCTGGTGCCGCCGGTCGGTCGAGCCCTGCCAGAACTCGATCCGCTCGGGCACCAGCCGCCAAAGGCGTCAGTCCCCCCTCTTCCACATCGGCACGGGCATCGGCGCTTCGGGCGCCGATACCGTCCTCTATCTCACAGACGACGCAGCTACAGCACTTTAATCACCCGTTGGCGCCGACGGTCGGTTGAAGCCAGCCAGAACACCGCGGACAGGGTCATTGGGTGCGGCTCAGGCACGCCCACGTCGGGCAGGGAACGCAACTCGTCCATAACCACCATTGAACGCGAAAACGCCCCCGCAAAGGGGGGCGTCGAAAAGCGGGAATCTAGCCGAAGGCCTGAATGAGGTTCAGCGCCACGATGCAGGTGATCCAGATGATCGCCATGAGGATGGTGTAGCGGTCGAGGTTCTTCTCCACCACGGTCGAACCGGAGAGGTTGGACTGGACGCCACCACCGAAAAGGCTGGACAGGCCGCCGCCCTTGCCCTTGTGCAGGAGAACGAACACCGTCATGAGCACGGCGGTGAGCACGAGGATGATCTGGAGCGCAAGAGTCATGACGAGCAGTCTACACCACGTCTAACCGGAGTTGCGCAGCGCGGTGGCGAGTCCGTTCATGGTCAGCTGAATGCCCCGGGAGACGGCCTGGCGGGCGTCGCCGGCGCGGTGGCGGCGCAGCATCTCCAGCTGGATGATGTTGAGCGGCAGCAGGTAGGGGAAGCGACGTCGCACGGAGCGAGCCAGGGCCGGGTTGTCGGCGAGGAGTTCCTCGCTGCCGGTCACCTCGGAGAACATGGCGCGGGTGAGCTCGAACTCCTCGGTGATCACTCCGTGGATGTGCTTGGCGACATCGCGGTCGTCGATAAGCCGTGCGTAGAGTTCGGCCAGGTCCATGCCAGCCTTCGACATGACCTGCGCCATGTTCGACATGATGGAAGTGAAGAACGGCCAGGTCTCGTAGAGGTGGCGCAGTTCGGCGATCCTCTCCTCCCGGTCCTCGCCCTCGCCGATCCACTCGGCCAGTGCGGTGCCGACACCGAACCAGCCGGGCAGCAGCACGCGCGACTGGGACCAGGCCAGCACCCACGGGATGGCGCGGAGATCGTCGACACCCTTGGTCTGCTTGCGGGCCGTGGGGCGGGAGCCGATGTTGAGCGAACCGATCTCGTGCAGCGGGGTGGACTGGGTGAAGTACGGGATGAAGCCGGGGTCCTCGTGGACGAGTTCGGAGTACTTCCGGCGTGAGATGTCCGAGAGTTCGCTCATGATCTGGGTGGCACGCGCACGGTCGGCGAGGTCATCGACGGGCAGGAGGCTGGCCTCCAGCGTCGCGGAAACCAGCGCCTCCAGGTTGCGGCGGGCCGCCCGCTGGGAGCCGTATTTCGCGGAGATGATCTCGCCCTGCTCGGTGATGCGCAGCGAGCCGTCGACCGCCCCCTGCGGCTGGGCGAGAATCGCCTCATAGGAGGGGCCGCCGCCACGGCCGACGGTGCCGCCACGGCCGTGGAACAGGCGCAGGCGCACCCCGTACTCGCGGCCGACTTTCACCAGGTCGGTCTCGGCGTCGTACAGCGCCCAGTTGGCGGCGAAGTAGCCACCGTCCTTGTTGGAGTCGGAGTAGCCGAGCATGACCTCCTGGATATCCCCACGCTGGGCGAGGTAGGAGCGGTAGATCGGCAGATCCCACAGCTGGCGCAGGATGCCGGCGCCGGCCTGCAGGTCATCGATGGTCTCGAACAGGGGGATGATGTCGACACTGCCGGTCGGGCCCTGCCCGTTGGCGCGGATGAGACCTGCTTCCTTGAGCAGCACCATCGGTTCGAGGATGTCGCTGACGGATTGGGCCATGGAGATGATCTGATGCGGGATCATTTCTTCACCGAAGCGCTCGACGGAGTCGGCGGCCTGGGAGATGAGGTCCAGCTCGCGCTGGGTAGCCTCGCTGAAACCGCGGTAACCGCGCGGGACCAGCGGGCGCGGGGTCTGCAGCTCACGGGTGAGCAGCTCCACCTTCTGCTCCTCACGCAGGGTGTCGTAGTTGGGGTGGACGTGCGCGGTGGCGAAGACCTCGGTGAGCACATTCTCGAAGCTCTCGGAGTTCTGGCGCAGGTCGATGGAGTAGAGGTGGAAGCCGAAGGAGGCGATGGCGGAGCGGATGGTGGCGAGGCGGTCATCGGCGATGATCTCGTCGTTGGAGGCACGCAGGGAGGTGTCGATGATCTTCAGATCCGTCTCGAACTCCTCCGGGCCGCCATAGGGTTCGTGCTGGCGGTGCCAGGTGCCCTCGACGGCTTCCTCCCCGATGAGGTGCGCGGTGGTGGCGAGGATGCGGCCGCGGACGCCGTGGACGGCGCGACGGTATGGTTCGTCGACGCGCGAGGGCACATCGTTGTGGCCCTTGCCGGCCAGGGCGACGAGTTCGACGGTGACGTGGGTCATCCGGTCGGAGAGGCTCAGCTCATGTTCCAGGGCGTGGAGCTGCTGGGCGTAGTACTTGAGGACGGTCTGAGCGGCGCGCCGCGAAGCATAGTCCAAGGTGGCAGCGGTGACGAAGGGGTTGCCGTCGTGGTCGCCGCCGATCCAGGAGCCGGGGCGGACGATGGCGCGGCCGGCATCCGCGTCGAAACGGTCGGTCAGGGCGGCGCGGATATCGCGGTTGAGCTCGGGGATCTCCTTGAGCAGCGACAGCGTGTAGTAGCGCAGGCCGACCTCGATCTCGTCCTCTATGCGCGGGCGGGCCTGGCGGATAAGCGCGGTCTGCCAGAGGATGGTCATCCGGCGGCGGATATTGCGCTCCACCTCGAGCAGACGGGACTCGGTACGCGCGGTCTCCTCGGCGTCCTGGATGGCGTGCCGCTCCAGCATGAGCTGGGTGATGTGCTTCTGGGCGTCGAACACCGTCCGACGGCGGGTCTCCGTCGGGTGGGCGGTGAGCACCGGCGCGACGAGGGCACCGCGCAGGGACTTCTCAATGGCCGCCGCGCTGACGTCCGCCTCGTCGAACTTCTCCCATGTCGCCTCGAGAGTGGAATCCGGGGCCCCGCCTTCGTCGAGAATGCGCTCCCGTTTGAAATCATCGTGGATGTCCTCCGCCAGGTTCGCCATGAGGGCGAAATGACTGAAAGCGCGCACGATGGGGGTGGCGTCCTCCGGGTCGATGTTGCGGAACAGCTCGACGAGCACCTCCAGGGAGGCGTTGCCCTTCGCCACCTCGAAGGCCTGTTGGCGGGCGTGCTCCACGAGGTTGAAGACCTTCTCCCCTTCCTGCTCCGCGATCACCTGGCCGAGGATACGGCCCAGATAGCGGATGTCTTCCTGCAGATGATCGCGGATAGTCATGTGGTCTCCTTTATCGAACGGATGCCTACCTATCATGGCGTATCCGTGTCCCCGGCGCACGCTGCTTATCGACGCCACAACCCCCGCCGCTGCAGCGACGGGGGTTGTGGGACTGTCAGGTGTCTAGACAGCAGAGGCGGCAGCGGCCGCCAGCTTGGCGAAATCCTCGCCGTCGAGCGAGGCTCCACCGACCAGACCACCGTCGACGTCGGGCTGGCCGACGATCTCGGCGACGGAGTCGGTCTTGACGGAACCGCCGTAGAGGATGCGCATGCCGTCGGCGACCTCATCACCCGCGAGCTCACGGATCAGCCCACGGATCGCGGCACACACTTCCTGGGCATCGGCCGCGGAGGCGACCTTGCCGGTACCGATGGCCCACACCGGCTCGTAGGCGATGACGGTGTTGGCCAGGTCCTCGGCGGACAGGCCCGCGAGGGAGGCGCGGGTCTGCTTCACGACGTAATCGACGTGGGTGCCGGCCTCGCGGATCTCCAGCGGCTCACCGACGCAGACGATGGGGTGCATGCCGTGCTTGAGGGCGGCGGCGGCCTTCGCAGCGACCAGCTCATCGGACTCATTGTGGTACTCGCGGCGCTCGGAGTGACCGACGACGACCCAGGTGCAACCGAGCTTGGCCAGCATCTGCGCGGACACCTCACCGGTGTAGGCCCCGGACTCGTGGGCGGAGACATCCTGCGCACCGTAGGTGACCTGCAGCTTGTCACCGTCGACGAGGGTCTGCACCGAGCGGATGTCGGTGAACGGGACGGTGACGGCGACGTCGACCTTCTCGTAGTAGTCCTTCGGCAGGGCGAAGTCGAGCTTCTGCACGGTGGCGATCGCCTGGTGGTGGTCCAGGTTCATCTTCCAGTTGCCGGCGATAAGGGGGGTGCGTGCCATGTGGGTGGCACTCCTTTCAGGGTGGGTGTGTGTGTTTAGCGGTCGAGGACGGAAACGCCCGGCAGTTCCTTGCCCTCAAGGAACTCGAGAGAGGCGCCGCCACCGGTGGAGATGTGGGAGAACCCGTCCTCGTTGAGGCCGAGAACGCGGACGGAGGCAGCCGAGTCGCCGCCGCCGACGACGGAGAAGGAACCGTTGTTGGCGGTGGCGTCGATAATCGCCTGGGCAACGCCCTCGGTGCCCTTGGAGAAGGGCTCCATCTCGAAGACACCCATCGGTCCGTTCCAGAAGACGGTCTTTGAGGTGGCGAGGACGTCGGCGAACTCCTTGACGGACTCCGGGCCGATGTCCGGGGACAGCCAACCCTCCGGGATACCGTCGAGGGCGACGACCTTGTTCTCGGCGTCGGCGGAGAACTCTGCGGCGGCGACGAGGTCAACGGGCAGGACGATCTTGTCGCCGAAGCGCTCGAGGAGGTCCTTGCAGGTGTCCACCATCTCCTCCTGGAGCAAGGACTTCTGGGTGTTGTAGCCCTGCGCGTTGAGGAAGGTGTAGCACATGCCGCCACCGATGATGATCTTGTCGGCCTTGCCTGCCAGGGCCTCGATGACACCCAGCTTGTCGGAGACCTTGGAGCCGCCGAGCACGACAACGTACGGGGACTCGGGGTTGGTGGCGGTCTTCTCCAGGACGGAGATCTCTTTCTCCACCAGGGTGCCGGCGTAGGCCGGGAGGCGCTTGGCCACGTCGTAGACGGACGCCTGTGCACGGTGGACGACGCCGAAGCCGTCGGAGACGAACGCACCGTTGTCCGCGGCGAGGGCGGCGAGCTCGTCAGCGAAAGCACCGCGCTCGGCCTCATCCTTGGAGGTTTCGCGGGCGTCGAAACGCACGTTTTCCAGCAGGAGGACATCGCCCTCGGTGAGGCCGTTGGCGCGCTCGTGCGCGTCCTCACCGGTGACATCACCGGCGAGTGCGACGTACTGGCCGAGTGCCTCGGACAGTGCCTCGGCGACCGGGGCCAGGGAGTACTTGGAGTTGACCTCGCCCTTCGGGCGGCCCAGGTGGGCCATGACGATGACCTTGGCGCCACCCTCGACGAGAGCCTTGAGGGTCGGAAGGGAGGCGGTGATGCGGCCCGCGTCGGTGATCTCACCGGCGTCGTTGAGCGGGACGTTGAAGTCGGAGCGGACGAGGATGTGGCGGCCGTCGACGCCCTCGTCGAGCAGGTCCTGCAGGGTCTTCACGGTCATGGCTGACTCCTTGACATGTGTCTGGGTTGGGAGAAAGGGGCGGCTGAATAGGGGTGCGGCCCGACGTGTGCCGAGGCACACCCCGGGCCACAGGGTCACACTCCCGCCGGTCTCAGCCGAGGGGCCGACGGAGGTGTGTGAGAGGGGTATTGCTTAGAGCTTCGCAGCCACCATCTCGGTGATACGCAGCAGCTGGCAGGTGTAGCCCCACTCGTTGTCGTACCAGGCAACGACCTTGACCTGGTCGCCGATGACCTTGGTCAGGCCGGCGTCGAAGATGGAGCCGTGGGAGTCGGTGATGATGTCGGTGGAGACGATCGGATCCTCGGTGTAGGCCAGGGTCTCACCGAACTCACCGGTGGCGGCCTCCTTGATGAGGGCGTTGACCTCCTCCACGGAGGTCTCACGGCCGGCGGTGAAGGTGAGGTCGGTGGCGGAGCCGGTGATGGTCGGCACGCGCAGTGCGTAGCCGTCCAGCTTGCCCTTGAGCTGCGGCAGAACCAGAGAAACGGCCTTGGCGGCACCGGTGGAGGTGGGCACGATGTTGACGGCGGCGGCGCGGGCGCGACGCAGGTCCTTGTGCGGGGCGTCGTGCAGACGCTGGTCACCGGTGTAGGCGTGGATGGTGGTCATGAGGCCGCGCTCGATGCCGAGCTTCTCGTCCAGGACCTTGGCCATCGGGGCCAGGCAGTTGGTGGTGCAGGACGCGGCGGAGATGACGTTGTGGTTCTCCGGGTCGTAGAGCTCGTGGTTGACGCCGTAGACGAAGGTGGCGTCCTCGTTCTTCGCCGGGGCGGAGATGATGACCTTCTTGGCGCCGGCGTCGATGTGGGCCTTGGCAGCCTCGGCGTCGGTGAAGAAACCGGTGGACTCGATGACGATGTCCACGTTGTGGGCAGCCCAGTCCAGGTTCTTCGGGTCGCGCTCGGCGGAGACAGCGATGGTCTTGCCGTCGTAGGTGATGGAGTCATCGTCGAAGGAGACCTCGCCCGGGAGCTTGCCCAGGATGGAGTCGTACTTCAGCAGGGTCGACAGGGTCTTGTTGTCGGTGAGGTCGTTGACGGCGACGATCTCGACGGCCTCGCTGCGCTCCAGAACGGCGCGGTAGAAGTTACGGCCGATGCGGCCGAAGCCGTTGATGCCTACGCGGATGGTCACAATAATCTCCTCAGGGATTGAGTACACGTCAGGATGTGACCGCAACTGAAACGACGGTCCATCTACAGACAGTTTAGCGACACATTCCCGCCGCTGCAGAGGTGATAGAGACAGGCGCAGAGCGAACAGGCGCGCTTGCCGAAACTCGTTGTCAACGCCGATAGCGCCGTCCGGCGGGCACCCCCGAATGGTGCTTTAAGCTCCGTCGAGGATGTCGTCGGTGACGGCTTCGTTGGTGTCGGGGATGCCCAGCTCCTCGGCCCGCTTATCCGCCATGGACAGCAGGCGGCGGATCCGCCCGGCGACAGCATCCTTGGTCATCTGCGGATCGGCGAGGCGGCCCAGTTCCTCCAGGGAGGCCTGCCGGTGCTGCACGCGCAGCTGCCCGGCCTCCGCGAGGTGCTCGGGCACGTCATCGCCGAGGATGTGCATGGCGCGCTCCACGCGGGCGGCGGCGGCGATGGCCGCGCGGGCCGAGCGACGCAGGTTCGCGTCGTCGAAGTTGGCCAGGCGGTTAGCAGTGGAGCGGACCTCGCGGCGCAGGCGCTTGTCCTCCCATTCGAGGCGGATCTGCTGGGCGCCCATGCGGGTCAGCAGCGCGCCGATGGCGTCGCCGTCGCGGATGACGACGCGGTCCGCGCCGCGGGTTTCCCGGGTCTTGGCGGAAATGCCCAGGCGCCGGGCGGCACCGACCAGCGCCAGGGCTGCTTCCTGGCAAGGGCAGGTCACCTCCAACGCGGAGGAACGCCCCGGTTCGGTCAGGGTTCCCTGCGCGAGGAAAGCCCCGCGCCAGGCGGCTTCATTGTCGGCGACGGTGCCGGAGATGACCTGCGGCGGCAATCCGACGACCGGGTGTCCCGAGCGGGTGACCAGTCCGAGGCGGCGGGCGAGATCTTCTGTACCTTCGGTCACCCGCAGCAGGTGGCGGGCGCTTTTCGACGCCCCGCCGGCACTGATCGTGTGCTCGTGGACTTCGACCCCATAAAGCTCGGTGAGCGACTCGGCCAGGCGGCGGGCGACGTCGCTTGAGTCCAGTTCCGCCTCGATGACGAGGCGTCCGGCGATGACCTGCATTTGCCCGGCGAAACGCAGCAGGGCCGCGGTCTCAGCGGCGCGCGCCGACTGGCGGGTCACCACCACCCGCGTCAGTTCGTCCTTCACCTTGTCTGTCAACGCCACAGCCGCAGCCACCTTTCTGTTGAAGCTCCGGACCAGTCTAGACGTCCGCCCGCAACAGCGATGTCAGGGCCGCCGACAGCCTGGAGGGGTCATGGGTGTTTTTCACTCGGCCCGACTCATCGACGGCGCGCAGGTCCGCGTACACCACCTCCGCCCCTAGGCCGGCCGCCGCGCGGGCCACGAAGTCCCGCTCGGCGGTGGTGCGGATGGTGTCGGAATCGACGAGGAAGCGGTCAATGTGCAGGGAGGGGGCGTGCTGGCTGAGCATGTGGATGTGGCGCTCGGAGGAAAAACCATGGGTCTCCCCCACCTCGGCCGCTAAGTTGAGAACCACGACCTTGAGTGCGGCCGATTCGTTGAGCGCCTCCACGATCCCAGGGACCAGTAGGTGCGGGATAACGGAGGAGAACCAGGATCCGGGGCCGAGTGTGACCAGCGTCGCGTCGCGGATGGCGCGTACCGCCTCCGGGGAGGCCTCCTGGTTTTCGGGGATGACCCGCACGCGTCGCACCGTGCCGGGAGTGGTGGCCACAGCGACCTGGCCTCTGACGGGGCGGATGACCCGCGGGTCGTCGTCAAGCCCGGCTACTTCCGCCTCAATATCCAGCGGCTGATTACACACCGGGACCACCCGCCCGTGGGAGCGGGTGAGCTCGGCGACCTTGTCCAGGGCGGCCTGTTCGCTGCCGAGAATGTTGGCCAGGCCGGCGATGAGCAGGTTGCCCACGGCATGGCCGGCGAGTGCCCCGGTGCCACCGAAGCGGTGTTGGAGGGTCTGAGCCCACATCTGCCCTTCGGAATCCTCTCGGGCCAGGGCCGCCAACGCCATACGGAGATCTCCCGGCGGGATGATGTCCATCTCCCGGCGCAGGCGCCCGGAGGAACCTCCATCATCGGCGACGGTGACCACGGCGGTGATCGAGGACGGTTCGCTCAGTCGCGCGGCAACCAAGGTCTGATAGAGGCCGTGTCCGCCTCCCAGAGACGTGATGTGCATGAGTGGTACTCCAGGAGGGTTTAAGAGGTGGCGATATCGCGGTGCATGACGTTGACGTCGAGGTCACCGCTTTCAGACAGGCGGCGGCCGAGCTCCTCGGAGACGGCGACGGAACGGTGGTGCCCGCCGGTGCAGCCGACGGCGACGGTGATGAAGTTCTTGCCCTCGTGCCGGTAGCCGTCGAGCATGGACTGGAACATGGCCACGAAACGGTCGAGGAACTCCCCCGCCCCCTCCTGGGAAAGGACGTAGTCACTGACCGGCTCATCGGTGCCGCGGAAGCCGCGTAACTCCGGCACCCAGAAGGGGTTGGGCAGGAAGCGGACATCGACCATGAGGTCGGCGTCGCGGGGAGCGCCGTTTTTGAAACCGAAGGACTCAATCGTCACATGCTGGCGGTTATGCGCCATCGTGCCGAACGACGCCTCGATCGCCCGGCGCAGGTCATGCACCGACAGGCTGGAGGTGTCGATGATGATATCGGCCATCTCCTTGATCGGATTGGTGATCTCCCGCTCCCGGTCAATACCCACCTGCAGCGTCTGATCATCCTGCAGAGGGTGGGTGCGGCGCACACTGTCGAAGCGGCGGATGAGCACATCATCACGGGCGTCCATGAACAGCACCGTCGGGGCAATATCCTCGCCGAGCTCTCTGAGCACATCCTTGAGGTTGCCGCCGAAGACGCGGGTGCGCACATCGGTGAGGAAGGCGACCTTGTCCACCGGCGGGTCCTGCTCCAGGGACTGCTTCAGGAAGGCGGGGATGAGCTTCGGCGGGAGGTTCTGGGCCACGAAAAAACCCTTGTCCTCCAGCACCTTCGCCGCGGAACTCAAGCCGCCACCGGACATGCCGGTGATGAGGACGGGGGGCGTCGAGAAGCGGGGTGACGTCATGGGGCCATACTATCGCCTTCGCCCGGATGCAGGTGGGCGAAAACCGCCGACGCCAGCTTCGGCCCGAAACCCTTCACCTCCGCGATCTCCTCCACGCTGGCGGCCTTAAGCTTTTTCACCGACCCGAAGTGCTTGACCAACTCGGTGCGGCGGGCGGCCCCCAACCCCGGCACGCCGTCCAACTCGGACACGCGCATCCGCTTGGAGCGCTGCTGGCGGTGGTAGGTGATGGCGAAGCGATGGGCCTCGTCGCGGATCTGCTGCAGCAGGAACAGGCCCTGGGAGTTGCGCGGCAGGATCAGCGGATCCTTCTCCCCCGGCACCCAGATCTCCTCCAGGCGTTTGGCCAGCCCGATGAGGGTGACATCGACGATGCCCAACTCGTCGAAAACCTGCTGCGCGGCGTTGACTTGCGGCAGGCCGCCGTCGACGATGAACAGGTTCGGAGGGTAGGCGAAGCGGCGGGCGTCGGTGGAGAACTCCTCCACCTTCTCATCGGCGAAGGTCTGGGCCTCGGTCTCCTCGTCGGGGACGGCCAGCTTGTCCTGGTTGTGGCGCAGGAAACGGCGGCGGGTGATCTCGGCGATGGAGGCCACGTCGTCGGAGTGCCCGTCGCCGGCGGCTTCCTTCACCCGGTAGCGGCGGTAGTCGGATTTGCGGGGCAGGCCATCCTCGAAGACGACGAGGGAGGCGACAACATCGGTGCCCTGGATATGGGAGATGTCGGTGCATTCGATGCGCAGCGGCGCCTCCTCCAGGCCGAGGACCTCCTGGATGTCCTGCAGGGCGGCGGAGCGGGCGGTGAGGTCGCCGACGCGTTTGAGCTTGTGCTGGCGAAGAGCTTCCTTCGCGTTGCGCTCCACGGTCTCCATGAGGGCGCGTTTATCGCCGCGCTGCGGGGTGCGCAGATCAACGGCTGCGCCGCGCAGCTCGGCGAGCAAGGACGTGACCTCCGGGGTCTCCTCCGGCTCATGCTGGACAAGGATTTCGCGGGGCACCACCGCGCCCGGTTTCGGCGGGCTCGTGGAATACTGGTCGACGCCGCGACGCTGGATGGTGTCGGCCTCGTCGGCGGCGTCGATAAGCGCCCGCTCCACGGCATCGGAGTAGAACTGGATGAGGAAATCCCGCATGAGCGCGGCGATGGGTTCCTCGGTGCGTTCGACGACCCAGCCGCGCTGGCCGCGGATCCGGCCGCCGCGCACGTGGAAGATCTGGACCGCGGCCTCCAGCTCATCGGAGTCGACCGCGATGACATCGGCGTCGGTGGCATCACCGAGGACCACGGACTGCTGTTCCATGATCTTGTTGATTGCGCCGAGGTCATCGCGCAGGCGGGCGGCGCGTTCGAACTCCAGCTCCTCCGCGGCCTGTTCCATCTCGCGGGTGAGCTGCCGGATGACCTTATCGGTGTGCCCGGCCATGAAGGAGACGAAACCGTCGACGATCCCGCGGTGTTCCTCCGGGGAGACACGGCCGACACAGGGCGCGGAGCACTTGTCGATATAGCCCAGCAGGCAGGGACGCCCGAGCTTTTCATGCCGGTTGTACACGCCCTTGGAACAGGTGCGCACGGGGAAGACGCGGGTGAGCAGGTCGAGGGTCTCGCGCACGGCCCAGGCGTGGGAATAGGGGCCGAAGTAGCGCACGCCGCGGCGGCGCGGGCCGCGGTAGAAAAACGCCCGCGGGATGTCCTCGCCAGTGGATACGGCCAGCAGGGGGTAGGTTTTATCGTCGCGGTACTTGACGTTGAAGCGCGGATCGAAACGCTTGATCCACGTGTACTCCAGCTGCAGCGCCTCCACCTCGGAGGCGACCACGGTCCATTCGACGGAGGCGGCCGTGAACACCATCTGGCGGGTGCGCGGGTGCAGGCCGGTGACGTCCTGGAAGTAGTTGGACAGCCGCGCGCGGAGACTGTTGGCTTTGCCGACGTAGATGACGCGGCGGTGCTCATCACGGAAACGGTAGACGCCCGGCTCCGTGGGGATGGACCCCGGGGCCGGGCGGTAGGTGCTGGGATCAGCCATGCTAATCCTGCGGCATGTACTGGGCCTCGAGCTCACGGAACTGCGAGACAGCCTGCACCACGGCCGGGCCATCGGAAGCCTGCATCGCCCACATGGGCACGTACTCGAACTCGGGCAGCTCCAGGCGGGCCATGCGTGCGCCCTGCGGGAAGAACAGACCGTAGGTCACGGACCACGGGTAGAAGCGGGTGCCGATGATGTTGCGGATCTCCACCCCATCCTCATTCGCGCGCACGCGCGGGCGGGTGAACGCCAGGTACGCCAGGATGGAGATGACCACGCCCACCATGGGGAACGCCAACTGGTCGATGAAGGAGATCGACGCGCCGGTGAACTCCAGGTCCAGGAAGTAGCCCATGAAGATGTGCACGGCCATGACGATGGCGATGCACACCCATGCCAGGCGCTTGAGCGAGGGCGAACGCACCTCCAGCTCCCACGGCTTCGTCGAGGTCATGGCGTGGGGGTCGAGGGCGGCGTAGTACGCCATCTCCTCATCGCTGAGCTTACGGGCGGTGTTCTCTTCACTCACGGCCATCAGTCTATCCCTCCTGCCCACGGATGCGACGCAGGGTGATCGCGGCGTCGAGAGCCGCGAGCATGGCTTCGGCGCCCTTATCCTCCACCGAACCGGTGAATCCGGCACGGTCGATGGCCTGCTGTTCATCGTTGGTGGTGAGCACGCCGTTGCCGATCGGGGTGGACTCATCCAACGCGATGCGGGTCAGCCCCTCGGTGACGGAATCACAGACGTAGTCGAAGTGCGGGGTACCGCCGCGGATGACACATCCCAGTGCCACGACGGCGTCATGGGTGCGCGCGAATTCCTGGACGATGACAGGCAGCTCAAGTGCTCCCATGACGTGCGCTTCCGAGAGCTTATCGACGCCGGCCTCCTTTGCCGCAGCCACCGCGTTGCGGCGCATCTGCTCGCAGATCTCGGTGTTCCAGCGGGCGGTGACCACGGCGACGCTCAAGCCCGCGGCGTCGAGACGCTCGTCGAGGACGGGCAACCCTTCCTTACTCACTTAGCTGCTCCTTCGTGGGCGCGCTCCCAGGCGTCGACGCCGGGTAGGTCATGGCCCATGCGGTCGCGCTTGGTGCGCAGGTAGCGGATGTTGTCTTCGTTCGGTTCGACCGGGATGGAGGTGCGCCCGGTCAGCTCCACACCGTAGCCCTCCAGTGCCGCGCACTTGGTGGGGTTGTTGGTCAGCAGCGATACCGAGGTGACGCCGAGGTCGCGGAGGATCTGTCCTGCGGCGGAGTACTCGCGGGCATCGGCGGGCAGGCCCTGCTCGAGGTTGGCGTCGACGGTGTCCAGGCCAAGGTCCTGCAGGCGGTAGGCCTCCAGCTTGGCCATGAGCCCGATGCCGCGGCCTTCGTGTCCGCGCAGGTAGATGATGACACCCCGGCCAGCCTCCTGGATCATGCGCATCGACTCGTGCAGCTGGGGGCCGCAGTCACAACGGCGGGAGGCAAAGACATCGCCGGTGAGGCACTCGGAGTGCACGCGCACGGGCAGGCCAGGGCCAGCGAGGTCGCCGACGGTCAGGGCCACGAACTCGATGCCGTCGACGGCATGGCGGTAGCCGACCATGTCGAATTCGCCGAACTCGGTGGGCATACGTGTCTCCACCAGGCGTTCCACCTGTGATTCGGTGCGGCGCCGGTAGTCGATGAGCTGCTCGATGGAGATCATCGTCAGGCCATGCTCATCGGCGAAGCGGCGCAGTTCCGGTCCGCGGGCCATGTCGGTGGGAACATCCTCGGAGACCACCTCGCAGAGCACGCCGGCGGGCCGCAGCCCAGCGAGGCGGGCCAGGTCGACGGCTGCCTCAGTATGGCCGTCGCGGGCCAGCACTCCCCCCTCGACGGCCCGCAGCGGCACGACATGCCCGGGGCGGGTGAAGTCGTGGCGGGTGGTCGTGGGATTGGCCAGGCGTTGGATTGTCTCACAGCGGGAGGTGGCGGAGATGCCGGTGGTTCCGGTGTTCGCGTCGACGGTGACGGTGTAGGCGGTGTGCCGGGCGTCCTCGTTCTGGGCGACCATGGGCGGCAGGTCGAGGCGATCACAGTCCGCGTTGGTCAGCGGGGCGCAGATGTAGCCGGAGCTGTAGCGGACCATGAAGGCGACGAGCTCCGGGGTGGCCAGTTCGGCGGCGAAGATGAGGTCGCCTTCGTTCTCGCGGTCCTCATCGTCGACGACGACCACCATCTTGCCGGCGGCGATATCGGCGATGGCTGCCTCGACGGGATCAAGGCGCAGGCGGTCGTGGTCCACAGATACTTCAGTCACGGGCTAAACCTTAGCGTTCCAGACTGCTGGTCTGAGAGTCGGCCCTGTCCCCGAGCATCTTCTCCACGTACTTGGCCAGGACATCCACCTCGATGTTGACCACCTCTCCCTCCGCGAGCTCCCCGTGGGTGGTCGCGGCCAGGGTCGTCGGGATGAGGGAGACCTCGAAGTAGTCCTCCCCCACGGCGGAGACGGTGAGTGAGGTGCCGTTGACGGCGATGGATCCCTTTTCCACGACGTAGCGGGCGAGGGCGGCGTCGAGTGAGAAGCGCAGCACATCCCAGTTCTCCGAGGAGGTGCGGCTGATCAGGGTTGATGTGCCGTCGACGTGGCCCTGCATGATGTGCCCGCCCAGGCGTGCGCCCGCGGCGAGGGCGCGCTCCAGATTGACGCGGGAGCCGACTTCCAGCTGGCCCAGGCCGGTGCGGTCGAGGGATTCCTGCATGACATCGGCGGTGAACCAGGAGTCAGTGTGCTCGACGACGGTGAGGCACACGCCGTTGACGGCGATGGAATCGCCGAAGGAGACATCCGTGAGCACCGTGGAGGCGCCGATCGTCAGCCGGAGGGCATCGCCTTGCGGCTGCAGCTTATCGACGCTCCCGATCTCCTCCACCAGTCCAGTAAACAACTACTTTCCGTCCTTTCGGGTCATTTCCAGTAGTACGTCATCGCCCAGATGGGTGATACGCGGGGCGCTGAATCGCACGGCGTCGTTGATGTTCAGCCCCACGGCCTCGGCGAGCACTCCGCGGCCCTGGCCGAGCAGCGTCGGCGCGATATAGGCCTGGATGTGATCGACCAGGCCAGCCTGCAGGAAGCCGGAGGCCAGCTGCGCGCCACCCTCGACGAGAACGTCGCGGGCACCTGTCTCCCATAACTGCCAGAGAGCGTCGGGAATTCCCCGGTACTGCTCGAAGCCGAGGCGGTGCAGGTTGGTGGCGTTGCCGGTCAATGAGCGACCGCCGATGACTACGCGCCGCGGTTGGGTGGGCAGCTCGCGCTCGCCGTCGCGGGCGGTGAGCGAGGGGTTGTCGGCGATGGCGGTACCGGTGCCGACGATGATCGCATCGCGCTTGCTGCGGTCCCGGTGGACGTGGCTGCGGGCCACCTCGCCGGTGATCCACTGGCTCGTACCATCCAGTGCCGCCGTGAACCCGTCAAGCGTTTGGGCGAACTTCAAGGTCACAGACGGTCGGTTGTTGCGCACGGCCATCAGCCACGGGATGAGCGCGGCTACCTCGATGTCCAGGCATTCGGCGCCTATCCCGCGCTCGCGCAGAAACGCGGCCCCGCCGGTGGCGACGGGGTTGGGGTCCGGCTGGCAGTAGTAGACGGTGTCCACGCCGGCGTCGTCAAGCGCCTGCGCGCAGGGACCGGTGCGGCCCTGATGATTGCAGGGCTCGAGGGTGACCACCGCGGTGCCGCCCGCGGCGCTCTCCCCGGCCTCGCGCAAGGCCATGATCTCGGCGTGCGGGCCACCGGCCGGCTGCGTGGCGCCCCGGCCGACGAGTTCACCATTGCGGTCAAGGATGGCGGCGCCGACCGGCGGGTTGGGACTGGTGTACCCGCGCGCACCCTCCCCGCATTCGAGGGCGGTGGCCAGTGCCCGAGCGATGATGTCCATTTAGACGGTGGCCAGGCGACGCAGGTTGTCGACAGCTGCCGCCGGGTCCTCCTTGCCGTACACCGCGGAGCCGGCGACGAAAGCATCGCACCCGGCCTCGGCGGCCTGCCCGATGGTCTTCTCGGAGATGCCGCCGTCAATCTCGATGAGGGTGCTCAGCTTGTTGTTGTCGATGGCCTCACGCAGGGTGCGGACCTTCTCCAGCTGATCCGGCATGAAGGACTGGCCGCCGAAACCCGGCTCCACGGACATGACCAGCACCAGGTCGAAGAAGCGCAGGTCAGCCAGGTAAGGCTCGATCGGGGTGCCCGGCTTCAGCGAGAAACCGGCCTTCACGCCCTTCGACTTGATGTGCTTGGCTAGTCCGACGTGGTCATCGGTGGCCTCCACGTGGAAGATGACGCAGTTGGCGCCGGCGTCGATGTAATGGTCGACCCAGTCCTCCGGGTTCTCGATCATCAGGTGCACGTCGAGGTGCTGGTCAGTGATCTTGTCCACCGTCTTCGTGATGTCCGGGCCGAAGGAGAGGTTGGGGACGAAATGTCCGTCCATGATGTCCACGTGGATCCAGTCCGCGTTCGCGACGGCGCGGACCTCCTCGCCGAGCTTCGAGAAATCAGCCGCGAGAATACTGGGTGCGATGATCGGTGATGCCATGGCAACGAGTGTACGCGGGTGGGTAGGCGCTGAGGTACCCGCAGGTCATCGGGTTTCCTCTCCCTTCCGCCGCCGCTTGCGCCACACCACCGTAGCCAGGGTGATGAGCACAGCAAAAAGCACCAGCCACGGCAGAAGCGCCACGCTGACATAGAGCATGGTCCTCAGGGAGGTGAGGAAGGTGTCCCACACGCCGGGGCCGGCATCAGGCGCCCGGTCGGTGCTGAAGGTGACGCGCAGGGTCGACATGTCCACCTGATCGCGCAGGTAGTCCAGCTGGGAGGACAGCGAATCAAGCTCGCCTTGGCGTTGGGTGAGCATTTCCTCGGCGCGCAGTAGGTCATCGACGTTGTCGGCGCCGCTCATTAACTCGCTGAGCCGGTCGATGGACGCCTGCAGCGCTGCCTGCCGGGCCTCGAGGTCAACTCTTTCCTGGGTCACGTCTGTCTCGCGTATGGATTGCTCGGTGACATCGCCGTACTCATCCAGCCTCTCGACGATCCCGGCGTATTCCGCGGCCGGGATCCGCACCGTCATATCCACGCCCACAGTGGAGGTGTCCGATTCGGCGATCCTTCCCCCGACGCCGCGCACCGCGGCAGCAAAGTCCGCAGCTGCGGACTCCGGGTCGCTCGCCCGCACCCGCGCATTCCCGGTGGTGATCACGTCGGCATCGTAATTGCTTATCGACGCCCCCTCATCAACTCCCACCGCCCTTTCCGTCACGGCATCACCCGGGAAAAATTCGACGTCACCGACGGTGGGCGTGCCGCAGGCGCTCACCCCGCAGGTGACTAGGACCAGGAAGATGATTGCCCGGAGCGCGTTCATGCCTATCACTCTATAAACCTTTCCACTTTAAAGGAATGGTGGGGAAGGCGACGTCGAGAAGCGGGAGTTATCCACAGATCGGCCCGGGGGCCCGAGTTATCCACAGGCTAGTGGGTGCGGGCCAGCGCCGATGCCGATGACGTGGTGTGCTCGGGGCCATGACCTACCGGACACTGACCATGACATTGAAGGGAGCGGAACGCCCATTCGTCCGCTCCCTGACCTTCCGCCACGACATCACAGGCGACGAGCTGCTCGATCGGCTCTGCCTCGCCCTCGGCCGCTACCCCACTCCCGACGCCTTGTTCCGCGTGGGTGAGACCTACCACGCACGACGGGCCTACCATTTCGACCATCCCGATCTCAGCGACGAGTGGATCACCGGGCCGCTGCCGGAGGATGTCCACGAGCTGGAGTTCCTACTGCACCGCACCGACGGGTGGATTTTCCGCCTCGACATCGTCGAGGATCATTCACCCTTCTGGGACAATGAACAACCGCCGATCCTCCTCAACGACACCACCCCACTGCTGCCCGGGCCGAAGCTACGGCTGGCCGAATTCAACGCCCTGACGCTGGCCCACGATGAGCGACCCCTCCCTCCGGATCTGGAGCGGATGATCATCGTCGACGCACTCGAAGGACTACTGGTCCCGGAAGTCGCCGACGTGGAGGCAGCGATGGCCCTCTACACCGTCCTGCGGGAGGAGGGCCGCCAGGCGGAGATGGCCGGCCACCACCGTTTCCTCTCCGGGCTACCGGACCGGGATATTCTTTTCGAACTGCTCCGCCGGGCAACCTCCGCTAAGCCACCGCGGGTGACCAAGTCCGGATACCTGCCGGTGGGGGTGGTGCGCGACCTCGTCGATAAATACCCCGCCCTCTATCCCCTGCCGCAGCGCAGGAGCAGATACTACGGCTACGGCCCGAGCGTGGGTACCGCACGGGAGGTCACCACTCTCACCAGCGTGCTCGACGTCGGTGCTAAGGCAGGTCTGCTCATCGTCGAACCAGGTGAAAGCCTCCGCGCCACAGACATCGGACACCAGCTGCTCACCGGAGACGGCGACACCTACACGGAACTGCAGTCCCGGCTGCTGCGGGCCTGGATCGACCGGCCGGTGGCGCAGGCACCCACCGACCCGGGCGGTCGACGCCTCACCTTCCAGGAGTACCTCAACCGCCAGCGACCGACGGACCGGGAGATCGACGAAGACACCTACCACAGGGTGCAGGCACAACGCCGCCACCGACAGCCCTCACCCTATCCTGCGGAGGTCGACGTCCCCTTCTGAGCTTGTATAGGGCAAGATGTGTTTTCGCGACACATTTCCCATCCGGAAGGATCCCGCCCGTGACCACCCCGCTCGTTACCACCGCCGACCATTCCGAGGGCCGCATCCGGGAGATCAAGCTGGATAACCACGCCAAGCGCAACAAGCTTGATATCGCCATGTGCGATGCCATCGAGGCCGCCATGCTGGCAGCCGCGGAGGACGGTGCCCGGGTGGTCCTTCTCCACGGGGACGGCACAGTCTTCTCCGCCGGGGCGGATCTGTCCGGGGACGTCTATGCGGGTGGGTTCTACCCACGCCTGCTGAAGATGCTGGGCACCATCCAGACCTTGCCCATCCCCGTGATCGCCTGGATCAACGGCGCCGCGATCGGGGCAGGCACCCAGCTGTCCATGGCCTGTGACCTGCGCGTGGTCGATGATTCCGCGCTCTTCCGGGTGCCCATCGTTGACGTGGCCATCGCCCTCGACGAGGTAACCATCCGCACCCTCGAGCACCTCGTCGGCGGCTCGGTGGCCCGCGCCATGCTGTTCACCGGTGCGGCGCTGTCCGCGGAGGACGCTGTGCGCTCCGGCTACGCGGTGCGGGCCGGTGGTCTCGACGATGCGCTCCAGTTGGCGGAGCTGGTGGCTTCTAAGGCGCCGCTAACCCTGCGTCACCTGAAGTACGAGTTCGCCCACACCTCGCATGCCCCTTACAGCGACGATGCCCGCCGGGAGGCGGCGGCTGCGGCCTGGCATTCCGCGGATGTGGAGGAATCGCGTGCGGCCCGCGCGGAGAAGCGTGCCCCGAAGTTCACCGGCCGCTGACCCGATGCCGAACTCCCGCCGCGTCCTCCTCGCTGTCGCCCTCGTGGCGATGCTCTTCGGGGCGCAGCTGGCCCTGCTGGCCTGGGAGCGCAGCGACCCGGATCTGTTCGGTGCGCGGGACCGCATCCCGGCCACCCCGTCCACGTCATACAGTCCGCCACCCACCGACGAGGTGCAGCTCCTCTCTGACCGCCCCGACTACTGGGAATTGCGTCACCGCGCCGAGGATATGCGTGACCGCTACCGGGACGAACCCGCCTCCGCGGACCCGGATTACCACCGGGCCTTCCTCTATCTGCTCGCCGACCAGTTGGGTGCCATGGGATTCGAGGCCAACCGCGGCGGCACCGCGCGCCAGCACGAGCGGACGCTGCGCGAGCGGCAGGAGAAGATCGAGGAACTGGAACGCCGCTACCTCAACAACGAACCGCTGGGCAGCGAGATGCGCATCCACCGCCCGGACGGCACCGTCTTCGAGCATGACGGCCGCCCGCCCACCCCGAGCTGACCGCCGGAGCTACTCCGCCTGCCCGGCCTTGCGCAGCACCGCCAAGAACATGGCGTCGGTGCCGTGGCGGTGCGGCCACATCTGCACGCTCTTGTGCGAGCCGACATCTGCCATCGGGGAGACCAGCTCGTGGGCATCGAGTTCCACGGCGCCCAACTCGGCGATCGCCTTATCGACGATCGCGCGGGTCTCCCGCAGGTCCGGCGAACACGTCGAGTAGACGACCACGCCACCGGGGCGCACCAGCTCCAGGGCGGAGGCCAGCAGCTCAAACTGCAGTGGCGCCAGGCCGTCGATGTCGGCTTCGGCCTTGCGCCAGCGGGCCTCGGGGCGGCGACGGAGGGCGCCGAGGCCGGAGCAGGGGGCGTCGACAAGCACGCGATCATAGCCGGGCTGCAGCCCCGGGGAGCGGCCGTCGGCGACGTGGACGGTGACGGGCAGTCCGCGGGTGGTCTTCTCGACAAGCTGGGCGCGGTGCGGGGAAACCTCGACGGCGTCGACGTGGGCGGCGTCGATACGCGCCAGCGCCCCCATGAGTGCGGCCTTACCGCCGGGGCCTGCGCAGAGATCCAGCCAGCGTCCGCCGTCCACCCCTTCCACCGGTGCCTCGACGACGGCGCGGGCGATGAGCTGGGAACCCTCGTCCTGCACGGCGGCCAGCCCCTCGCGGACGGGGGCGAGATCACCCGGGTCACCGCCAGCCAGATGCACGGCGTAGGGCGAGTAGGTGCCTTCCTCACCACCGGTCATCAGCGCGAGTTCCTCCGCGGAGATCTCGCCGGGTCGCGCCACGAGGTGGACGGTGGGGCGCTCAGAATCAGCGCCGAGCGCCGCGTCGAGATCGCCGAGGCCCAGCACCCGGGAAAAGGACTGCGCGATCCACTCCGGGTGCGCGTTGCGGAAAGCGGTCGCCGCGATCTCCCCGGGCGGGGTGAGCTTCTCGATCCACGCCGCAGGCTTAGTCCTCGAGATGGTGCGCATAATGCCGTTGGCGAAGCCCTTCGCCTTCTCGTGACCGGCTGCCTCGACCAGACGCACGGTGGTGTCTACCGCAGCATGCGGCTCCACCCGCGTATACAGCAGCTGGTATGCACCGAGCCGCAACGCATCGAGCACCTCCGGGGCGATCTGCTCGATCTCGCGCGAAGAGCATTCGGCGATGACGGCGTCAAGCACCCCGAGGGTGCGCAGCGTGCCGTAGGTGATTTCGGTGGTGAAAGCCGCATCACGGTCGGTGATGTTGCGTTCGCGCAACATGCGCGGCAGCAGGAGGTTTGCGTAGGCGTCGTCCTCCCGGACGCGGGTCAGCACATCGAAGGCCGCCAGACGCGGCTTATCGACGCCCGCCGTATTCCGCCGCGGCTTCCTCTGCGTCGTTTTTCGGGGCGCCTGCTTCGGCTGCTGGCCGGATTTCGCACGGGACCGGAATCCACTCATGAAAAGCTCACCTTCTCCCCCGCCTGCAGGGCGGCGTTGCCGCGCGCCCAGTCGGAGGCGTTCATCATCTTCTTCCCCGGCGGCTGCGCCTGCCCCAGGGTAAGCGCACCGGTGCCGGTGCCGACGAGAACCTCGTTCTTGCGCACCTCGATCTCACCGGGGGCCAGTGCGGCGTCGGCGCCGAGTGTGGCGGGGCCGATCTTGACGCGGTCGTCGCCCAGCATGGTCCACGCGCCGGGGCCCGGGGTATGGGCGCGGATGTGGCGGTCGACGGCGAAGTCGGGCTGCGACCAGTCGATGCGCGCGTCCTCGGTGGTGATCTTCGGAGCATAGGTGGCCTCACCTTGCTGGGGCTGGGCCACCAATTCACCGGCGGCCAGACCATCCATGGTGGCCACCAGCAGATCCGCACCTGAATAGGCCAGGCGGGTGAGCAGATCATCGGCCGTGTCGGTACCGCGGATCTCTTCGGTGACCGTGCCCAGAACGGGGCCGGTGTCAAGTCCTTCCTCGATGCGGAAGGTGGCGGCGCCGGTGATGTCATCGCCCGCGCGGATGGCAGCCTGCACCGGGGCGGCGCCGCGCCAGGCCGGCAACAGGGAAAAGTGCAGGTTGACCCAGCCGTGGGTGGGCAGATCCAGCAGATCAGCCGGGATGAGGTTGCCGTAGGCGACGACCGGGATGGCGTCGGGGGCCAGCTCGGCGAGGCGCTGACGGATCTCCGCATTGTCGCGCAGCGTCGTCGGGGTGAGCACCTCGATCCCGTGTTCCTGCGCGAGCGCGCTGACGGGCGAGGGGTGCAGGGTGCGACCCCGTCCCCGGCGGGCGTCGGGGCGCGTGAGCACCGCGGCGACCTCATGCTCGGAGGCCAACAACCGCTCCAGGGCGACGACGGCGGGTTCCGGGGTACCGGCGAAAATCAGGCGCATGCCTCTCCTTTAAACGTTGAACCAGTCGGACGTGCGGATGGTGGCCATCGCTTCCTTGCGCAGCTCCGGGCTGAGCCGGCGCAGGAAGAGCACTCCGTCGAGGTGGTCGGTCTCGTGCTGGATACAGCGGGCCATGAGCCCGGAGGCCACCATGGCGATGGCATGGCCGTCGACGTCAACCCCGGAGACCCGCACCGTCTCGTGGCGTTCGGTGTCCGCGGAGACATCCGGGATGGACAGACAACCCTCGGGGCCGAGCTGCATCTGCTCCCCGATCGGCTCCCACACAGGGTTGATGATGTGCCCGCGCAAGCCGTCCTCGATGTGGCTGCAGTCGTAGACGAAGATGCGGCGGGTCAGGCCGATCTGGTTGGCGGCCAGGCCCACACCCCCGGCCTCATCCATGGTCTCCAGCATGTCGGCGACCAGTGTGCGCAGGGAATCATCGAACTCGGTGATCTCTTCTGACCGGGTGGTCAGCACGGGGTCACCGAACAGGCGGATCTCGCGGAGTGTCATGGGGGACAGTCTACGTCGACCCCGCTAACCGATATGGACCGGATCAACCTGGATCCGCAACGGCAGATCTTCCTTGCGCCCGGCCTTGGCCACCGCGGCGGCCCGCAGGGAACGCCCCAGTCCGGAACGCGGGCCCAGGGGGGCGCGTAACAGCAGGCGCTGTGGCGGGCCGAAACGCTGCTCGTCGTATTCACCGGGGAGAGAAACCCCCGGCGGCAGGTCGACGGGGCCGAGAATCTCGGCGCCCGCGGGCAGATCGACGATCTCCCGGAAAGTGTCCAGGGCGGCATTCGCGCCGTCGACAGCGGCCATGTGGACGGCCGGGGGGAAGCCGACCTCGCGGCGTTGCGCCAACTCGCGGGCCGCCGCCCCCACCATGTCCCAGCGGATGAGTGACTGCACCACCGCCAGGCCGGGGTCGGCGACGACGACCACTTCCCCACTGCGAAACGCCGGTGCGACGAGGGTGGCCACCGCCGCCCATTTCGCCAGGGTGTCCTCGGTGGCGCGCAGGTCCTGGCGCCCGAGCAGCGCCCACGAGTCCAGGAGGACGCCCGCGCCGTAGATGGCGCGCGGTTCCGCACCGGGCGTGGCCACGACCAGGGCCTTCTCCTGTGGGACCGTATCCAGCACCCGGCTACCACCCGAGGTGATGACCCGCACCCCGGGGAAGGCGCGCCCCAGTTCCTCGGCGGTGCGCTCCGCCCCCAGCACCACGGCGCGCAGTTTCACCGAGCCACAGTCCCCGCAGCGGTGGCGGGCATCCGGCGCCCCGCACCAACGGCAGGTGGGCACGCCGGCCTCGCGTCCCGCAGGCAGGCCCAAGGGTCCGTTGCAGTGGCGACACCGCGCCGGAGCACGGCAGTTCCCGCAGGCCAGGGTGGGTACATAACCTTTGCGTGGGACCTGGACCAGCGCCGGTTCCCCGCGTTCGAGCGCGCCGCGCAGCGCCTCGAAGGCAATTTTCGGCAGGCGCGCCGAGGCCGCCAGCGGGTCGCGTTCCAGCTCGAAATCGGAGTCACCGACCGCCCGGATCAACGGAGCTTTCCGACGCACCGTCTCCCTCGGCGCCACCAGCCCGTGCGCCCATCCCGATTCGACAAGGAGTTGCGCCTCCGCGGTGCGGGTGTATCCGGCGAGGATGAGCGAGCAGCCTTGCTGGGCGCTGCGGGTGGTCAACACCTCGCGCGCGTGCACGTAGGGCGCGCGCGGGTCGACAAGGTTATCGTCGCCGTCATGCAGGATCACCGCCAGGCGCAGGTCCTGCACCGGGGCGAAGGCCGCCGAGCGTGTGCCGATGACCAGGCGCCCCTGCCCCGCCAGAACGGAGAGGTAGCGCCGGTAACGGGCCTGCGGGCCCTGGGCGGCGGTAAGCACGGTGATCTGTTTCGCGCCCACCAATTCCCGCAGGGCACGCTCCAGCGTATCGACGTCCCGCTGGTCCGGCACCACCACCAGCGCCCCGCCGCCGTCCAGTACCACTTTCACCGCCAGCGCCGCGAGCGCGTCGGCCCACAAGTCCCCGGGAGCAATCTGCCACGCCGCCCGCGCCGTCTGCCCCGCCAACACCGCGTCAACGAAGGACTGCCCGTACTCGTAGGCCGCCCACGCCGACAGGTCCGGCTCGCTCACCTCCCCCAACTCCGCCCAGGGGGTGGATACATCGGCCTCCTCCGCGCGGGCGTGCCGGGACGGCACGGCCGCGCGGATGAGATCGGAACGATTGCCTGCATAGCGGTCGGCGAGGGCGTCGATAAGCGCGGAAAGCTGGGGCGGGTACACGATCTCCGGGGAAATCACCCGCTCAATCCACCGCAGCTGCCCCTCATGATCGGAATGGGCGAGGCGTTGCAGCAGCAGCGCATCGACGAGGCGGCCGGCGAAGCGGATGCGCACGCGCACGCCGGGTTGGGCGGTCGCATCCAGCTCGCTGGGCACCTGATAGTCGAAGGGCCGGTCCAGGTGCACCAGGCCCAACAAAGGCAGAACCCGCGCCACCGGCAAGTGATCTGCGGGGACGCGGGGAGAGGCCATGCGGATAACTCTAGCCGCGGATAGCTGCCTGGAGCTCGTCCACCCGGTTAGTGCGCTCCCACGGCAGGTCCAGATCGAGGCGACCGAAGTGACCGTAGGCGGCGGTCTGCCGGTAGATGGGCTTTTGCAAGTCCAGCTCGCGGATGATCGCCGAGGGGCGCAGGTCGAAGACGGACTCCACCGCGCCTTGGATGTCGGCATCGCTAAGCCCCTCGGCGGCGGTACCGAAGGTCTCCACGTACAGGCCCACCGGCTGGGCGCGGCCGATGGCGTAGGCGACCTGCACCTCGACGCGCTCAGCCAGGCCCGCGGCGACGATATTCTTGGCCACCCAGCGCATGGCATAAGCCGCGGAGCGGTCCACCTTCGACGGGTCCTTGCCGGAGAACGCACCACCTCCGTGACGCGCCATCCCACCGTAGGTGTCCACGATGATCTTGCGCCCCGTCAATCCCGCATCACCCATCGGGCCGCCGAGAATAAAGGAACCGGAGGGGTTGACCAGGAGGGTCAGCTCCTCGGTGACCATGTCGCCCAGGCTGGCATCGGCGATCACCCAGTCGAGGACGTGCTCACGCAGCTGCTCCGCAAGCCACTCCTGGGACACATCCGGGTCATGCTGGGTGGAGATGACCACCGTATCCAGGGCCACCGGCTGATCCTCTGCGTCATAGGCAAAAGTGACCTGGGTCTTGCCGTCGGGGCGCAGGTGCGGGACGATGCCTTCCTTGCGCACCTGCGTCAGGCGGCGCGCCAGGCGGTGCGCCACCGCGATCGGCAGCGGCATGTATTCCGGGGTCTCATTGCTGGCGTAACCGAACATCAGGCCCTGATCGCCGGCGCCGGCGCGGTCATCCTCATCGCCCTCGGTGCCGGAACGCACCTCATGGGAGGTGTCCACGCCGTGGCCGATCTCCGGGGACTGCTCACCGATGGCGATGTTCACGCCGCAGGTTTGGCCGTCAAAACCCACCTCGGAGGAGGTAAAACCGATATCCACCAACGTCTTACGCACCAGCTGCGGGATCTCCACATAACCGCTGGTGCGGACCTCGCCGACGACGTGCACCTGGCCGGTGGTCACCAGGGTCTCCACGGCGACGCGCGCGGAGGGATCCTGCTCCAGCATGGCGTCGAGGATGGTGTCGGAGATGGCGTCACAGATCTTGTCCGGGTGCCCCTCGGTGACGGACTCACTGGTAAATAGTCGGATGGTGGCGGGCTTGTCGAAGGCCACCTGGGTGGTGGCGGGATTGTCTGACACTGGTTGGTCCTTTTCGGCGATAATCAACGATACGATCGCCCAATATAGACCAAGCTGTCTGTCAGCGTCAATTGCGCAGCTTATCGACGCCTGCCAAAATCACCGCCGCCACCACATACTTCGACGCATCCGGCACTTCCTCGGTGCCGTTCCTCGTGAGCAACCACCCCTGGTTCCGGGCCTGGCCGAACACCTTGCCCTCCCCCACCTCATTCGCCATGAGCAGGTCACAGCCCTTCCGCTTAAGCTTCGCGCGCGCGTAGTCGAGGGCACTGGTCTCAGCGTCACCCGTTTCGGCAGCGAAGCCGACGATAGTGGTCGTGGCCGGAATCAGACCCTCCGCGCGCTGCTGCACCGTCGTGGCCAGAATGTCCGGGTTCTCGACGAGCTCGAGTGTCGTCAACGCATCATCATCCTGCCCCTTCTTCATCTTCGCCCCGGCTTGAGCTGCGGGCCGAAAATCCGCCACCGCCGCCGCCATGATGATGACATCCTGCTCCGGCGCCAGCTCATCAACGGCGGCCTGCATGTCCCGCGCACTCGTCACCCGGTGAACGCGCGCGCCCGAAGGGGTCGGCAGATCATCCGTCGCCCCGGCGACAATCGTCACCTCCGCGCCGCGATGCGCCGCGATCTCCGCCAGGGCAAAACCCTGCCGCCCCGAGGAACGGTTACCCAAAAAGCGCACCGGATCGAGGTTCTCCTGCGTACCGCCGGCGGTGATGAGCACCCTGCGCCCCCGCCAGTCGGGCGTGAGATCAGCCCCGTCGAGGACGGCGCGGGTGAGTTCGGCGATCTGCACCGGCTCCGGGAGGCGGCCGGGTCCGGTGTCCTTGCCGGTGAGGCGACCGTGGGCAGGTTCCAGGACGATGACGCCGCGTTCCCGCAGTGTCGCCACATTCGCCTGCGTCGCCGGGTTCCACCACATTTCGGTGTGCATCGCCGGGACAACGATCACCGGGCACGTCGCCACCAGCACCGTCGCGGTGAGCAGGTCATCCGCCCGCCCCGCCACAAGCCGTGCCATGACGTCCGCCGTCGCCGGGGCAATGACGATGGCCTCCGCCTCCTGGCCGACGCGCACATGCTGCACCTCATCGACGGCGTCGAACACGGTCGTCGACACCGGGTGGCCGCTCAGAGCCTCGAATGTCGCCGCGCCGACGAAATTGAGGGCACTCGGGGTAGGCACCACCCGGACATCATCACCGGCTTCCTTCAGATCCCGCACCAGGTGACAGGCCTTGTAGGCCGCGATTCCCCCGGACACTCCGACGACGATACGACGTGGCTGCTTCTCACTCATGAAATCGACTCTACGTCAAGCGCCCTTCGTGGCGGAGGCCGGTTTCTGTGGATAAGTGGTAGTTATCCACAGGCCCGGGTTGTTGCTTATCGACGCTTCGGTGGTTGCGGTTTATCGTCCGGGGCATGAGACCTGCCGAGTTGGTACGCGCCCTGGCGAGCCAGGGGATGGAGCTTCTGGAGGACATTGCCTCCGGAGCCCTGGCGCGCGCTGATCTGGGCCAGTCCTCCTCGGTGGCGGGGATGTGGGAGAAGATGGCCCATGTCTACTTCGGGCCCACCCGACAGCGCAAGCTGCAGGCCGCGGCGGTGGCAGCCGGGCGGGGATTACCGGTGGCAGCGTTGGAGCGGATCGAGAAGCGTCTGCGTGATCTGTTGACAGGTGCGGATGTCACCCGTGAGGAGTTACGGGTGGAGTTATGCGGTCTACGGGGCACGGTCGATGAGATTGATCGGGCGGCAGCTGCGGTGGTGCGTGAGCATAACCGCACGGTCAAAGTCGCCAACGCGAAGGCCTATGGCAAACGAGCCTTACGCGGCGGCAAGAACACCGATGGGTTGGGGAACCGGACGTTTACGGTCACCGGCCCGGAGCGGATGATTGAGGCGATGTTAAGCCCGGTACGCGAAGCTGCGAGAAAGCTGCGCCGGGATAATCCTGATCTGCATTATGAGCAGGCCATGTTCGATGCGTTCACTGCTTCCCAGGGTGGGGACGGGGTGCAGCCGGTGGCTCCGATCCCGTATGTGGTGGTGCCTTTGCCGGAGTGGGCGAAGGTGCTACGTCATGAAGGTGATGACACAGTCTTTGGGCTCACCGATGGCACCACCATGACGGGGAAAGAACTGGTGGAGCAGGTCACCGCTGAGTACCACATAGCCGGGATCTATGACCCAGTGGAAGGTCCGGTGAATTCTTATCGCTCCCAGCGCACCGCGTCACCGAAGCAGCGGATGATGGTGGCGACAGAATCGCTGGTGTGTGAGGCAATGTGTGATACCCCGGCGGATCAGTGCGAGGTCCACCATATCGACGCCTGGGAACAAGGCGGGGAAACGAATGTCGCGACGCTGACGATGTTGTGCCGAAAACACAACGGGCTTAACGATGACAACCCGAATGCCCCACCCAGAAACGGGCGGGTGGAACGCCACCCCGGCGGGGTGTTATTCCACCCACCCGATGGCAGCCCACCCAAAGCCAACCCCCACCCCCTGCGGAAATACTCCGCCAGAGGGCTACAAACCGACGCCTAAACCCCCTCCGCACAGGGTGCGAAGGGGGTCACAGGGGCGTCGATAAGCGCGTACTAGGCGCCTTCCTCGTGGTCGAGGAGGCCGGCGTCAATCTCGCGCAGCGCGATGGACAGCGGCTTCTCGCCGGGCTCCGGGGTCACCAGCGGACCGACGAACTCGAAAACACCCTCGTCGTGCTGCTGGTAGTAGCTGTTGATCTGACGCGCGCGCTTCGCCGCGAAAATCACCAGTGCGTACTTGGACGACACCTTGTCCAGCAGCTCGTCGATCGGAGGCGCGGTGATGCCCTCCGGAGCGTCGTAGACGGCTGTGGAGGTGGCGGGGTCGTTGTTCACGTTGGTCACGGACACCTTGTTTCTTTGGTAGAGAGTTTAAAACCTGCCGAGCAGGATATCACTGATCGTCTGCACAGCCTCATCGACCTGCTCATTGACCACCACGTGGTCAAACTCGTCCTGGCAGGCCAGTTCCTCGCGGGCGGTCTCCAGACGGCGGGCGATAACGTCCTCCGGCTCGGTTCCGCGTCCCGTGAGTCTTTCGACGAGAATGTCCCAGGACGGCGGGGCCAGGAAGACGAGTTCCGCACTCGGCATCATCTTCTTGACGTTGCGCGCGCCCTCCAGGTCCACCTCGACGAGGACGGGACGTCCCTGCCCGAGGGCCTCCTGGACGGGGGCGGCCGGGGTTCCAGAGCGCTGGATGCCGCCGTGGATGTCAGCCCATTCGAGCATCATTCCCTGGTCAATGTTCTCCTGGAACTGGTCGGGGCTGACGAAGAAGTAGTCAACACCGTCGACTTCACCGGGGCGGGGTGCGCGGGTAGTCATCGACACGCTGAAGTACAGGCGGTCGACGTCGCTGCGCAGGCGATGAACCACGGTGGATTTACCCACTGCGGACGGGCCGGCCAGGACGACCAGCCGGCCCGCGGGGTTCTCGCCGGTCACGGCCTAGTCCTCGGAGAAGCCGAAGCGCTCCAGCAGGGCGCGACGCTGACGGTCACCGAGGCCACGCAGGCGGCGGGTCTGGGCGATCTCGAGCTGCTCCATGATCTCCTTGGCCTTGACCTTGCCAACCTTCGGCAGGGCCTCGAGCAGTGCGGAGACCTTGGTCTTGCCGATGATCTCGTCGGTCTGCGCCTGGTCCAGGACCTCCTTGAGGTTGGTGTCGCCGCGCTTGAGCTTCTCCTTGAGCTCGGCGCGTGCCTTACGTGCCTCTGCGGCCTTGGCGAGTGCCTGCTTGCGCTGCTCGTCGGTCAACTGGGGAAGGGCCACGGGATTCCTCCGATTCGATGGGGGGATAATTCGGTTTGTACGGGTATATGCGTACCAGATCTCAACGGGCGGCGCGTAAACCACGCTGGACAACTCGCTGACTTCGGACCAGTTTAGCACCAGCCCGCTGACGTGCCCGTTTGGGCGCGTCGCCGATTCGCGTTTTCTAAAGTACCAGGTGAAGTCGGAATGGTGTCATTTCAGCGACCTGGGAATTCGCTGGCTGCTGTGACAACGACGGCGCGGAGATCGTCGATACGGGGTCCGGCGTTGAGGACGGCGCGGGAGATGTTCGGGAAAGCGAGCTTCTCGACGCCCGCCGCAATCCGCGACACATCCTCCGCCGAGCCTCCCTGCGCGCCGACGCCCGGCATGAGGACCGGGCCGTTGAGCTGGGACAGATCCGGCGCTTCGCTGAGGGTGGCGCCGACGACGACACCGAGGTTGCCCGACCCCTCATGGACCGCGTTTCGACGCGCGCATTCATCCACCACCTGCTGGGCGATCGTGCGCCCGTCCTCACCGCGGTGGTTCTGCAGGTGAACGGCCTCCGGGTTGGAGGTCGCGGCGAGCACGAACACTCCCCCGCCGGTTTCCTCCGCGAGATCGAGCACCGGGGCAAGCGCCCCGACACCGAGGTAGGGGGAGACGGTGACGGCGTCGGCACGCAGCGGGGAGTTCTCCCCCAGCCAGGCGTCGGCGTAGCCGGCCATGGTGGAGCCGATGTCACCGCGCTTGGCGTCGGCCACGGTGAGGCACCCAGCCTCCCGCAGTGCAGCGAGGGTGGCCTCCAGGACGCGAAAACCGGCGGAGCCGTAGCGCTCGTAGAACGCCACCTGCGGCTTGACCAGCGCGGCGGTGTCGGCGAAGGCCTCCACACAGCGGCGCGAGAACTCAGCCAATCCGACGACGGAGTCCTCCAGCCCCCACGCCTCAAGCAGCCCCGCGTGGGGGTCGATGCCGACGCACAGGCGACCGCGGGTGGCGGCGGCGTCGAGAAGCCGGGAACCGAAGGTCATCAGTGCTCGAGCTCCTGCAGGGCGCGGACGGCGAGATTGCCGGCGCGCAGCGCCTCGATGCCCTGGACGGCCGCGGTGATGCCCTGGACGGTGGTCACCAGCGGGACGCTCGCGGAGACGGCGGCCGCGCGGATGTCGTAGCCGTCGTGGCGGGCGCCGGAGGAACCGGCCGGGGTGTTGAGGATGAGGTCCACTTCACCGTCGAGAATGAGGTCGACGATGGAGCGTCCTGAAGCTCCCTCGCGCACCGCGGAGGCCTTGAGGACGGTCTCGCACTCGATGCCGTTGCGACGCAACATCGCCGCCGTGCCTTCAGTGGCCAGCAGGGTAAAGCCCAGGGAGGCCAGGCGCTGGATCGGGAAGATCAGCGTGCGCTTGTCGCGGTTGGCCACGGACACGAAGATTCGACCTGAAGTCGGCAGCTCACCGAAGGCAGCGGCCTCGGCCTTGGCGTAGGCGGCACCGAAGTTACCGGCCAGGCCCATGACCTCACCGGTGGACTTCATCTCCGGGGACAGCAGCGTATCCAGCATCGTGCCGTCCTCGCGGCGGAAACGGTTGAAGGGCAGCACGGCCTCCTTCACCGCGATCGGGTGATCGAGCGGCAGGGAGCCCCCGTCGTAGTCGGAGGGGATCATGCCCTCCTCTCGCAGTTCGGCTAGCGTGGCGCCCATCATGATGCGGGACGCGGCCTTCGCCAGGTGCACGCCGGTCGCCTTCGACACAAACGGCACGGTGCGCGAGGCACGCGGGTTCGCCTCGATGACGTAGAGAATGTCATCCTTGAGGGCGAACTGGACGTTCATCAGGCCGCGCACGCCGATGCCGTGGGCCAACGCCTTCGTCGACTCGCGGACCTTCTCGATGTCCTCGGCACCCAGGGTCATCGGCGGCAGGGCACACGCGGAGTCACCGGAGTGGATGCCGGCCTCCTCGATGTGCTCCATGACACCGGCCAGGTAGACCTCCTCGCCGTCGCACAGGGCGTCGACGTCGATCTCGATGGCGGAGTCGAGGAAGCGGTCGACGAGCACCGGGTGATCCGGGGACAGTTCGGTGGCGCGTTCGATGTAGTCGGCGAGAGAGGCCTCATCGTAGACGATCTCCATGCCGCGGCCGCCGAGAACGTACGACGGGCGGACGAGCACCGGGTAGCCGATCTCGTCGGCGACCTTGCGCGCCTCGTCGAAGGAGGTGGCGGTGCCAAACGCCGGGGCGGGCAGCTGCGCCTGGCGCAGCACCTCGCCGAATTCGCCGCGGTCCTCGGCGAGGTCGATGGCCTCCGGGGAGGTGCCGACGACGGGGACGCCGGCGTCGGCAAGCTGCTGTGCCAGGCCTAGCGGGGTCTGGCCACCGAGCTGGACGACGACACCGGCGACGGTGCCGGACTCCGATTCCGCGTGGTAGATCTCCATGACATCCTCGAACGTCAGCGGCTCGAAGTAGAGGCGGTCGGCGGTGTCGTAGTCGGTGGAGACGGTCT
>NZ_JAUNUG010000064.1 GCF_030538285.1 Corynebacterium sp.
ACACCGGCAACGGCTACCACGGTGGCCTGCAGTTCTCCCCCTCCACCTGGCGCGCTTACGGCGGCACCGAGTTCGCCCCCTACGCCTACCAGGCCACCCGCGAGCAGCAGATCGCTGTCGCCGAGCGCACCCTCGCCGGCCAGGGCTGGGGCGCATGGCCCGCCTGCTCCGCACGTCTGGGCCTGAACTCCGCCCCGACCCCGCGCAACGTCTCTGCTTCCGCACCGGCTCCGGTCCAGCAGGTTGTCGCACAGGCTGAGCAGAACGCCGGCACCTCCTCCGATGAGCTTGCCGTCGACGCTCTTTACAGCCACATCCGCGGCACCCTCGCCCAGTACGGCGTTCCGGTTCCGGCTGCCATCGAGGCTGCCTACGCCGCAAACCGCGATAACTTCGACGCCTTCTACGGCGCCAACCGCGGTGCCATCGACTCTATCGTCGGCCTCTAAGCCAACTTAAAGTCAGCGTCAACGCCCCACCTTGTGTGGGGCGTTTCGCCTTATCCGGCCCCGACCAACAAGCGCAGATCCCCCGCGCATCGCACACGTAGGTGCGATGCGCGGGGGATCCGCGACGTTCTAAATTAAGCCGGTGCGCTACTTGTTCACGCGGGTGTACGGGTGAACGTAGCCCAGCTCCTCTGCGGGGACCGGGAGAACCAGGTCATCGCCGTAGGGGCTGGAGGCGCCAGCGAGGGTGGAGGTAATTTCGGTGACCACATGGCCATCGGTACGCGGGATGTGCTTCGGCCAGCCCGGATCGACGTAGCCCTTCTTCTCAACGTTAGACATGCCCCATATTGTTGCAAACCTCGGGCGGAAAAGTAACTTGAACTGCAACTAAAATCGGGGTGACCATGCCTACTACCCCCGAAAGCCCCGATTTCCGCACCTGGCTGAGTCAGCGTGACGATGCCGAGCTGGCGAATCTGTTACGTTCCCGCCCGGATGTCGCTCTGCCGTTACCCCCGGGGCTCACCCCCTTAGCGGCGCGATTGGAGTTGCGGGCTTCGGTGGGTCGGGCGATACGCACACTCAACGCGCTGGATCTGGCGACGTTGGAGGCGGCGGCCAACCTGGGTGGGGAGCTGCAGGCGGTGTCGGTGACGGCGGTGATCAATGCGGTGCCGGTGGAGGCCGCGCTCGTCGAGAAGTCGATCGACACGCTGCGTAACCTGGCGCTGGTCTACGGCGATGATCCTGTACGGGTCACGGGGGAGGCGATGGCTTCCCTGCCCCCGGATTGGCAATTGCTCGATGACACCCCCGGCGCCGTCACTCCCGCCACGGTGGAGGGTTTGTCGGATAAGCAGCATGCCATTCTCACGACGTTGCTCAATTCAGGCGGCGTCGGCCGCACGAGGTATGCGGCGCCGGATGCGGATCCGACACATCCGGTGCCAGAACTCATCAACGCGGGGCTGCTCACTCGGGTGGATGCGGGCACGGTGCGTCTGCCCCGCCGGGTGCGGGCGCTATTGCGCGGGCAGGAAGTGGTGCGTCGCCCGTTGACGCCCTCACCGCGTGTCACGGGCGAATTGCTTATCGACGCCGCCGCCCAGGACCGCGCCAACCAGGTCGGCGCCGGTGCGGGGCTGGAGGTGGCCCGGCATCTGCGCCACCTCATCGAGCATCTGGGGGTCGACCCGGCGCCGCTACTCAAAGAGGGTGGCGTCGGGGTTCGGACGGTGACCACGCTGGCCCGCACCTTGAGCGTCACAGAGGATGAGGTGCAGCGGCTGATCAGCCTGGGGATGGCGGCGGGGCTGCTGGCCCGCGGTGATATCGACGATGAGGATGTTCTGGCCCCCACTATCAGCGCTAATGAGTGGCTGGAGGCGGATCTGGCGACCCGGTGGATGGTCATGGCGGTGGGCTGGTTGGAGTCGCCGTGGGCGCCGTGGCTGATCGGTACCCCGGATGAGAAGAAGGCGCCGATCCGTTTGCTCGCCGACGCCATGTCGCGCCCGCACCTCAGTGAGCACCGGCGGATGTTGGTCTCCCAGTTCACCACTGCCCCGCCGGGCACGGACCTGGACGATGAGGCCCTGCGCGATGACTTCTTTTTCACCCATCCGATCGCCGCGACGCTCATGGCCGAGAGCACCGTCACCGGGGTCCTCGCGGAGGCCCGCTGGCTGGGGCTGCTCGCCGGGGGCACCGCCACCTCCTTGCTGCGCGCGCTGCTGAACGAGCAGGCCGATCCCCTCGCCGTCGCCCAGGAGGCCACCCCTGGCACGGTGGAGCGGCTCATCCCGCAGGGCGATATGACGGTGCTCGCCCCCGGCCCCCTGCCGCGCGCGCTGCAGACCGAGTTGGACCTGCTGGGCGAGCTGGAGTCCGCGGGCCTGGCCAGCGTCTACCGCATCACTGATGCTTCCGTGCGGCAGGCCCTGGACGCCGGGCGCACCGCCACCGAGTTGCAGGACTGGCTCGCGGCCCACACTCTCGGCGAGGTGCCGCAGTCCATCATCTATCTCATCGATGACGTCGCGCGCCGCCACGGCACACTCCGCGGCGGCCCGGCGATGAGCTATCTACGCTGCGACGATCCCTCCCTGCTGGCTGAGGCCGCCCGCACCCCGGCCGCGGAAATTGTGGCCCTGAGAATCATCGCCCCGACGGTCGCTATCGCCCAGGCGCCGTTGGTGCAGGTCATCGATGCGCTCCGTGCCGCCGGTTTCCAGCCTGTCGCCGAAGACGCCAGCGGTGCCGCCCTCGACATCCGTCCCTCCCCGGCACGCCTACCCGCCCGGGATACCCCCGCCCGCCGCCCGCAGCAGCTCGACGAATCGCGGATCTCCGCCGCCGTCGCAGCCATCCGTCGCCATGATGCCGGGGAGACTCTCACCCCGGAGGACACGCGTACCACCCTTGCCATCCTGCAGGCGGCAGCACGGGGTGGGCGGTCGGTGACGCTGGGGTTCGTCGATAAGCATGGTCGTGCCGTCCACAAAACGGTGACGCCGCTGACGGTGACGGGTGGGCAGGTCGACGCGCTCGATGAGGTCACCGGGCAGGTGCAGCGCTTCACCCTCCACCGGATCACGGAGGTGCTGTTGGGGTAGGCCATAATGGTCCGCATGGCTTTTGGTGACGGACCCCTGATCGTGCAGTCGGACAAGACGGTGCTCCTGGAGATCGATCACGCGCAGGCCGATGAGGCCCGCGCCGCGCTCGCCCCCTTCGCGGAGCTGGAGCGCGCCCCGGAGCACGTCCACACCTACCGCATCACCCCGCTGGCCCTGTGGAACGCCCGCGCCGCCGGGCATGACGCGGAGCAGGTCGTCGACGTCCTCGAGCGTTACTCCCGGTTCCCGGTCCCCCAGCCCCTGCTTATCGACGTCGCCGAGACAATGTCCCGTTACGGGCGCGTCCGCCTGCACAAGCACCCGGCCCACGGGCTGGTCCTTGAGTCCACGGAGCCGGCGATCCTCGCGGAATTGCAGCGGCACAAAAGGATTAAGCCGATGCTCGGTGAACCCATCGACGCCGAAAACATCCCCGTCCACCCCTCCGAACGCGGGCGCCTCAAGCAGGAGCTGCTCAAGGTGGGCTGGCCCGCGGAGGACCTGGCCGGTTATGTCGACGGCGAATCCCACCCCATCGCCTTGTCCACCGAGAACGAGGACTGGGAGCTGCGCGACTACCAGCGCTACGCCGCCGATTCCTTCTGGGAGGGCGGGTCCGGCGTTGTCGTCTTGCCGTGTGGTGCGGGCAAAACGATGGTCGGTGCGGCGTCGATGGCGCGTGCCCAGGCCACCACCCTCATCCTGGTGACCAACACCGTCGCCGGACGACAGTGGCGCAGCGAACTGCTGCGCCGCACCACCCTCACCGAGGACGAGATCGGCGAGTACTCCGGGGAGCGCAAGGAGATCCGCCCCGTCACCATCGCCACCTACCAGGTAGTCACCCGGAAAACGCAGGGTGAGTACCGGGCGCTCGAACTCTTCGACTCCCGCGACTGGGGCCTCATCATCTACGACGAGGTGCACCTGCTGCCTGCCCCGGTCTTCCGCATGACCTCGGACCTGCAGTCACGCCGCCGCCTCGGGCTCACCGCCACACTCGTGCGCGAGGACGGCCGCGAAGGTGACGTCTTCTCGCTTATCGGTCCGAAGCGTTACGACGCCCCCTGGAAGGACATCGAGGCCATGGGCTTCATCGCCTCCGCCGAGTGCGTGGAGGTCCGCACCACCATGTCCGAGTCGGAGCGCATGGTCTACGCCACCGCCGACAGCGCCGACCGCTACCGCCTGGCGGCGAGTGCGAGCGGGAAGATGCGGGTCGTCGAGAAGCTCCTGGAACGCCACCGTGGCCAGCCGACCCTGATTATCGGTGCCTACCTCGACCAGCTGGAGGAACTCTCAGAGCGTTTCGACGCCCCCGTCATCGAGGGGCGGACCTCCAACAAACGCCGCGAGGAGCTTTTCGACAGGTTCCGCTCCGGGGAGCTCAGCGTCCTGGTCGTGAGCAAGGTGGCGAACTTCTCCATCGACCTGCCCGAAGCAGCAGTCGCCATCCAGGTGTCCGGCACTTTCGGTTCCCGGCAGGAGGAGGCCCAGCGTCTGGGACGACTGCTGCGTCCCAAGGCGGATGGTGGGCAGGCGCATTTCTACTCCATCGTCTCCCGCGACACCCTCGACTCGGAGTACGCGGCGCATCGCCAGCGTTTCCTCGCCGAGCAGGGCTACGCCTACCGGATCGTCGATGCCGACGACCTCGACCAGCTCGATTAGGCTGACACGCATGAAGGTTTTCAAGTTCCAGGTGGACGAGGCGTTCGCGAAGAAGAACAACGAGATGCTCAAGGACACGAAGCGGCTGCAGATCTCCGCGATCGTGTTCGGCATCATCCTGGCGATCGGCGCGGCCCTGCTCTTCGCCTTCCTGGGCACCGACAGTGCTGTCGGGCTCATCGGCGGCATCATCGCCGGCACCTTCGCCCTGCTGTGTTTCTTCCTGGCGGTTGTCGTGCCGCGCAAGGTCGGCGGCGCGCAGGAACTGTATGACACCTATCCCCTGGCCCCGGCCACGATCGCCGAGGTCAACGAGCGTGACTACGTGCTCATGGCGCTGGTGAACACCAACGTGAACCCTTCGCTCCCGCCGCGCTGGGGTGCGGCCCTGCGCACCGTCACCCGCATTGAGGGCATCAAGGAGGCCAAGCTGGGCACCCGCATCCCCGTCGCGGCGGTGCAGGGGCGTCGTAGCGTCGGCGATCAGGAGCACTGGGATGAGATTTCTCCCATGCCGATCGCGTGGGGCACCCCGGACCAGGAGGTGGTAGCTGCGGCCCGCAAATCGATCCCGGAAGATCAGTGGAATCGCCTGGACAAGGCCCGCAAGCGTCTCGACGAGGCGAAGGGCACCAAGTTCAACCTGTTGGTGCTGTAGATGACTGTGCAACGACTGCGGGAATTCGGCGAGACCGTCTTCGCCACGATGAGCGCCCGCGCCACCAAGTTCGATGCGATCAACCTCGGCCAGGGTTTCCCCGACGCGGACGGCCCGCCCCGGATGCTCGAGATCGCCTGTGAGCAGATCCGTGCCGGCAACAACCAGTACGGGCCCGGCCGCGGTCTCCCGGCGCTCCGGGAAGCGGTGGCCGCCCAACGCCAGCGCGCGCACGGGGTCATCTATGACCCGGACACGGAAGTCCTCATCACCGTCGGCGCCACCGAGGCTATCGCCGCGGCGGTGCTGGGATTGGTGGAACCGGGGCGTGAAGTCATCGTGCTTGAGCCCTACTACGACGCCTACGCCGCGGCCATCGCCCTGGCGGGCGCCCGTCGCGTCGCCGTGCCCTTGGCTTCCGACGGCGCCACCTGGACAGTGGACATCGACGCCGTGCGCGCGGCGATCACCCCGAACACGGCGATGCTCATCATCAACTCACCGCACAACCCCACGGGCGCCGTCTTCGACCGCGCGGTGCTCAACGAGCTGGCCGCGGTATGCGTCGAGCATGATCTGCTGGTGCTGTCTGATGAGGTCTATGAGTTCCTGCTTTTCGGCACCACCCACACCCCCATCGCCGCCCTGCCCGGCATGCGTGAGCGCACGGTGACGGTGTCCTCGGCGGCGAAGTCGTGGAATGTCACCGGCTGGAAGACGGGGTGGGCGCTGGCTCCAGCCCCGCTTCTCGACGCCGTGATCACCGCCAAACAGTTCATGACCTATGTTGGCGCCACGCCCTTCCAACCGGCCGTGGCGCATGCACTTGAGCATGAGGATGCCTGGCTGCGCGGGATGGTCGCGGAGCTGCGCACCGGGCGTGACATCCTGGTCGCGGGGCTGCGTTCAGCGGGGCTTGACGTCCACGACACCTCGGGCACCTATTTCGTGGTCGCCGACATCGGCGAGGCGGACGGCCTGGAGTTTTGCCTGGAGCTACCCGAACGCATCGGGGTGGCGGCCATCCCGGTGCAGGTCTTCTGCGATGACCCCGGGCCGTGGCGAGGAAAGGTGCGTTTCGCCTTCGGCAAACGACACGACACCCTGCGCCAGGGCGTGGAGCGACTGCAGCTACTCGACGGCCGCCAGCGGTGAAGTCCGCGCCGCCCGCCGGGCCGGCCACAGGGCCGCGATGATGCCCACCAGCACCGCGGTGACCAACACGACCGCCAACTGCTCCCAGGGGATGGCCCAGCGGTTAATACCCTGCCCGTCCTGGGTTTTCACCAGGCACCAGCCGAGCCACGTGCCGCTGAGGATGCCGGTCACGGCACCCACCACGGCGATGTAGACCGATTCGAGGGTGATCATCCGGCGCACCTGTCTCTGCTGCATGCCCACGGCCCGGAGCATGCCAAATTCGTGGGCGCGTTCCATGATCGATAGACCCAGGGTGTTGACGATGCCCAGCACCGCGATGACCACGCTCAATGCCAGCAGCGCGTAGACGATGGCCAACAGCTGGTCGATCTGCGCGGCCGCCGAGAGCTGGTACTCGGTGGGTGTCATAGCCTGGAGGACACCATAGCTGGCGGCCTCCTCGGAGACCTGTCGGAAGACCGCCTCGGTGTCGGCCTCCTCGCTGAAACGGACGAAGGCGGTCTGGGTGAACCAGGTGCTGCGGTCCGGGAGGAACTCCTCCACCGTCGGGGCGCTGATCGCCAGCGGGGTGTAGGAGGAGGAGTTCTCCCAGATCACCACCACCGGCGCCTGGGTGCTCAGGGTGGTGACCGAGGACGTGATCGGCACGCTATCCCCTACGCCGACCCCCAGCTCCCGGGCAGTATCCACACTCAGGCCGACGCCGGGGCGGCTGCCCGCCCCCGCGAAGCTGCCTTCCACCACCTCCAGGTTGAGCGCCCGCGTCGGATCATGGTCCAGGACAGCGCTGACCCCGCCCGATTCATCGCGCGAACCGGCCTTGCCATCCACGGACAACGGCACCCACGAGACGGTGACAATGCCTTCCACCCCGTCCATGTCCTCGATGGTGTGCAGAGCTTGGGCCGGAATTGACTGGTTGGTCACCACGCCGGCGCTGACGACAGCATCGGCGGTCAGTTCTTCCTCGATGGCACCGAAGACCGAGAGCTTGATCGACGCCCCGAGGATCCCCACCGCGCACACCAACGCCACCCCGAGGGTAAGAGCGAAAGCGGTGGCGGCGGTGCGCCGCGGGTTGCGGGAGAGGTTGGTGCGCGCCAAAAGGGGCACGACCGCTCCGCCTCTGCGCCAGGCGAAGAAGTAGCGGGCCACACCGGCGAGAAGCAGCAGGGCACCGAGGATGAGCGCCACGGCCCCGATCCCCAGCAGCAGCGTCCGGGTGGAGGTCGACCAGTCACTGACCAGGGCGGCGAGCAGGGACGTCGCTAAGCCTGCCACCAGGGCTATACCGCCGAGGATGCTGCGCACAGCGACGGGCTGGGTGCTTGATTGATCCCCGGAGCGCATCGCCTGGACGGGGTGGACCCGTCCGGCGCGGCGTGCCGGCACGAAGGCGCTCACGAGCGTGACCACGATACCGACCACGAGCGGCACGAGGATGCTGCGTGCATCCAGGCCGACGCCGGCGTTCGGGAAGCCCAGGCCGAAGGCCTCCATGAGGTAGACGATGAGTTTCACCAACCCTACTCCGACGACGATGCCCAGGGCCGATCCCACCACCCCGACCAGGGCCGCTTCGACGAGCACCGAGCCTGTCAGCTGCAGACGGGACATTCCCAGCGCGCGCAGGAGCGCGAACTCGCGGGTGCGCTGGCCGACGATCATAGAGAAGGTGTTGGAGATGATGAACGTGCCCACCAGCAGGGCGATGAGCCCGAAGGCCAGCAGCACATAAGTGAAGAACGACAGGGCCTGGTTGATGTCCTCTGCTGTCTGTTCGGCGGCTTCCGCGGCGGTGAGGATCTCAGCGCCCGGGTAGGCGGCGCGCAGGGTCTCCAATGCGACATCACCTTGCACCAGCATGCTTCCCGTGGTGCCGCCGGGTGAATACTCGGTGCGGAACACCTCGTCGACGACCTGCAGCCCGGCCCACCCGCCGGTGGCCATATCGGTCTCGGAGAGTCCCACCAGGGTGTATTCGGCGCGCTGCACCGGGTCAATGACGGTGACGGTATCCCCCACCGCCAGGTCGGCGCGCTCGGCGGCGGAGCTGTTGATCACGGCTTCGCCCGCAGCCTCGGGCGCCCGGCCTTCACCGATGCGGGTGGAACTGGCTATGCTGTCCTCCGGCGGGGTCCAGGGCAGGATCCAACTGCCCGCACCGCCGGACTGGTACGCGGCATTGTCCGGGCCGAGGATGACCACGGGCAGCATGTCGAGGGTCTCTACCTTGTCCACATCGGCACGTTCCGAGATCTCCTCGGCCATCTCCAGGGTGAGTGGATATTCCGGCGTGTAGTTGAGCACCAGGTCCGCGCCGGCGAACTGGGCGGAAGAGATGTCGTCGAAAGCCTTAGACAGGGAGGCAGTGAGGATGAAGCCGCCGGCCACAAAAGAGGTGCCCAGCACCACGGCGAGCATGGTCATGATGAATCGCAGTTTGTGCGCCGCCAGGCTGCGCAGCGAGATTTTTTGCAGGATACCGAGGGAAGTCATTTCTCAAATCCCGTCATCACCGTGAGGATGTCTTCCGCTGTGGGGTCTCGTAGCTCGTTGACCAGCTGGCCGTCGGCGAGGAAAAGAACGCGGTCGGCCCACGCAGCCGCCGTCGGGTCATGGGTGACGATGACCACCGTCTGCCCCATCTCATCCACCGCCGAGCGCAAGATCGCCAGCACCTCATGGGAGGCGTTGGAGTCTAGGTTGCCCGTCGGTTCATCGCCGAAGATAATCTCCGGCTTAACGACGATGGCCCGCGCGCACGCCACCCTCTGCTGCTGTCCTCCGGACAGCTCGGCTGGGCGGTGGGCAAGGCGGTCAGTAATGCTGAAACGTTGTGCCACCTCGTCGAACCATTGCTTATCGACGCCCCCGCCCGCCACCTTCCCGGGCAGCGTAATGTTCTCCTCCGCGGTGAGGGTGGGCACCAGGTTGAAGGACTGGAAGATAAAGCCCAGCCGGTCGCGCCGTAGCGCGGTGATGTCTTTGTCCCGCAGATCCGCCAGGTCAGTATCCCCTATGAACGCAGATCCTGAGGTAGGGGCGTCAAGCCCAGCCATGCAGTGCATCAAGGTGGATTTACCGGAGCCGGATGGCCCCATGATCGCGGTGAACTCCCCCTTGCCCAGCTCGACGCTGATGCCGTCCAGGGCGTGGACGGCGGTGTCACCGCAGCCGTATGTTTTGCGGAGATCAACGGCTCGGGCCGCTGGCGGCACGGTTGAGGGATGGGGACTCAGACGGGTATCCATGGTTGCACTCGAAATTTCATCGGAGGGGGCAAGTGGCCTTCGCCTTCATTGTCGGTCTACCTGCCCAAAAGCGCCATCGGTGGACACCCTGGTTTCCGAAGGGTTCTACCGTCCCAGACAAATAGCCTTCGGCACTAGGGGGTTGTGGTCGGTTGGTCGTCCTGCCAAGCGCTGCCGGGTTCACCTACCAAAAGGACCACTTGTGTGGTGTGGTGAATGCACAGTAGCCCCGGTCACCTGTGTGGTGACCGGGGC
>NZ_JAUNUG010000065.1 GCF_030538285.1 Corynebacterium sp.
ACTGTCAACGATGTCGCGACTCATAGTGTCAACTATGTCCCGACTCATGACATGGTGCCCCAGAGAGGAATCGAACCTCCGACACCCGCTTTAGGAGAGCGGTGCTCTATCCACTGAGCTACTAGGGCATGTCCTAGGTGAGGGTACCGCACGAGGGGGACGTGTCGGAAACCAGACCCGGGCCAACTATCCTGGAAGGGAGTACATCATTCCAGTGAGAAAGGACCACGCCGTGGCCCAGCACAACCCGACCTTCATCGACGTCCAGCGCCGGGACATCGTCGCCGAGATCGTGACCAAGGATGGTGTCCCGGTGCTGTCGATCGACAAGCAGGTGCCGGGCGGGTCCTCCAAGCGACTGCTGCTGCTGAACAAGATTGACGCCAAGCAGTTGGCCGATGTCCTGGAGCACTACCTCAAGCAGGTCTACTCCCTGGAGCTCGCCGGCCTCAACGCCTCACTGTCCCCGGAGGACATGGCGGCCCTGTTCGGCGAGGACGACGAGGACTAACTAGCCCGCCAGCTCCTCGAGCTTGCGGCGCACGGCGGAAGCCTCGGGGTTGGTGGCGTGCGTGCCGTCGGAGTATTTCACCGTGGGAACGATGCGATTGCCGTCGTTGACGGACTCGACCCAGGCGGCGGCCTCGGTGTCGAGCTCGACGTCGATAAGCGTATAAGGCGTCTCGGTGCGGTCGAGACGCTTTTTCAGGTTGATGCAGTACGGGCACCAGGTGGTGGCGTAGATGGTGACGTGTTCGGACATTCAGGCGGCCTTTCTTCTTTCGTAGCGCAGGAAACGGTAGCGCAGGGGGAGATCGCTGGGCTCATCGCCCAGGGTGAGGCGTCCATGATCGGATACCAGCCAGTCAGTGTCGGACACCAGCCCGAAATCGGCGGGGATCTCAGGGGCATGCACCGCGCGCTCACCGAGGGCGTCACCGAGCTGCACACCGATGAGGGTGACCACCAGGACATCGCAGTCGCTGATCGTCGCGGCGTAGACCTGGCCGCCGCCGATGATCCAGGCTGCGGGGGCGTCGATAAGCGGGACCTGATCGACCACCTCACCACCCGCCGACCACTCGCCGGCCGCGCGGGAGGAGAGGATGATGTTGTCCCGCCCGGGCAACGGGCGGAAACGCTCCGGCAGACTCAGCCAGGTGCGCCGCCCCATGACCACCGGGTGACCCTGCGTGACCTCCCGGAAATGTGCCAGATCCTCCGGCACATGCCAGGGCATGCCCGCGCCGTCGCCGATGATGCCGTCCAGCGACTGGGCCCAGATCGCGCCGAGCACCGCCATCAGACCGACACCTTGCCCTTGATCACCGGATGCGGATCGTAGCCCGTGACCTCGATGTCGTCGAAGGTGTAGCTGAAAATATCCGCTGCCTGACGCAGCTGCAGTTGCGGGTAGGGGCGCGGCTCACGCGAGATCTGCTCCCGGACCTGGGGGAGGTGGTCGTTGTAGATATGGCAGTCACCGCCCGTCCAGATCAGCTCGCCGACCTCCAGTCCCGCCTGCTGGGCGAACATGTGCGTGAGCAGCGCGTAGGAGGCGATATTGAAGGGCACGCCGAGGAACATGTCCGCCGAGCGCTGGTAGACCTGCATCGACAGGCGACCGTCGACGACGTAAAGCTGGAACAGCAGGTGGCAGGGGAGCAGGGCCATCTTGTCCAACTCCGAGACATTCCACGCGGAGACGACATTGCGACGCGAATCGGGGTTCTCCTGCAAGGTAGCCAGGGCCCCGGCGATCTGGTCGATGTGCGCGCCGTCCGGGGTCGGCCAGGAACGCCACTGCACGCCGTAGACGGGACCGAGCTCACCAGCGGCGTCCGCCCACTCGTTCCAGATACGGATGTTGTTGTCCTGCAGCCACCGCACGTTCGAATCGCCACGCAAGAACCACAACAGCTCACCGACGACCGAGTGCAGGTGCACTTTTTTCGTCGTCAGCAGGGGGTAAGAATCCGCCAGGTTATAACGCAGCTGGCGGCCGAACACGCTGAGTGTGCCCGTGCCGGTGCGGTCCCCCTTCGCAGCACCCTGCTCCAAAATCTCGGCGAGCAGGTCCTCATAAGGGGTGGGTATGGTCTCGGTCATGCCGACCACCTTAGTAGCGGCCGTGCTCCTCGTGGAAGGCGGCTGCCATGGACAAGATGTCCTCGGCCAGCTCGGGGCGGCAGATGAGGATGTCCGGGAGGAAAGTGTCCTTGTTGTTGTACGTCAGCGGGCTGCCATCGAGCCGCGAGCAGTGCAGGCCCGCCGCTTGAGCAACACCCACCGGCGCTGCGGAATCCCACTCATACTGGCCACCGGCGTGAATATAGCCGTCATAGTCACCGAGCAGCACGTGCATGGCCTTGGCGCCGGCGGAACCGATCGCCGCGGTCTCAAACCCCAACTGCTCCGCGATATGCAGCGCCACCTTCGGCGGGCGGTTGTGCGAGATGGCGATCTTCTTTGCGTACGGGCCGGTGACCATCCGGGACTCCGCCGAGCTGAACACCACACCCAGATCAGGCAGGCCCACGGCGGCATGCGTGGGGGTGCCATTCTCGACGAGCGCGATATGCACCGCCCAGTCCTGCCGGCCGGTGGCGAACTCCTTGGTGCCATCGAGGGGATCGATGATCCAGACGCGCTCCTTGTTCAGGCGCTCCGGGTTATCGGCCATCTCCTCCGAGAGGAAACCATCCTCCGGGCGGTGCTGTGCCAGAACTCGAGCGATCCAGTTCTGGGCCAGGTCATCGCCAGCGTCACCGAGGTTGCGGCCCCGCAAGGCGCCGACATTGCGGACACCTTTGAGGATCTCTCCCGTTCCCTGGGCGAGGAGATGGGTGAGGCGGGCGTCATCAAGGTGAACTGTCATGACCTCGACATTACCGCGCGGGTTACAGTTGGGCATGACCAGAAGCATCCTCGGTAGGTTCCGCCCGCAAGTGGCCACCTGGTTCGAGGAGGTCTTCGCTGCCCCCACCCCAGTCCAGGAGGCCGCGTGGTCGGCGATCTCTGGCGGTGATCACGCCCTCGTCGTCGCCCCCACCGGATCCGGTAAAACCCTCGCCGCTTTCCTGTGGGCGCTGAATAACCTGGTGGAACGCGAAGGACAACTGGCGCTGCCGGGGACGGGGACGGGCGGGGCGTCGAGAAGCGACGGCGGAGTGAAGGTGCTGTACATCTCCCCGTTGAAGGCCCTGGGTGTGGATGTGGAAAATAACCTGCGCGCCCCGCTGACGGGTATCGCGCGGGTGGCGCAACGGCTCGGGCTGGATGTGCCCGACATCACGGTTGGCGTGCGTTCGGGGGACACCCCGCAGGCCGAACGCGCGCGGCAGCTGCGGCGGCCGCCGGACATCCTCATCACCACGCCCGAATCGGCATACCTCATGCTCACCTCGAAAGCGGCGGGGGTGCTCGCCGGTGTGGAGACCGTCATCATCGATGAAATCCACGCCCTCGCCGGCACCAAACGCGGCGTCCACCTGGCGCTCACGCTGGAACGACTGGCGCGGCTGACGGGCGGATTCCAGCGCATCGGGCTCTCGGCGACGGTGCGGCCTTTGACCACCGTGGCCAACTTCCTCGGCGGCGATCGGCCCGTGGAGATCATCGCCCCGCCCGCGTCGAAGGAGTGGGAGCTGGAAGTACGCGTCGGGGTGCCGGACATGTCCGATCTGCCGGTACCGGAGATGGGCTCGACGATCGGGGAGGCCACCATCGACGACCGGCTCACCGAATCCGCGCTGCCCCAGCAACGATCCATCTGGCCGTCGATCGAAAACGATGTGTACGAGCAGGTGATGGCGCATCGCTCGACATTGGTGTTCGTCAATTCGCGGCGCACGGCTGAGCGGCTGACCAGCCGACTCAACGAGATCTGGGCGAGTGAGAACGACCCGTCCTCGCTGTCGCCGGAGTTGCGGCGCGACCCGGCGCAGCTGATGAAATCCGTGGATGTCGCCGGGACCGCCCCGCCGGTCATCGCGCGCGCCCACCACGGTTCGGTGTCCAAGGATGAGCGTGCGCTGACTGAGCAGATGCTCAAGGAAGGCTCGCTGCGCGCGGTGGTGGCGACGAGTTCGCTGGAACTGGGCATCGACATGGGGGCCGTGGAGCTGGTGGTGCAGGTGGAGTCACCACCCTCGGTGGCCTCCGGGCTACAGCGCGTGGGTCGCGCCGGGCACTCCGTCGGCGCGGTCAGCCGGGGCCGGGTCCACCCGAAGCACCGCTCTGACCTGGTGCAGGCGGCGGTGACGGTGGCGCGGATGCGGGAAGGCCTCATCGAGGAGTTGCACGTGCCCGCGAACCCGCTGGATGTGCTGGCACAGCAGACGGTGGCGGCGGTGGCCGTGGCGGATGTGGACGTCGAGGAGTGGTACGCCACCGTGCGCCGTGCCTGGCCCTACCGGGATCTGGCGCGGGATGTTTTCGACGCCGTCATCGATCTGGTGAGCGGGGTCTATCCTTCGACGGATTTCGCGGAGTTACGCCCGCGGGTGGTGTTTGATCGGGTGTCCGGGTCGTTGTCGGCGCGACCCGGGGCGCAGCGCGTGGCCGTGACCTCAGGCGGCACCATCCCGGACCGCGGCATGTTCGGCGTGTTCCTGCTGGGCGGGGAAGGGGCGCCGCGGCGCGTCGGTGAGCTCGATGAGGAGATGGTCTACGAGTCCCGCGTCGGTGATGTGTTCACCCTCGGGGCGTCCAGCTGGCGCATCGAAGACATCACCCGTGACCAAGTGCTGGTCAGCCCCGCGCCGGGGCATACCGGCCGCCTGCCGTTCTGGACGGGGGATGCCGCAGGCAGGCCCTACGAGCTGGGACTTGCGGTGGGTGCTTATCGACGCCGCGTCCACGCCGACGCGGGCGTCGTCGCCGATCTCTCCGGGTACGCCCGGGACAATCTGGTGGCTTTCCTGACCGAACAGGCAGAAGCCACCGGGGTGGTGCCGGATGAGAAGACCCTGGTGCTGGAGCGTTTCCGGGATGAGCTGGGGGATTGGCGGGTGGTGCTGCACGCTCCCTACGGCCGTGGGGTCAACGCGGCGTGGGCGCTGGCGGTCGGGGCGCGGATCGCGGAGCGCACCGGTATGGACGCCCAGGCCGTCGCGGGTGATGATGGCATCGTCCTGCGCCTGCCCGAAGGTGACACCGAGCCGGATGCCTCGCTTTTTCTTATCGACGCCGACGACATCGCCGACCTGGTCACCCGCGAGGTCGGCGGTTCAGCGCTGTTCGCCTCCCGTTTCCGTGAATGCGCCGCACGGGCGCTGTTGCTGCCCCGCCGCCACCCCGGGAAGCGGGCCCCGTTGTGGCAGCAGCGGCAGAAGGCGGAGCAGTTGCTGGATGTGGCGCGGAAATACCCTTCGTTCCCCATCATCCTGGAGACCGTCCGCGAATGCCTCCAGGACGTCTACGACCTGCCCGCCCTCACGGCGGTGTGCCGTGACCTGGGGCAACGCCGGGTGCGGATCGCGGAAGTCACCACCGAGCAACCCAGCCCCTTCGCGTCCTCGCTGCTGTTCAACTACACCGGCGCGTTCATGTACGAGGGGGATTCGCCGCTGGCGGAAAAGCGCGCGGCGGCGTTGGCACTCGACCCGTCGTTGCTGGCCAAGCTGCTGGGCACGGTGGAGCTGCGCGAGCTCCTCGACCCGGAGATCATCGCCGAGGTGCACGCCGGTTTACGCCGGGAGCCGCGCACCGCAGAGGAGCTGGCCGATGCTGTCCGACGCCTCGGGCCCCTGCCCGTGGACTCAATTCCAGTGGACTGGTCCCCCCTGGGCGAGCGGGTGATGGTGGTGCGCATCGGCGGGGTGGAACATCTCGCCCAGACGCTCGATGCCCCGCTGCTGCGCGACGGGCTCGGCGTGCCCGTCCCACCCGGGGTGCCCGCCCAGGTGGAGACGATCGTCGACGCCCTCGACCAGCTGGTCTCCCGTTGGGTGCGCACCCGCGGGCCCTTCGTCCTGCGCGACCTGGCCGACGCCTTCGGGCTGGCCGTCGGCGCGGCGCATGCAGCGCTGCAACCCCTGCTCGCTGACGCGCGGGTCATCGACGGCCATTTCCGCCAGGGCATCGAGGAGCAGGAATACTGCGACGCTTCCGTGCTTGGGGTGATCCGCCGGCGCTCGCTGGCGGCCGCCCGCGCGGCCACCCGGCCCGTCATCGGCCCCACCTACGCCCGTTTCCTCATCGACTGGCACCAGATCGACGGGCCCCTGCGCGGTGCTGACGGTGTTTTCGCGGCCCTGGAACAACTCGCCGGTGTGCGGCTGCCGGCCAGCGCCTGGGAGTCGGTGGTGCTGCCTGGGCGCGTGCGCGGCTACGACCCCCTCATGCTCGACGAACTGACCGCCAACGGTGAGATCCTCATCGTCGGGGCCGGCACCGCCGCCGCCCGCGACCCGTGGATCATGCTGCTGCCCGCCGACATCGCCGCCGACCTGGTCCCCGATGTGGAGGCCGAGGGCCTGACTTTCATCCAGGAGCAAGTCATGGAGGTATTGCGCCGGGGCGGAGGTTTCCTGTTCGCCGACCTGCAACGCTCACTCTCCGAGATGGTCACCGCCGCGGAGCTGCGGGAGGCCCTGTGGGGCCTGGTCGACGCCGGGCTGGTCAGCCCCGACGGCTTCGCCCCCATCCGCGCCCGCCTGGCCAGCACCGGGGGCACCACCGCCCACCGGGCACGCCGGCGCCCCAACCGCTCCCGCCTGCGCTCCGGACCACCCCTGGACATGGGCGGACGCTGGGCACTGAGCGTGAGTGCCAGCCCCGATGCCACGACGCGATCCGTCGTGCAGGGAGAAACGTGGCTCGACCGCTACGGAGTGGTCACCCGCGGCAGCGTCGTCAACGAAAACGTCCTCGGCGGCTTCGCCCTCGCCTACAAAGTGCTCAGCGGCTTCGAGGAATCCGGCAAAGCCATGCGCGGCTACTTCATCGAAGGACTCGGGGCAGCGCAGTTCTCCACCCCCGGCGTCATCGACCGCCTCCGCGGCCTCGACGGCGACGGCCTGCCTCCGGACCTCCACGACCCGCACCTCCACGTCCTCGCCGCCGCCGACCCCGCCAACCCCTACGGCGCCGCCTTGCCCTGGCCCGAAACCGGGCCCTCCCGGGCCGCCGGAGCCCTCGTCGTGCTTGCCGACGGCGTCCTCCTCGCCCACCTCACCCGCGGCGGCCGCACGCTCACCGTCTTCAACCCCGACCACCTCGACCTGGTGGTATGGGCCTTGAGTGGGCACGACCTCACCGTCGAGAAGCTCAACGGGGACCCCGTTTTCGACTCGCCGCTGTTGGGGGCGCTGCGGGAGGCGGGGGCGTCGATAAGCCCGCGCGGGGCGCGCCTCGGCGGAAAAACAGCACCCCCACGCACCCCCACACGCGGTCGCCGAGTGACAGAAGTGATCAGTTTCGACGACTGAGACACCCCGCCCACCGAGGTGGGCAAAACTACAATGGTGTCAGACAGGCACGCTCTCCATAATCACTACTCGGGGGAGCCACGGGGCCCGGAACGGAAAAAACAGGGACACCAACCGTGCCACTCGGCCCCGTGGCGGTAGCTTAAAAGAGTGCCCGAAGGTGACTCCGTCCTCCAACTCTCCCGCCGCCTGCAATTCATGACCGGCCGCGAAGTCACCCACACCTCCCTCCGCGTCCCCTCGGTAGCCCTCACCCGCTTCGACGGCGACATCGTCGAACGCGTCTGGCCCTACGGCAAACACCTCTTCATGCAGATCGGCGACCGCATCCTCCACACCCACCTACGCATGGAAGGCACCTGGGCCATCCACCGCGTCGGCGAACGCTGGCGCAAACCCGGCCACACCGCACGCGTCGTCCTCCACCTCGCCGACGCCCGCCCCATCGAAATCGTCGGACACTCCCTCGGCTTCGTCCGCGTCTTCGGCGTCGACGACTACCACACCCACATCGCCCACCTCGGCCCCGACGTCCTCGGCGACTGGGACGCAGGCGAGGCGCAACGCCGCCTTTTAGGTGATACGCGCGCGACGATAGGCGAAGCCCTCCTCGACCAACGCAACCTCGCCGGAGTGGGCAATGAATACCGCGCCGAAATCTGCTTCCTCGCCGGCGTCCACCCCGCACGCTCAGTAGGGGAGGTGAATGTGGACCGGATCCTGGAGATCACCCGGCGCATCATGTGGGCCAACCGGAACGCCCCCGTCCGCGTCACCACCGGCGTGCGCCGTGCCGGGGAAACCTCCTACGTCTTCGGCCGCCACGGCCGGCCCTGCCGTCGGTGCGGTGAAGTGATTCAACGGGCCTGGCTCGGCGAACGCATCATCTGGTGGTGCCCTGCGTGTCAGCCTTCCCCTGCCGACTACGTCGCCGTGCCCGTCGCCCCAACAGGAAGACCACCACGACCAACGCTATACCGAGGGTGACGTACACCCACGTCGAATACTCACCCACGTACTTCTCCACCAGGTGATAGTTGTCGCCGAGGACCACGCCGGCGTAGATGAGCACCGCGTTCCACAGGGCGGAACCGGCGAAAGTCATCAGCCCGAAGGACAGCGGGTTCATCCGGTCGATGCCCGCGGGGATGGAAATCAGGGACCGCACGCCCGGGATGAGGCGGCCGAAAAACACCGACCAGCGCCCGTACCGGTCGAACCAGTGCAGTGCCTTATCGACGTCCTCCGGCTCCACCAGCCACATCCAGTCCGCGATCTGGCGCAACCGTCCCGCCCCGATCGCCGCCCCCACCCAGTACAGCAGGAGCGCGCCGGTCACCGAACCGATGGTCGCCCAGATAAACGCCGCCCACACGTTGAGCTCACCCTGGGAGGCGGTGAACCCGGCCAACGGCAGCACCACCTCCGAGGGGATCGGCGGGAAGAGGTTTTCCAGGAGGATGGCGATACCGACGCCGGGCGCCCCCAAAAGTTCCATGAGGCGGACAACCCAGTCGACGATCGAAGAAAGCATGGGGGCGAGGTTACTCTTCCAGTTCCTTCAGTCGTCTGGTGGCGCGCTCGATGCGGGCTTTCCTGGCCTTCTCCTCGACTTCCTTCAGCTCCTCGTACGCCTCTTCATCCGAGTCAGAATAGTGGTTGAGCAGGCGAATCACGACGAACAGTGCGCCCATGATCGGCCATACGATCCAGGCCCAACTGACGTTGAAGGCGAACATGAGGACAAAGAACGACACGAGGGTGACACTGCCGAGGATGCCGTCCCATTTTTCTACTTTCATGCCCCGGTCGCGGATTTCCTCCAGCTCAACATCGTGCTTCTCGACGATCGCCGTCCCCGGCTCCAGCGCCCCGCCGAGTTGGCCGGGCAAATCCTCGAACAGTGGGCGCAGCTCCCCGCGGGTCTTCGCCTGGGAGGCGGCGAGTGTGCGTTCGTCGAACTCAGCGGTGTCGAGGCGGCCCTCGGTGAAATGATTCGCCAGGGCGGACATGGCTGAGACGCGCTCGTTGTCGGAGATGCGCAGATGGTCGTCCATGCCCGCCATCGTAGTGTGGAATTCGATTAGATTCGGGGGTGTGAAACTCCTGCTCAACATCATCTGGTTCATCACCGGTGGATTCCTCCTCGCCGCCGGCTACGTCTTCTTCGGCATCCTGGCCTGCCTGCTCATCGTGACCATCCCGGCGGGTGTGGCGTCCTTTCGCATGGCGAATTACGCCCTGGCCCCCTTCGGGCGTTCGGTGGTGCAACCCAGCGGGGGAGGGGGCAGCATGTCGGCGGTGGCGAATGTCATCTGGTTCGTGGTGGCCGGGGTGTGGCTGGCCATCGGGCATATCACCACCGCTGCCGCGCAGGCGGTGACCATCATCGGTCTGCCTCTGGCGTGGGCCAACATCAAAATGATCCCGGTCACCTGCTTCCCCTTCGGTAAGCAGATCGTCGACTCGGAGAAGATCCCCTTCGGCTACGAGCCGATGGTCAAGCTTTAGGCGTCGGTGAGTAGCCCTCTGGCGGAGTGTTTCCGCAGGGGATGGGGATTAGCTTTGGGTGGGCTGCCATCGGGTGGGTGGAATAACACCCCGCCGG
>NZ_JAUNUG010000066.1 GCF_030538285.1 Corynebacterium sp.
TAACCGCCGACCACGCGGGCGTCGATAAGCAAACAACCTAGCCTGTGGATAACTCACAGTTATCCACAGAAACCGGCGATCAGGCGCCAGCGGCCCGACGCTGGCGGGCAAATTCTGCTAGGACGACACCGGCCGCGACGGAGGCGTTGAGGGACTCCACCCAACCGGCCATGGGGACGGACATGATGACGTCGCAGTTTTCGCGGACCAGGCGGGAAATGCCCTTGCCCTCGGAGCCCACGACGATGACGACGGGGTCGGTGCCACCGTCGTAGGTGTCCAACGTGTGCTCCCCACCGGCATCCAGGCCGACGACCTGGTAGCCGTTCTTCTGGAACTCCTTGATGGTGCGGGTGAGGTTGACCTCCCGCGCCACGGGCAGGCGGGCGGCGGTGCCGGCCGAGGTGCGCCAGGTGACACCGGTGACACCCGCGGAGCGCCGCTCGGGGATGACCACACCGTGGCCCCCGAAGGCGGCGACGGAGCGGATGACGGCGCCGAGGTTACGGGGGTCGGTGATGTTGTCGAGGACGACGAACATGCCCGGTTCCCCACTGTCGGCGGCCTGGCCGATGAGCGTGTGGACGTCCGTGTACTTGTACGGCGGGATCTGCAGGCCGATGCCCTGGTGTAGGCCGTTGCCGGTCATCTTGTCCAGCTCGAAGCGCGGGACCTCCTGGATGGGGATGCCGCGGGTGGTGGCCATTTGGACGGCTTCGGTGAGGCGGTCGTCGGCACCCGTGCCCTCGGCGACGTACAGCAGCGAGCCCGGCACCTTAGCGTGGAGGCATTCGATGACCGGGTTGCGGCCGACCACCAGCTCGAAGGGGTTTTCCTGGGTGTGGCGCCCGGAGGCGCGGCGCTCGGCGGCCTTCTTGCGCTTATGCGCCGCGTGGTACTCGCGGTCCTCGGCCTTCGGCGTGGGTCCCTTACCGCGCAGGCCGCGGCGGACCTGCCCGCCGGAGCCCTTGACGGCGCCCTTCTTGTTGGTGCGTCGGGCGCCGGGTCGTCCCTGCTTAGCCATAAAATCAGTCCTTCTTCAGCGACCACTGCGGGCCGTCGGGGGTGTCGGTGACGTCGATGCCGGCGGCGATGAGGCGATCGCGTACAGCATCGGCGGTGGCCCAGTCCTTGTCGGCCCGGGCGGTGGTGCGGCGTTCCAGTTCGGCTGCGACGAGGACGTCGAGGGCGGCGAGCGCCCCATCGCTTGTCGACGCCCCCTCACCCCACGCCGCATCCTGCGGGTCGACGCCGAGCACGCCTGCCATGGCGCGGATGGAGGAGGCGAGGCGGGCGGCGTCGTCAAGCGCGCCGGAGGCAAGGGCCGTGTTGCCGGCGCGGACGGTGTTGTGGATCTCGGCGAGGGCGCGCGGGACGGCGATATCGTCATCCATAGCTGCAGCGAAGCCCGGCGTCCACTCCCCTACCTCGACCTCGCCGACGCGGGCGAGGAAATCCTCGATGCGCCGGTAACCGGCCGCCGCCTCCTGGAGTGCCTCCTCCGAGTACTCCAGCACGCTGCGGTAATGGGCGGAGCCGAGGTAGTAGCGCAGCTCGACGGGGCGGACCTTCTCCAGCATGTTCGGCACGGAGAGGACATTGCCCAGGGATTTGGACATCTTCTCGCCAGACATGGTGACCCAGTGGTTGTGCATCCAGTAGTTGGCGAAGCCATCACCGGCGGCGTGGGCCTGGGCGATCTCGTTCTCGTGGTGCGGGAACTGCAGGTCGAGGCCGCCGCCGTGGATGTCGAAAGTATCACCCAGATACCAGGTGGCCATGGCAGAGCACTCGAGGTGCCAGCCGGGGCGCCCCTCTCCCCACGGGGTGGGCCAGGCGGGCTCGCCGGGCTTGGCGGCCTTCCACAGGGCGAAATCCTGCGGGGAGCGCTTTCCGGTGTTGTCGGTCTCGCCCTGTTCCATCTCCTCGACGCGGTTGCCGGACAGGGAACCGTAGTCGGAGCCCTCGGCGGCGACCCACGCGGCGACGTCGAAGTAGACGGAACCGGCGGCCTCGTAGGCGAAGCCGCGGGACATCAGGCGCTGCATGTAGTCGACCATCTGGGTGACATGCCCGGTGGCGCGGGGTTCCACTGAGGGCGGGAGCACGTTCAGCTGGTCGTACGCCCAGGTGAAGGCGCGCTCATGCGTGGACACCCACTCCCACCAGGGCCGGTCGTGCTCGGCGGCCTTGGTGAGGATCTTGTCGTCGATGTCGGTGACGTTGCGCACGAAGGCGACATCGAGGCCGGAGGCGGCCAGCCAGCGACGCAGGATATCGAAGGCCACGCCGGAACGGACGTGCCCGATGTGCGGCTGGGACTGCGGCGTCGCACCGCACAGGTAGATCGAGGCGTGTCCCGGGCGGACCGGGACGAACTCGCGCTGCGATCGGGTGGCGGTGTCAAAGATACGGAGAGTCACAACTCACTATCCTAGACGCCCCTAGTTGGTGCGCGGCAGCTTGTTCTCCTCGACGAAGCGATGGTAGTCGCGGTGGTGGAGCTTGGCGGCAGCGGCCTCGTCGACGATGACGGTGACCCGCGGGTGCGACTGCAGCACCGAAGCGGGGCACATGGTGGTCAAAGGCCCCTCGGCGAGTGCCTGGATGGCATCTGCCTTGCCTGCACCGGTGGCCAGCAGCAGCAGGTGCCCGGCGCGCTGGATGGTACCCAGCCCCTGGGTGAGCACGTGGATGGGGACATCCTCCGGCTTGTCGAAGAAGCGGGAATTGTCGGCGATGGTCTGCGGCTGCAGCGTATCGACGTGGGTGGGTCCGTGCAGTGCCGCGCCCGGCTCATTGAATCCGATGTGGCCGTTGGTACCGATGCCGAGCAGCTGGATGTCGATGCCACCGTGGTCGATGATGGCCTGTTCGTATTCCTCGGCGGCGGCCCAGGGGTCGGCGGCGGTGCCGTCGGGGCTGTGGACGCGCGCGTCGTCGAAGTCGACGTGGGAGGTGAATTCGTGGCGGATGGTGTGGTGGTAGCTTTGCTCGTGCTCCGGGGCTAGCCCTACGTATTCGTCGAGGAGGAAGGCGGTGGAGTCGGCGAAGCTGACTTCCCCGGCCTGGTGGCGGCGGATGAGTTCCTGGTAGGTGCCCAGCGGGGTGGAACCGGTGGCCAGGCCCAGGGTGGCGCCGCGGCGGGCGTAGTCGGCGAGAATGTCGGCGGCGGCCAGCGCAACGCCGTCCGCATCGGGGCGGATGAGAATGTCCATGTCGACTCCTTGCGTGGACTGATCAGTTGCGTTCAATGGTAATTCCTCGGTGGATGATTTCCTGTACCGCACCTTGTTCGTCGAGGACGATGAGGTCGGCGAGGTAGCCGGGTGCGATGTCGCCGACGCGGTCATCGATGCCCAGGACCTGGGCGGGGGTGGCGGCGGTGGCGGCGACGAGGGTGGGCAGGGGGACACCGCGCGCCAGGTGGCGCGCTACCTGCGAGCGCAGCGTGGAGGTGCCGCCGGCGATCGCCCCGCCGGTGCTCAGGCGGGCGACACCCTCGCTGACGGTGACGTCCAGGGTGCCCAGGGTGTAAGCGCCGTCGGGCATGCCAGCGGCCTGCATGGCGTCCGTGACGAAGAAGGCGCCTGTGCCCACGGCGGCCATCACCATGTCCACGGTGCCGTCGGCGAGGTGCACGCCGTCGGCGATGAGCTCAACGAAGGCATCGCCAGCGGCGGCCGCGGCGATGAGCGCGGCAGCCGCACCCGGCGCGCGGTGGTGCACTTCGGGCATCGCGTTGAACAGGTGGGTGGCGGTGACCGTCACTTGCTTATCGACGCCCGCCTCAATAACCTCCATCGTTTTCTCATAGGAGGCTTCGGTGTGGCCTAAAGAGGCGATGATGTCGTGCTCGGCGCACAGGTCGAGAATCTTATCGACGTCAGCGGTCTCCGGGGCGAAGGTGATGGAGCGGATGTGGCCGCGGGCGGCGTCGATAAGCGAGGCGAACAGGCGGGCATCGCCGGGGATGATGGCGGCGGGGTCCTGGGCGCCGCACTTGGCGACGTTGACGAAAGGGCCCTCCAGGTGAATGCCGGCGATCTCACCCTCCTCGGCCAGCCCGGCCAGGACGGGGACCTGGCGCAGCAGGTGCTCACCCGAGGCGGAGACCAGGCTGGCGATCAGCGTGGTCGTGCCGTGGGAGCGGTGGAAGGCGGCGGCGGCGCGGCACTGCTGCGCGGTGCCGTCGGGGAAGGATCCCCGCAGCCCGCCGTGGCAGTGCAGGTCGATGAAACCGGGGATGATGCGCAGGCCGGTGTCATCGCCGCTGGTCTCTACGGCAGTGATGGTGTCCCCGGTGATGGTGACGGCGGTGCCCGGTGTCTCGCCACGGGCGGTGACGAGCGTGCCGGTGATGGTTCTTGGTGTCATGGCCTGTCCTCAGGCCTCCTTTCGGATCAGCCCACGACAGTGACCAGCACTATTCGGGGAATCGTCGCAGGGTGACGTAGTGGGCTTTGACGGCGGCGCGGACGCCGTCTGCATCACCAGCGGCCAGGGCGGTGAGCAGATCGGTGTGCGCGGCGATGGTGGCGGCGGCATCCCGCGGCGGCTCCAGGTCAAGCAGCTCGAAACACTCGATGTGGATGCGCAGGAACGTCGCCGCCATCTCCTTGATAAGTGGATTCGATAGCGGGGCATACAGGCCCAGGTGGAAGGCGATGTACTCGGGGATGGCGGGCTGGCCGGCAGCGAAGTGCTCGCGGACCCGACCGATGATCTCCCATTGTTCGCTGAGGTCACGGCCTTCGAAATGTGCGGCGATCTCCTCGGCGACGATGAGGTCCATGGCCTCGCGGGCGTCGATGACGTGCCTAAGGTGGGCCAGGGAATGATCGGGGTTGAGGCTGATGCGCAGCAGCAGACCGCGGAACAGCGGCTCGAGCGACATGCCGGAGACAAAGGTGCCGTGTCCGTGCCGGACCTCGACGACGTCGAGGCTGCTGAGGGTGCGCACCGCCTCCCGCAGGGAGGAACGGGAGCATTGGATGGCCTCGCACAGCTCCGACTCGGAGGGCAGGACATCGCCCGGGCCCAGGCGGTGCTCACGGATGTAGTCCGCGATACCTTCCTCGGCCATGCGCGCCGCACTGCGGGTGGGGTTGACCATGTGTACCCGATCCTTTCCGACACCGAGTCCGCAACTCGGCGATTAGAACTGACTTTACAAGTATGGGTAGTCATGGTCATCATTGTCTAGGCCAAGGTCACCGTGGCGACGGCCGCGGAAGCTGCGACCTCACCGGTGCTGATATCAACGCCCGCGACTTGCTTCTTGTTGCTCATCACCACCGGGGTGATCGGGTTTTTGCCACGCTCCCGCAGCAGCGCCAGATCCACCTCGATGATGGGCTGGCCGGCGCTGACATCCTCACCCTGCGCGACCAGCGGACGAAAACCCTCCCCCTTGAGCTCGACAGTGTCCAGCCCGATGTGGACCAGGATGTCGAGCCCCTCGGCGGTGGTCACCGCGAACGCATGGCCGGTCTTGAACAACGTGGCCAGGCGACCGGCGGCGGGGGCACAGACGGTGACGGACGGGGCGTCGATAAGCGGGATCACCGCGAAGCCCTCGCCGAGCATCTTGCCGGAGAACACCGGGTCAGGGACATCCGTGACCGCGACGACCTCCCCCGCGAAGGGGGACTGCAGGTCGACGGTCGTGGGGGATTTCTTGCCGAAGCCGAACATCTAGATCTCCTGCTCGCCCTGGAGGGCGACATCGGAACGCTTGATCTGACGGGCGACCTCGTCGTAGACGAACTGGACGTTCGGGCCGATGACGACCTGGACGTTGTTCTGCGAGGGGCGGATGACACCGGCGACGCCGGCGCGCTTGATCTCACCCTCGTTGACCGGGGCGTGGTCCTTGGTGGTCACACGCAGGCGGGTGGCGCAGTAGTCGATGGAGTCGATGTTGTCCTCGCCACCCAGACCGGTGATGATCTGGCGGGCGACATCGGCCACCTCAGCATCCTCGGCGAGCTCGGCGCCGGCATCGGCGTCCTCTTCACCGCGTCCCGGGGAACGCAGGTTGAGCAGGCCGATGAGGAAGTAGAAGATGACGAAGTACAGGGCGAAGAAGACCAGGCCCATGATCAGCAGCATCCACCACTGGTTGGCCAGCGGGTTACGCGCGGAGAGGAACATGTCGACGAAACCGGCGGAGAAACCGAAGCCCGCGGTCCATTCGAAGGCGGCGGCGATCGCCACCGAGATACCCGTCAACAGGGCGTGGACGACGTAGAGCAGCGGGGCGACGAACATGAAGGAGAACTCCAGCGGCTCGGTGACGCCGGTGAAGAAGGAGGCCAGCGCACCGGCCAGCATGAGGGAACCGACTGCTTTACGACGCTTCGTGTCGGCCCGCAGGAACATGGCCAGGGCCGCACCCGGCAGACCGAACATCATGATCGGGAAGAAACCGGCCTGGTAGCGGCCGACAATGCCCTCCACCTGGCACACTCCATCCGCCCAGATACCGGGGCACTCGGCGGCGGTGGTGGCGGCTGCGGCAGCCTCGATGGTCTCGCCGCCGCCGAGGAAGTTACCGATGTCATTGATGCCGATGATGTCGAACCAGAAGATCGAGTTCAGTGCGTGGTGCAGACCGGTCGGGATGAGCAGTCGGTTGGCGAAGGCGTAGATACCGGCACCGGCCGCGCCCATGCCCTGGATCCAGGTACCGAAGTCGAAGAGGACACCATAGATGAACGGCCAGACGAAGTAGAAGATGCCGGCCAAGGCGATGGCGAAGATGGCGGTGAGGATGGGCACCAGGCGGCGACCGGAGAAGAACGCCAGCGCATCCGGCAGCTTCGTGGCGTGGAAGCGGTTATACACCCAGGCGGCGAGGATACCGACGGCGATACCGAACAGGACGTTCTTCGGGCCGACAGCGGCCCAACCGTGGGAGGCCCACTCGATGGCGGCGTCACCCTCCATGGCCTCCAAGTCGACGCCCTGGTAGCCGGCGACGGCGTTCTCGTTGAGCAGGGCGGTGAGGGTGGTGAAACCCAACCAACCGGATAGTGCGGCAGCGCCATTGTGATCCTTGGCCAGGCCGAACGCGATGGCGATGGCGAAGATGACACCCAGGTTGTCCAGGACCGCGGCACCCGCGGAGATGAGCACGGCGGCGGGGATGTTCTCCGCACCCCACCCCTCCGGGTCGATCCAGTAACCGATACCCATGAGCAGGGCGGCGACCGGCATGACGGCGACCGCACCCATAAGGGCGCGGCCCAGCTTCTGCAGGGCCGTCATGGCGACGTTGCCTGCTGATTTCCGCGGCTGGGCAGGCGCCGCGGCAGTAGTGGTGGACATGGTCATTCCTTTCAGTTCGGACGCACCGTCTGCTGCCAGCCGTGGAGGAAGACCGCCAGGAACGCGGCCTCGCCCTCGACATGGGCGGGCAGGGAGGGGACGTCGAGAATGCGGCAGAGGATCTGCCGGGCAATATCTGTTTCACGCGGCAGGTCACGCTCGACCGAACGCCGCAGAAGATTGGAACGGAACAACCCGGCCGCGGCGCGCTTGTTCAGGCGCGTGAGCTCGATGGCGAGCGTGCGGTCCGGGGTTCCGTCGAGGGACATGGTGGTGGCATTGAGGCGCAGGCACACCAGCCGGATCATGCCGGCGAGCGCGTTGGCCGTGGCCAGGGGCTGTTTCACTGTCACGCCGAGGCGTGCGGCGTTGAGGTGGAGGGCGATGAAGGCGGCCTCGTCGATAGGCAGATCAATGCCGTCGACGTTGGCGTTGAGGTAGCCGACAACAAGCTCCGCGGCGCGGAACTCCAGGGGGAAGGCGGCCCGGATCTCACCGACCAGGGAGTTGCGGATCGTCTCGCCGAGACCGGCGCGCTGCACCGCAAAGGAAATGTGCTCCGCGAGGACGACATACACCGAAGGGTGCAACTCACCGAGCAGATCAACGGCCAGATCCACGGCGGCGGAGATGGTCTCCATGACACCGGCGTCGATGGCGTTGACCGAACGCAGGAACTGCACCTTGTCGGGGCTGAGTTCCATGTACTGACGGTCCGCAGTCGAGGGGGAGATCTCATCGCCCTGCTTGCGCTGGAAGCCGATGCCGCGGCCGACCATCACCAGTTCGTCCTCTCCGGGCATCCGGACGAGGACGGCGTTATTGCTCAACACCCGAATGATCCGGGGCGACGCTTCGGCCATGACAAGCTCCTCGCACGGTTGTCGGCGGGAGGGCACGTACACAAACCCCTTAAGGGGTGTTCGTGCCCGCTTATCCAGTCATGCCTGATCAGGTCAGTAACACCCGGAGGGTGGGGACTTCTTCACTATATGTCTGATGTCGTAACTCGCGAAAGCCCCCGGTGCCAAAAACCTCAATTCGGGGTTAACCCAGGGGTGGTTTCTGCCACACGACGGCGGTAGCGACGGCCGCGCGTCCCTCCCCGCGTCCGGTGAAGCCCATGTGGTCGGTGGTGGTGGCGGCCACGGACACCGGCGCCCCGAGAATCTCGGAGAGCACGCCCTCCGCCTCCACGCGGCGTGGCCCCATCTTCGGGCTCTGCCCGATGAGCTGGGCGGCGGCATTGCCGATGACAAAGCCCGCCTCCTCGACGGCCGCCCGGGCCTCGCGCAGCAGCTGCGCGCCACTCACCCCGTCATATTCTTTGCGCCCCACCCCGACGAGCGTGCCCAGGTCGCCGAGCTGCGCGGCGGACAGCAACGCGTCGACGATGGCATGGGCGACGACATCACCGTCGGAGTGCCCCTCGCAGCCGTCGACGCCGTCGAAAAGCAATCCGGCGATCCAGCAGGGCTTGCCCGCCTCGATCTGGTGGGCGTCGGTGGAAATTCCCACGCGGGGAGTGATCATGAGGGCACCTCGAAGATGGTTGGTTCGGCCTCGTCCGTGATGGTGCGGGCCAGGGTCATGTCAATGGGGGTGGTCACCTTGAAGGCCATGGGATCACCCTGCACGGTAACCACTTCCGTGCCGTGCCATTCCATGAGGGAGGCGTCGTCGGTGGCCACGAACCCGGGATCCCCTCCCCCGAAGTAAGCCTGGTTCGCGGCGCGGAGCCCGGAGAGCAAAAAGCCCTGCGGGGTCTGCACCGCCCGCAGGCTGGCCCGATCCGGCGTGTCGGCGACGACGTCGCCTGCGACCCGCTTGATCGTGTCAGCGACGGGCACCACCGGGATGACGGCCGGCGCCCCACCGAGCACCCGCCGGGCCACGCGCGCGATCATGCCCGGCGGGGTGAGCGCGCGGGCGGCATCGTGGATGAGCACCACGGCCTCGTCATCGACGATCGTCTGCAACCCGGCCCACACGCTGTCGGCGCGTTCACCACCGCCGTGGGCGAGGCGGACGGGGGCGTCGATAAGCGGGCCCAATACCTGCCGGGCCAGATCCTCCATATCCGGACTGACCAGGACGATCACCTCGTCGACCACCTCGGAGGTGAGCATCGCGGTGACCGAACGCTCCAGCAGCGTGCGCCCGCGCAGGCGCACAAACGCCTTCGGCACGGACGCGCCGAGCCGGGTCCCCCGCCCGGCGGCGGCGATGAGGGCGACGACTCGCACGAGGTAGTTAGTCCTCGTCGTCAAAGGTGAGATCGTCGAGATCGACGTCGAGATCACCGTCGTCGAGGATCTCCGGCTCCGGGGCATCGGCCTCCACGTGAGCCTCCACCTTGACCAGGAACTCGTCGGCCTTCTTCTCATCGACCGTGTCAGCCAGGGCCAGCTCACCGACGAGGATCTGGCGGGCCTTGGCCAGCATGCGCTTCTCACCGGCGGACAGGCCGCG
>NZ_JAUNUG010000067.1 GCF_030538285.1 Corynebacterium sp.
AGCCCACCGAGCCCAAGCCGACTGAGCCCAAGCCGGGTAACCGCGGCTCGTAGCTGAACCCGTGGGCGCTCGTCGCCGGGGTGATGGCCACGGGGTTTGGCGCGGCGGTGATCAAGTTCTTCGTCGATAACGCCGGACCGCTGCATGTCTGGTTCCGTTCCCTGTCTTCTCTGCGAAAGTAGGCCCCTGTTCCCATGACGACGACTGGTATTCGTCCCCCCGCTTTGCTCGTTCTGTTGCTGGTGATCTTCGGGTTGGCCCCGCCTGTCCAGGCCCAGAGCTTCACCCTTGATCACGGTCATGTTGATGCGTTCCACGTGACTGCCTCCCCGGGTGCCCTGCACCTTGATCTCAAAGAGGATGTCACCGGATCGGGTGTGCGCCACGCGCCGGAAACCGTGACCCTGGTAGTCACCGATGCCGCCTGGTCCGAGAACACCGTCGCGGTGCCGGGCATCGACAAGGCCACCTACTACCTGCCCCAAACCCAGCGCTCTGACCTGGTGTGGCCAGGGTGGGACACCCAGACCGTGGGAACGGGTGGATTTGGCGTCATCAACCTCACCTTCCATGAAGTCAGCGGCCCCGGCCAGGTGCACCTTTTTGAAACCAGCGGTCTCGGCGGCATCTCCCCGGTGCTGACCGACGGCGGGCTGACGCTGGCCGGTGGCTCGGTAATCACCCAGTCCCATCCGGCGCATCGCCACGTCAACTGGGCTTTCACCGCCCCCGGTAAATACCGCATGGTGGTCACGGCCTCCGGCACGGATTCTTCCGGGGCCACCGTGACCAGCAACCAGGCAACCTACACCTGGACAGTGGGCAGCGGAGGAACCGAGGCTGCGCAACCTGCACCGGCCACCCCAGCCGCCCCCGCCGCGGCACCGGCCGCCCCGGCGGCACAGTCTGCAGCGCCCGCCGAGTGTTCGCCGGGCATCACCCCGCTGATCAAGGACGACCGTTCCGTGCCACCTGTGTGGCGCAACCCGCAGGAGCTGGGTTTCCACCTCGGTGACGCCGCGAAAAAGGACCTGCCGGTTTCGGTTGGTCCGGTGCCGGCAGGCCCGGTGTGGATGATCGGTTCCACCCAGGAACCGGGAGTCCCGTGGCTGGGTGCGAATACTCAGCACCCGACGATGCTGGAGAACGCAGCCGGTGACGTCACCTGGGAACTGGTCTCCTTTGCCGGTCCCGGCCCGATGGTCGTCTACACACAGGGCGGGTTGGGGCAGGTCGTCGGCGAGGAATGGTTCCGCGGCGCGGATGGTCGCGCCCAGGGCAACCACACCATCGCCCCGAATTCGCACGTCCACCCCTCCTGGGTGTTCGGCGCGCCGGGAACGTATCAGGTGGGCATCCGCCAGTCGACGATCAAGGACGGCAAGACTCTCGCCGGCACCGACATCCTCACCTTCCACGTCGGTGAGTCCGCGGGCAACGCCCGGGACGGACACTTCGACCTCGGAGGCAAACTCGACCCGGCGGGTGGAGACTGTGGCGCTACCCCGGCTGTCACCGGTGCTCCCGCGCAAGCCGAAACGGTGCGTGCAGCCGGTCAGCTGCCGGATACCGGGGCAAGCGTGATGACCCTGCCTTTCGCCGTGCTGGGTCTGGGCCTGTTGGTGTTCGGGGCCGGTGTCATCCGATTCGTCCTCGCCGTGACTAAGGCGCACCGGTGATATCCCGCCCGCTCATTCCCCTCCTCATCGGACTGGCACTGGGGCTGAGTTCCTGCGCTGCCCCCGCAGCGACGCAGGAACCCACCCAGGGCCTGTCGGTGGTGGCCACCACCCCGATCTTGGCGGATATCACCGAGCAGGTCGCCGGTGACCGGGCGCGGGTGCGGGCGCTCATCCCGCCGGGAGCCGATCCCCACACCCATGAGCCGGGGTTGCGTGCCGTGCGTGACATCGCCAACGCCGATCTGGCGCTGCGCACCGGGCTGCTTCTGGAACCCGCGTCGCTGACCGCCACCGTGGAACAGTCCACCCCCGAAGACACTCCGGTGGTGGCGGTGGCCGAGGAGATCTCCCGCTACGGGGTGGAGCTCATCCCGCTGGTGGAAAACGTCACGCTCGACGCCGTGTGGCTCGGGCTGCGGGTTCAAGGCGGCGACGAGCAGGTCCGCCTGCGCCTGGACAAGGTTCGGGGCCCTGGCGAGGTGGCGGCCTACATCACTACCACCTTCGGCCTGCCGGAGGTGGTGTTTAACAGTGCCGACAGGACCGCCGCAAACACCACCGTGCTACCGGCCGATGCCCACACCCACGTCTCCTGGGCTTTCACCGACCCCGGGGTGTATGAGCTGGACTTCCACGCCGAGGTGCCCGGCCACGTAGTCGACCCCACCACAGTGACGGTGGCGGTGGGGGTGGATGGGGCGACGGGGACGTCGATAAGCACTCCGGAAGTGGTGGATGCCGGCCATGTCGATATCACCGCCGACCTGCATGAGGGGGCAATTACCTTGCTGCGCGACGCGCGGCACGGGGCGCGTGAGGCGCTCAACCCGGCGCGCACCGTCATCGCCGTGCCGGGGACAACGCTGCAGCCGATTCCCGGTGATCCGGCGTTTCGTTTCCTCGGCCGCCCCGGCCAGGAGACCTACCTGCTGCCACAGGCGGTGCTGGGACGCCACGTACACGGGGAAATCGATCCGCACGTGTGGCACGACATCGGCGCGGTACAGGCAATGGTGCAGGTCATCCGTGATGAGCTCATCGCAGTGGACCCGGCAGGCGCCCCGCATTATCACCAGCACGGCGCCGACTACCTCGCCGCCCTGGACACCACGGACAGGTATGTGCGGGAACGGATCGCCACGATCCCGCCGCAGCACCGTCATCTGGTGACCAGCCACCACGGTTACGCCTACCTGGGGCGGGCCTATGGGCTGCGGATCGCCGGGTTCGTCAGCCCCAATCCGGCCGTGGAACCCTCCCCGCGGGATCTCACCGCGCTGACCCGCACCTTGCAGAACCTCCGGGTCCCGGCCGTGTTCCTGGAACCGCACCTGGCTGCCCGGCCTACCCCGCTCACCCAGACCGCCCACCGGCTCGGCGTGCGGGTGTGTCCCATCCACGGCGACACGCTCGATGCCGACGCCCCCGACTACCTCACCTTCATGACATCTAACGCCGACAGTCTCGCCGAATGCCTGGCCTGATCACACCCCTCCCGAGGAGACCATGTTCCGCTTGTCTTTAGCCCTATCCGCCCTCGCGCTCACCGCGCTGTTGAGTGCTAGTCCGGCGGGGGCCGCCACCGCGCCCATCGATCCCGCGCTGTCACAGACCGTCACCGCCGATGAGACCATCGCCGCCCCCGGCACCCCGGTGGTGATCTCTGCGGGGCACGTCGACCTCGGCCCACTCATGGAACCTGGTCTCGATCTGCTGGCCCGCGACGATACCGCCCACCCGCCGGTGTGGCGACACCTGGATGATGTCGTCCTCCACGTCCCCGACACCGCCGCACAGGAACTACCCGCGGGCGAGGAGTTCGCGTTCACCGGCGCCTCACCTGGCGAGCAGGTATGGGTCGTGCCGCAGACCGAAGTCCCCGGGGTGCCGTGGCTGGGTTGGAACACCCAGTCCCCCGCGCTGACCCAGGCCGCCGACCGCGGTGTCACCTATGAGTTCGCCGGCCACCGCGGCCCCGGCCAGTTCAGCCTCTTCCTGCAAAACGGCGGCTTCGAACCACCCCAACAGCTGTGGAACTCGAGTGCAGAGGGCACGCAACCCTTCTGGGTGGAACTCAACACCCACACCCACGCCAACTGGGTGTTCACTGAACCAGGCATCCACCAGGTGGCGGTGACCGTCACGGTCCCGCTTCTCGACGCCACCTCCCCCACCATCACCCGCGTCCTCACCTTCGCCGTCGGCGAGGACATCGACCTGGACCAAGCGCAGGCCACCGAGTGGGAAGGCGAATTCCGGCAGGTGGATGGAGTGGTAGAGGGGGACGTCGCGAAGCAGGCAACAGCCTCCTTCTGGTGGGTCCTGGCCGCCGGGATACTGTTGTGCGTGGCACTCGCCATCGCCGGTTTCACTCTGCGCCGTCGGGGTGAGCGCTGATGAGGGTGCTTAACGTCTGTGGGCTGCGGGTACATCTGGCGGGTCGTCTGGTCATCGACGACGCCTCCCTGCACGTCAATGCCGGGGAATTTCTGGGGCTGCTCGGGCCAAACGGGGCCGGCAAGACCACCTTGCTGCGCGCCATCCTGGGGTTGGTGCCCGTGACGGCCGGGCACATAGACGTTGCCGGCCACCGCGGTGCCGAGCTGCGCCGCCAGGTGGGATATGTCCCGCAACGCCACGACGTGGCCTGGGATTTTCCCCTCGATGTCTACACCGCGGTGCTCGGCGGCCGCACCGGGCTCATCGGCTGGTTCCGGCGCGCCGGGGCCAGCGACCACGCGGCCGTCGAGGAGGCACTCGAGCGGGTGCGGCTGGGGGATCTCGCCCGCCGACCTATCGGGGAGCTGTCCGGCGGGCAGCGCCAGCGGGTACTGGTGGCCCGCGCGCTGGCCACCCGCCCACGGATCCTGCTGCTGGATGAACCCTTCACCGGCCTTGATATCCCCAGCTCCGAACAGCTCCTGGAGCTTTTCGACACCCTCGCCGCGCAGGGGACGTCGATAGTCATGTCCACCCACAACCTCAGCGAAGCGGTACACACCTGCCACCGGCTGCTGCTGTTCCACCGCACCGTCATCGCCACCGGCACCCGCGCGGAACTCAACCACCCGGAGCCGTGGATGGCCACCTTCGGGGTGCGCCCGGGTTCGCCGCTCCTGCACTCCGTGGGGGTGCACGCCTGATGCTCACCCCCGTGGAATTCCTCCAGGATCTGGCCAACCCGGCTCTCGGTTTCCTGCCCCGTGCCCTCCTCATTTCCCTCATCGTGGCGATCGTGTGCGGCGTGGTGGGCACCCACGTCGTCCTGCGTGGCATGGCGTTTATCGGCGATGCCGTCGCCCACGCCGTCTTCCCCGGCCTGGCCGTGGCTTTCGCCTGGCAGTTCTCCGTGCTGCTCGGTGGGGCGGTGGCCGGGGTGGTGGTCGCCGTGCTCATCGCCGTGTTCTCCCAGCGCAGGCGGGTAAAGGAGGACACCGTCATCGGTATCTTCTTCGCTGCCTCTTTCGCCCTCGGCCTGGTCATCATCGCCCGGGTGGAGGGGTATACGGCGTCGCTGACCAGCGTGTTGTTCGGCTCGATCACCGGTGTCGCGGACACGGACATTCTCATCGCCGCGATTGTCGGCACCTCGGTCATCGCATTGCTGATCGCGCTCACCCCGCAGCTGACCGCCGTCGCCTTAGACCGGGAGACCGCCCGCGCCATGAACCTGCCGGTCCTGGTGCTCGATCTCGTCCTCTATCTGGCAGTCACCGCCGCGGTGGTGATCTCCGTAAGCACCATCGGCAATATTTTAGTCCTCGCGTTGCTGATCACCCCGGCCGCCACCGCGCGGCTGCTCACCGATCGCCTGCCCACCATGATGGCGCTGTCCGCCGCCCTCGGCGCCCTCGGATCCCTCGCCGGCCTGTACCTCTCCTGGGCCGCGGATCTGCCCACCGGCGCCGCCATCGTCCTCACCGTCACCGCTGCTTTCCTGCTCGTGTGGCTCACCCCCGTCCGTTCCCGTCCGAAGGTCACCGTATGAAACGCCTGGTTTCCGTCCTGCTCACCGCCTCAGCCCTTAGTGTTCCGCTTATCGACGCCCCCTTCGCCTCCGCCGAACCCACCTCCTGCACCGTCACCGTTGACCCCGGGCACATCATCCGCGACGGCCACCAAGACGTCCGGGTGCTTCCCGACTACTCGGTGATCGTGCGCGATGAGGTGGTGGATCGCCTCTCAGGGACCTTCAGCGTCGCCGTGCCGGACACCACGCGCACCTTCATCCCGCACCTGCCCGGCTTCGAGGACGCCCACTTCCTCGACCAGACCCAGGATCCCCATCTCCCCTGGTTCGGTTTCTCCACCGAACAGATCAGCTCCGACATCGCCGTCACCCTCGATGTCGAAGGCCCAGGCCGGATGGTCGCATTCCTGGACGCCGGTCAACCCCTGCTGGATAGCCACGATCCCTCCCGCAGCTACCAGATCGTGGGTGGGCGGCATGTCCACGTCTCCTGGGCCTTCACCCGCCCCGGGGCTTACCAGGTCACCTTCCGCATCGTTGTCGACGGCCAGGACTTGCAACTGCGCACACATTTCCTCGTCGGCGATGAGACAATCACCGCCGCTGAGGCCGGACAGCTCGACATCCCCTGCGCGGAAAGCAACCCCACTGCACGCAGCTTCCCCGACCAGCTGGCCGCCGACATCACGGGGCTAAACAATGACTTCAACAAACTGGATCGGGCATGGGTGAAGCTCACCGACGACATCACCCAGGTGATCACTCCCCCGAGCACGCCCGTTCCCACCCCGGCATCTTCACCGGCTGCTTCACCGGCTGCGGCGCCCCCCACGTCCCCCACGCCTGCGGTCTCGGCTCCTGCGGTGCCCCCGCCGGCACCCAAGTCTGCACCCCCAGCAGCAGTGCCCCCGCCGGCGCCCGCACCTGCATCTGTCACTGCGGCGGCCGGGTCCGAGGAACAACCGATCCCCGATGCCCCGCAACCGGTGACAACGCCCGGGGCGGTGCCCACTGAACCGCAGATTCAGGCGAGTGCCGCGTGGGCGGGCGCCCCCTGGTGGTCAGGGTTGTCCATGGGTATCGGCATCACGGCGTTGATCTCGGGGCTGTTGTTCTTCTTCAACTCGCGCTCCCTCATCGCCGGGAAGTGACCTCACCTGCTCTGACGGGAGAGGAAGTCCCAGGCCTCAAACGGTGCGTGGTGGGGCCAGCCGTGACCGGCTGAGTTCGACAGCAGATACTCGGTGTCCGATTGGCAGCCCACCCAGGAGGTGTGGGTGCTGTCCGGGGCGAAGGTGAACTTCTCCTCGGTCTCGGACAGGCAGACGTTGCGGTGTGCCCAGCGCTGGAGAACCGATGCAGTCGAGTCGACGTTTCTCTCCCGCCACACTCCCCCTTCTGGGCGCGCGACGTTGTCATTGGTGGCGTGGATGAGCATGACCGGTACGGGCGAACCGAGGCACGCGGCGTCGGAATCAATGCCCTCATAGAACATGCCGGACACGCTCACCGCGCCTGCCAGCAGATCCGGGGCGCGGCAGGCCAAACCGATGGCGAAGGCACCACCATTGGAATGGCCGATGGCGTAGATGCGGGAGCGGTCGATAAGGTGCTCCGCAGCGAGGGCATCGACGATCTGCCGGGCGAAGTCGATATCCTCCTCCATCGTCGACGCTGAGTAGGGGGCGCCGGCCCAGGCGTTATTGAAGCCGCGGGCGTAGGCGACGATGGCGTCGGAGGCGTTCTGCAGCCCCGTGTCCGAGGACATCTGCTCAGGGCTCACCCCGTAGCCACCGAAAGCAAGCAGCACCGGGTAGGTCAGGGCGGGGTCGTAGTCCTCCGGCAGGGAGATCAACGCCTCGCGCCCGCCCACCTGCAGCGGGGTGGTGTGATCCGGGGTGATCGCGGGGTAGCCGGTGGAGGAACCGGTGAGACCGGAGGAACCGGAGGACAGTGCAGATGACTGGGCATCGGCCACAGGCAGGGCGGTCAGCAGGGTTGCCGCCAGGGTGCCCAGCGCGATCGCGATACGCCGGGAAGGGAAAATGAGGCTCACGAGCAATCACATTAGCAACATCAGCCGCAGATTTCTCGCGGGGCACACGCACAGAACCTCAGCGATGAGAGCCACCACCCACGCAGTAAGATCTTTGCCCATGTGTGCCTACCGCCCCGTGACCGCCCCGGACTTCCTGCTGTCCCGGGCGCACGGCTCCGTGCGCACCCAAGGCACCCGCGACACCTTCACCGATCCCTGGGCAGCCATTGATGCCCTGCGCGCGGGCCGCGTGGACATGGTCGTCGGCGCCCTGCCTTTCGATGTCGCCTCCCCCGCCGCCCTCACCGTGCCCGAGCTCATCATTCGTGAGGACGGCCCCCTGGAACCGCACGCCTACTACCGGCAGGGAGAGGGCGCGCGCCTGCACGCCATGCTCGCCGGGGTGGACCCCGAACCGGAGGAGCACCTGCGCCGGGTGGAGGCCGCCGTGGGCACCATCCGCGCCTCCAAGCTGCAGAAGGTGGTGCTGGCCCGCGCGGTGGACATCGCCTTCGACCCCCCGGTTGATCCCCTGCTGGTGGCCGCACGGCTGATCGACAACTCCTACAACCGCGATGGTTTCATCGCCGACCTCACCCCCGCCGGGCGCGAGGGCGACATGATCGTCGGCTCTTCGCCGGAGGTCCTGGTCAAACGCCAGGGCTCGACAGTCACCGCCTACCCGCTGGCGGGTTCGGCCCCGCGGCAGGCGGATGCGGAGGCGGACGCGGGCGTCGCAAAGCAACTGGCTGCCTCGGCGAAAGACCGCGAGGAACACGCCTACGTGGTCGAGCACCTGCGCGAGAAACTCAGCCCCTACTGCGATGCGCTGGAGATTCCAGACACCCCGGAGATCACCCGCACGAATGAGATGTGGCATCTGGCGACACCCATCGTCGGCACGCTCAAGGACCCGGCGACCTCCGCGCTGGAGCTGGCGGTGCAGACGCACCCCACCCCGGCGATCTGCGGCACGCCGACGCACGCCGCCGAAACACTCATCCACACCGCCGAATCAGACCGCGGTTTCTACGCCGGGGCGGTCGGCTGGTGCGATAGTTCCGGCGACGGCGAATACATGGTGGCTATCCGCTGCGCGGAGGTAGCGGGCGACGGGACCTCGGCGCGCGCGTGGGCCGGCGGCGGGATTGTCGCCGACTCCGACCCGGAGGAAGAGCTCGCGGAAACCACCGCCAAACTGCGCACCATCCTGCGCTCGCTGGGACTTTAACGCACCGCGCGCAGGATAATGTCCTCGTGGTGGTGCGCGCCCGCCCCATGCGTGACATGGCGGGAAATGCGGCTGATGGTTGTCTCCGCGACCAGGTCGGTGATGAGCGCCTCCATCTCCGCCGGGCTCAGCCGCTCGGGCCGCTGCCCCTCCCAATCATGATCGACCCACAACAGGGTGCCGCCCGGGGTGAGGAGTCGCGCCAATTCGCGGGCCTGCTCCGTGTGCACGGTCGCGGGGAAGAAGAAGCCACAGATCAGGTCGAAGCTGCCGCCCAGGTAGTCACTCAGCCAGGTATCCAGCGTGGACACCACAAAAGAAATGTGCTTGTCGACGCCGCGTTCCCCCGCCATCTCCCGCGCCCGTTCCACCGCCACTTCGGCGATGTCGATCGCGGTGACCTGCCAGCCACGCTCGGCCAGCCAGACGGCATCAGCCCCCTCGCCGCAGCCGATATCCAGCACGCGGCCCGGCACCAGGTCCCCCACCTGGCTGATCAGCGCCTCGTTCGGATTGCCGGACCAGCGGTGGCCTCCGGCATAGAACTCGTCGAAGTCCGTGTGCTGGTGACCACCGTGCCCGTGCATGATGTTGTCCTCTTAGGCCCGCTCGATCGGGTTGCGGAGGATACCCAGGCCCTGGATCTCGACCTCGATCGTGTCACCGGGCTGCATGGCCTCGGTGCCCGCCGGGGAACCGGTGCAGATGACATCGCCCGGCAGCAGGGTCATGGAGGCGGTGATGAACTCGATGATCTCACCCATCTTCATGATCATCTGGTTGGAGTTAGAGTCCTGCTTGGTGGTGCGCTCACCATCGTGGGTGAGGTGGGCCTTGATGGA